>NZ_JBBCKX010000001.1:0-957108 GCF_037153115.1 Pantoea sp. USMM079
GACGATATCAAGGGCCTGACTGAGCTGCATAAAAAAATCCGGAAACGAAGCGTTTCCGGATTCTTACACAGCCACTGGATCGTTCAACTGATCCTTAACTGATCGGCATTAAGCCTTAAGGGCTGCTTTTTTATAGGATTTTGGTCGGCACGAGAGGATTTGAACCTCCGACCCCGGACACCCCATGACCGTGCGCTACCAGGCTGCGCTACGTGCCGAACGTGGAGAAGTAGTCTACTGGTTCCGCTCACGATTGCAATATGCGCAGGTTTTAACTGCCTCATAATTAATCAGTTTGCGGTAAAGCGCTTCTCTTCCGTCAATACCTGAAGCAGTAATGCCAGCTGCGGTTTATGATCCTTCAGTTTGTTACCCTGAGCATCGTAGGCGCTGTAACTGCCATTGTTATTCAGCACCAGCGTCACGGTTGGCGTAGTCACCACCAGTTTGCCCTCTTCACTACTGGCGACCCAGTTGTGGCTGCGCTGAGCAGCAAACAGGTCTTCACCCTGTGAATAGTTGGCCGGATTGGTGCGCACGTGCAGCAGACGTTGCATCAACGTCGTCATCACATCCTGCTGATCGGTCAGACGATCGATGGTCTGCGCCGGCGTATTCGGCCAGTGCACCACCAGAGGCACCCGTAACATTGCACGGTTGCCCGGATTATCATCATTATCCGGCGTAACCGCACGCTGGGCGGTAATCACCACCACGGTATTTTTGAGCAAATCGCGTTGCTGCAACGTCTGTAGCACGGCCGCAATTTGCTCATCAACGCTGTTAGCCTGGCGCAAATAGCTGCGCTGACGCGCTTTAATGCTTTCGCCAGTCACGTTGACGCCATCAAGTGAAATCCAGGAGAACCAGGGCGCACCCTCGGCTTTCTGGCCATTGAGCCAGTTTTGCCATTGGTTCACCGTCGTGCTGTTTGGCTGAGCCTCCGCCTCTGGCAGGCTGTAATCCGCTAACAGCGCCTGGCGATACAAGGGCTGGCTGAAGCCGTCGGAGGAGAACAGACCAAACTGATACCCCTGCGAATTCAGCGCACCAAGTAATGCCGAAGGCATGCGCGCAGCAAGTACGCCATCCATATAGCTGGAGGAGATGCCGTAGAACAGACCGAACATGCCTTTTTCCGGCGCAATCCCGGCACTGTAGTGTTGGGTAAAACGTACGTTGTCACTGGCAAACTGATTCAGCGATGGCAGTGCCTTATCCAGATTGTCATGACTCAAACCATCAACGGTCAGCAGCAGCAGGTTGTGCCGCGTGCCGCCATCGCGGAAGGTGATATCACTCAGCGGATACTGCACTGACAGCGCCTCAGGATCACCCTGTTGCACCAGACGACGCTGATACTCCTGCGCATCCAGCAAGCCATGACGTTCAAGAAAACGTCGCGCGGTCATCGGATAGGAGAGCGGCAGATTGGCGCGCTGCATGGTAATCGGGCGATAGAAATTGGCATCGGCCCAGATATACAACAGATGGCTGGCAAAGAAAGCACAGATAAACAGCGCGGCCAGCGGCTTACCAAATGAGCGTCGATTCAGGCTGCGCAGCTTCTGCCAGCTCCAGGTGGCAAACAACATCTCCACGAGGAAGATGACTGGTACGCTAATAAACATCAGCTGCCAGTCACGCGCCATCTCGCTTTGGTCGGGGTTGATGACCAACTCCCACACCACCGGATTCAGATGGAGGTGGAAGCGGTTGAATACCGCGCTATCGACCATAATCAGCGTCAGCCCGGCAGTGGCGATAATCGCCGACAGCACCCTAAGCAATCGCTGTGACATCACCACAAAGGTGAGTGGGAAGATAATCAGCAGATAACCGGCAAACACAATAAAGCTAAAGTGGCCAATCCAGCTGGTATAGGCATAAATACGGCCCGCAAGCGAGGCGGGCCAGTCGGCGACCAACAGGTAGCGGCTGCCTAAAATCAGCGCGAAGATGATGTTAAACAGGGCAAACCAGTGCCCCCAGCTGATCATCTGGGAGACTTTTTCGCGGTAGCGCTGCCGGTTGGTTACCATATTTATGAGGTCAGATCTGCAATTTAGTGGGCGTTGTCATCGCGAACGGAAGACTGCAACGCTTCCGCGAAAGATTTTGCCAGGCTGCGGCGCTGGGCCGGCGAGACACTGGTGTTAATCAAATTGGTTACCATGTTCCCTAACACCATCAGGGAAAGGTCGGTTGGCGCTTTGTCTTTTTCAAGAATCTGCGCCATCTGCGCGAGAAGCTTCTCTACGCGCTCGTCGCTATAACGGGATGATTGTGGCATATCGTCGACTAATCAAGTGTGAAAAGGCGGTATATTACCGTAACAACGCGCTTTTTTCCGCAATTATATCGCAAGCAGAGCGATCAGTTTGTGCGTGGAGTTGAAAGCAGCGGCGGGCGGTGTTTGAATACGCGCCTGAGCCCAAAGGAGAGTCTACCATGAGTCTGGATATCGACCAGATTGCCCTGCATCAGTTAGTTAAACGTGATGAAAATCAGCTTGAGCTGGTCCTGCGTGACACATTACTGCCGACTACCCGTGCGGTAGAAGAGATGGCGGAAGAGTTGCATCGGGTGTACAGCGCCAAAAGTAAGGCTTACGGTTTGTTCAATGAAGAGAGCGAACTGGCCGATGCGCTACGTAACTGCCGCAAAGGGCAAGATGACTTTCTGGCTTTCAGTCGTGCGGCGACCGGCCGTCTGCGTGATGAGCTGGGTAAATATCCATTTGCGGAAAGTGGCGTGGTGCTGTTCCTGCACTATCGCTATCTGGCGGTGGAGTATTTGCTGGTGGCGATGCTGAGCAGCCAGTCGAGCATGCGCGTCAATGAGCAGCTGGATATCAGCAGCACCCATTATCTCGATATTAATCATGCGGATATTGTGGCGCGTATCGATCTTACTGAATGGGAAACCAATCCGGAATCCACCCGTTATCTGACCTTCCTGCGTGGACGCGTCGGGCGCAAAGTGGCCGATTTCTTTATGGATTTCCTCGGTGCCAGCGTTGGCCTCGATACCAAAGCACAGAACCGGGGGTTGCTGCAGGCGGTAGATGATTACTGCGCGGAATCGAATCTCGATAAGAACGAGCGCCAGAACTATCGTCAGCAGGTTTACAGCTACTGCAACGACCAACTGCAGGCGGGTGAGGAGATTGCGCTGGAAGATCTTTCCAGTGAACTGCCGCCGCTGGGAGAGAAAACCTTCCAGGCCTTTACCCAGGAGCAGGGTTATGAGTTGGAAGAGCACTTCCCGGCTGACCGTAGCACATTGCGCCAGTTGACCAAGTTTGCTGGCAGCGGTGGCGGCCTGACGCTGAATTTTGATGCCATGCTACTGGGCGAGCGCATTTTTTGGGATCCCGCGACCGATACCCTGACCATCAAAGGCACACCGCCTAATCTGCGCGATCAGTTACAGCGTCGAACCGGCGGCAACTGATTTACAGGCAAAAAAAACGCCGCGTAAGCGGCGTTCTCTTTTCAACTCGTTGGCGATTAAGCGCGAACGAAGTCGATGTGGTGCAGTTTTGGCTTGAACGGGTGACGTTGCACCGCCTGAGCCTTAACTTTAACTTCTTTACCATCAACAACGATGGTCAGCACGTCGGTGTAGAACTCAGGCTTAGCCTGCAGGTTCATTACAACGTCGTGGTCCAGTTCGATAGCAACTGGCGCTTCGTTTCCGCCATAGATGATGGCTGGGAATTTATTTGCTACACGCAGACGGCGGCTCGCACCCTTACCCTGCTCTTTACGTACTTCAGCGTTGAAAGTGGTCATTTGATTTCTCTTCAATCATTTCTGCTACAGGCGACCCAGCAACAGACGGTTATTCATATGCTTTTACGGATGCAAAAGCGGGCGGCATTATAGCCGCAATAGAAGACGCGGGCAAATGATTCCGTCGTTTAACGCAGCTCATTCGCGCGTCGATAACGTCCCTGATAATCGAACATCTTCTCGCGAATTTGCCAGAAATGACCTTTCGCGCGTGCCACCACAAAATCGGGATGGCGCAGCAGTGGCTGCAATGCAATAACATCCGCAGCAGTTTGCCAACCGAGTTCCACGCCGGGTGCGCGCTGGTGTGGGCGCATAAACAGCTGCTCAAAGGCTTTGCGTTGTGCAGGCGTTTGCAAACGAAAACGCTCACTGACGCTGGTGCCATCTTCATCAAAGTAGGTCGCTTTCAGCCATTCGCCTTTCTCGTCGCGCCCTTGCTCCAGCGTCATGCCGCCGCAGCGCAGCACGCGTGCATCTTTGAGCTTTAACGCGGCTTTCAACATATCATCAGGGTCGACCATAATACGATCGCACTGATGACAGCGGCGGGCCGCAATATCGTTTTCTGCACCGCAGTCGGGACAACTTTTAAAGCGGAAGCGATAGTCGCACTGTTCACGATTGCCCTCATCATCCTCCATCACGCCCTGACAGCGACGGCCAAAATGTTCAATGATATGGCCATCTTCGGTGGTTTTTCCCCAGAAGGTATTGGCGAAACCACAGGCTGGGCAGAACACTTGCACCGGCTGATTGTCACTGGCGCCTTTTGGCGTGCCGACTTCAGGGGTAAAGAGATCGTGCGGATTGCCAGCATAATCGAGGATCAGGCAGTCGGTTTTGCCCGGCGACAAACGCAGGCCTCGCCCGACGATTTGCTGATACAGGCTGACAGATTCAGTAGGGCGAAGAATGGCGATGAGATCGACGTGTGGCGCGTCAAAGCCGGTGGTCAGTACCGCGACGTTCACTAAAAACTTTAACTGCTGCGCTTTAAATTCGCTGATCAAACGGTCGCGTTCTTTCACCACTGTTTCCGCAGATACCAACGCGCTGTTCTCGGGCAACAGAGATAAAACCTCACGCGCATGTTCTACCGTGGCGGCGAATACCATCACGCCACGACGATCCTCCGCGAACTCGACGATCTGTCTGATGATGTGCGGCGTCACGCGATTCTGCTGCTTCAGTTCACGATTGAGATCGGCTTCGCTAAATAAACCGTTATTTTGCGGGATCAGGCGGCTGAAATCGTACTGCACCACCGGCATGTCCAGCCGTTCGGGCGGCACAAGGAAGCCGTGTTTGATCATATAGCGCAGTGGTAATTCATAGATGCAATCACGGAATAGCGCGTGCTGATCGCCGCGCACCATGCCGTGATAGTGAAACTGATAAATCCAGCCTTTACCGAGGCGAAAGGGCGTCGCGGTGAGCCCCAGCAGACGCAGTTGCGGATTATGCTGCCGCAGATGGGCGAACAGCTGCTGATACTGACTCTCTTCGTTGTCGCTGATGCGGTGGCACTCATCGACGATCACCAGAGAAAAGGCGCTGTTGAAGCGATCCAGATTGCGCGCCACGGATTGCACGCTGCCAAATACCACTTTGCTTTCGCTTTGTTTGCGCTGCAAACCGGCGGCAAAAATATCGGCTTCCAGACCATACGCCTGATATTTGCTGTGGTTCTGCTCGACCAGCTCTTTCACATGCGCCAGCACCAGCACGCGGCCTCGGGCAATGCGCGCCAGTTCAGCGATCACCAGACTTTTACCGGCACCCGTCGGCAGCACAATCACGGCGGGCGTATCGTGGCGGCGAAAATGCTGGAGTGTGGCGTCAACCGCCTCTTGCTGGTACGGGCGCAGGGTGAAGGACATCTGAGCAAACTTTTTTTTCAAACGGGCACGCATTATGCCATGAAAACAGCTGAAACGCAGGCGCGGTACTGTTAGCAGGCGAAGGATCAAGCTATACTGCCCACACTTTTTTAACGGTTTAAAAACGCCGTTTCAGTTCCCTCCGTAGTAACAGGCAAAAGCGAATTCATGCGACTCGAAAAATTCATATCTCAGCAGCTGGAAGTCAGCCGTGCTATCGCTGGCCGCGAAATCCGCGCCAGGAAAGTCACCATTAACGGCGAAGTGGTTCGCGACGCGGGCTACAAAGTGTTGCCAGACGACGAAATCGAATACGACGGCAACCCACTGGTGGTGCAAACCGGTCCACGCTACTTCATGCTGAATAAGCCGCAGGGCTATGTCTGCTCCACTGACGATCCCGATCATCCTACCGTATTGTTTTTCATGGAAGAACCGGCTGCCTTTAAGCTGCATGCGGCGGGCCGTCTGGATATCGATACCACCGGTTTGGTGCTGCTGACGGACGATGGTCAATGGTCACACCGTATTACCTCTCCGCGCCATCACCTCGAAAAAACCTATCTGGTTGAGGTAGAAGAACCGATTGACCCTGCGTTGGTGGAGAAGTTTGCGACGGGGATTCAACTGCACAATGAGAAAGAACTGACCAAACCGGCGGTGCTGGAAATCCTCGATGAAAAAGCCGCTCGTTTAACCATCACGGAAGGCCGCTATCATCAGGTCAAACGCATGTTTGCCGCGATGGGTAATCATGTGTCCGCGCTGCATCGCGAAAGCATTGGCGAGATCGTGCTGGATGACGACCTGGCTGAAGGTGAATACCGTGAACTCACGGAAGAAGAGGTCGACAGCATCGGCCTGCCAGAAGAGCTGAAAAAACGCAAATAGCGGGAGAAAGCGGTGCGTAAGGAAAAGAATTCACCGGTAGGGTTGGTCGTGATTCTGGGATTGCTGGCGATGCTGATGCCGCTCTCCATTGATATGTATTTGCCGGCTATGCCGCAAATCGCACGCGAATTTGCCGTTTCGGCAGGCAGCGTGCAGATGACGCTGAACCTGTACATCCTGGGCTTTGCTATCGGGCAGTTGGTGTATGGCCCGCTGGCGGACAGCTACGGACGTAAACCGGTGATTGTGCTGGGCACGCTGATCTTTGCCTGCGCCGCGGCGGCATGTGCCTTGTCGCAGTCCATTGATCAACTGATCTTTATGCGCTTCCTGCACGGCTTGTCGGCGGCAGCGGCCAGCGTGGTGATTAACGCGCTGATGCGAGACAGTTACTCGAAAGAGGATTTCTCGCGCATGATGTCGTTTGTCATGCTGGTCACCACCATTGCACCGTTACTGGCACCCATTATCGGCGGTTGGCTGTTACTGCTGTGGAACTGGCACGCGATATTCTGGACGCTGGCTGTGGCCGCATTGATCACTACCGTACTGGTGGTGACGCAGATCCGCGAGACGCTCAAGCCTGAACAGCGGCAGCGCTTCCATTTGCGAACCACGCTGAGTAACTTCGTCGCGCTGGTGCGCCATAAACGTGCGTTCAGCTACATGCTGGCAAGCGGCTTCTCCTTTGCGGGATTGTTTACCTTCCTCAACGCCGGGCCTTTTGTTTACATCGAAGTGAATCACGTTTCACCGCAAAACTTTGGCTACTACTTTGGCCTTAACGTGGTGTTCCTGTTTGTCATGACGCTGATCAACAGCCGCGCGGTACGCCGCTTCGGGCCTTTGGCGATGTTCCGTATCGGACTGATCATACAGTTTGCGATGGGCATCTGGCTGCTGATTGCCAGCGCGCTGGATTTAGGTTTCCTGTCGCTGGTGTTTGGCGTGGCGATGTTTATCGGCTGCGTCTCGACGGTTTCTTCGAACGCGATGGCGGTGATTCTCGATGAGTTTCCGCATATGGCGGGCACCGCATCGTCACTGGCCGGTACTTTGCGCTTTGGCGTGGGTGCGCTGGTGGGGGCATTGCTGTCACTGGTGAGTATTAACAGCGCCTGGCCGATGGTGGCGACCATTGCCCTGTGCGCAACCGTATCCATTGTGCTGTTTAGCTACGCCGCACGTCCACGCCACGCGTAAATCTGCTCTTTCCTCTCACGGCGCGGTTGATCGCGGAGTTCACTGGTTTTTAGAGCCATTGAAATCGCGAATAAAAAACCGCGCCGTTATCACATTCTCTCTTGCAGTATGCGATCAATTCTTCACGTTCACTCGCGAATCCCCACATATTCGTTATGCTTAATGTTTCCATAATGTGAAAATTTAGGTGTAAAAAAGTAACTATATTGCGTCTAAAATGATTGTTAACTGCCGCCGAACAAGGTACACATAGGCATAAATGCGAGAAAGCTCGCAAATAATAACTTTGCTACATGCTTTGTGTTTAAAACGAGAAGGCAAACCTTGACGTCCGTATTCTGAGTTTACCAGGTAGGGATTCACTGCGTAATCGCCGTCGTCGTGAATAAGCGTTAACGTCTCTGGGGACTGTAATTATGCTGCAACTTTCGGTTATGCATCGCTTACCGCAACATTATCGTTGGTCAGCCGACCATGTCGGTGAAATTGAACGTCAGGAAGCGGTCAACGGTGTGCACGATGAAGATCTCGTCGCATTGCGTCTGTTAAGCCACGATGGCCATCCGGCGCTGGAAATTCTGCACCAGCTGCAAGAGACGCTGGCGCAGATTCAGGTCGAATGCAAAATTGCCCTGTGTGAAGGGCAGCCCTGTTTACTGATTCAGCGTGGCGACGAAAGCACTACCAACTGCTGCCTGAAAAATCAGGGCGTTGCCATCGCGGAAACCTTTGAAGGTCACTGAGTTAACGATTCGCCCTGCGCGGAGGCTAAAAGCTGACGCGTATAATCGCTGGCCGGTGCGTTAAACAACGCTTCGCATTCTCCCTGTTCCACCACTTCACCCTGGCGCAGCACAATTAGCTGATGGCAGAGTGCGCGCACCACCTGCAAATCATGGCTAATAAACAGATACGCTAACTGGTGCTGCTGCTGTAAACGGCGCAGCAGGGTGAGAATTTGCTTCTGCACTGAGCGATCCAGCGAAGAGGTCGGTTCATCCAGCACGATTAATTGCGGCTCCAGAATCAGCGCTCTGGCAATAGCGATGCGCTGACGTTGACCACCGGAAAACTCTGCGGGGTAGCGTGAACGGCTTTCCGCATCCAGCCCCACTTCCTGCATCACGGCGATCACTTTCGCTTCCTGCTCGGCGGCACTTAATTCAGGGCGATGTACTGCCAGCCCTTCTGCAATCACCTGCTGTACCGTCATGCGCGGATTGAGTGATGAGTTGGGATCCTGAAACACCACCTGAATATGCGGACGCAGCGGCAAAAGCTGTTTACGCGATAGGCTATGCAGCGGCTGACCGTCAAACCAAATCTCACCGCGCGCGGCAATCAAACGCAGCAGCGCCAATCCGGTGGTGCTTTTGCCTGAACCGGATTCCCCCACCAAACCAAGGCTTTCACCCCGGCGCAGTGTGAAGTTGAGATCGCTGAGCACGGTTTTTTCCGCCACGCTGCGTTTGAACAATCCGCGTTTAATCGGAAAGCCCACGTGCAGGTTTTTGACCTGCAGCAGCGGTTGGGTATCGATAAGCGGCACCGGTTGGCCATCCGGCTCTGCGGCGAGTAATTCGCGTGTATAGGGATGCTGTGGCTGGCTAAACAGTGGCTTGCAAAGGTTGTGTTCCACTTCCTGACCATTGCGCATCACCGTAACGCGATGCGCCAGCTGGCGGACGATATTGAGGTTGTGGGTGATGAATAGCATGCCCATATTCAGTTCACGCTGCAGTTCACGCAGCAAGCGCAGAATCTGTGCCTGTACCGTGACATCCAGCGCGGTGGTGGGCTCATCGGCAATCAGCAGTTTTGGTTGCGTCAGTAACGCCATGGCAATCATCACGCGCTGACGCTCTCCGCCGGACAGCTGATGCGGGAAATCGCCGAGGCGTGATGCTGCATTGCGGATGCCAACGCGATCGAGACAGCTAAGAATTTCGCCGCGCGCCGCTTCTTTGCGCATCCCGCGATGCAGAGACAGCACTTCATACAGCTGCTTCTCAACGTTGTGCAGCGGGTTGAGCGACACCATCGGTTCCTGGAAAATCATCGCCATCTGGTTGCCGCGCAGGCCGCGCATCTCGCGTTCGCTGGCCTGCAAGATGCTTTGGCCATTGAATAGGATCTCACCTTGCGGATAGGTCACAGGTGGTTGCGGCAGCAGGCGCATAATCGAGAGCGCGGTGACGCTTTTTCCTGAACCGGATTCACCGACCAGCGCCAGGGTTTCACCGGCCTCAATCTGCAGAGAGATATCTTCCAACACGCGGCGCTGATTGAAGGCCACGGCGAGATGATTGACGCTTAACAGGCTCATTTCACCCCCCGACTTGGATCAAAAGCATCACGTACCGCTTCACCGATAAAGATCAACAGCGAGAGGATCAGCGCGAGGGCGAAGAAGCCGGAAAGTCCCAGCCACGGCGCCTGTAAGTTGTTTTTGCCCTGTAACAGCAGTTCACCCAGCGAAGGAGAACCCACCGGCAGGCCGAAGCCAAGGAAATCCAGTGAGGTCAGGGTGGTAATCGAACCGCATAAAATAAAGGGCAGGAAGGTCAGCGTGGCCACCATGGCGTTCGGCAGCATGTGACGCAGCATAATGCGTCCGTCACTCACGCCGAGCGCGCGCGCCGCACGCACATAATCAAAGTTACGCGTGCGCAGAAACTCGGCCCGCACTACGCTCACCAGGCTCATCCAGCCAAACACCACGGTGACCAGCAATAGCCACCAGAAGCCGGGTTGAATCACACTGGAGAGCAGAATCAATAAAAACAGCGACGGCATACCAGACCACACTTCAATCAGACGCTGACCAACCAGATCGACGCGGCCGCCAAAATAGCCCTGCACGGCGCCGATCACGATGCCGATCACGCTGGAGAACAGCGTCAGTAAGATACCAAACAGCAGCGAGATGCGTGTGCCGTACAGTAAACGCGCCAGTACATCACCACCATTAGCGTCAGTACCCAGCCAGTTCTGCTTCGAGGGCGGAGAAGGGAAGGGCACATCCGTGGCGAAATTAATGGTGCTGTCACTGAAACGAATCGGTGCCCACAGCGCCCATCCCTGCTGATCGATCCGCTGTTTTAGCCACGGGTCCTGGTAATCGGCCGGGGTGGCAAAGTCGCCGCCAAAATCACTCTCGCTGTAATTGAACAGCAGCGGCATGTACCAGCGCTGCTGGTAGTGCACCAGCAGTGGCTTGTCATTGGCCAGTAACTCCGCACCGAGTGAAAGCACAAAAATGAGCAAAAAAATCCACAGCGACCAGTAACCACGGCGGTTATGGCGAAAGCGTTGCCAGCGCTGCTGGTTGATTAGCGATAAACCCATTAGCGCCCCTCAAAATCGATGCGCGGATCGACCAGCGTATAGGTCAGATCGCTGAGAATATTCATCAACAAGCCAATCAGCGTAAAGATATACAGCGTGCCAAACATCACCGGATAGTCGCGCTGAATAGTGGCATCGTAACCCAGCAAGCCGAGTCCGTTGAGGGAGAACATCACTTCAATCAAGACCGAACTGGTAAAGAACATGCTGATAAAGGTGGCAGGGAAACCGGCTATCACCAGCAGCATGGCGTTGCGAAACACGTGGCCGTATAAAATACGTTTTTCATCCAGTCCTTTGGCGCGTGCGGTGACCACATATTGTTTGCGGATCTCATCGAGGAATGAGTTTTTGGTCAGCATAGTGAGCGTGGCAAAACCGCCGATCACCGTGGCCAGAACCGGCAGCGTGATGTGCCAGAGATAGTCGCCAATCCTGCTGTACCACGGCAGCGTATCAAACTGCGGCGAGGTCAGACCGCGTAGCGGGAACCAGTCGAAATAGCTGCCCCCGGCAAACAGCACAATCAGCATGATGCCGAAGAGAAAGGCCGGGATGGAGTATCCAATGATGATAAAGGTACTGCTCCAGATATCGAAAGCGCTGCCGTTGCTCACTGCCTTTTTAATCCCTAACGGAATCGAGACCAGATAAATGATCAACGTACTCCACAAGCCCAGGCTGATGGAAACCGGCAAGCTCTCTTTGATCAGCTGCAGCACCGAGGCGCTACGGAACAAACTGTCGCCAAAATCAAAACGAATATAGTTCCACAGCATTTCGCCATAGCGCTGCAGCAGCGGTTTATCAAAACCGTAGCGGTGTTTGATCTCGGCGATCACCTCAGGATCAAGGCCACGCGCGCCGCGATATTGGCTGTCGCCCGGATTATCATGCGCCAGCGCACCGCGACCGCCGACATCTCCAGCACTACCCGAGGAAAAACCGGAGCTATGACCAAATTGCGCATTCGCCAGCGCCTGATCCACCGGTCCACCGGGCGCAATCTGCACGATAAAAAAGTTCAGGGTGATGATCGCCCACAGTGTGGGAATAATCAGCAGCAACCTGCGCAGGAAATAGGAACCCAAACCGCTCTCCTCAGCGTCTGTCGGCCGGCAATTGTGCGGCTTTGTTCACGTCATACCACCAGTTCTCTAACCCGGTTGCATACGCGGGTTTGATTTCAGGGCGGGAAAATTTATCCCAGTATGCCAGCCTCTGTTCGGCGTTGTACCACATCGGGATCATATAGGCATTCCATAACAGAATACGATCCAGCGCCTGACCCAGCGGCAGCAGCGCTTTTTCATCGCCCTGATGATCGACAATCTCCTGCACGAAATGGTCCACGATGGGATCTTTCACCCGAGGGGTGTTCCAGGAGGAGTCGATGTATTGCGACTGCCAAATGGTACGCAGGCTGGTGGAAGGCGAAGGCATTGCGTAATAAAGCGAGGGGATCATATCGTAATCGCCTTCGCGCAAACGGCGCAAATACTGCGAGCTATCAATTTGCCGCAACTCTACCTGAATCCCCAGACGCTGCAAGCTATGCTGGAACGGCAGTGCCCAGTCGTTCTGCGTGCCGCTGCGCATCAGCAGTTCAAAGCGGAAGGGCTGACCGGTTTTATCGTTCACCAGCTGCTGATTTTTAATCTGCCAGCCCGCTTCTTTCAGCAGCGTCATGGCTTTTAGCAGATTACCGCGATCGAAGCCGCTACCTTCTGAACGCGGCGGTGCGTATTCGTTGTTGAACACTTCAGCAGGCAACTGTGCTTTATACGGTGCCAGCAGAATGAGCTGGTCGGCTTTCGGGTAGCCTTTGGCTGCATAAGCGGTGTTCTGGAAATAGCTGTCAGTGCGTTTGTAGGCCCCGTAAAACAGCGCTTTGTTCATCCACTCGAAATCAAATGCCAGCGTCAGCGCCTCACGCACACGACGATCGGCAAACAGCGGTTTTTCATTGTTAAAGGCCAGCCAGCGAGTATCGGTAGAGACGGTATTTGGCGTGGTCGATTTCACGATGGCGTGGCTATCAAAGTTGCGCCCACGGTATTGTGTGGCCCACTTCTTCGCCGACCCCTCTTCGCGCAGATCGGAGGCGCCGGCTTTGAAGGCTTCGAAAGCGACGTTGTCGTCAAGATAATAATCGTAGCGCAGCGTATCAAAGTTAAAACGTCCCCGATTGACCGGCAGATTTGCCGCCCAGTAGTTTTTGACCCGACTGTATTGAATGAACTGACCTGGCTTATAAGACGTGATGCGATAGGGGCCGCTGGAAAGCGGGGGATAGCCGATCGGCTCGTTGAATTTTTTATTCTGCCAGAAGGCTTGCGGCAATACCGGCAGCGTTAACCAGCTCAGGATCATGTCCTTGTCCGGTTTCGGCATGTCGATACGCACGGTGAGATTGTTGAGCGCTTTTACTTCAACCCCACGAAACGCCACGCGAAATTGTGGCACCCCTTCGGTCATAAATTTCTGGAAGGTGAAGGCAACATCTTTCGCGGTGATCGGGCTGCCGTCCTGAAAACGCGCATGCGGATTGATGGACACTTCCATCCAGTGATAGTCGGATGGATAGCGGGCGGATTCAGCAATCAAGGGATAGTAGCTGCCTGGCTCATCATCGGAGGTGGTGAACAGCCCGTCATACAGCGTATCGGTGCCGACGCCAGGATTACCGCGTGAAGCAAAGCGATTGAAGTTATCGTAAGTGCCCACCACCGCGATGGTCATCTTGCCGCCTTTAGGCGCAGCGGGATTTGCGTAATCGTAATGGGTGAAATTCACCACATACTTCGGTTCGCCCAGCTTGGCAAAGGCATAACTCTCATTGATGGTTTCCGCATGCAGTGGCGCGATGGCGCTACAAACCAACAATGCGGTGACAAGACGCAGCAGCATAAGTGGGGCGCTCTCCTTAAATAATCCGCACTGAATGGTAGCAGTTTCGTGACGATAGCGTGACGTTAACCGAGTGCTGCCTGACGTTGGTAATAACTAATCAGGTTTTCCGGACGCAGCGGGCGGCTGAATAAATATCCCTGCAGATGTGTCACCCCACGGTTCACCAGCCACGCTGCCTGATCGCCGGTTTCAACACCTTCTGCCACGGTTTTGAGATTGAGCTTCTTCGCCAGCAGCAATACCGCGTCCAGTACCGGTGAGGTCACCGTTTCGGTACCAATACTCTGTACAAAACCGCGATCGATTTTGAGGTAATCAAACGGATAGCGTTCAAGATAGATCAATGCGCTGTGGCCAGTGCCGAAGTCATCAATGGCAATTTTAATATCCTGCTCATGCAGCCAGGCAAAAATCTCGCCAGCATTTCTTTCGCCCACCATGGTGCGTTCGGTGATTTCAAAAACATAGTTGAAGTGGTCTTTTGGCATGTCGGCAATCCACTCCTGCACATGCTGACGAAAACTTTCTGATGCGAGATGCAGAGGGGAAAGGTTCAGGCTCATACGCGTGCCGCGCGGCAGTTGCTGGCAGAGGAACTTCGCATCGCGTGCCACCAGCTTAAACAAATGCTGAGTCAGGGGAATAATCAGATTTTGCGCTTCGGCGTTGCTAATAAAGGCATCGGGGGGAATCATTCCCTCGGTGGGATGTGTCCAGCGCAGTAGTGCTTCAACGCCATACGGTTGCCCATCGTGGGCGGTGACCAGGGGCTGATATTCAACATGAAACTGACCACGTTTAATGCCCTGCATAATCTCTTTGCCAGGACGCTGATACAGCGTCAGCAGCAGCCAGCTACCCGCACTTATAAACAGGGCTGAAAGGAGGCCGGTCAGCAGGATCAGATGATAATCGCGTTGCGCCAGCGTCGTACCGTACAGCACGAAGCGCATGCCATTATCTTTAAAACTCATTTCTTTCAAGGCTGGTGGTAAATCGTGGATGTTCACCACCTGATTCTTGCCACTCAGCAGGGCTTTATCGCCAATCACCAACGCCATACCGGTGATTTCGGGATGATAAGAAGCCAGCAACTGATAAGGCGTCAGGCTGATATTCATGGTGGCGAGAATGCCGGTCTCAGCTGAGCCTGGATTCTTCATCCACAACGCCAGCGCCGGTTTGGTTGGCAAGAGGGGCGTGCCTTCCAGTAAGCGTAAATCGCGATCGCGCTCCAGTTCCGATTGTGGCGAAATATCATTCGCAGGCAGCAGAAAGGCGCCGGTAGCAGATGAACAATAGGCATTACTGTTACGTACCAGCAAAATCGCGCGGATATTGCCGGCAAAGGCGGCACGTGAAGTGAGTTCGCGGCTGACGCTACTGCATTCAAGCTGGGTGTATTGTTGCAATGGATAAAGGGTATCCACCAGGGTCGACATCACCTGTTGTAGATCGTCGCGGCTATGGATCAGCAACTGTTCATGTTGTTGTACTCGTTTTTGCCAGGTGAGCGTCAGCAGTACGATGACAAACAACAGAAAGAACACACTGCCGATGATCGCACTACTCCAGGCGATACGGCGCGAATAGGTTGCATGACGTTTTAACGTCCCCGACAGTGGCATGGAGTGCATTCCCCTTTATGGCGCCATTATTATTATGTAAATCGTGCACTACTGCTCGCTGGTGTCTGGCGTAAAACATTGCATCAGGACGGGTTTTTTCAGCCGACGAAGACGCAACAATTTGCTGCCAGTAAGCAAACGAGAATATAACGAGGACGCGCGAAAAGTCTCGTTATATTTCTGATTCTCAATTACTTTTTATCTATCGGATTTGCGTTAAGAAACGGCAGGCGAAAAAAAACGCTGCCTGGGCAGCGTTTTCTGATTCTCTGGCTGAGAGGATCTTCAAAAGGATACGTTAGCTAGGGTTTTTAGCTAAAACCCTGCGGGCTTCACGGTAACGCGTTTTCCAGTAACTATCGTTTAAACTGGAGATCATCACACCACTGCTGGTGGACGCGTGAACGAAGTTATCGTTACCCAGATAGATGCCAACGTGTCGTCCGGTAGAACCGGCACGGAACAGGACTAAATCACCCGGGCGCAGTTTGCCGCGAGAAATCTCTTTGCCCGTATCCTGCTGTTCTGACGTTGAACGGGGTAAATCTAAACCGAACTGCTCGCGAAAGGTGCGCTGAACAAAAGCAGAACAATCAATGCCGCGTTTGGTGTCGCCGCCTAAGCGATAACGAACACCTTTCCAGTCACTGTACTGTTCCATGATGCGGGACTTAACGTCCACATTCTGCACCATTTGTTCAAATTCGTCCTGAGACGCTTGAAGTAAAAAACCATTCTGGTTGTTAACTTCATGATTCTCGTTATTCGCGTTCTGACCGTTATGCGTACTACTACATGCCGATAAGAGTGTTGCTAATGCTACTGCGGGAAGGATCCGCCTGAGGTATCTCAGTATTGGTTGAGACTTGACCATTATACGTGTGTTCCTTTGAAGTCCTTACGACACAATGTCGCCAGCCAGATGACAAAACGGGTTTGAGATTAATAAGAGCTAAGGCTTAAGACAATTCCTTAATTACTAAAATGTGTTAATGAACACATTTTTGTTGCATAAGGCACCGAATTTTATGCTGCACTCTAAGTAATCGCGTTTGAGGTTAACCGATTACAGACCGCGTGGCGAGTGCTTTTATATAAATTTTTATAGCTTTTATTGATGTGAAATCAATCCGTAACACAATGGTTACTTTATCAACGATTGGTAGCGATTTAATAGCCAATAAGGCGGGTTTTCAGGGGCTAATTCCGGCGCTAGGGCTGATTTTGAGAGGCTTCTGGCTGGACAAGCCAGGAAAAAGGCGATTGTTACGCGTTTTGCATCATAATGTTTTCTTTTAATAGAAAAACGTTAGCCTGCTAATAATGTATTTCTGAATTCGATAAGCGCGGATGATCGACTTTTCTGCTTAATGTCATCCGCGCTTAACAATTATGTGCGTGGCTTATATTTCCCTGGCAGGGTGCGATTGAGCCAATTTACCAGTTTGTCACTGAGTGGGGTTAATAAGCACCAGCTCAATCCCACCAGAATCACCGACATCGATCCCACCGCAATATCCGTAAACCAGTGAGAACCCGCCATCACGCGCGGCAGGGCAAACACCACCACAATCACTAATCCCATCAGGAAGGCGCGGAAGCCGAAATAACGCCACATAAAGCAGGCAAAAATAATCAGCATCATGCCGTGATCGCCCGGGAAGCTATTGCTGGAGGCATCTTTCGCCGGAATCCCTGTCAGTTCACTCACGCGATGCACGTTGTCAAAGAACAGCGTTGGGCTGGCGTGTTGCACAGGAATCAAATGACCTAGTTGATTGAGCACCACGGCGGTGAGCAGCATGGTGATACCAATGGCCAGCATGCGGCGGCGGCCCTGTGGCGTTTCACGACGCCAGAACCACAGATACAGCAGACCCATCGCCAGCAGCGATACCGCATCAAAGCCACGGTAATTGGTGATCGCCACCAGCAAAGCGAAACCGTGGTGATCCACCATCTTATCGTTAAAGCTAAAGAAGATGGCTTTATCAATACCAAACCAGAAACCATGGTCTGGCGGCAGATACCACGAGAAGAACAGCATGATCCCCAATGCATTCAGCAGCAGGATGGTGATTAAACGAGACGCGCGCATAAAAAATAGACTCAAAAAGAAAAATAACGGGGCAACCTAACGCAGCTAATTTAAACGAATCTTCAACAAGGTTGATTGCAAAACGTTCCAGTCCACAGATTGGTGGTGGATTAACTCGATACGGCTGTCCGGCGGTGTGGTGGGGCGCGTTTCCATAAAGAAGTCGTCACCCTGACGATTAATGTTCACCAGACCGTCTGGTGTGCGCAGTACACCTTTGACGCGATCCACCGGTGCAAGCCGCGCCCACTCTAGCGCCGGGATGGTATCGAACACCGTATCACCATCAAAAATCCAGCCACAGGAAGCATAGCCCTGGCCTTCATTTAATGCACGGCGCCAACGTGCGGAACCCTCAAGTTTCAGTGCTGCCAGTCCTTTTGGACGTGAAGTATGATGATGATGGGCCGCTTCAGGAACCGCACGATCCGTCAACGCGGGCTGGCTGAGCAGGGCGGGGTCGACTTTACCCCAGGCCGACTCGACCAGTTGGCGATCGCCCAGGTTGTCCTGTTGCCACTGCTGCAAGCGCTGACGATCTTCCTCGCTCCAGCGATCGCTCTTATTGGCGACGATAATATCGGCGGCGGTCAGTTGATCGCGGAAGTTTTCATTCTCGACGACGCGCGTGTCGGCTAACTGGCGCGCATCAAGCAGCGTGATGGTGGCATCAACCTGAATCCAGGGTTGATACACAGCGGCGCGCAGCATATCCAGCAGTTGTTTAGGGTGGCCAAGGCCGGTGGGTTCGATAATCAGACGATCGGGCTTATTTTGCTTTAACAGCATATTGAGTCCGACCTGCAGCGGCAGGCCGTTCACACAACACATGCAACCGCCAGGAATTTCCTTCAGCGTGGCACCCCGATCGGCGAGCAATGCGCCGTCGATGCCTACTTCGCCAAACTCGTTGACCAGAATCGCCCAATTCTCATTGGCCGGTTTGTGGGCTAACAGATGCAGCAGGGTCGTGGTTTTGCCGCTGCCGAGAAATCCGGTGATTACATTAACGCGCGTCATTACAGGCTCCATTTTCAGGCGCGCGGACAACATACCCGGCGCGCACGACGTTGTTATACTATAACAACCTTCAGCGGCCGGATAAAATCGTGCGGTTAGTCCGCGCGACTCATATAGCGGCGTTCAGCCACGTGAATACGGATGCGATCGCCATTGCTCAGGTATTCCGGTACCTGGATCGACAAGCCGGTGCTCATGCCCGCGGGTTTGGTGCGTGCGCTGGCGGAAGCGCCTTTAATGCCCGGTGAAGTATCGACAATTTCCATATCCACCGTCTGTGGCAGTTCCAGCGCCAGCACCTGACCTTCCATGGTTAATACCTGGATGCCAGGAATGCCGCCTTCAGGGATGAACAACAGCTCTTCTTCAATCTGATCTTTCTTGAAGCTATAGGGCGTGTAATCTTCATCATCCATAAACACGTACTCGTCACCGTCTATATAAGAGAAGGTCACGGCGCGACGGCTAAGCTGAATGGCATCGATAATATCGTCACCCTTGAAGCGCTCTTCCACTTTCAGGCCAGTGCGCACGTCGGTAAAACGCATCTTATAGAGGGTGGCAGCACCGCGTGCGCTTGGGCTCTGGACATCAATGTCCTTTACCAGCAACAGTTTGCCGTTCCAGGTAACAGCCATTCCTTTTTTGATTTCATTTGCCTTTGGCATGGGGATAACTCGCTGTGAAAAGGTTAATGCGCGCCACGTTACTCGCGCCGTGAAAAACAGGCAAGGGAGGCAGTGTAAAATTGTTGTCCGCGCATGGCATTCCCGTCATCAGCCTGCTATTGTCGCGACGAAATCCTCAGGAGCGCATGATGTATTGTCGTGACCAGTGCGGTGCCTGTTGCACAGCCCCCTCAATCTCTTCCCCGATTCCCGGCATGCCCCAGGGCAAACCGGCGAATACCCGCTGCGTTCAGCTGGATGACAATCAGCGCTGCAAAATTTTTGGTTCTCCGCTGCGTCCCGCAGTCTGTGCGGGTTTACAGCCCAGCGCAGAGATGTGCGGCAGCAGTCGCGAAGCCGCGATGACCTTCCTGTTACAACTCGAAGCAGATACCGCGCCTTAAATTGCTGACGCGGTGCTGAAGAATTTGCCTTATGTGACCCATGCGTTACAGCAATGACGTCAGCCGTACAGGCCTGAAAAATCTTAAATCCGATCTGAAGTGTGCGGAACATCAAAAATCTGCTACGCCGATCGCGCATTTTCTTGCCTGCTTTCTCATGCTGTACCATATTCCCTGAAACGTTTCAGCGTTGTCTTCTCGGTAAGCCCCGAGAAGTACAGCGTAATTTTTCGCCATTAAGCTGAAACGATTCAATTTCAGCAAGCGAGGAGAAATATGTTCCAGCTCGACGTTCAGGCCATCCATACCGGTGCCCGTGCACAAAATAAAGAAGAGGCTATCCGTCAGGTTGCCGCTGCGTTAACCGCAGCCGGTAATGTGTCGGAAGGCTACGTTAACGGCATGCTGGCGCGCGAACAGCAGACCACCACTTTCCTGGGTAATGGTATTGCCATTCCGCATGGCACCACCGATACGCGCGATATGGTGCTGAAGACCGGCGTACAGGTTTATCAGTTCCCGCAGGGCGTGGAGTGGGGTGACGGGCAAACGGCTTATGTCGCCATCGGTATCGCGGCAAAATCAGATGAACATCTTGCGCTGCTGCGCCAGCTGACTCACGTATTAAGCGATGACAGCATTGCTGAGCAGTTGAAAACCGCCTCAGCCGAAGATCTCCGTGCCATCCTGATGGGTGAAAAGCAGGCGGCTGAGTTCAAATTCGATACCTCGCTGATTGCGGTTGACGTTGCAGCCAACGATCTCATCACCTTGCAGGCGCTGAACGCTGGACGTTTACAGGCAGCAGGAGCTGTTGAAGCGGCGTTTGTGGCGGATGCGGTTTCGCGTACGCCGCTGAGCCTCGGACAGGGCATCTGGCTGAGTGACAGCGCCAATGGCAACCTTGGTAGCGCCATTGCAGTCAGCCGTACCGCCACGCCATTCGTGCATCAGGGCGAAAATGTGGCGCTGCTGTTGACCGTGGCCGCCACTGACGATCGTCCGCTGGAAGTGCTGGGTTATCTGAGCAATCTGCTGCTGAGCAACAAAGCTGAACGTCTGCTGAAAGCCGACGCGGCAGGCATCCTCGCGCTGCTGACCAGTGAAGTGGACGAAAGCGCGGATCAACTGGTGGCTGAATTTACTATCCGCAACGAGCACGGACTGCACGCACGTCCGGGTACTGCGCTGGTTACGGTCATTAAACAGTTCAACAGTGACATCACCGTCACCAACCTTGACGGCAGCGGCAAACCGGCCAACGGACGCAGCCTGATGAAAGTTGTCGCGCTGGGCGTGAAAAAAGGCCATCGCCTGCGCTTTACCGCAAGCGGTGAAGATGCACAGCAGGCGCTGAATGCCATCGAAGAGGCCATCAATTCTGGCCTGGGCGAGGGGGTCGCATGAGCCGCCGCGTTGCCACGATCACATTGAATCCCGCTTACGATCTGGTGGGCTATACGCCAGAAATCGAACGTGGCGAAGTTAACCTGGTGAAAACCACCGGTCTGCACGCGGCGGGTAAAGGCATCAACGTTGCCAAAGTGCTGAAAGACCTGGGTATCGACGTCACCGTCGGTGGATTCCTCGGCAAAGAGAACCAGGATGGCTTCCAGCAGCTGTTTAGCGAGCTGGGTATCGCCAACCGTTTTCAGGTGGTGCAGGGCCGTACCCGCATCAACGTCAAGCTGACGGAAAAAGACGGTGAAGTCACCGACCTGAATTTCTCTGGCTTTAACGTCACCGCGCAGGACTGGGATCGCTTCACTGCCGATTCACTGACCTGGCTGGGACAGTTCGACATGGTATGCGTCAGCGGCAGCTTGCCCGCGGGCGTGGCACCCGAAGCGTTCACCAAATGGATGAGCGATCTGCGCACCCTGTGTCCGTGCATTATTTTCGACAGCAGTCGTGAAGCGCTGGTGGCGGGGCTGAAAGCCGCGCCATGGCTGGTGAAGCCGAACCGTCGTGAACTGGAAATCTGGGCCGACCGCAAACTGCCAACCTTGCAGGATGTGATTGAAGCCGCGCATGAACTGCGTGAGCAGGGCATTGCCCATGTGGTGATTTCCCTTGGTGCGGAAGGCGCACTGTGGGTCAACGCCTCTGGCGAATGGATTGCCAAACCACCAGCCTGTGAAGTGGTCAGCACCGTAGGCGCGGGAGATTCAATGGTCGGCGGCCTGATTTACGGGCTGCTGATGCGTGAATCCAGCGAGCATACTTTGCGGCTGGCTACCGCAGTGGCTGCGATGGCGGTGAGCCAGAGCAACGTTGGTGTGACCGATCGTACCCAGTTGGCCGCGATGATGGCGCGCGTCGACTTACAACCCGTTAACTAACAGCAGGAGAGCGATAATGAAAACGCTGCTGATAAAAGATTCTTCACTGGGACTGGCATCAGGACATCTGGCTTTAGAACGTCTGCGCGCAACCGCAGCACAGGCTGGCCTGACGCTGACTGACAACGCGGCCGATGCTGAACTGGTATTGGTTGCTGGCCATGCTGTGCCGAACGATGCACAACTGGCAGGCAAATCCGTGGCGCTGGTGGATGTGCAGCAGGCGCTGCGCGATCCGCTGGCGGCTATTAATCAGGCTAAAGCCAGTGCCAAAGTCTGGCAATCGGCTACGGCGGTTGCTGCACCGGCTGCCGCTCAGAGCACCGGTCAGAAACGCATTGTCGCGGTTACCGCTTGTCCAACCGGCGTAGCGCACACCTTTATGGCGGCTGAGGCGATTCAGGCAGAAGCCACTAAACGCGGCTGGTGGGTGAAAGTCGAAACCCGCGGTTCCGTGGGTGCAGGCAATGCCATCACCCCTGAAGAGGTGGCGGCGGCCGATCTGGTGATCGTGGCGGCGGATATCGATGTGGACCTGGCGAAGTTCGCAGGCAAGCCGATGTACCGCACCTCAACCAGCCTGGCGCTGAAGAAAACCGCGCAGGAACTGGATAAAGCGCAGGTTGAAGCCAAAACCTATCAACCGAGCGGCAACGCGTCTGCCAGCACGCAAAGCGACAGCAAAGAGAAAGCCGGTGCTTATCGTCACCTGCTGACCGGCGTGTCCTACATGCTGCCGATGGTTGTAGCGGGAGGTTTGAGCATCGCGCTCTCCTTTGCCTTTGGTATCACCGCATTTAAAGAGCAGGGCACCTTAGCGGCTGCGCTGATGCAGATTGGTGGCGGCAGTGCCTTCGCGTTGATGGTACCGGTACTGGCAGGCTTTATTGCTTTCTCGATTGCCGACCGTCCGGGTCTGACTCCGGGTCTGATTGGCGGTATGATCGCCACCAGCATTAACGCCGGTTTCCTTGGCGGTATCATCGCTGGCTTCATTGCCGGTTACGCCGCGAAGATGCTGAGCAGCAAAGTTAAACTGCCGCAAAGTATGGAAGCGTTAAAACCGATCCTGATCATTCCGCTGGTAGCGAGTTTAATTACCGGCCTGCTGATGATTTACGTGGTGGGTAAACCTGTTGCGGGCATCATGAGCGGTCTGACGCACTGGCTGGCGAACATGGGCACCGCCAATGCGGTACTGCTGGGCGCGATCCTTGGTGGCATGATGTGTACCGACATGGGTGGTCCGGTAAACAAAGTGGCGTACGCCTTCGGTGTCGGCCTGCTGAGTTCGCAAACCTATGCGCCGATGGCCGCGATCATGGCCGCCGGTATGGTGCCACCGTTAGCGATGGGCCTGGCAACAATTGTTGCACGTCGTAAGTTCAACAAAGGTCAGCAGGAAGGGGGCAAAGCGGCATTGGTGCTCGGCTTGTGCTTCATCTCTGAAGGTGCAATTCCGTTTGCGGCGCGTGACCCTATGCGTGTGCTGCCTTGCTGCATCGTCGGCGGTGCAATCACTGGCGCGGTATCCATGTTGGTTGGCGCGAAACTGATGGCACCTCACGGTGGTCTGTTTGTACTGCTGATTCCAGGTGCAATCACCCCGGTGCTGGGTTATCTGATGTCGATTGTGATTGGTACCGCAGTGGCTGGCCTCGGTTACGCGATTCTGAAACGTCCGGAAGAAGAGCTGGCGAAAGCCGCGTAATTTTCACGGGATAAGAAAAAGGGAGCTGCGGCTCCCTTTTTGCTGTCTGTTTTACGCCTGTTGTTCCGACTTCAGCCACGCAATCTCATCTTTCCAGATATCCGGATTGATGGTTTCCAGAATCATCGGGATGCCATCAAAGCGCTTATCCTTCATCAGCCAGCTAAACACCGTCCTGCCAATGTTGCCTTCACCTAAGCTGTGGTGGCGATCCACACGGCTGCCGAGCGTGCTTTTGGCGTCATTCAGGTGCATGCCGCGCAGGAACTGGAAACCAACGATGCGTTCAAATTCCGCGAAGGTCTCCACGCAGGCTTCTTCAGTACGCAGATCGTAACCGCCGGCAAATGCATGACAGGTATCGATACACACCCCAACGCGAGATTTATCTTCGACGTGCTCGATAATGGTGGCGAGGTGTTCGAAACGGAAGCCAAGATTGCTGCCCTGACCGGCGGTATTCTCAATCACTGCCACCACGTTCTGGGTCTTATCCAGCGCGATATTGATCGATTCGGCGATGCGCTTCAGGCACGCCTCTTCTTCAATTTGCTTCAAATGGCTGCCAGGGTGGAAATTCAGCAATGTCAGCCCCAATTGCTCGGCGCGCTGCATCTCATCCAGAAACGCCTCTCGGGATTTCTCCAGCGCATCCATCACCGGATGGCCAAGGTTAATCAGGTAGCTGTCATGCGGCAAAATCTGCGCGGAAGTGAAGTTGTATTTCTCGCAGGCGGTTTTGAAGGCATCAATCACTTCACCTGAAAGCGGGGCGGCTTTCCACTGGCGCTGATTTTTAGTGAACAGCGCAAAGGCTGTGGCTTCGAGTTCATGGGCACGGATAACTGCCTGGTCTACGCCGCCTGATGCACTGACGTGTGCGCCGATATATTTCATGCCGCTCTCCTGGTTGGCGATTGCTGCTGCAAAGGGCACATCATAGCGGATGCGCTACCGCCATGAAATGTTGCATCGCTCGTGGGGAGAAAAACGGCACGGGTAAACACTTATCCAAAATATCAACACACCTACCAAAGTTAGCAGGTGCGTTTTTTTTCTGGCTAACTATAGTTTAACAAATTAGAAACTTTTAACTATAACCATGAAAACAGCTTATAGAAGTACTTTGGATACCGCTTTACAGCATGAAAAATTCAACGTAATCCATAAATTAACTTTAGGTAAAACCAATGCAGTGACCCTTTTTTATAATGGTCATGGCGCAGTCGGCTTCACGCTCGCCGTGCCCGATAGCGACAACTCGCTGGTCCATTTTTATCGTTATGGGGTCAATAACAGCGATCCGAAAAAGTTGTACCGCTCTGAATGCCTCTATTCCCGCCGGGAAAACTTTGGCTATCAGGACTGGTTGATTCGCACCATTACCGATGAGTTCACGGCCTGTGACACAGAACTGGAAGAACTGATCGGTATGAAAGCCTGACACACACTCCGCCGCCAATCTCCTGGCGGCTGCTTGCCTGCGTATATACCTGACTGGTTTAAAAGTTAAATTGGTAATATATTGTCCATTGACCAGTATAACTAATAAGGAAGAGTCGGGATGTTAAAGCGCTTGCGCCGCTGGGCACGCTTAATTAAACGCGATGTGCTCACGCTGTGGTTTGCCTGCCGCGATCCGCGTACCCCCTGGTGGTTTAAGCTGCTGGCATTTGGCATTGTCGCCTATGCACTCAGCCCCATCGATCTCATTCCTGATTTCATTCCCATTATCGGCTTACTCGACGACGCCATTATCGTCCCGCTGGGTGTGATCATCCTGCTGCGTTTGCTTCCGCGTGAAATTCGCATCAGCAGTGCAGAACGGGCTGATGTCCAGCGGGCACGCGGCAAAAAGATTGTCAGCTGGGCAGGATTCTTCCTGACGGTGATCGTCTGGTTAGCGGTGGTGGCTTATCTTGTGAAGCGTTACGCAATGTGAGGAGGGCGCATGCATATCACGCTGCGTCAGATTGAAGTCTTTACCGAAGTGTTGAAAAGCGGTTCAACCACCCAGGCCTCGCAGGTACTGGCACTGTCGCAGTCTGCGGTCAGTGCGGCGTTGGCCGATTTGGAAAACCAGCTCGGGGTGCAACTGTTTGATCGTGTCGGCAAACGACTGGCCCTGAACGAGCATGGTCGTTTGCTCTATCCACGCGCGGTCGGATTGCTGGAACAGGCCGGTGAGATTGAACAGCTGTTTAAAGAGGATAATGGCGCCATTCGTCTGTTTGCCAGTAGCACCATCGGCAACTATCTGCTGCCGGGGATGATCGCCGCCTATCGTCGTGACTTCCCCACGCTGCCGCTCGAACTGAGCGTCGGCAACAGCCAGGATGCGATTAACGCAGTAGCAGATTTCCGTGTGGATATCGGACTGATTGAAGGGCCGTGTCACGAGCCGGATATCGTTAGCGAAGCATGGCTGGAAGATGAACTGGTGGTGTTTGCCGCGCCTGATGCTGAGATCCTGCAACAGCCGATTACGCTGGCATCACTGGCGGCCGCCCCCTGGATCCTGCGTGAGCGCGGTTCGGGCACGCGTGAAATTGTCGATTACCTGCTGTTGTCTCACCTGCCGCAGTTTCAACTCGGCATGGAGCTGGGCAATTCTGAGGCAATCAAACATGCGGTGCGTCACGGCATGGGCATCAGCTGTTTATCGCGCCGGGTGATCAGCGATCTGCTGGAGGCGGGCACGCTGGTGGAAGTGGCTGTGCCCTTACCACGCCTGACGCGCACGCTGTATCGCATTCATCATCGGCAGAAGCATTTGTCGAAAGCGCTAAGTCGATTTCTCTCCTATTGCCGCGAGTAATCGCGGCTGTCATAACGTAAACGGCTAATAATTTCGCGCCGATTATGAAGGTAACTAATAACCCGACGTGAATGCTATACAGCCTGGGGTTAGCTGCTACAATCGCGCCTTATTTTTATCCAGCATAGCGTTTACACATGCATAATGACTCAAAAACAACACAACAACCTGGGCTGCGCCGTGAATTAAAAGCGCGCCATCTCACCATGATCGCCATCGGCGGTTCCATTGGCACCGGCCTGTTTGTCGCCTCGGGTGCCACCATTTCTCAGGCAGGTCCCGGTGGCGCATTACTCTCTTACGCGCTGATTGGCCTGATGGTTTATTTCCTGATGACCAGCCTCGGCGAACTGGCGGCGTTTATGCCGGTTTCTGGCTCCTTCGCCACCTACGGCTCTAAATACGTTGAAGAAGGCTTTGGCTTCGCGCTCGGCTGGAACTACTGGTACAACTGGGCGGTCACCATCGCCGTTGATCTCGTCGCCTCGCAACTGGTGATGAACTACTGGTTCCCGGATACGCCGGGCTGGATCTGGAGCGCGCTGTTCCTTGGTCTGATGTTCCTGCTTAACTACATTTCCGTCAAAGGCTTCGGCGAAGCGGAATACTGGTTCTCGCTGATCAAAGTTGCTACCGTCATCATCTTTATCGTGGTGGGTGTGCTGATGATCGTCGGCATTATGCGCGGTGCAGAAAACGCCGGCTGGCATAACTGGACCGTGGGCGACGCACCTTTTGCCGGCGGTTTTGCCGCGATGATTGGCGTGGCGATGATTGTCGGCTTCTCGTTCCAGGGTACAGAGTTGATCGGCATCGCAGCCGGTGAATCACAGGATCCCGCGAAAAATATTCCACGTGCCGTGCGTCAGGTGTTCTGGCGTATTCTGCTGTTCTATATCTTTGCGATTCTGATTATCAGCCTGATTTTGCCGTACACCGATCCGAAACTGCTGCATAACGATGTCACTGATATCGCCATCAGCCCGTTCACGCTGGTGTTCCAGAATGCCGGATTACTGTCGGCAGCGGCGGTAATGAACGCGGTGATCCTGACGGCGGTGCTGTCAGCGGGTAACTCAGGCATGTACGCTTCAACGCGCATGCTGTTTAACCTGGCGCAGGAAGGCAAAGCCCCGCGTATTTTTGCCAAACTGTCGAAAGGCGGTGTGCCACGCAATGCTCTGATTGCCACCACCGTGGTGGCGGGTTTGTGCTTCCTGAGCTCGAAGTTCGGCAACCAGGAAGTGTATCTGTGGCTGCTGAATACCTCAGGCATGACCGGCTTTATCGCCTGGCTCGGTATTGCGATTAGCCACTACCGCTTCCGTCGTGGCTACGTGGCGCAAGGGCATGATTTAGCGGCTCTGCCATACCGTTCCGGCTTCTTCCCGCTGGGTCCGATTTTCGCCTTCGTGCTGTGCCTGATTATTACACTGGGTCAGAACTACCAGGCGTTTCTGGCGGATCGTATTGACTGGTATGGCGTGGCGGCGACCTACATCGGCATTCCGCTGTTCCTGCTGATTTGGCTCGGTTACAAGCTGGCACGCGGCTCGCGCTTCGTGAAATACAGCGAAATGGAATTCCCAACGTTTAAAGAGTAATGCGTTAAACGTGAGTGACATAACGCCGCTGCCTTTGGCTAGCGGCGTTTTATTTGGCAAAGATGAACCGTGTTACAACGTTTTGGGCTTTGTCATACAGATATAATTGATAATTATTATCACCTGCACTATTGTGGCTGCCGTTATGATTTCGATAAGAAACAGGTAGAACAATGCAGACCACGGATTCCGCGCTGCTGGCGGAAAATAACCGCGAAGCCGATACCATGACGCGTTATCGTCAGGTGTTACGTCAGCGCCTGATGCTGATTGGCGTACTGGTGCTGGCAATACTGGCGTCAGTGATTCTTGATTTCACGCTTGGCCCGGCTGGGCTCTCCCTCGACACCCTGTGGCAAACGCTCACCCATCCTGATGCGGTGGATGCGGGTACGCGCGTGATCGTCTGGGATATCCGCTTACCTTATGCGTTGATGGCTGTCGTCGTCGGCTTTTCGCTGGGTCTGGCGGGTGCTGAGATGCAAACTATCCTCAATAACCCACTGGCGAGTCCGTTTACGCTCGGCGTCTCTTCTGCGGCAGCCTTTGGCGCGGCGTTGGCAATTATTCTCGGCATCGGTATTCCCGGTGTGCCAGACCAGTGGTTTATCTCGGCAAACGCCTTTGTGTTTGCGCTGTTTGCCGCACTGATGCTGGATGGCGTGACGCGCTGGACCAAAGTGTCCACTTCAGGCGTGGTGCTGTTCGGCATCGCGCTGGTGTTCACCTTTAACGCGCTGGTCTCGATGATGCAGTTCATCGCCAGTGAAGATACCTTGCAGGGCCTGGTGTTCTGGACCATGGGCAGCCTGGCGCGTGCTTCGTGGGAAAAACTCGGTGTGCTCACGGCGGCTTTCGCCATCCTGATCCCGTTCTCGATGCTCAGCAGCTGGAAACTGACCGCGCTGCGCCTGGGTGAAGATCGTGCCGTGAGTTTCGGCATTGATGTGCGCCGCTTGCGTCTGGCGACGCTACTGCGCATCAGTATTCTCTCCGCGCTGGCGGTGGCTTTTGTCGGGCCGATTGGCTTTATTGGCCTGGTGGCACCGCACATCGCTCGCATGATGTTTGGTGAAGATCATCGCTACTATCTGCCGGCCAGTGCGTTGGTCGGTGCACTGGTGCTGTCACTGGCCTCGGTAGCGTCGAAGAACCTGATTCCAGGCGTGATCATTCCAGTGGGTATCGTCACTTCACTGGTTGGCGTGCCATTCTTCCTGAGTATTATTCTGCGTCATCGGGGGACGGTGTAATGGAACAGGGATTAGGTCTCAGCCATTTCTACGCCGGTTATCCGAAGCGTAAAGTCATTGAAGATCTCAACGTGCCGATGCTGCCACGCGGCAAAATCACCGTACTACTTGGACCTAACGGCTGCGGTAAGTCTACCTTGCTGCGCGCACTGGCGGGCCTGAGCAAAGGGCAGGGCGAACTGTGGTTGAATGGCGAAGAGCTGATGTCACAGCCGTTTGCCCGTCGTGCCCAGCGCGTGGTGTATCTGCCGCAAAGTTTGCCGGCAGGCGTGCATCTGCATGTGCTGGAGTCAATCATCGTGGCGCAGCGTGCGTCGGGTGGCTTACACAGCGCATCAAGTGAAGCCGAGATTATGCATCTGCTGGAACAGCTGGGCATTGCCCACTTAGCGATGCGTTATCTGGACCAGTTATCAGGTGGGCAGAAACAGCTGGTGGGTCTGGCGCAATCGCTGATTCGCCGTCCGGAACTGCTGCTGCTGGATGAACCGCTGAGTGCGCTCGATCTTAATTACCAGTTCCACGTAATGGATTTGGTACGTCGCGAAACCCGTCTGCGCAATATTGTGACTGTGGTCGTGGTGCATGATATCAACATTGCACTGCGCCATGCCGACCATGCGTTGATGTTGAAAGAGGGCACCTTGCTGGCTGACGGCGAGCCGTCGCAGGTGATCACGCCGGACACATTGGCGCAGGTGTATGGCGTACGCGGGCGTATTGAACACTGCTCGCAGGGCATGCCGCAGGTGATGATCGATGGGCTGGTGGCGGAATCGCTGGCTTAAACCTCGCAAAAGACGCTTAAGCTCAACATCAAGAGAAGCTGAGGATGAATGTTGGTGCGGCTTTTAGCCAATCACAGTCAGCCATAGCCAAAAAAGGGCGCACCTGGTGCGCCCTTACTGTCTCCACATCAACTGACGTGAACTACACCAACAGATGCTTGGCGTGGAACCGCAGATGATCCTCGACAAAGCTGGCGATAAAGAAGTAGCTGTGGTCGTAACCCGGCTGCACGCGCAGCTCCAGCGGGAAACCTTGCTCACGTGCTACCGCTTCCAGACGATCCGGACGCAGTTGATCGGCAAGGAACTGATCGCTATCACCCTGATCGATCAGAATCGGTAAGCGCTGTTCCACTTCACGCATCAGCAGGCAACTGTCCCACTCGCGCCAGGTCTGGCGATCTTCTCCCAGATAAGCGGTGAAGGCTTTTTGTCCCCACGGCACTTCGGTTGGATTGACGATTGGAGCGAACGCGGATGCCGAAGCAAAACGTCCACCCTGACGCAGCGCCAATACCAGCGCGCCATGTCCGCCCATCGAATGACCCATTACCGACTGACGATCGCTCACTTTGAAGTTGTCCGCCACCAGGGCTGGCAACTCCTCGCTGAGATAATCGAACATACGATAGTGCGCCGCCCAGGGCTGCTGCGTGGCGTTGAGGTAAAAACCTGCGCCCTGACCGAGATCGTAGCCGCTGTCGTTGGCCACTTCGTCACCGCGCGGACTGGTGTCCGGCATAATCAGCACCAGGCCCAGTTCAGCGGCAACACGCTGCGCACCGGCTTTGGTGGTGAAGTTCTCGTCGGTACAGGTCAGTCCGGCGAGAAACCATACCACCGGCGGCGGCGTGTCATCCTGCGGTGGCGGCAGGAAAATGCTGAAGGTCATCGGGCAGTTCAGCACCGCCGACTGATGACGCCAGCGCTGCTGCCAGCCGCCGAAGATACGATGTTCTTCCAGCAGTTCCAGAGTGGATGCCATAACGCCTCCTTTTTACTTGTTAAAATGCACAACCGAACGAATGGATTTCCCTTCGTGCATCAGATCAAAGGCCTCGTTAATCTCTTCCAGCGGCATGGTGTGCGTGATGAAATCGTTCAGCGCGAACTTACCGTCCAGATAATCCTGCACGATGCCCGGCAGCTGGGTGCGACCTTTCACGCCACCAAACGCCGAACCGCGCCATACGCGACCGGTCACTAACTGGAACGGACGTGTGGAGATCTCTTCACCGGCACCGGCTACGCCGATAATCACTGACTCGCCCCAGCCCTTGTGGCAGCACTCCAGCGCGGAACGCATCACGTTCACGTTACCGATGCACTCAAAGGAGAAGTCCACGCCGCCGTCGGTCAGCTCAACGATCACATCCTGAATCGGCTTATCGTAATCTTTCGGGTTGATCAGATCGGTGGCACCCAGTTTGCGCGCCAGGTCGAATTTGCTGGTGTTCAGGTCGATACCGATGATGCGACCGGCTTTCGCCATTTTCGCGCCGATGATCGCTGACAAACCAATGCCGCCGAGGCCGAAGATCGCCACGGTATCGCCTTCTTTCACTTTGGCTGTATTCATCACGGCGCCCATGCCGGTGGTCACGCCACAGCCCAGCAGGCACACTTCTTCCAGTGGCGCTTCTTTGCTGATCACCGCCAGTGAAATTTCCGGCACCACGGTGTACTCAGAGAACGTTGAAGTCCCCATGTAGTGGAAGATGGGCTTGCCGTCTTTAAAGAAGCGGGTGGTGCCATCTGGCATCAGGCCTTTGCCCTGGGTGGAGCGAATCGCCTGACACAAGTTAGTTTTGCCTGACAGACAGAACTTACATTTACCGCACTCTGGGGTATAAAGCGGGATCACGTGGTCACCGACCGCCACGCTGGTGACGCCTTCGCCCACCGCTTCCACCACGCCGCCGCCTTCGTGACCAAGGATCGCCGGGAACACGCCTTCCGGATCTTTACCGGACAGGGTGTAAGCATCGGTGTGGCACACGCCGGTGGCGACGATGCGCACTAACACTTCACCTTTCTGCGGTGGCATCAGATCCACTTCTTCGATTTTCAGCGGTTCGCCCGCTGCCCAGGCAACGGCAGCGCGGGTTTTAATCATGTTCATGCAATCCCTCTTCTTCAGATGTCGTGATTTACTTAAAATTAAAAACTCACTCAGCGGTTTGCAGCGGATGCAGCAACTCATCGTTAAGTGGGCGGTCGTCAAACATTTCAATAATCAAATACTTCAGCGCTTCCACGTTGGGCGTGAAGGCGTCGCGGCGCCACATCAGCCAGGTGGCGGTATCGCGGTACGCAGGCGGCAGTGCATGCTCCTGCACGCGCGCGCGGCCGGGCATCTGCGTCAGGACCGACGCCGGAATCATTGCCACGCCCGCACCGCCTGCCACACACGCCACCATCGCGTGGTAAGACTGAATCTCCATCACGCTTTTCGGTGAGGTCTGGCTTTCGCGATACCAGGACTCCAGTTTGGTGCGATACGAACAGCTGTTACCAAAGGCAAACAGCGTGTCATGCTGCGTGTCGCGGGCGCTGGTAATCGGGTCGTGATCGAGACTGGTGATCAGCACCATCTCCTCGCGAAAGGCGATGCAGCCGTTGAGATCATCATGGGTGGCTGGGCCATCCACCAGCGCGGCCGCCAGCGTACCGGCGCGCACTTTATCGATGATATCGCCCGAGGTGCCCGTCACCAGCGATAGCGCCACATTGGGAAATCGTTGATGATAAGCCGCCAGCAGACCAGGAAGACGGGTCGCGGCGGTGCTCTCCATCGAACCAAAGGCAAAGTTCCCGCCCGGTTCTCCGGCACGGGCCATATTCAGCGCCTCATCGCTCAGGCTAAGGATGCGCTGCGCATAATTGAGGAAATTGTGGCCCATCGGCGACAATCGAATACGCTGCTTCTCACGGATAAACAGATCCACGCCAATCTCTTCTTCCAGCTGGCGCAGACGAGTAGTGAGATTAGAGGGCACGCGATGCAATAGCTCCGCGGCGCGCGCCAGCGAACCGGTTTCGGCCACAGAACAGAACATGCGGAGTTGTACTAAATCCATATTCTCTTTCCGTAAACAACTTGGTTAATATTATTCACTTTTCGTGAGTGTAATCGTCATGCATGCTAATAACAAGTGCTAAAAGAATCTGAACGGGAGTGGGAATGGCGTTTCGTGTCGCGCTGAGCGCGTTTTTAAGTTTAGTGGTTGCGATGGGGATTGGGCGATTTGCTTTCACCCCGCAGGTGCCATTGATGATTCAGGACCATCAGTTAACGCTGACCAGCGCCAGTCTGGTGGCGGCGCTCAACTATCTTGGTTATCTGTGTGGCTCCTTTGATGCCATGCGCGCGCATAAGCGTGTCGAATGGCGGCTGCAGGCTGGCTTGTGGGGCGCAGTGATCCTGACGCTGCTGTCTGCTTGCGTCAGCGGGCCGTGGCTGCACGGTTTTATACGCTTTGTGATTGGCGGTGCCAGCGGTTGGGCGATGGTGCTGATCGCTGCGTGGAGCAATGAGCAACTGCTGCATCATGGACGGCCAGGCTTGTCGGCGGCGGTGTTTGCCGGACCCGGCACCGGGATTTTCATCAGCGGAATGCTGGCGGTGGCGCTGCATGCCAGCGGGGCCAGCGCGGCACTGGGCTGGGCGGCTTATGGTTTGCTGGCGCTGCTGTTCATCGCCGCCATTGCGCGTTTTTTACCGCGCACGGGACAGTTACATCGTCCCGATCAGGCGCCTGCGCCGCTGGTGCTCAACGGTAACCTGAAACGCCTGGTGCTGAGCTACAGCCTCGCCGGTTTTGGTTACATTCTCCCTGCGACCTTCTTGTCGCAGATGACCGCCGCGCGTTTCCCGGACAGTGCGCTGGCGCAGTTTGTCTGGCCGGTGTTTGGCGGCGCAGCGGTGATCGGCATTGTGCTCGGCATTTTGACGCGGCGCTGGGGCAGCAGCCATCTGCGGCTGGCAGTGGTGCTCTGGGCGCAGGCTTTGGGCGTGATCTCCGCCATTGTCCTGCCAGGGCTGGATGGGCTGTTGATTAGCGCGCTGTTAGTCGGCGGCGGATTCTTATGCGTGGTACAACTGACGCTGCAATACGGTCGTGAGCTGGCGCCGCATCACGCGCGCTATCTGGCCGGTCTGCTGACCACCGGCTACGCAGTCGGTCAGTTGGGCGGGCCGTTGCTGTCATGGATCTCCAGTTTGCTGTGGCACCGCCTCGATCCTGCCTTGTGGGTAGCGGGTGTCGCACTGATTCTGGCGGGCTTACTGGTGTTACGCCGTTCGGCACCATGAAAAGCTTTCATCTCCGATTGGATTGATTGCTGGATTACGCGCGCGTTGTGTTTCACAATACGCGCTCAGAATTTCCCCCGCAGGCGACGATCTGCGGGCGCATCACCTGCCGGAGAAAGAGTACGATGAGCACCTTAAGTCAGGAAGCCGCCCTGGTTCACGAAGCGCTGCTGGCGCGTGGCCTGGAAACGCCGTTACGCGCCCCGGTGCGCGAGATGGATGACGAAACCCGCAAGCGTGAAATCGCCGGTCATATGACCCAAATCATGCAGCTGCTGAATCTGGATCTGGAAGATGACAGTCTGATGGAGACGCCACATCGCATCGCCAAGATGTACGTGGACGAGATCTTCTCAGGCCTCGATTACGCCAACTTCCCGAAAATCACCGTCATCGAAAACAAGATGAAGGTGGATGAGATGGTTACCGTGCGAGATATCACCCTGACCAGCACCTGTGAGCACCACTTCGTGATTATCGACGGTAAAGCCACCGTCGCTTATATCCCGAAAGAGAAGGTTATTGGTCTGTCGAAGATCAACCGCATCGTGCAGTTCTTTGCCCAGCGTCCACAGGTGCAAGAGCGCTTAACCCAGCAAGTGCTGGTGGCGCTGCAAACTTTGCTTGGCACCAACAACGTGGCGGTGTCGATTGATGCGGTGCATTACTGCGTGAAAGCGCGTGGCGTGAAAGATGCCACCAGCGCCACCACCACCACATCACTGGGTGGCCTGTTCAAGTCCAGCCAGAATACGCGCCAGGAGTTCTTACGCGCGGTGCGTCACAGCTAATCCTTTGGGCGGCTTATTGCCGCCCGTTTTCTCTCTCCGTCAGGTCACTCGATGCAACGCTATCTTGCGCTGGATTTCATTCGTGGTTGCGCCATTCTCGGCATTCTGCTGCTCAATATCGTGGGTTTTGGCTTGCCATCGGCTGCCTATCTCAATCCGGCGTGGCAGGGCACTATCTCGCTTTCCGATGTCTGGACCTGGGCGATCATGGATGGCCTGGCGCAACTGAAATTCCTCACGCTGTTTGCGCTGTTGTTTGGCGGTGGCCTTTATCTGCAGATCCCGCGTGGCAGTCGCTGGATGTCGGCGCGCCTGACGTTGCTGGTGCTGTTGGGTTTTATTCACAGCATCTTCTTCTGGGAAGGGGATATCCTGCTGGATTACGGTCTGACCGGGCTGATTATCTGGCGGATGCTGCGTGAAGTGCCTTCGGACAAAGCTCTGCTGCAAACTGGCGTGTTGCTTTACCTGATCGGTTGCGGCGTACTGCTGGTGTTTTGGGGCATTTCCAGCCCGGAACCGGGCCGTTCGTGGCTGCCGGGTGCCGCCGATATCGAGTATGAAAGCTACTGGAAACTGGTCGGTGGCTGGGAAGCGATTCAGAACCGCCTCGACCATCTCTCATCCGGCTTGATGGCGCTGGCCGCGCAGTACGGCTGGCAGCTGGCGGGATTGATGCTGATTGGCGCGGCGTTGATGCGCAGCGGCTGGCTGAAAGGCGAGCTCAGCGTGCAGCACTATCGTCGCTCGGCCGCGCTGCTGCTGACGATCGGCTGGCTGATAGCCATTCCCGGCATAGTGGCGCAATGGTTACTGGACTGGGAGTTCCGCTGGAGCGGCTTCTTACTGCAGGTGCCTCGCGATCTCGCCAGCCCGTTTATCAGCCTCGGCTATGCGGCGCTCTGTTTTGGCTTCTGGCCGCAAATCGGTGCCACGCGTATCAGTTATGCGCTGCAATGCGTTGGCCGCATGGCACTCAGCAACTACCTGTTACAGACGCTGATCTGCACCACGCTGTTTTATCGCTTCAATCTGTTCCTCAAGTTTGATCGCCTGCATCTGCTGGCACTGGTCCCGGCTATCTGGTTGGTCAATATCCTGTTTTCAGTACTCTGGCTGCGCTTTTTCCCGCAGGGCCCAATGGAGTGGATCTGGCGCAAACTGACACGTCTCGCCGCCGGCAAAACGGAACCTTCCTCCCGCATCAGATAATGATGTTCATCACAAAGGTTGCAGATTTGTATGTAACCGTTTTCATCCGTGTGACGTGATTCACGCAGCTGAATAAAATGCCCTGACAAAATAGCGCCGTTACGCGCTTGTCGCGCATTTTCTCCTCTGTGGAACAGCTGCATGATAACGATTCGAGATGTCGCCCGTCAGGCCGGTGTATCAGTAGCCACCGTGTCGCGTGTGCTCAATAACAGCAGTGCAGTCACCTCTGATACCCGTGAAGCCGTACTCCAGGCGGTAGAGGCGTTAGGTTATCGCCCCAATGCCAATGCGCAGGCACTGGCCACCCAGGTCAGTGACACCATCGGCGTGGTGGTGATGGACGTATCCGATCCCTTCTTTGGCGCGTTAGTGAAAGCGGTAGATACCGTGGCACAGCGCGTGCACAAACACGTGTTGATCAGCAACTCATGGCACCAGGAAGAGAAAGAGCGCCATGCGATTGAAGTGCTGATCCGTCAACGATGTAACGCTTTAGTGGTCCACGCGAAAACGCTTTCAGACGCTGAACTAACTCAGTTTATGGATCAGGTTCCCGGTATGGTGCTGATTAACCGGACTATTCCCGGGTACGAACATCGTTGCGTCTGCCTGGATAATGTAACGGGATCTCTGATGGCAACGCGCATGTTGTTACAACAGGGACATCAACGCATTGGTTATCTCAGCTCCAGCCACCCGATTGAAGATGTGACGCAACGGCGTGAAGGCTGGCTGCAAGCCTTGTCAGAGCAGGGGATTCGCCCGCAGGAGTCCTGGATTGCCCATGGCGAACCGGACATGCAGGGCGGGGAAGCGGCGATGGTGGAGTTACTGGGCCGTAACCTGCATTTAACCGCCATCTTCTCCTACTGTGACGGTATGGCCGCCGGTGCGCTGACCGCATTGAAAGATAATGGCATTCAGGTGCCACAGCACTTCTCCGTCATCGGCTTTGATGATATTCCCATCTCGCGTTACACCGATCCTCAACTCACGACTGTGCGCTATCCTATTGTTTCTATGGCTAAATTGGCCACGGAGTTGGCCTTAAAAGGCGCAGCGGGCGAACTCGACCCCGACGCCACACACTGCTTTATGCCGACCCTGGTGCGCCGCCATTCGGTCGCTCAGCGGCAAATTGTGGAGTCGGTCACTAATTCGGGCGATAGCGCTGTGTAACCGTTTCCAATCTGTGATTACATTCACAGTTAATTAACATGGCGCTCACTATGATGGCAGCGTCTTACCGGACTGAAACATCATGTAACGCCGGGTTCTCCTTCTCCGGTCAGGTTTCAGTAGCCGATTGAAATAGTTCACAACACTCTTCAGGAAGCGTTTACGTACAGGGAAGTCAGGATAGCGATGGTGGCCCGGCTTTGCGTTACGCGTCCGCCCCATAAATGAGTTTGAACCGACTGCGCTGGTTGCCCGCAGGCAGCACAGCGCGATGATATGCCCTACATAAAAAACCGGAGATACCATGAATAAGAAGGTTTTCACGCTCACAGCACTGGTTGCCAGCATGATGTTTGGTGCAACTGCGCACGCCGCCGATACCCGCATTGGCGTGACAATTTATAAATACGACGACAACTTTATGTCTATGGTTCGCAAGGACATCGATAGCGAAGCCAAAAAACTGGGCGGCATCCAACTGCTGATGAATGACTCGCAGAACAGCCAGTCCACCCAGAACGACCAGATTGACGTACTGATGGCTAAAGGCGTGAAAGCGCTGGCAATCAACCTGGTTGACCCTGCTGCTGCGGCAGTGGTGATCGACAAAGCGAAAGCGAATGATGTGCCAGTGGTGTTCTTCAACAAAGAGCCGAATGCCAAAGTGCTGGCCAGCTACCCGAAAGCCTACTACGTGGGTACCGACTCTAAAGAGTCAGGCATCATCCAGGCCAAACTGATTGAGAAGCACTGGAAAGCCACCCCAGCCTGGGATCTGAACAAAGATGGTCAGATTCAGTTTGCTCTGCTGAAAGGTGAGCCGGGCCACCCGGATGCTGAAGCCCGTACCAAATACGTGATCGAAACCCTGAACACCGATGGTTTCAAAACTCAGCAGCTGGCGATGGATACCGCGATGTGGGACACCGCACAGGCAAAAGACAAAGTTGACGCCTGGCTGTCTGGCCCGAACGGCAACAAAATTGAAGTGATCATCGCGAACAACGATGCGATGGCAATGGGCGCAGTAGAAGCCCTGAAAGCGCACAACAAAACCAGCATTCCGGTGTTTGGTGTGGATGCGCTGCCAGAAGCGCTGGCACTGGTGAAATCCGGTGCGATGGCCGGTACCGTGCTGAACGATGCGGAAAACCAGGCGAAAGCCACCATTGATATCGCGAAGAACCTGGCCGATGGCAAAGAGCCAACCGCCGGTACTAACTTCAAGATGGAAAACAAAATCGTACGTGTTCCTTACGTACCAGTCGATAAAGAAAACCTGTCTCAGTTTGTGAAGTAATACGTACCGGGCGCGGCAGCACGCCGCGCCTTATTGCATCTGACCCACGTTTTATTTAGCCAGGTAAATTATGGCCAGTGAGAATCCGACCGCACAGCGTGAATATCTGCTGGAGATGACGAATGTCTCGAAATCATTTCCAGGGGTGAAAGCCTTAGATAATGTGAATTTGAAAGTGCGGCCGCACTCCGTCCATGCCTTAATGGGCGAAAACGGCGCCGGAAAATCCACATTATTAAAATGCCTGTTTGGTATTTATAAAAAGGATACGGGGAGCATCCTGTTTCAGGGTGAAGAAATTGATTATAAAAGTTCCAAAGAAGCGCTGGAGAATGGCGTTTCAATGGTGCATCAGGAATTAAACCTGGTTTTACAACGCAACGTGATGGATAACATGTGGCTTGGCCGCTATCCACGTAAAGGCGTGTTTGTTGATCAGGATAAAATGTATCGCGATACCAAAGCGATCTTTGACGAATTAGATATTGATATCGATCCACGCGATAAAGTGGCTAATCTGTCTGTTTCGCAAATGCAGATGATTGAAATTGCCAAGGCATTTTCCTATGACGCGAAAATCGTCATCATGGATGAGCCAACATCGTCGCTGACCGAAAAAGAAGTGAATCACTTGTTCACTATTATCCGTAAGCTGAAAGATCGTGGCTGCGGTATTGTGTATATCTCACACAAGATGGAAGAGATTTTCCAACTGTGTGATGAGATTACGATTTTGCGTGATGGACAGTGGATTGCCACCCAGCCGCTGGAAGGGCTGGATATGGACAAGATCATCGCCATGATGGTCGGTCGTTCACTGAACCAGCGTTTCCCGGATAAGACCAACGTGCCGGGCGAAACTATTCTTGAGGTGCGTCATTTAACCTCGCTGCGTCAGCCGTCGATTCGCGATATTTCCTTCGACCTGCGCAAAGGTGAGATTTTAGGCATCGCCGGATTGGTGGGCGCCAAACGTACTGACATCGTCGAGACTTTATTTGGTATTCGCGAAAAGTCAGGCGGCACCATAAAGCTGCACGGTAAAGCGATTAATAACCACAGTGCCAATGAAGCGATTAACCACGGTTTTGCGCTGGTGACGGAAGAACGTCGTTCAACCGGGATTTATGCTTATCTGGATATTGGTTTTAACTCGCTTATTTCCAATATTAAAAAATACAAATCCGGCATGGGCTTGCTTGATAATAAGCGCATGAAGAGTGATACCCAGTGGGTGATTGATTCAATGCGCGTGAAAACGCCAGGTCATCATACGCAAATTGGTTCGCTTTCCGGTGGTAACCAGCAGAAGGTTATTATTGGTCGCTGGTTATTAACTCAGCCGGAAATTCTGATGCTGGATGAACCGACGCGCGGTATTGACGTTGGTGCTAAGTTCGAAATTTATCAGTTAATTTCTGAGTTGGCGAAGAAAGAGAAGGGCATCATTATTATCTCTTCTGAAATGCCAGAATTGCTGGGAATTACCGATCGTATTTTAGTGATGAGTAATGGCCTGGTAGCGGGCATTGTCGAGACCAAAACGACCTCGCAGAATGAAATCCTGCGTTTAGCGTCATTACACCTTTAATGAAGCAAGGGCTTTAACATGAAAGCGACTACTAAAAAGAATGCGCTAACCTGGTTAAAAGAGGGCGGCATTTACGTTGTCCTGTTGGTACTGCTGGCAATTATTATTTTCCAGGATCCGACGTTTTTAAGTTTAATGAACCTGAGTAACATTCTGACCCAATCTTCAGTGCGTATTATTATTGCATTGGGCGTGGCCGGATTGATCGTGACGCAGGGTACTGACCTGTCAGCCGGGCGCCAGGTCGGTCTGGCCGCGGTGGTTGCGGCGACCTTGCTGCAATCCATGGATAACGCCAATAAGGTGTTCCCACACCTGGATACCGTACCGATTCCACTGGTTATCCTGACCGTGTGCATTATCGGTGGTGTGATTGGCCTGGTGAACGGCGTGATCATCGCTTATCTGAAAGTGACGCCATTTATCACCACGTTGGGCACCATGATTATCGTTTACGGCATTAACTCGCTGTATTACGACTTTGTTGGCGCATCACCGGTGGCCGGTTTTGACGCGGGCTTCTCGACCTTTGCTCAGGGCTTCTTCCGTTTCGGTGATTTCAAGCTGTCGTTCATTACCTTCTACGCGTTCATTGCCATTATCTTCGTGTGGATTCTGTGGAATAAAACGCGCTTCGGTAAGAACATCTTTGCCATCGGCGGTAACCCGGAAGCCGCTCGTGTTTCAGGCGTTAACGTGCCGCTGAACCTGATTCTGGTGTATGCGCTGTCAGGTGTGTTCTACGCCTTCGGCGGGATGCTGGAAGCGGGCCGCATCGGCAGTGCCACCAACAACCTCGGCTTTATGTATGAGCTGGATGCGATTGCGGCCTGTGTGGTCGGCGGCGTGTCATTTGCGGGTGGTGTGGGTACAGTTGCGGGTGTGGTGACCGGTGTGATCATCTTCACCGTTATCAACTACGGTTTGACCTACATCGGCGTGAACCCTTACTGGCAGTATATTATCAAGGGCGGCATTATCATCTTCGCTGTAGCCCTGGATTCACTGAAGTACGCACGTAAAAAATAAGACTGACACACAGCAACACATCACTGCAAAAGGCTGCCATTTTATGAATGGTGGCCTTTTTTATTTGTGCAAACTGTTAAGGGCGAAGGGCGAAGGGCGAAGGGCGAAGGGCGAAGGGCGAAGGGCGAAGGGCGAAGGGCAAAGGGCGGGTGCGGTGTGGGCTCAAAGCACCTCTGCTGCTGCCGGGCAGTCCTCGCGCCGCTGACGCGGTGCCCTCGGCTTCCACGTCGTGCCTACGGACCGTTCGGGTAAGGCCGTCCTGGCCAACCCGAACTGCCAGTCGCATCCATGCGACTGGCTCCTGGCCCAACGTAAAAGCCTCAGCGCTGCGGATCGCCCTTGCATCAGCAGAGGTGCTTTGGCCTCAAATGTTGTGCCCGTTTATTTTAAATATGCGGCTTCTGCGAATAGTTCTTTCAGCGGCATAGGGATATGGCCTCAAATGTTGTGCCCGTTTTTTTTAAATATGCGGCTTCTGCGGATAGCCCTTGCAGCAGCAGAGGTGCTTTGGCCTCAAATGTTGTGCCCGTTTTTTTTAAATATGCGGCTTCTGCGAATAGTTCTTTCAGCGGCATACGGATATGGCCTCAAACGTTGTGCCCGTTTTTTTTAAATATGCGGCTTCTGCAATTTGTCCTTCCAGCGGCAAGGGGACATGGCTTCAAACATAGCTCCCGCTTTTTGAACAGATACTCTACTTTTTGCAGATGGCTCTTGCAGTGGCTGATAGAAAGTAATGGCATTGTGCCTGCCTTTAGGCCAAACACACGGCATCCAAGCATAGCTCTTGCAGCCGAGCGGCCAAGGCTTGAAGCTGCGTGCCTTTTTTCAACAGCACGCAATAAAGTTTAGGAGCAGGCTGGTGTCGCTTTGGGGGCAGGCATTTCACAGCGCTGAACAGAGTGAGGATGCCAGGATAGCCCGCAGGGATGCGGGCGGAAGGCGGGGCGGCACATGGATGTGCCATCCCCGCCGTTCCGTAAGGCAGACGAACGGCGTGAAGGCACCGCGTCAGCGGCGCGAGGACCGCCAGCCCCCAAAGCGACACCAGACAGCGTTATCACAGCACCCCAAAGCGACACCAGACAGCATTATCACAGCACCCCAAAGCGACACCAGACAGCATTATCACAGCACCCTGAAGCAGCAGATACCGTCACCACAACAACCCAGGCGACACTAGATGGCATCAACGCAATATCTTCAGGCGGCGTTACTTCTGCAACTTCTCTTCCAGGTCCAGCAACTGCTCTGGCGTCACCGCCGGATAACTCTGTGCATCTTCCGGCACTTCATGCACCGCCGGAATCGGCACCAGCGGGCCGAGGAAACGAGGTTCACGTTTCATCAGATACAAATCGGCTAATGCGCCTAAACGAGCACCAACCTCGCGGAAACGCACCGACAGCATATTTTTCGGAGAAGGCACCGCATAACATTGCGCCTGAATTCCCAGATGTTGGGCGATATACAGCGCGCGCTCACAGTGGAAGCGTTGTGTGATGATGATGAAATCATTGGTATCGAACACTTTGCGGGTGCGTACAATCGAGTCCAGCGTACGGAATCCGGCATAGTCGAGCACGATATCGGCAGGATCGACACCGGCTTTGATCAAATCGCGGCGCATGGTCATCGGTTCGTTATAACTTTGCAGCGCGTTGTCACCGCTCAACAGCAGATAATTTACCTTGCCGCTGTTATACGCGTTAAGCGCACCTTGAATGCGATAAAGGTAATACTGATTGATCACGCCGGTGCGGTAATACTTGGCGGTGCCTAAGACCACCCCGACCTGACGATGCGGCAGCGAGGTGACATCTTCATAAATAAACGGGGCAGTTTTCCAGCTGATCCAGCGATCCAGGCCGAGCGCGGTCGCCACCATCAATAAGATGATGAAAAACAGACCAAAGAAAACGCGTTTAATCATGCGCGTAAGCACTCGGTTGGCGGAAAAAAGGATGGCTAAAGGCTACTTGAGGTGGGGGCGCTAAGCAAGTTTACGCCGGTTGGCTGGCGATATTTTAAGCGCAGCCGGTACTGAATTTACCGGCTGCGCTGCCTGCTTAGATGGACGTACGGCGATAATGACGATACTGCGGCAGCCAGAAGTTATTATTCACAGCCTTCGACAGCACATCTTCTGAGGTCACCACGGCCACGCCAGCCAACTGTGCTGCTTTACCCACTTCCATAGCGATCAGCTTCGAAACGCCCTGAATGTGTTTCAATTCTGGCAGCACTGGACCTTCGCCATCGTTCACCAGCGGTGAGCAGTCAGCCAGAGCACGGCTGGCGGTCATCAGCATCGAATCGGTGATACGCGTTGCACCTGCAGCAATCACACCCAAACCAATACCTGGGAAGATATAGGAGTTGTTGCACTGGGCAATCGGGTAGGTTTTACCTTTCCAGGTCACCGGTGCAAATGGGCTGCCAGTCGCGACCAGCGCTTCACCGTCGGTCCAGGAGATGATATCCGCTGGAGTGGCTTCAACGCGTGAGGTTGGGTTTGACAGCGGCATCACGATCGGACGCTTGGTGTGCTTATGCATCTCGCGGATGATCTCTTCGGTGAACAGACCCGGCTGACCTGACACACCAATCAGAATGTCTGGCTTCGCGTTGCGCACCACATCCAGCAGTGAAATAGAATCGCTGGTCACATCCCAGTCCTTCAGGTTTTCACTCTTCTGCACCAGTTTGCCTTGGAAATCGAGCAAATTAGGCAGTTTGTCGGTCAACAGACCAAAGCGATCGACCATCATCACTCGGGAACGTGCTTCGTCGTCGCTCAGACCTTCAGATTTCATCTGCGCGATGATCTGCTCCGCAATACCGCAACCAGCGGAACCGGCACCGAGGAACACCACTTTCTGCTCGCACAGACGGCTGCCTGCGGCACGGCTGGCGGCGATCAGAGTGCCGACGGTAACGGCGGCGGTACCCTGAATGTCATCGTTAAAGCAGCATACTTCATCGCGATAGCGCTCCAGCAGCGGCATAGCGTTCTTCTGCGCGAAGTCCTCAAACTGCAGCAGCACGTTCGGCCAGCGGCGTTTCACTGCCTGGATAAACTCATCAACGAAGGCTTCGTACTCTTCGCCGGTGATACGCGGATGGCGCCAGCCCATATACAGCGGGTCATTCAGCAACTGCTGATTGTTGGTACCGACATCCAGCACCACGGGCAGGGTATACGCCGGGCTGATCCCGCCACACGCGGTGTACAGCGACAGCTTACCGATTGGGATACCCATACCGCCGATGCCGAGGTCGCCGAGGCCGAGAATACGTTCGCCATCGGTCACCACGATCACTTTCACGTTCTGCTTGGTGGCGTTTTGTAGCATGTCTTCAATGCGATCGCGATTGTTATACGAAATGAAAACACCGCGCGCACGACGATAAATTTCAGAGAAGTGTTCACAGGCCGCGCCGACGGTTGGGGTGTAAATAATCGGCATCATCTCTTCCAGATGATTATCCAGCAGGCGGTAGAACAGGGTTTCGTTGGTGTCCTGGATGTTGCGCAGATAGACGTGCTTGTCGTTATTGTTTTTGAAATCCAGGAACTGACGCCAGGCACGCTCTGCCTGCTCTTCGATGGTTTCAACGGCTTCAGGAAGTAAGCCATTAAGGTTGAATTCGTTGCGTTCTTCCAGGGTGAAGGCGCTGCCTTTGTTCAGCAGCGGAAATTCCAGCAGAATCGGACCCGCGTAAGGAATATACAGCGGACGTTTACTTTCGTAGTCGAGTTCCATGCAGTGTTTGCTCCGGTTGCAGTGTTTTCTGACGTGTCACCGGGAAAAGGTAACGCCAGACCTGTTTCTTGTGAAGTAGTTCTGGCGCCCGATCCTATGAGGATTCTTGCAGATGTACAGCTTTTGTTAATAGAAAGTCACAAAAGCGATGAAAGGATCACTAAACTGATGTTTTCGAAACTAAAGTAAGTGAGAAATCTTCACAGCCCAGTGCCGCCAGCGTAGCGCGCGTGGCATCGCGCTGGCTTAACGTGCTGCCCTCACATTCGACTAAAACTGCCTGTTTAATCGTATCCAGTGCTTCATTACGCATGTTCATCATAATCAGCGCTGCCTGCAATGGCGGCAAACTTGGATTGAAAGCGGCGTTTTCTGCATAGCGACCGGTGAAGAGGTTACCGCTCTGGCTGCGCAGGGCCACACCACTGTAGCTGTGACTGTAGGGCGCATGACTGTTGTTCGCCGCCTCAATCGCCGCTTGCTGTAAGGCATCACCTTGCGCAGCGAAGCCGTGATGAATCGGTGCCAGCAAGCGTTCCGTGATATTCAGATCGGCGGGGCCAAACGCATCCGGCAGATAATCGCCCAATGTACTCACTGCACGACCTGGCAGACTGATGCGGATAGCCGTGCCGCTGTTAAGCTCGTTCATAAACTGACGGCAGTGGCCGCAAGGCGTGTAATTGACGGTGATGGCATCCAGTTTCTCTTCGCCGTGCAGCCAGGCATGAGTAATGGCGCTCTGCTCCGCATGCACGGTTTGCTGCAGCGGCGCATGTTCGAATTCCATGTTGGCACCGAAATACCAGTGACCACTCACTCCGCGTGAAATCGCACCCACATTGAAGTGAGACACCGGTGCCACCGCACAGCAGGCGGCAATCGGCAGCAGTGCCAGCGCCAGGGCATCATCATCCAGCCCCGTTTCCTGCTTCAGGCGCGCCACGTCTTGCGGGCGCAGTACGCCGTCAAAATCAGCTGCATCCAGCAAGGGATAAATCGCAGTTTGCAAGTCAGCGGGCAGGGCGGAGAAAGCAGCAGTAAATCGTGGATGCATGATGTGATGACCTCATTAACGCGTTAGCGGCGATGCGCCGCCTATGGGGTTATATGTGATCTGTGTCGCTATGACAATGTAAGCTGATTGAGTTGTTTCAACTTTGCGAGATCTCTCGCAAGTTTTAGCCCAACCAGTGCATCAGCAGCGGGAAAAGGAAGGGGGCCAGCAGCGATGTGATAATGCCGCAAATCACTAATGCCAAAGAGCTAAATGCCCCTTCCTGATAATCGATCTCTGCCGCGCGCGCCGTGCCTAAGGCATGCGATGCGTTGCCAATCGCCAGGCCGCGTGAAGACTTGCTGTGCACCTTAAACAGATTCAACAGCATATGGCCGAACACTGCGCCGAGCACGCCGGCAATCAACACACAGATGGCGCTGATGGCGGGAATACCGTGCAGCGAACCGGATACTGCCATGGCAATCGGCGTGGTGACGGATTTCGGCATAATCGTCGCGGCAATTTCTGGCGTAGCTCCCATCCACAGCGCAATAGCGGTGCCGGAGACCATCGCGGTGATGCTGCCAATAAAACAGACGCTGATGATGGTTTTCCAGCGCGCGCGAATCTGATGCATCTGCTCATACAGCGGCAAGGCCAGCGCGACCACCGCAGGTTGCAGCAGCTGATTAAGGAAGGTGCTGCCGGCAAAATAGCGGGTATAAGGGATATGGGTGAGCAGCAGGATCGGAATCACAATCGCCATCGCCACCAACAGCGGGTTAATGATCGAGATATTGATTTTGGCTGCCAGCTTACGCGCCAGCAGATACGCCACCACGGTGAGCGGCAGTGACCACCAGGCGTCAGTCATGAGGCTGCTCCTTCGGGCGCTGCAAACGTTCGGCGCTCAGGCCAACGATTAACAGCACCATAAAGGTACTTACCACGCAGGAGACGACAATCGGTCCAAACTGTGCGCTCAGGATATCGGTATAACCCATCACGCCGACACTGATCGGGACAAACAGCAGCGCCATATAACGTATCAGCAAATGACAGCCCGGTTTCACCCAACCGACCGGCAGGATTTGCAGCGCCAGCAAGGTAAACAGCAGCAGCATGCCGATAATGCTGCCCGGAATGGTAAACGGCAGCAGGGCTGCAATACCGTTTCCGGCATAGAGCGCGGCATAGATAATCACAAAGGCACGCAAATAGTGCCAGCAAGCAGTTAGCACGACAGGCTCCACAACAGAGGGTCGATAAAAAAGCCGCCCTGAAGGCGGCTTGTTCAATTACTTCACCTGCATTCCAGGCTGTGCACCGCTATCAACGGACAACACAAACAGATCTGAACCGCCGGAACCGGCTGACAGCACCATGCCTTCTGAGATGCCGAAACGCATCTTACGCGGTGCCAGGTTAGCGACAATGATGGTCATCTTGCCGACCAGCACTGACGGATCCGGATAGGCCGCGCGAATGCCCGAGAAGATCTGGCGCTTCTCGCCGCCAAGATCCAGTTCCAGACGCAGCAGCTTGTCAGATCCTTCAACCAGCTCGGCTTTCTCGATCAGTGCTACACGCATATCAACTTTAGCGAAATCGTCGATAGTGATGGCTTCGCCAATCGGCGCATCCGCCAGAGGGCCGGTTACTGCTGGCTTGTTCGCCGCAGCTGCATCTTCTTTAGATGCTTCAATCAGGCCTTCAACTTTGGCCATTTCGATACGGCCATACAAGGCTTTGAAAGGCGCCACATCGTGATCCAGCAGCGGCTGTGCAATCGCATCCCAGCTCAGTTCCGTATTAAGGAAGGCTTCGGTACGCGCGCTCAGTGAAGGTAGCACCGGCTTCAGCCAGGTCATCAGAATGCGGAACAGGTTGATACCCATTGAGCAGATCGCTTGCAGGTCAGCATCTCGGCCTTCCTGTTTCGCCACCACCCACGGTGCCTGCTCATCCACATAGCGGTTAGCGATATCCGCCAGCGCCATGATTTCACGAATCGCGCGGTTGTACTCGCGGCTCGCCCAGGCTTCACCAATCTTCTCTGAGGCATCGACAAAGGTCTGATACAGCGCCGGATCGGCCAGCTCGCTCGCCAGTTTGCCGCCAAAACGCTTAGTGATGAATCCAGCATTACGGGACGCGAGGTTCACCACCTTGTTGACGATATCGGCATTCACGCGCTGTACGAAATCTTCCAGATTCAGGTCGATGTCGTCGATGCGTGAAGAGAGTTTCGCTGCGTAGTAATAACGCAGGCTGTCCGCATCAAGATGCTGCAGCCAGGTGCTGGCCTTAATGAAGGTGCCGCGTGATTTGGACATCTTCGCGCCGTTCACCGTCACATAACCGTGCACGAACAGGTTGGTCGGCTTGCGGAAGTTGCTGCCTTCCAGCATTGCAGGCCAGAACAGGCTGTGGAAGTAAACGATGTCTTTACCGATGAAGTGATACAGCTCGGTAGAAGAATCTTTTTTCCAGAACTCGTCGAAATCGATGTTACCGCGCTTGTCGCACAGGTTCTTGAAGGAACCCATGTAACCGATTGGCGCATCCAGCCACACGTAGAAGTATTTGCCCGGCGCGCCTGGAATTTCGAAACCGAAATAAGGCGCATCGCGGGAAATATCCCACTGCTGCAAGCCTGATTCGAACCATTCCTGCATTTTGTTCGCCACCTGCTCCTGCAACGCACCTGAACGAGTCCAGGTCTGCAACATCGCGCTGAATGAAGGCAGGTCGAAGAAGAAGTGCTCTGAATCACGCAGTACCGGCGTCGCGCCAGAGACCACGGATTTCGGATCGATCAGTTCGGTTGGGCTGTAGGTCGCGCTGCACACTTCGCAGTTATCGCCGTACTGATCCGGTGACTTACATTTCGGGCAGGTGCCTTTGACAAAACGATCGGGCAGGAACATGCCTTTTTCCGGATCGTACAGCTGTGAAATGGTACGGTTCTTAATAAAACCGTTCTCTTTCAGACGACCGTAGATCAACTCTGACAGCTGACGGTTTTCATCGCCGTGCGTGGAATGATAGTTGTCGTAGCTGATGTCGAAGCCAGCGAAGTCAGTTTCGTGCTCCTGCTTCATCTCGGCAATCATCTGCTCAGGTGGGATACCGAGCTGTTGTGCTTTCAGCATGATCGGCGTGCCGTGGGCATCGTCTGCGCAGATGAAGTAAACCTGGTTGCCACGCATTCGCTGGTAACGGACCCAAATGTCAGCCTGAATGTGCTCAAGCATGTGACCGAGATGGATTGAACCGTTTGCGTACGGCAGTGCGCACGTTACCAGAATTTTTTTAGCGACTTGAGTCATAGTTTGCGTAGCGTTCCGTGAATAAAAATCGGGCTTAGATGTTACCCGAAGCACCCTCTGGCGTAAACACAACTGGACGGCATCTGATATTATTGAAAGCACATCGCCGATATCTGGCGTGATGAAAACACAAGGAGTTGGGATGACTTCACAATCCCGGGAACATCATTCACCCGAAGCATTGCGCGCGGTGGTTATCGGCGTGCTGAGTGACTTTGAACATCCGACGCTGCATCACAATCTGACGACCTTGAAAGCCCTGCGCCATGTGGCACTGCTGGACGGCAAGCTGCACATCGAACTGGTGATGCCGTTTGCCTGGGCCAGCGCGTTTGAAGAGCTGAAGGCACAAGTCAGCGCCGAACTGCTGCGTCTTACCCACGCCAGCGCTATCGACTGGCGTTTGCGCCACGACATTGCCACGCTGAAGCGCGTGAAAAATCATCCTGGCGCAACAGGTGTGAAGAACATCATTGCGGTGAGTTCCGGTAAAGGCGGCGTGGGCAAATCCAGCACCGCGGTGAACATGGCGCTGGCGCTGATTGCCGAAGGTGCGAAGGTCGGTATTCTCGATGCCGATATTTACGGCCCGTCGATTCCCAATATGCTCGGCACTGAGAGCCAGCGGCCAACCTCGCCGGATGGCACGCACATGGCACCGATCATGGCGCACGGACTGGCGACCAACTCGATTGGCTACCTGGTCACCGATGAAAATGCCATGGTGTGGCGCGGCCCGATGGCCAGCAAAGCGCTGATGCAGCTGCTCAACGAGACGATGTGGCCGGATCTGGATTACCTGATTCTCGATATGCCACCGGGCACCGGGGATATCCAGTTGACGCTGGCGCAAAACGTCCCGGTGACGGGCGCGCTGGTGGTCACCACGCCACAGGACATCGCCCTGATTGATGCGCGTAAAGGCATTGTGATGTTTGAGAAGGTCAGCGTGCCGGTGTTGGGGGTGGTGGAGAACATGAGCATTCATATTTGCAGCGAATGCGGCCATCATGAGCCGATTTTTGGCACCGGCGGCGCGCAGAAACTGGCGGCGGATTACCACACGCAGCTGCTGGCGCAACTGCCGCTGCATATCAATCTGCGTGAGGATCTGGATGATGGTGAACCAACGGTGATCCGCCGTCCGGACAGCGAATTCACTGCACTGTATCGCCAGTTAGCCGGTCGCGTGGCGGCACAGCTTTACTGGCAGGGCGAAGTGATTCCGGCCGATATCGCCTTCCGCGCGGTTTAACGCTTCACTTTTCCGCTGGCGCGCGCCGTCAGCGGAAAATGCATCAGCACATATTTTCCTTGCTCGCTCTCACCGGTGGCTTCACGCTGCCAGCCATGTTTTAGGTAAAACGCCTGCGCTAACTCATTCAGCATCAGACATTTCAGCACGCCGGTTGAGGTAAAGCGCTTCTGCACTGCCTCCAGCAAGGCGCTGCCAACCCCACGGCCCTGAAAGTCGGGATCGACATACAGGCTGTGCAGGAAGTTGTCATTAGGAAGGATGCCCGCGAACCCGGCACGATGCCCATCGACCAACGCGACTAACACCGTCTCCCCCAAAATCACGCCATCCAGATCTTCCAGTGCCCAATCATCGCCATCCAGCCAGGTCCAGTTGTGACGACGTGCTGCAAGAAACAGTGTGCGCAGAAAAGGGCGGTCGGCTTCCTCAAATAATCGAATGTCCAAGCATGGGCTCCATCATAAACAAGATTAGGTAGCGTGGCGGTCGCTTTAAATGGCAACCCCAGGTAACACTAGCCGACGAAAAAAGATAAAGCCTGTCAAATCATCAGGCTTTCTGTGTAGAATGCCGCGGCAAGCCGCATGGAATCTGGCATCAGCACTTTGATAGCTTTTGATTATCTGATTGATAACGACTGCATATTAGAAGTTGGCCCGGAAAAACTGTAACTTGCATCACATCTTTTAACGGAGGTCACCATGTCCATCATTAATACCAAAATCAAACCATTCAAAAACGCAGCGTTCAAAAACGGCGAATTCATCGACGTAACCGAGAAAGACGTTGAAGGTAAATGGAGTGTATTCTTCTTCTACCCGGCTGACTTCACCTTCGTTTGCCCAACTGAGCTGGGTGACGTGGCAGACCATCACGAAGAACTGCAGAAACTGGGCGTAGACATCTACTCTGTTTCTACCGACACGCACTTTACCCACAAAGCCTGGCACGGTTCTTCCGAAACCATCGCAAAAATCAAATACGCGATGATCGGCGACCCAACTGGCGCACTGACCCGTAACTTCGAAATCATGCGCGAAGACGAAGGTCTGGCGGATCGCGGTACCTTCATTGTTGACCCACAGGGCATCATCCAGGCTATCGAAATCACCGCTGAAGGCATTGGCCGTGACGCATCTGACCTGATCCGCAAAATTAAAGCGGCTCAGTATGTGGCTTCTCACCCAGGTGAAGTTTGCCCAGCTAAATGGAAAGAAGGCGAAGCAACACTGGCTCCATCTCTGGACCTGGTTGGCAAAATCTAAGTCACACCCAGCCATTCGATCTTTCTCAATCGGGTGCTACGGCACCCGATTTTCTTGACAGGAACTCACTATGCTCGATACCAATTTAAAAACACAGCTCAAGGCTTACCTTGAGAAATTAAAGAAACCGGTTGAGTTGATTGCCACACTGGATGATGGCGCTAAATCTGCGGAGATTCGTTCTCTGCTAGCCGATATCGCGAGCTTGTCAGAAAAAGTCAGCTTCCGTGAAGAGAATGATCGTCCGGTTCGTAAACCCTCTTTCCTGATCACTAACCCAGGCAGCCAGAGCGGCCCACGCTTCGCCGGTTCGCCAATGGGGCACGAATTTACTTCACTGGTGCTGGCCCTGCTGCAGACCGGTGGACACCCTTCGAAAGAGTCGCAGAGCCTGCTGGAGCAAGTGGTTGCTCTGGACACCGACCTGCATTTCGAAACCTATTACTCGCTGTCGTGCCATAACTGTCCTGACGTGGTGCAGGCGCTGAACCTGATGGCGGTGCTGAACCCACGCATCAGCCACACCGCGATTGACGGCGGCATGTTCCAGAACGAAATCACCGAACGTAACGTGATGGGCGTTCCTGCGGTATTCCTGAACGGCAAAGAGTTCGGTCAGGGCCGTCTGAGTCTGGCGGAAATCGTCGGCAAAGTGGACACCAACGCTGAGAAACGTGCAGCAGAAGAGCTGAACAAGCGTGACGCCTATGAAGTGCTGATTGTCGGCAGCGGCCCAGCGGGCGCAGCGGCAGCGATTTACTCGGCACGTAAAGGTATCCGCACTGGCCTGATGGGCGAGCGTTTTGGTGGTCAGGTGCTCGACACCGTGGACATCGAAAACTACATCTCCGTACAGAAAACCGAAGGCGCGAAGTTGGCCGGTTCACTGCGTGCCCACGTCGATGATTACGATGTTGACGTCATCGACACCCAGAGCGCCATCAAGCTGATTCCTGCAGCGAAAGAGGGCGGTCTGCACGCGATTGAAACCGCTTCTGGCGCAGTCCTGAAATCACGCAGCATCATCATTGCCACTGGCGCACGCTGGCGCAACATGGGTGTGCCGGGTGAAGAGCAGTATCGCACCAAAGGCGTGACCTACTGCCCACACTGCGATGGCCCGCTGTTCAAAGGCAAGCGCACTGCAGTTATCGGCGGCGGTAACTCCGGCGTTGAAGCGGCTATCGACCTCGCGGGTCTGGTTGAGCACGTGACGCTGCTGGAATTCGCCAGCGAAATGCGCGCCGACAAAGTGCTGCAGGACAAACTGCGCAGCCTGAAAAACGTCGATGTGATTCTGAATGCGCAGACCACTGAAGTGAAAGGCGACGGCAGCAAAGTGACCGGGTTGAGCTACATCGACCGTAACAACCAGACCAGCCACGAGATCGCGCTGAGCGGCATCTTCGTGCAGATTGGTCTGTTGCCGAACACCACCTTCCTGGAAGGCGCGGTAGAACGTAACAAGATGGGCGAAATCATTATCGATGCCAAATGCGAAACCAGCCTGAAAGGCGTGTTCGCAGCGGGTGACTGCACCACGGTGCCGTACAAGCAGATCATCATCGCCAGCGGTGAAGGCGCGAAAGCCTCACTCAGCGCGTTCGATTACCTGATCCGCACCCAACCGGCTGAATAAGTTTTATTGCGATAGCCACGCAGCAGCCCCGTAACGGATGTTACGGGGCTTTTTTTTGCCTGTTTTTCATCCCAACCAACGGTGTGCTTCCGCATCGCTCACGTCGCGGTAATAAACTTTATGCAAACGTTCGCCGCAACTTTTACATCGAGCTTCAACATGGGTGGAAAAATAGTGGCGACCGGAAGGGCAAATAGCCCCTTTGCGCGAAATACGAATGTCGTGCCATTTATGGGCATGCGGAACAAAGCTTAATAATTTTGAGATCATTATCGATTCCGGAATTGGATAGGCTGTGACTCTGTTCAAGTCCGGAGGGGGATTAGGCCTTGCTACGCCTGGCAGGGCGTTGATGTGCATCAATGAATGCGAAGGCGCGTGTTGATTAGTCGATTTTTCAGTGATTAGAATAAATCTGGAAAATTCAGAAGAGAGTTAATTAATGATGATAATTGATCGAGATGGATCTTTTTAAAATTTAGCCTGTCGAATTATTTTAACTATTTTGACTGAGTGCCGTTATCAGCATCCTTCAAACGACCACGATTTACAATCCTTCACGCTCGCCTTATCCTGTGTGCGGCATGTTCACCATGCCATGACTCGGGGTGCCCCTGTAAAACAGGGCTGAGATACACCCGCTGACCTGATCTGGATAATGCCAGCGTAGGGAAGTCAGATGCCTGACCGCATTCGCCTTCTTGATCGCCGGTTGGGAGTTTTATGACACAGCCTGACCTTCTTACCTCCGCGCAACTCGCGCAATCCCTGCAGCTGCTGCGTCAGCAGGCACCGCTGGTGCACTGCATGACCAATGATGTGGTGCAAACCTTTACCGCCAATGTGCTGCTGGCTTTGCAAGCCTCTCCCGCGATGGTGATCGATGCCGAAGAAGCCGCGCAGTTCGTGAGTTTTGCCGATGCGCTGCTGATCAACGTCGGGACCTTAACTCGCGACCGTCGCGATGCGATGCTGGCGGCGGTGCAGTCCGCCTCTAAAGTCGGTACGCCCTGGACGCTCGATCCGGTGGCCGTGGGTGCACTCTCATTCCGTACCGAATTCTGCCAGCAGCTGTTGAGCCTGCATCCCGCCGCGATTCGTGGCAACGCCTCGGAAATCCTCGCGCTGGCTAACCAGGCTGCGGGCGGACGCGGCGTGGACAGCGTGCATCAGGCTGATACCGCATTGAGCGCCGCGCAACAACTGGCACAGGATTACCACACGCTGGTGGCGGTCACCGGCGAAGTGGATTACGTTACCGATGGCAAACGCACGCTGGCCATTCCAGGCGGCAGCCCGCTGATGACGCGCGTGGTCGGCACCGGCTGCGCGCTTTCCGCCGTGGTCGCGGCCTTCAGCAGCTTGCCGGGCGACCGCTTGCAGCATGTGGCGGCGGCATGTCGCGTGATGTCACTGGCGGGTGAGCAGGCGGCACGTGCTGTTCAGGGGCCAGGCAGCTTTGTTGCGGCTTTCCTCGATAACCTCTGGACGCTGGAGGTTGCCATATGAAACGCATCAACGCGTTGACCATTGCAGGCACTGACCCGAGCGGTGGCGCGGGCATTCAGGCCGATCTCAAAGCCTTCTCCGCGCTGGGTGCGTATGGCACCAGTGTGATTACCGCGCTGGTGGCGCAGAACACCTGCGGCGTGCAGTCGGTGTATCGCATTGAACCCGATTTCGTGGGCGCGCAACTGGATTCGGTGCTGGACGATGTGCGTATCGATGCCGCCAAAATCGGCATGCTGTCGGAAACCGCGATTGTTGAAGTGGTGGCCGAGCGGCTGAAACGCGCCAGCCTGCCGTTTGTGGTGCTGGATACGGTGATGATTGCCAAGAGTGGCGATCCGCTGCTGTCGCCGGATGCAGTGGCCAGCGTGCGTGAACTGCTGCTGCCACAGGTGTCGTTGATCACCCCCAATTTGCCGGAAGCGGCTGCGCTATTGGGGCGTGACATGGCGCAGGATGAGAAAACCATGCTGATGCAGGGCGATGCGCTACTGGATCTCGGTTGTGAAGCCGTATTGATGAAGGGCGGTCATCTTAGCGATGCTGAGAGCCCGGACTGGCTAATCACCCGCGCGGGCCGTCAGCGTTTTACCGCACCGCGCGTCAATACGCGCCATACCCACGGCACCGGTTGTTCGCTGTCCGCCGCTTTAGCGGCGCTGCGTCCACGCCACGATAACTGGGCGGATACGGTGACCGAAGCCAAAGCCTGGTTGCAGCAAGCCTTGCTGCACGCGGACTCGCTGGAAGTCGGCAAGGGCATTGGTCCGGTGCACCATTTCCATCAATGGTGGTAGGGCTCTAAAACGGCCATTAAGGTGTGCCATTGCGTTGCAGGATTCAATCTGAAGGCCGCCCATGGCAAGGTGGCAGAATTTTTTTACTGCGTATCCGTCTGAAAAATGGAGTCAGCAATTTGCCAGCCTGGCGCTTTTCGGTCCAGGCTGTTGGGGGCGAATCGGCCATTGCCGGTTCCATTCCAGCCATTTATTTCAGGAGCCAACATGACGGACATCGTACAGTTATTGGGCAAAGAAGCGGATTCACTTCTTCAACATCGCTGCATGACCATTCCAGCGGACAGCCTTTATTTACCGGGCGCGGATTTCGTCGATCGTGTGATGATCGACAACAATCGTTCTCCTGCCGTATTACGCAATATGCAAACCCTGTATAACACCGGTCGTTTGGCGGGCACCGGCTATCTGTCGATTCTGCCGGTCGATCAGGGCGTTGAGCACTCAGCGGGCGCCTCTTTTGCCGCCAACCCGGCTTACTTCGATCCGAAGAACATTGTTGAGCTGGCGATTGAAGCAGGCTGTAACTGCGTGGCATCCACCTATGGCGTGCTGGCCTCGGTATCACGCCGTTATGCGCACCGTATTCCGTTTATGGTGAAACTCAACCACAACGAAACCCTGAGCTATCCCACCCAATACGATCAAACGCTGTATGCCAGCGTTGAGCAGGCATTCAACCTGGGGGCGATTGCGGTGGGCGCGACCATCTATTTTGGTTCTGAGCAGTCACGCCGCCAGATTGAAGAGATCTCGGCTGCTTTCGAGCGTGCGCATGAGCTGGGTATGGTTACCGTGCTGTGGGCCTATCTGCGCAATGATGGCTTCAAGAAAGACGGCGTGGATTACCATGCCAGCGCTGATTTAACCGGTCAGGCTAACCATCTTGCGGCGACCATTGGCGCAGACATCGTCAAGCAGAAGATGGCCGAGAACAACGGCGGCTACAAGGCGGTGAAATTCGGTCACACCGATGAGCGCGTCTACAGCAAGCTGACCACGGAGAACCCGATCGATCTGGTGCGCTACCAACTAGCGAACTGCTATATGGGCCGTGCGGGATTGATTAACTCAGGTGGAGCGTCTGCAGGGGACACCGACATTGCTGAGTCGGTGCGTACTGCGGTGATCAACAAACGTGCGGGCGGGATGGGGCTGATCCTGGGCCGTAAGGCGTTTAAGAAGTCGCTGAAAGAGGGCGTACAGCTGATTAATGCGGTGCAGGATGTTTATCTGGCGAAAGACGTCACATTTGCGTAATTGATTGCCCAAATCCCTTCCCGCAAGCGGGAGGGGAATCGGTCAGCGGAGTAATGATTGGGGATTGATCGAGAGCATGGGGACGAAATCTTATCTGCAAAGCTCTCTATTGAGCGGCAACACGCGCTTCACTCGCCCGCCAATCGCACTTTGCTTGGGTCTCCCCCTTTATATGGGAGAGGACCAGGTTGAGGGCATCTAATCGCAGACAATCTAAGGCGCTTCAAACCATTCGCTATTACGCTCAGCAATCGGCGTGATGGTTAAAATCATCTCCTGCAGATGACGACGCATCGCCGCTTCTGCCGCCTCAACATCCTGCGCTTTTAACGCCTGGTAGATGTTTTCATGCTGCTGAATCAGGCTTTCCGGTGGCGACACTTCACTCAGGGTCAGGAAGCGCACGCGGTCCATGGTGGCTTTAATGTTCTCCACCGTTTCCCACGCCAGCAGGCAGTTAATCCCTTCGGCAATCAGGCGGTGAAACTCATCGTCCAGCGCTAAGAATGCCTGGCTGTCGTGACGTTCTGCCGCCAGGCGCTGCAACTGAAGATTGTGCTCCAGCGCCATCAAGCCTTCGGGCGTGATCTCCTGTGCCGCGCGTCGCACCACGGCAATCTCCACCGCTTCACGGATAAAACGGCCGTCGGCCACACGCTGGGCGGAAATTTTACGCACGAAAGTGCCGCGCTGCGGCAGCACCTGCACCAGGCCCGCTTCCGCCAGTTTGATAAAGGCTTCGCGGACTGGCTGGCGCGACACATTAAAGCGCGCGGACACTTCTTTTTCCGACAGCAACGAGCCGGGATGAATGGCGCAGGTCACGATATCTTTGCGCAGATAACGATAGATCTGCTGATTTACGGGTTCGCTGGTGGTAATGGTATAGGCAATCGACATGCAGCAATATCCGTATTACGGCTGGCCTACGCCAGCCCGATGAGAAAGGTTCAGTCTAATCAGCACGCTGCATCTGCGCTACACATTTGTGAAGGCACTTATGCCTGTGTCACAAGGGCTTGTACCGTGGCGCGTGCACCTTGGGTATTAAGCTGGTTATACAACTCGGTGAGGCGTGAGACAAAGGCGGTCTGATAACGTAAATCATCGCCAAATACCGCTTGTATCCGCAGTAAGGCTTCGACGCGCTGTGCACCCTCATCACTGTGCGCAACGATACTCGCCAATTGTTCTTTCATTGGATCGCGAATCTCAATCGCCTGACCTTGCTCATCGACACCGCTCACGTAACGCATCCAGCCCGCCACACCCAGCAGCAGATAGTCACACGAGGTGCCGTTACGCAGATGCCAGCGCACGCTGTCCAGCAAACGCTGTGGCAACTTCTGCGTGCCATCGGTGGCAATTTGATAAGTGCGATGCTTGATGGCGCGGTTTTCGTAGCGAGCGATCAGCGAGTCGGCATAGGCGGTGAGATCCACGCCCTGAGTACGCAGCGTCGGGGCCTGATCCTGTAACATCAGCGCGCGTGCCGCTGTGCGGAAGTGGCTATCGGCCATGCAATCGCTGATGTGTTCGTATCCGGCGAGGAAGCCGAGATAGGCGAGGAACGAGTGGCTGCCGTTCAGCATGCGCAACTTCATCTCTTCAAACGGCAATACATCACTGACCAGCTCAGCACCGGCATTTTCCCACGCCGGGCGGCCATTGACGAAGTTATCTTCAATCACCCACTGGAAGAAAGGCTCGGCTTCTACCGCCACCGGATCGCTGCTGCCTAAGCGTGCTTCCAGCGCATCAAATGCCGCATCTGTCATGGCGGGAACGATGCGATCCACCATGGTGGAAGGGAAGGTAATGTGCGTTTGAATGTACTCTGCCAGTTCGTGGCTATGGCGTTCTGCCAGCTGGGTGACGACGTTGCGCGTGACGTGACCGTTCTCTGGCATGTTGTCGCAGGACATCACGCTGAATGGCGTTAATCCACGCTCGCGACGACGCATAATCGCCGCCAGAATCAGGCCCGGCAGCGAACGCGGCTGCGTGGGGTTTTCCAGGTCATGCACGATATCAGGATGATCCGGATTGAGCTTGCCGCTGGAAGGCATGTAGCAATAGCCTTTCTCGGTCACCGTCATCGAGACAATCGCCACATCCGGCTGGCTCATCGCCTCAATTACCGCATCAATGCCGTCGCCTTTGCCATGCAGCGCTTGCGTCACCACGCCAATCACGCGGGTGTGCAGGCTGCTATCGGCCATTTCGGTGAGGGTATAAAGCAGGTCTTGCTGACGCAGCGCCTGAATCAATGCGCCGCTGTTGAGGTTCACTTCGCAGTAGCCCCAGTCGCTACCTTCCGTTGCCAGTTTATCGGTCGCGAGCGCCTGATGGGCGCGGTGAAAAGCACCAAAGCCAATATGTACCATGCGGGTTTTTAACTGGCTGCGGTCGTAAGCGGGACGTTGGACGTCGGCGGGGAGGCGATCAAGCTCTAACATGCGTTTTCCTTTTAGCAAATGGGGCGCTGAGCGCCCCATTATGGTCAATCTGTTATGCGGACACCGGTTTATCTACGGTCTTTGGGCTGCGAATCACAAACAGCACCAGCATCGCACCAATCCCGGCGACACAGCCCGCCAGAATAAAGGCGCTGTCGAATTTACCGGTGTGCTGCACGATATAGCCCGTGACAATCGGTCCAACAATCCCGGACAGGCTACCAATCAGATGGATAAAGCCACTGATGCTGCCGACACGGCTTTTGTGCACCACATCCTGAATAATCGCCCAGTAAATCGCACCGGTGATGTAGAGGAAGAAGATGGAGATCGACATCATGATCACCGCGGAATTCACCTCTTTAATCGTTCCCGCCAGTGCTACACAGATGGCGGCAGCCAGCAGCGAGACCACCAGAACAATTTTGCGCGACAGCAGCAACTTGCCGGTGATGTTGAAAATCTTATCCGAGATCCAACCGCCCAACGCCAGGCCGACGAAGCCGACAATCCACGGGATCATGGTGGTGATACTCATGGATTTAATATCCAGGCCGTGCGCCTGCACCAGATAAGCCGGGAACCAGCTCAGGAAGAAGAACAGAATATAGTTGTAGCAGAAGAAGGCAAAAGCGGTGACCAGAATAATCGGCTGACGCAGGTAGTAACCCATACCGTGTGCTTTACCGGTCGGGTCGATGACATCAGCCGGTTCTTCTGCTTTCAGTTTCTCGACCAGCGCGCGCTCTTCTTCAGAGACTTTTTTGCTGCGCGCCGGGTTATCAGCGGCGAAGAAGAACCACAAACCCATCCACACCAGGCCAATCACACAGATCACCACGAACGCTGGACGCCAGCCAAATGACAACGCCAGATAACCCACAATCGGGCCTGCCACCGCGCCACCCAGCGGCGAACCGGCGCTGAGTAAGCCCATTGCGGTAGCAGCCTGTTTTTTCGGGAACCAGCCGTTAATCGCTTTGTTGGCAGAAGCGCAAATCGGGCCTTCTGCCATGCCGAAGAGCACACGCAGAATCATCATCGACCAGAAGCCAGTTGCCAGCGCGGTCATGCCGCAGAACAGCGACCACATACCGACGGCGGTGCCGAGCACGATAGTCGGGCCGAATTTATCGGTCGCCAGGCCACCGATAAAGTTAAACAGCGCGTAGCCAAAGAAGAAGCTACCGAAAATCATGCCGAACTGTTCGGCGTTGATCATCAGGTCTTTTTCTACCAGCGGTACAGTCAGAGAAAGGGCAATACGATCGAGGTAGTTGATCATATAAACCAGGAACAACAGCAGTACGAGGGTCCAGCGTAGATTCTTTAACATAGAAACTCCGTTTCCCCATCATGCTTCAATCTGTTTCTGTGTGGCCTGTTTAATCTCATCCCCTTCGGGGATTGAATCACTTGCCGCTTTGATACAGCCTGAAGCATTGAGAGGATTATTATATTGGCCGGCGGGTACGCACCGGATTAAGGACACCTGGTGTGAAGATTAACTTAACCCATGTGCAGAATCACTTTGCAGCAGGTGCGCGGATCTTTTTCGAACAGCGTCATCGCTTTTTCAATCTCGGCCAGCGGGAAATAGTGGGTGACTAATTTCTCTGGCTGAATCTGACCTTTCTCCATCCACTCAATCACCTGCGGGAAGCGATTGCTGTTCAGGCGCGAGGTAAACAGTGATAACTCTTTGCTGGTTAACGCCTGCTGCGTGATGCTGCAAGGCTCACCGGAGAAGCCGAGCAGACCAATACGCGCCGCCGGAGAGGCGAGGGCAGCGGCTTCTGCCAGAATGGTCGGATGGCAGGCGGCATCGATGATCAATGTTGGCTGCACGCCTTCCAGCTGTGCGGCCAGCGGAATCTCACTGTTGTTGAACACCTGATCAGCGCCATTTTCCTGCGCCAGCGCCAGACGTTCCGGCAGACGATCCACCACCAGCACTTTTTCCACGCCGTAGACGCCTTTCAGCACCTGAATGGCGGTTAAGCCCATTGGGCCTGCGCCGTAAATCAGCGCCACGTCATTAGCCTGCGGTTTGAGGAAGGCGGTGATGTTCGCCGCGATGGTGAACGGTTCCACCAGGCTGGCGAGTTTGTCCGGAATAGAAGCGGGCAGAGTAAAAGCGTTTTTCGCCGGTGCCACCGCAAATTCGCTGAAACCACCGTCACGGTGCACACCGATCACCTGCAGTTCTTTGCAGACGTTTGGGCGACCGATGGAGCAGGGATAGCAGTGTCCGCAGCTGACGACCGGATCCACCGCCACACGCTCGCCGATACGCGCAGCATCCACGCCTTCACCCACCGCATCGATCAAGCCAAAGAATTCGTGGCCAATCACGCGCGGGTATTTGGCGAATGGGTTGTGGCCGTGCCAGATGTGCACATCTGAACCGCAGATACTGGCAAACTGCACTTTGACGCGCACTTCGCCTGCGGCTGGTTCAGGCAATGCGCGTTCTGCCACTACCAGTTCACCCGGTTGTTCAATTACGACACTTTTCATCATCTACTCCTTGCCAGATACACACTTAATCGGTGGATTTGGCAGCAACGGGAATGCAATGAATGAAAAATACGCTTGCTAATACTACCATACAAGTCGGCGTTAAAGAGTTGTGAAGAGAGTCACATAGTGCAGGGAGATGTGACGAAAGGGAAATCACCATGAATCTGATGAATAATTGTGCACAGCCTGTCATGGATGTTATATTAAAATATAATATTAGGAGGTGCTCTATGTATACCACTCGCCTGAAAAAGGTCGGCGGATCCATCATGTTGGCGGTTCCTCCCGCCGTGCTCAAAACGCTGGAGCTGTCGACGGACAGTGAAGTCGGCATGACCATTAATAATGGCTGCCTGATTATTGAACCCCAGAAACGGCCTCATTATTCTCTTGAGGAGCTGCTGGCGCAGTGCGATCCGCACGCCGAAATCAGCGAAGAAGATCGGGAATGGATTGATACTCCTGCGGTGGGCAAGGAGATCCTGTAGATGGACAGAGGGGAAATCTGGCTCGTTTCACTGGACCCGATTGCAGGCCACGAGCAAAGCGGAAAACGTCCGGTGCTTATCGTATCGAAGGCATCGTTTAACAAGCTGACCCGGTTACCCGTTGTTGTTCCCATTACCAGCGGCGGAAACTTTGCTCGCACGGCAGGTTTCACTGTTTCACTGGAATGGGCAGGAACAAAAACGATGGGCGTGATTCGCTGCGACCAGCCCAGAACCATTGATATGGCTGCCCGGAACGGCAAGCGGCTGGAACGCATACCAGACGCTGTGGTGAATGAAGTGCTTGCCAGGCTGGATGCTATTTTGAGTTAACGGCAGGACCCAGAAAAGCAAAAAGCCTGCTTCAAAAGCAGGCTTTTCAAATTTGGCTCCTCTGACTGGACTCGAACCAGTGACATACGGATTAACAGTCCGCCGTTCTACCGACTGAACTACAGAGGAATCGTTTGGAACGGGGCGCATAGTAACGAGCAGGCTCTGGGTTGTCAAAGGCCTTTTCTACATTTTTAACTGACTGCTGAATAAAGCGTCAATTTTGCGATTCTCTCGGCCATAGCACGCTGAATCACCCTCCATAACAGGATGATTTGTGATGCAAGTCACTAATGTTATGCAAAATTACATTCTGATTTGTCGATTTTGTCAGATACCTCGCATGTATGATCACAGATATTTCATTTCGCCGTTGTGGCGGCCAAAAGCGAAACATATATTCCAGATCAATTCCCACCCACAACTCCAGGTGCAGCATGAACAAAGTCAGAATCGGAATGATCGGCAGTGGTTACATTGGTCGTTGTCACGCGATTGCTTACGCGCAGGCTCCCACTGTTTTTGCGCTGAAAGGCGAAATCGTGCGTGAAATGCTGGCAGAGGTGAATCCAGAGCTGGCCGCGAAACAGGCGGCAACCTTTGGCTTTGCCCGTTCAACCGGCGACTGGCACGAGCTGGTGCGCGATCCCAATATTGATGTGGTCGACATCTGTGCCCCGAACTTCCTGCACAAAGAGATGGCGCTGGAAGCGATCCGCAACGGCAAACACGTTTATTCCGAGAAGCCGCTTTCGTTGTCTGTGGCCGATGCAGAAGAGATGGTGCAGGCCGCGCAGCAGGCAGGCGTCAAAACGCTGGTGGGCTTCAACTACATGAAAAACCCGACCAGCCAACTGGCGCGTGAAATCATTGCGCGTGGTGAAATTGGTGAAGTGATTCATTTTTACGGCACCCACAACGAAGATTATCTGGCACGTCCGGAAACCCCGCTCGACTGGCACTGTCAGAAAGCGCTGGCCGGTTTAGGTGCGCTGGGCGATTTGGCGGCGCATATCGTTAACATGGCGCACTATCTGGTGGGCGACATCGAAGAAGTCAGCGGCGATATGATGACGGTGATTAAACAGCGGCCCGATCCCAAAGACCCTTCACGTCTGCTGCCGGTAGAGAACGAAGATCAGGCCAGCGCGCTGCTGCGCTTTAAAAACGGTGCGCACGGCGTTTTTGAAACCTCGCGCATCGCCTGTGGCAGCAAAATGGGCCTCACCTACGTGGTCACCGGCACCAAAGGCACGCTACGCTACACCCAGGAGCGCATGGCCGAGCTGGAGCTGTATATCCATGATGAGCCCGCTGGACGTCAGGGCTTCAAAACCATTCTGACTGGCCCGGCCCATCCGGATTACGCCAACTTCTGCGTATCAGCGGGTCACGGTATCGGCTTTAACGACCAGAAAACCGTCGAGATTCGTGATTTGATCAACGGCATCGCGGCAGGTGATCGTATGTGGCCAGATTTTGCCGAGGGCTTGCAGGTGCAGAAAGTACTGGAAGCGGTGGCGGTGTCCGCCGTCGAGCGTCGTTGGATGAAAGTGTAAAGGCCTTCTTAACAGTACGCATTCAAGCTATTGGGCAGGCTAGGGCAGCTTCTGAGCCGGTAGTGAATATTGCTAGAGAGTGATTCTGGCAGCAGCTAAAGTTAGCCAATGAGCGCAATGTCTAACAGGCAGCACCTCTGACAGCACGCATTAAAGCTAATGAGCAGGCTGGGGTCGCTTTGGGGCTGGCATTTCGCAGCGCTGAACGGAATGAGGAAGCCAGCATGGATGCTGGCGAAAGGCGCAGCCGGAACAGGGATGTTCCGTCTGCGCCGGTCCGTCCGGCTGACGAGTGAAGTGAAGGCACCGCGTCAGCGGCGCGAGGACCGCCAGCCCCAAACCGACCCCAGACTGCGTTATCACCTGCGACGTGGTCAGCCTAGTCCATCAGCGTCATCAGCTGCAACCTGGCCCCCCAGACTGCATTTCACCCGCCTCTAACCGACTAACATCACGCCAGCAGCGGGCACTGCGGCGGCAGACGGCAGCTCAGCGCGCCGGGCATCACCTCAATTTCAAATTCGCTACCGGTCAGCGGTTCGCCATCCAGATTGAACGTCATCTCGTGCGGTGAGCGAATGCTCAGCGACTGCAGCTGCGCCGAGACAATATTCGGATTCTCATCATTACGCGTCAGTGAATGCAGCAAGGTCGGCAACAACTCCTGCGCGGTGACGATGCTCAGATTCAGCTGCCCATCATTGATCAACGCATCCGGACACAGCTTCTGTCCGCCACCCGCCTGACGACCATTACCAATGCCGATCACCAGTGCATCACCTTGCCACTCAAATCCCGGACCGCTGATCTCACAGCTATCCGGCTTCAGCGCATCCACTCGCATCAAACCATGAATAAAATAGGACACGCCGCCTAAAGCCGATTTCAATTTCTCCGGCGTCTCCGTGGTAATACGCGTGCCAAAGCCGCCGGTCGCCATATTGATAAAGTAGCGATCGCCATTCACGCGCGCCAAATCAATCGCGCTGGCTTTACCCAACACCGCCAGACGCAGCGCCGGTTCCATCTCCTCTGGAATCCCCACGCTGGTGGCGAAATCATTGGCCGTGCCAAGCGGCAGAATACCCAGTGCTGGACGCTGCTCTGCAGGCACTGCCGCCAGCGCCGTGGCGATTTCATTGATGGTGCCATCGCCGCCGCCCGCTACCACGGTTTCAGCCTGCAACGCCACCGCTTCCTGCACGTAACGGTCACCGTCGCCCTTTTCCCAGGTCACGCGTACCGCCAGATTAAAACCTTCATCGCGCAGCGTATTCACCGCCGCACGCAAATCTTCATTGCCCGCGCCTTTCCCATTGAGGATCAGCAGCGTCAGTGGTTTATTTTGCATAATCAGTTCCTTGAGGCGAAATACGATGCAGAGGTTATAGCATAGCTGGGCGAGGAACTTTATCGGCGGGCGATGAAAAAAAGAAAACCCGCACGGGGGAGCCGGGCGGGTGAATGAGGTGGTTCCTGGTACTACCTGCTGTTTATTGTTACTCGTTAGCAGCAGGCTGGATTCTAAAGCGAGGCGCAGCGGCGGTCTGTGATCCTGTTCTAACTTCGCGCCTTTCTTTTCATTATGTGCGCTTTTTTCCGTGCGGATCGTAGGTGCTGTTGCCGTCAGTGAAATTTCGCATTAGCAAAGCAAAGGCCAGATCCACCGATTCCGGCACCGGGATCCACACCTTATGTCCATCTCCCGGCGCGACATCTACCGCTGCACCTTTATCATTCTGCATCGATTCCAGCGTACAGTTCAGATTGCCCTGCGGCGTCATGATCTCCACAGAATCGCCGAGCAAAAACTTATTCTTCACGGCAATTTGCGCCCAGTCGCCGCGACGTTCACCGGTAAACTCTCCCACAAACTGCTGGCGATCGGATACCGAAAAACCCTGTTCATAGTTCTGATAACTGTCATGCGTATGACGACGCAGGAAACCTTCCGTATAGCCACGATGCGCCAAACCTTCCAGCGTCTCCAGCAGCGCCGGATCGAACGGCTTGCCCGCTGCCGCATCATCAATAGCACGACGATAAACCTGCGCGGTGCGAGCACAGTAATAGAACGATTTGGTACGGCCTTCAATTTTCAATGAATGCACGCCCATCTGGCTCAGGCGCTCGACGTGGGCCACCGCGCGTAAATCTTTCGAGTTCATGATGTAAGTGCCGTGCTCATCTTCAAAGGCACTCATCACTTCGCCGGGCTTCATCTTCTCTTCTAACAAGAATACACGGTCGGTCGTCGCGCCAACGCCCAGCGTGGGCTCCTGCACCTCAACCGGCTGGTGGAAGCCGACAATATTGCCCACCTCATCCTGTTTGCCTTCTTCCACTTTGTATTCCCAGCGGCAGGCGTTAGTGCAGGTTCCCTGATTAGGATCGCGCTTATTGAGATAACCGGAAAGCAGACAGCGCCCGGAGTAGGCCATGCACAGTGCGCCGTGTACGAAGATCTCAATCTCCATTTCTGGCACCTGCTGGCGAATCTCAGCAATCTCATCCAGCGACAGCTCGCGCGACAGAATCACGCGGGTCAGCCCCATCTGCTGCCAGAACTTCACCGTCGCCCAGTTCACCGCATTGGCCTGCACCGATAGATGAATCGGCATCTCCGGAAAAGCTTCACGCACCAGCATAATCAGGCCGGGATCGGACATGATTAGCGCATCGGGCTGCATCTCCACCACCGGCGTCAGGTCGCGGATAAAGGTTTTCAGCTTGGCGTTATGCGGCGCGATATTCACTACTACGTAGAATTTCTTGCCCAGTTGGTGCGCTTCTTCAATGCCCTTGGCCAGCACTTCGTGGGTGAATTCATTATTACGCACGCGCAGGCTGTAGCGCGGTTGACCGGCATACACCGCGTCTGCGCCATAGGCAAAGGCATAGCGCATATTCTTCAGCGATCCCGCTGGAGAAAGGAGTTCGGGTTTAAACATGGAGGGAATTCTCACTGATGTCAGGTCAGCATGCCATCGGCGATGGCAGGTGCATGAGCCGCATCAAACGGCCCTGCAAAAGGTGGGGAATTGTAGGCAGGGCCGCCGCTGAAGTAAATTGATCTACATCAAGCGAGCGCTACATCAGGCGACAGACGTCCGCTTCCCAGCGATAGCCCATGCCGTACACCGCGCGAATAAACGGCTGCTCCGCATCGAGGTTTTCCAGTTTACGACGCAGGTTCTTGATATGGCTGTCGATAGTACGGTCGGTAACCACGCGATAGTCGTCATAAAGATGGTTCAGCAACTGTTCGCGCGAGAACACTTTACCTGGCTCCAGCGCCAGAGTTTTCAACAGGCGGAATTCAGCAGGCGTCAGCTCCAGTTGCTGTTCGCGCCAGCTGGCCTGAAAACGTCCTTCATCAATCAGCAGATGCGAGGCGAGTTGCGCCTCTTCCGGCGAACGTTTCACGCGGCGCAGAATAGTTTTCACGCGCGCCACCACCTCACGCGGGCTGAACGGTTTGCAGATGTAATCATCCGCGCCGATTTCCAGCCCCAGCAAACGGTCGATCTCCTCGGTGCGCGCGGTGACCATAATGATCGGCAGCTCGGAGAAACGGCGGATTTCACGACACAGCGTTAAGCCATCGCGACCCGGCAGCATCAAATCCAGCAGCATCAAATCCGGCGGTGAGTGCTGCACGTAGTTCAGCACATCATTGCCATCGGCAATATGGTGGGTGCGATAGTTGGACGCCTGCAGATAATCGATCATCAGCTGCGCCAGTTTCGGTTCGTCTTCAACAATAAGAATCAGGGGATCGTGATTATCCGGGCTCATAAGCTATTTCTGGTGAGGAACATACGGCAAGTTTAGCGCGATTTGCAGTCCACCTAAATCAGAGTGCTCCGCAGAAATGCTGCCGCTATGTGCTTCAACAATGTTTTTACAGATCGCCAGGCCCAATCCAGAGCCGCCGCTGGCGCGATTGCGTGAACTTTCAGCCCGGAAAAAACGCTCAAAAAGATGTGCCTGATGTTCAGCATCCACGCCGGGCGCGCTATCCGCAAAGCGTAACTGCCAGTAGTCACCGTGTTGCTGCAGGCTGACCCGTACTTCGCCACCGGCATCGGTATAACGCAGGCTATTCTCCAGCAGATTAGTGAACAACTGCATCAAACGATCCGGATCGCCAAAACTTTCCGCTTTGGTCGGCAGCGCAAGGGTGAGGGTTAAATCCCGGCTGCGATAGCGTTCGCCAAAGCTGCCTGCCACCACTTCCAGCAGATTCACCACATCCACCGGCTGTTTACGGTAGGCGAGGGCGCCCGCGTCAGACAGCGACAGCTGATGCAAATCATCCACCAGTTTAGTCAGCACCACCACTTCACTCTGCAGTGAGGTGATGGCTTCCGGCGTCAGCTTGCGCACACCATCCTGCATCGCTTCCAGCTCACCGCGCATGATTGCCAGCGGTGTGCGCAGCTCGTGGGAGATATCGGCCATAAAGGCGCGGCGGTTACTTTCGTTCTTCTCCAGCGAACTGGCGAGCTGGTTAAAGTCACGCGCCAGCTGACCGATTTCATCACTGCTGCCCACTTCCACGCGTGTGGAAAATTTGCCAGCGGCCAGTTCATGGGTGCCATCCACCAGCCGCTTCACCGGGGCCAATAAGCCGCGCGCCAGCAGCCAGGTGACCAGCGCCGCCAGCAGCGTGGTGAGGGTGACGATCATCCAGCTGGTGCGGCGCTGCTGCAGATCAAAGTTGATATCGGTGCTGCGCGTCAGTCGTTCAGCGGGCGAGGCGATCACCCAACCCACTACCTTGCCGGTGCTGGTGGTGATGTTGCGCCGCGTGCCTTCCGGCGGCACCGGTGAGTGTGGCCCGGACAGCACTTTATACTGCTGATCGATAATCCAGAATTGGGTGCGCCAGCCGTGCGGCGGCAACTGCGTACTGCTGCCGGGATTTTGCTCCATCGATCGCAGAATGGTGAAAATCAGGCGGTCGTTGTTCCGCAGGAAATCCCAGTTGCCGTGCTGCTCATACTGATCCGCCAGCGCATCGCTCAGCAGGGTTAAACGCTGTTCATTGCCTTTCTTGATGTAATCAACAAAGCCGTGCTCAAAGCTGAGGCGCACGCCCCAGTGCATGGTGATGATCACCAGCATGCAGGTGGAAAAAATCGCCACAAACAACTTGGCACCAATGCCGAGTTTCAACGGCTGCTTCATGCTTTTCTCCTGCCTCTGAGATCCACGTTCTTACTCACATCTTTGGGTACGCGCCAGAACACCAGTGCTGGCAACACAATCACCAGCGCCATGCACAGGTAGGTATAAATAAAGGTTTGATGCGCGGCAGCGCTGTTGGTCACGGCACCGTGGGCGAACGACCCCAGCAGCAAGCCTGCCACCGTGACGCCAATACTCATCGACAGCTGCATGATCATTGAGAGCAGGCTATTGCCGCTTGAAGCCAGATCATCCGGTAACTCTTTCAGCGTTAAGGTGTTCATTGAGGAGAAGCGGATGGCATTCACCATGCCTTGCAGCAGCAGGACCACTGGCAGCATCCACACCCATCCGAGCAGCGCCACTGCCGGAAACAGCAACACCACCAGCGCCAGTGCGATAGTCGCCCCGACCAGCGCATTGCGATAGCCAAACAGGTTAACGATGCGCACCACCACGCGTTTGGTGCCCATATTGCCCAGCACCATCGGAATCATCATTAAACCCGCGTGGAACGGGCTGTAGCCGAGGCCCACCTGCAAAAAGATCGGTGTCATAAAGGGCAGCATGCCGCTACCGATGCGTCCGGTGAAGCTGCCGAGCAGGCCAATCGAGTAGATGCGGTTGTCGAACAGCTTAAGGCTAAACAGCGCGTTGTCGTTGTTGCGGCCGTGCATCAGGTAAAACAGCAGGGAGAACACGCCGACCAGAATCAGTGCGCCGAGCAGCAGCGGGGAGCCGCCGGTGCTGCGCTGGCCGTCGAGCGCCAGCGTCAGGGTCGCCATGCCCACTGCCAGCAGCACGAAGCCGAGAAAATCAAAACGTTTGGTTTGCATGGTGTAATTCGGCATCAGCATCAGCGTAGCAATCGCGCCGATGATGCCGACCGGAATATTAATCAGGAAGATCCAGTGCCAGCTGGCGTACTGCACCAAAATCCCGCCCAGCGCCGGACCGAGCAGTGGACCGATTTGCCCCGGCGTGGTCACAAAGGTCATCGCCGACATGTACTGCTCGCGCGGCACAATTTTCATCACGGTCAAACGCCCGACCGGCACCATCATCGCCCCGCCGACGCCTTGCACCACGCGCGCCATCACCAGCTGATCGAGCGAGGTAGAGAAGGCGCACAGCAGCGAACCGATGCTGAACAGCACAATGGCGCAGAAGAAAATGTTACGCACGCCAAAGCGATCCGCCAGCCAGCCGCTGATCGGCAACGTCACGGCCACCGTCAGCACATACGACACGATCACCGAGTGCATGTTGAGTGGGCTGACGTTGAGATCGCGCGCCATCGAAGGGATGGCGGTGTTGACGATAGTGGTATCCAGCGCCTGCATAAAAAAGCCGAAGGCGACGATCCACAGCTGCCAGCGCACGGTGGCGTTTTGCGAGTTCATGAAGATTACCGTTATATTAAAGCCAGTTTTCGCTGATTAACCCGTTCACCCGTGAAAATTCGCGCAGGTTGTTGGTAATGAGTGTTAGCGCTTCACTCCGCGCGTGTGCAGCAATGTGTAAATCATTCAGACCGATGGGTGTGCCTTTCTTTTCCAGGTCAGCGCGAATCGAGCCGTATTGAAATGCTGCCCTTTGGTCGTAACTGAGTACGTCCAGACGGGAAATAAAGTCTTCAACAGTGCGTAGATTCCTTTCAGGAAAAGCACTTTTCTCCGCACCATGAACGAGTTCAGCAAGCGTAATCGATGAGATGACCATGCGCCCGACATTGGCATTAAAGCGTTCCAAAACCTCAATCGGGCGGCGTTTGATGACATAGATAACGATGTTGGTATCCAGCATATAGCGATGCATTAAAAATCTTCCCTGTCAGATTGCTCCTGTGACGCACGCTCATTCATAAAATCATCGCTTACGCTGGGGCCATCGAGGAAAAAGCTATCCCAGGCGTTTTCTATTGGTGTGAGAATGCGCTCTTTGCCAATCGCACGCACCGTGACATTTTTCACGTTGTCGGGAAAGCGCACGTCAGCAGGAATACGCACGTTTTGCGTACGATTATTGGTAAACACTGTACCTTGAGACATATAAACCTCCTTCATAGTGACTGGATAAAGTTTACTCGCTTTATGCTATGTAGCAAAGGTGTATAGCATGGTCATTCGGTAATCAATGCCGCTTTTTTACGCCGACTCAGCTTATCCATCATTAGAAACACCACCGGCGTGGTGTAGAGCGTGAGTAGCTGACTCATCACCAGGCCGCCGGCAATGGTGATCCCCAGCGGTTGACGCAGTTCGGCTCCGTCGCCGCTGGTCAGCACCAGCGGCAGTGCGCCAAACAGCGCTGCCAGCGTGGTCATCAGAATCGGGCGGAAACGCATCTGGCAGGCCTGGAAAATGGCGTCACGCGCGCTGAGATTGCCATTGCGCTGTGCCTCCAGTGCGAAATCCACCATCATGATGGCGTTCTTTTTCACGATGCCAATCAGCAGCAATATTCCTATCAGCGCAATCAAACTGAACGGCGTATTAAACAGTTCCAGCGCCAGCAGCGCGCCAACGCCGGCCGAGGGCAGAGTAGAGAGAATGGTCAGCGGATGCACGTAGCTCTCATACAAAATCCCCAGCACGATATACACCGCCGCAATCGCCGCCAGCATCAGATACAGCTGATTGGATTGTGACTGCTCAAACACCTGCGCCGTACCGGCAAAGCTGCCGCGTACGCTGGAGGGCACACCGAGCGCCGTCATGGTGCGTTCAACGGCGGCTGAAGCCTGAGATAACGACACGCCTTCCGGCAGGTTGAACGAAATCGTTGAGGCGGCCGACAGACCTTCATGGTTGACCGACAGCGGCGCGTTAGCTGGTTGCCATTTGGCGAACCAGCTCAGCGGAATGGCTTTGCCATCGCTGTTGATCACGAACATCTGATCGAGGGCGCTGATATCCTGGGTGTAGCGCGGATCGACTTCCATCACCACTTTGTACTGATTCAGCGGCTGGTAAATGGTGGAGATTTGCCGTTGACCAAAGGCGTTGTTCAGCAGCGCATTGGCGGCCGAGACTTGAATACCCAGCCGCGCCATGCTTTCCCGATCGTAGGTCAGATCCATTTCGCTGCCTTTGTCCTGCTGATCGGAGTTCACATCGACCAGTTCTGGCAACGCGGCAAACGCCTGACGAATTTTCGGCTCCCACTCGCGCAGGTCGGCGAGATTGTCCGACAGCAGGCTGTATTGGTAGCTGGCGTTGGATTCACGTCCACCGATGCGAATATCCTGCACCGCATTGAGATACAGGTTGGCACCGGGCTCTTTCGCCAGCTTGGTGCGCAGGCGGGCAATCACCTCCTGCGCGTTTTCACTGCGTTCCGACAGCGGCTTAAGTGACACGAACATCGATCCGCTGTTGGTGCGCGAACCGCCGGTAAAGCCGGTGACGTTATCCACCGCCGGATCGGCCTTGATGATGTTCATAAAGTCCTGCAGCTTGCCGCGCATCGCCTGGAAAGAAATGCTTTGATCCGCCGAGATAAAACCGTTTAAGCGCCCGGTGTCTTGTTCCGGCATAAAAGTTTTGGGGATTGAGATAAACAGATACACCGTCAGCCCGACGGTGGCGAGCAGCAGCATCAGCACCCAGATGGCATGATTCAGCACCCAACCCAGCGAGCGCGCGTAGCCGTTTTGCACGCTCAGCATCACTTTAGCGAAACCCCGCGTGCGCGGCTGGCTGCGCTTTTCCTGCGGCTTCAGCAGGTAGGCGCACATCATCGGCGTCAGGGTGATGGAGATAAACAGCGAGATGAGGATCGCCACCGACAGCGTGATGGCAAATTCCGAGAAGAAGCGCCCGATAATGCCGCCCAGCATCAGCAGTGGCAGGAACACGGCAATCAGCGACAGACTCATCGACAGTACGGTAAAGCCCACTTCGCGCACGCCGGTTAGCGCCGCCTGTAGCGGTTTCATCCCCGCTTCAACGTGACGCGCGATATTTTCCAGCACCACAATCGCATCATCGACCACGAACCCGGTGGCGATGGTCAGCGCCATCAGCGAGAGGTTGTTGAGGCTGAATCCGCACAGATACATGGCGGCAAAGGTGCCAATCAGCGAAACCGGTACGGCGGCGGCCGGGATCAGGGTGGCTCGGCCATCGCGCAGGAAGACAAACACCACCAGAATCACCAGCGCCACCGCAATCATTAATGACTGCTCCACTTCCTGCAGCGAGGCGCGAATGGTGGGGGAGCGGTCCTGAGCGATCTGTAAATCGATGGCAGCGGGAATCACTTCATGCAGCAGCGGCATCTCGCTGCGGATGCGATCCACGGTTTCAATGATATTGGCATCCGGCGATTTGCGCACCACCAGCAGCACCGCCGGTTTGCCATTGGTCATCCCGGCGTTACGCACGTCCTGCACCGAGTCCTGCACGTTAGCCACATCGCTCAGGCGGACCGCCGCGCCGTTGCTGTAATGCACCACCAGCGGCTGATATTCGCTGGCGGTTTGCAGCTCATCGTTGGTGCGTACCTGCCAGCGCTGCTGCACATCATCAATCGCCCCTTGCGGACGGCGCTGGTTGGCATTGCTGATGGCGGTGCGCACCGCATCCAGTGATACGCCCTGATTAAATAGCGCCTGCGGATTAAGATCGACGCGCACCGCAGGCAATGAACTGCCGCCCACGGTGACATCACCAACGCCCTGAATCTGCGACAGCTTCTGCGCCAGTTGCGTTGAGGCGTAATCATACAGCTGACCGGGATTATAAATGTCCGAGGTCAGCGTCAGGATCATGATCGGTGCATCCGATGGGTTGGCTTTGCGATAGGTCGGACGGCTTGGCATGCCGGTCGGCAGCAGGCTTTGGGCGGCGTTGATGGCGGCCTGCACGTCACGCGCGGCACCGTTGATATCGCGGTCAAAATCGAACACCAGAATCACGCGCGTACTGCCGAGTGAGCTGGTGGAGGTCATCTCACTGACACCGGCAATGCGCCCCAGCGAACGCTCCAGCGGCGTGGCCACTGAAGCCGCCATGGTTTCGGGCGACGCGCCGGGCAGTGAGGCGGATATCACGATCACCGGGAAATCCAGCTGTGGCAGCGGGGCGACCGGCAGCAGGCGGAAACCAAGAATACCGGCCAGCGCAATCGCCAGCGTCAGCAGCGTGGTCGCCACTGGCCGATGGATAAACAGCGCGAAGAACTTCACGGCTGCGCCTCGGAACGCTTAAAGCGACGGCGCGTGGCGTGGGCCAGTCGGTCAAACAGCAGATAGATCACTGGCGTGGTAAACAACGTCAGGATTTGGCTGAGGATCAAGCCGCCGACCATGGCAATCCCTAACGGATGACGCAGCTCTGCGCCAACACCGGTGCTCAACATCAATGGCAAGGCACCGAGCAGTGCCGCCATCGTGGTCATCAGAATCGGACGGAAACGCAGTAAACAGGCCTGATAGATCGCTTCACGTGGCGCCATACCTTGCTCACGCTCGGCGGCCAGCGCAAAATCGATCATCATGATGGCGTTTTTCTTCACGATGCCGATCAGCAAGATAATGCCGATGATGGCGATGATATCCAGCTCGTTGCCGCTCAGCATCAGCGCCAGCAACGCGCCCACGCCCGCCGTCGGTAGTGTGGAGAGAATAGTGATCGGATGGATAAAGCTCTCATACAGCACGCCGAGCACGATATACATTGCCACCACCGCCGCAATAATCAGCCACACGGTACTGGTGAGCGCCGCTTCAAACGCCAGCGTGCTGCCCTGGAACTGCGTCATCATTTCGGCGGGCATGCCGACCTGATCTTCGGCTGCGCTGATGGCTTTCACCGCTTCGCCCAGTGAATAGCCTTCGGCGACATCAAACGAGAAGGTGGCTGACGGGAATTGATCGAGGTGGTTAATGCTCAACGCCGCATGACGCTCTTCGATCTGCGCGATGGCACTGAGCGGTACGCTGCCGCCGTCGGTGCTGGTCAGTCGAATACCGTCGAGACTGGCCAGGCCCGGCGTTTGCTCATTGTTCTGCTCCAGCACCACGCGATACTGATTGGCCTGAGTATAAATGGTGGAGATCAATCGTTGACCGAAAGCGTTATACAGCGCGTTATCGACATCCGCCATGGTGATACCGAGGCGGCTGGCACTGTCACGATCGACACGGATAAAGGCTTCCAGGCCTTGATCCTGCCAGTCGCTGCTGACGTCACGCAGCTGCGGCAAGCTATTGAGTTGTGCCAGTAGCTTCGGTACCCAGGTGCTGAGTGATTCCAGCGAGCCCGATTGCAGCGTGAACTGGTACGGCGTGCGGCTCGCCTGGGTTTCAATAGTCAGATCCTGCACCGGCTGCAGCCACAGTGAGACGCCAGGCACTTTATCAATCTCTTGCTGCAGGCGTTTCTGTACCGCGGGAATGCGGTCATCACGCTCGCTGAGCGGTTTAAGGTTGATCTGCAAACGCGCGCTGTTGAGTGCCGCATTAGTGCCATCAACGCCGACAAACGACGTCATGCTTTGTACCGCCGGATCTTTCATGATGATCGACGCCACATCGCGCGTGCGTTCCGCCATGCTGCTGTACGACACCGACTGCGGCGCCTGTAAGGTGCCCTGAATAATGCCGTTGTCCTGCTGCGGGAAAAAGCCTTTCGGGATGGCAATCCACATCACCACCGTCAGCAGCAGCGTGCCGAGTGCCACCGACAGGGTGATCCACGGATGCTGCAATACGCGGGTCAGCCAGCGGCCATAACCGGCAATCACCCGATCAAACATCGCTTCACTGGCTCGCGAGAAGCGGTTCTGCTTGCGCAGCGATTCGGCGCTGAGCATGCGTGCACACATCATCGGCGTGAGCGTGAGCGACACCACGGCTGAGATCAGAATCGCCACCGCCAGCGTCACAGCAAACTCACGGAACAGGCGACCAATCACATCGCCCATAAACAGCAGCGGGATCAGCACCGCAATCAGCGAGAAGGTGAGGGAGATAATGGTGAAGCCGATTTCGCCCGCGCCTTTCAGCGCTGCCGTCATCGGCTTTTCGCCTTTTTCGATATAGCGCGAGATGTTCTCGATCACCACGATGGCATCGTCGACCACAAAGCCGGTGGCAATGGTGAGCGCCATCAGCGTCAGGTTATTGATCGAGAAGCCGAGGAAATACATGGCCGCAAACGTCCCGACCAGCGACAGCGGTACCGCCACGGCCGGGATGATGGTGGCAGGCACGTTACGCAGAAACAGATAGATGATCATCACCACCAGACCAATCGCCAGCATCAGCTCGTGCTGCGTATCCGCTACCGATGCTCGGATATTGGTGGTGCGGTCGGTGAGCAGTTTCACGTCCACCGATTTGGGCAGTGTGGCGGTAAGGGAGGGCAGCAGCGTACGAATACTATCAGCGGTAGCAATGATATTGGCGCCAGGTTGGCGCTGCACATTGAGCACAATCGCCTGCTGACGGTTAGCCCATGCGCCAAGCCAGCTGTTTTCTGCGCCCTGTTCAATAGTGGCGACATCACCAAGACGCACTGGCGCACCGTTGTTATAGCTGATGATCAGCTTGCGGTAATCCTCGGCGGAGGTCATCTGATCGTTGGCGGCCAGCGTAATCGATCGCGTTGGGCCATCCAGGCTGCCCTTGGCGGAGTTGACGTTGGCGTTGGTGATGGCGGTGCGCACGGTTTCGCTGGTCAAGCCTAACGCGGCCAGTGCCTGAGTGTTCATTTTCACGCGTACGGCCGGGCGCTGTCCGCCGGATAGCGTCACCAGGCCCACACCGGTCACCTGCGAAATTTTCTGCGCCACACGCGTCTCCACCATGTCCTGCACTTGCGTCAGCGGCATGCTGGTGGTGGTCACGGCGAGCGTCATGATCGGTGGATCGGCAGGATTGACCTTGCTGTAAACTGGCGGGTTGGGCAGATCGCTGGGCAGCAGATTGGTGGCGGAGTTGATCGCCGCCTGTACTTCCTGCTCGGCGACATCCAAAGAGAGTGAAAGCTGGAACTGCAAGGTCACCACGGAAGCACCGCCGGAACTCTGCGATGCCATCTGCTTCAGCCCTGACATCTGGCCGAACTGACGTTCAAGCGGGGCGGTAATCGAGGACGTCACCACATCCGGGCTGGCGCCGGGATAGAGCGTGACCACCTGAATCGTCGGGTAATCCACTTCGGGCAGCGCCGATACCGGCAGAAAGCGGTAACCGAGCACGCCCGCCAGCAGAATGGCAATCATCAGCAGCGTGGTCGCCACCGGGCGCAGAATAAACAGGCGTGACGGGCCGCCACTGCGGTCCTGAGGCATCACCTCCATTATTGACGCTCTCCGCGCGCAGGCTGGGCGGCGCGCGTGCTGTGTGTGGCGGTACTTTGCGGTGATACCACTTCAACGGTGGCACCTTCGGTCAGACGATCCAATCCGTCAGTGACCACCCGCTCACCGGCGTCGAGCCCGGCACTGATCACCACTTTTTGGCTGTCCTGCAAGCCCGCCGTTACGCGCTTCTTGCTCACTTTGTTATCGCTGTTGACCACCCAGACAAAGTGGCCGTCGTTGCTCATTTGTAGCGCAGCCGTTGGGATCACCACCGCATCCTGCAGCGTATCCACTTTCAGACGCGCGTTGACGAATTGATTGGGGAACAGCGCATCATCCTGATTATCGAAGCGCGCTTTGAGTTTGATGGTTCCGGTGGTGGCATCAATCTGGTTATCGAGGCTGAGCAGCGTGCCGCTGGTGAGCAGGGTTTTGTTACTGCGATCCCAGGCTTCGACAATCAACGGTTGTCCACTTTTCTGTGCCTTGAGGATTTGGCTAATGTTGTTCTCGGCAACGCTGAATACCACGTCAATCGGATGGGTTTCGGTGATCACCACCAGGCCGGTTGTATCGCCGGAAGTAATGTAGTTACCGACATCGACCTGCTTCAAACCGACCCGACCGGCGATCGGTGCGGTAATGCGGCTGTAAGTGAGATTGAGTTGCGCGCTGGCGACGTTACCTTCATCGGCTTTAATCGTGCCCAGCGTTTCACTCACCAGCGAGCGTTGCGTGTCCAGTTCCTGCTGCGACACCAGTGAGGTTTTCGCCAGTTTTTCATAGCGACTGAGATCGCGACGTGCATTGGCGAGCGTGGCCTGATCTTTTGCCAGCTGGCCCTGGGCCTGAATTAACGCAACCTGATACGGGCGGGGATCGATCTCGGCAAGCAGCGCACCCGCTGCCACCTGCTGACCTTCCTGGAAATGTAGAGCCATCAGCTGGCCATCAACGCGACTGCGAACTGTCACGGTATTGGCGGCGGTGACGGTGCCAAGCCCGCTGAGATAGTAGGGCACGCTCTGGGTCGTTGCAGCAGCGGCCTGCACCGGTGCTAAAGGACGGCGATTTGCGCCGCCTGCGCCGCGACCATGATGCTGCTGGCCCTCGGCTCGCGGCTGCTTACTCGGTTCCGCAGGATGCTGCCACCAATAATATCCACCCGCCAGTGCGGCAATCACGACAACGGTTATCAGGCTTTTTTTCATTCGGCTGTTCATTGCTATGTTGCTCTCCAGCGGTTTCGTATTCCCCAAATGCGAAAGCAAAATGGCCGTTTCGCAAACGAAATGATTGTAGACGCCCGGGCCGGGCAAAAATTGAAGGAATTAAGAATATCTCCGCTAGCGGGCTAAGTATTCATATTGTGTAAACATTTTGGCAGGAAAACGCATAAGCGCAGCGATTTCCTTTGCTAAGCTCAAAGGCAGTCATGTCTCGTTTCAATAAGGAGAACAAAATGAGTCAACAGAAAACCCGTCAGCTTGGCGACAGTGGTATTCAGGTTCCGCTTCTCACTTTTGGCGGCAACGTTTTCGGCTGGACAGTCGACGAGAAAACCTCGTTCTCACTGCTCGACGCGCTGGTGGAAAAAGGGCTGTTCTTTATCGATACCGCGGACGTTTATTCGCGCTGGGCTCCCGGTAATGAAGGGGGCGAGTCTGAAACCATCATTGGTAAATGGCTGAAAAAGAGCGGCAAGCGCGACAGTATCGTGCTGGCGACGAAAGTGGGGATGGAGCTGTCTCCGGAGAAAACCGGGCTAAAACCGGCTTACATCCGTCAGGCAGTGGAAGATTCGCTGCGTCGTTTGCAAACCGATGTGATCGATCTCTATCAGGCGCACCGCGACGACCAGGATACGCCGCTGGTCGATACACTGAAAGCCTTTGATTCGCTGATTAAAGAAGGCAAAGTGCGTGCAATTGGCGCCTCCAACTACAATGCTAAACGCCTGCAGGAAGCGCTGGATATCAGTAAAAAAGAGGGGCTGGCGCGCTATGAAACGCTACAGCCAGAATACAACCTGTATGACCGCCAGGATTATGAAGGTGGGTTGGAGCAGGTGGCGGTTAAAAATGGCCTCGGCGTGATTAACTACTACTCGCTGGCCAGCGGTTTCCTGAGCGGTAAGTATAAAAAGCCGGAAGATGCCAGCAAGAGTAAACGCGGGCAGGGCATCGTCGAAAAGTATCTTAACGAGCGCGGCAAGCGCATTGTCGAAGCGCTGGAGGATGTGGCGGCTTCGCACGATGCATCAGCGACTCAGGTCGCGCTGGCGTGGCAGATTGCGCGCCCGAGCATCACCGCACCGATCGTCAGTGCCACCTCGCTGGAGCAGATTAACGAACTGGTGAAAGCCACTGAGTTAGAGTTGAGTAAGCAAGAGATCGAGGAACTGGCGAGCGCCAGTAAGGCGTAACCTTCACGGGACGCGACGGCGTCCCGCTTTATTTTGTTTTTTTGCCATGCAAAAAATGCCATTTCTGTAAAAAGATATTCATTCATAGACCCTTGTCACAATTGCGTTAATTAACTATCACCCTTCCAATGAGTGCGCACATATTTGCAAAAATTGACATAAAGCCAGCACTATCCTCTGTTCGATCCTTTCCCGTTACATCACAAAAGAATAATGATCATGAACAGAAAAAAAGCAGTGCAGCATATGCCCCGTCTGGCAGCGGGCACCCTGATGTTTGCGATGTTGAGTACATCAGCAATGGCGGCTGATGCATTCAGCTATGACTCACCTTACATGTTCGGCGATTGGGGTGGTTCCCGAACGCAGCTGGAAAAAGACGGCATCAAATTCGACGTCAACTACACCATGGAGAGCGCTTCTAACCTCGGCGGCGGCGCGGATACCAACACTTCCATGCGTTACAGCGATCAGTGGGCGTTTGGCGCCAACTTTGACCTGGAAAAACTGCTGAACTGGCAGGATGCGGAGTTCCAGATGACCATCACTGACCGTAATGGGCAAAACATCTCCGATCAGGTCGCCGATCGTCGCACGGGCATGCTCTCTTCAACGCAGGAAGTGTATGGCCGTGGACAAACCTGGCGCCTGACGCAGTTCTGGCTGAGCAAAGGTTTGTTTGATGACGCGGTTAACCTGAAAGCCGGTCGTGTCACTGTCGGTGAAGACTTCGATAACTTCGACAGTAAGTTCCAGAACCTGGCTTTTGGGAGTGGTCAGGCGGGTAACTGGCGTGGCGATCGCTGGTTTAACTGGCCGGTTTCCCAATGGGGCGGCCGTGTGAAGTTTAACATCACGCCGGAAGTGTTCTTCCAGGTCGGGTTCTATAACCAGAACAGCTCCAACTACGATCGCGGTGATGGTTTCCGTCTGGATACCAGCAACTCTGAAGGCAACATGGTGCCGGTGGAACTGGGCTGGAAACCGACTTTCGGTGCCGACAAACTGCCGGGTAACTACCGTATCGGGTATTACTACTCGTCAGCCAACAGCGATAATTACGGCAGCTGGCGCGATGGGGCCTATCAAAGCCAGGATCACGCCTACGGTGGTTATGTGCTGTTGCAACAGCAACTGACAGCGCAGGGCGGGGATGCCAGCCGTGGTCTGGGCGTGACGGTACAGGCAGTGATGAACGACCACAAAACCTCGAAAACCGACAACTATCAGTCCATCAGCTTCACCTGGAAAGGGCCGTTTGATGCGCGTCCACAGGATGAAATCGGTGTCGGTGCGGCGCGCATCCACGTTAACAGCGCCTATACCCGTTCGCTGCGTGAGCAGAACAACGCTAACGGCGAAACTGACTTCAACAGCCCGACCTATCTGCCGATTCAGGATGGCTCAGAATACAACTACGAGATCTATTACAACGCTCAGCTGACCAAATGGCTGCAGCTGCGTCCGAACCTGCAATATGTGGTGGCGCCGGGTGCAGTGAGTGAAGTGAAAGATGCGTTTGTTGGCGGCATCGCGGCGAACATTAATTTCTGATTCGCGGATGCACATGAAAATGGCGGCCAGGGTGGCCGCCATTTTTTTGCTTGTTACCGGCGTAATTCATTGCGCATCGGGCAGTGGATCAATCATCTGCACAATGCGCGATAAAGTGGTTGCAACCGGGTTAACGGAACATCACTTCTGCCCAGCGCGCCAGACCGGCGGTCACTGAGCCAAAGTCATCACCACCCGCAATTGGCGTGTCCGGCAAGGCCTGCTGCAATGCCGCACGCAGCACTGGCGAACGCGCACTGCCGCCGGTCAGGTAGATCACTTCCGGTTTGGTTTCACAGGTGGCGAGTGCCAGATGCACCTGCTCCAGGATGCGTTCCAGCGGTTGATTGATGGCTTCTTCCAGTTGCGTGGCGCTGATATCAGCCTGCAATGACTGGGCGATAAATGCCAGCGACGCTTCGGTTTCCGGCAATTCGGACAAGGCGATTTTGCTCTCTTCCGCCGCACGCACCAGACGATAACTCAGCTTCTGCTGCCACACTTTCAGCAGGTGCGCCACTTTGTCACCTTGCTCCGCATCGCGAATCAAATCGCGCAGCAGTTTACCGCTCGCGGCAGAGTAGAAGTCGCTTTGCGCCGGAACATCGTTAATCGCCACCGCGTTCCACCACGGCAGTGCGGGCAGGGCGGTGCCTTTTTGCGTGTTACCACCGAGACCCAGCAGCGGCATCAGAGTTTTGAACGCGAGGATAATGTCGAGATCGTTACCGCCCACGCGGCAACCACTGTGGCCCAGCAAACTTTCGCGACGGTCGGTTTTATTGCGCCACTCTGGGCCCATCAACAGCATCGAGCAGTCGGTCGTACCGCCGCCGATATCCACCACCAGCACACGCGTCTCTTTCTCCAGCGTGGCTTCAAAGTCCAGCCCGGCGGCAACCGGTTCAAACTGGAATTCCACGTCGCGGAAACCCGCACGCTTCGCTGCACGCAACAGAATACCCTGCGCCTGCTGGTTTGCCTCTTCGCCGCCAAGGCCCTGGAAGTTGATCGGGCGGCCGATCACGGCTTGCTCAATCGGACGGTCGAGTTGGGTTTCGCCCTGCTGGCGAATGTGCAGCATCATGGCGCACACCAGATCTTCGAAGAAGGCGATTTGCTGTGGTTTAAGGCCGTTGGCACCAAGGAAAGATTTCGGTGATTTTACGAACCACACTTCTTCCGGGTCCACCATATATTGTTGCAGCGCGGTCAGGCCGAACTGCACGCTTGCCGCGGTCACTTCGATATCTTCTTCGCGGTTATAGCGCAGAGCACGCTGGAGCAGCGCGGTACCCTCTGTATCCGGTGTCGGCACCTGATGATGGCGGTGCAGCCATTCGCTGATTGCTTCACGCGTGGGTGCACAAATCATGGAGGGAAGCAGGCGCTGACCCTTCTCCAGTGTCAGCAGGCGCGGTGTACCGTTATCGCTGACCGCGATAGAACAGTTGGCCGTGCCGTAATCGAATCCAATGAACATTTTATCCCCCATGCCAGAAAAAAGGGGGCGACTTTAGCGCAGCCAGCGCGGGCTGGCAATGATCACATTTGTACTTCCTGATAAACGTGATATTGACCACGGCCCGCATGTTTCGCGCTATAGCAGGCGACATCCGCCTGTGACATCACCACATTGCGGATGCAGTTGTGCTGATCAATCTGCGTGATCCCGGCGCTGGCGCCCACATGATAAGGATGATCGTGCCACAGGAAAGTGTATTCGTTGACCGAAGTGACAATGCGCTGAACCACCTCGCGCACCTGGTCAACGTGACTGTTCGGAAGCAACACGCCAAATTCATCGCCGCCCAAACGCGCCAGCAGATCGCTGCTGCGCAGGTGTTTTTGCATCAACTCCGCAAGTTCACGCAGCAGCGCGTCGCCTGCTGCGTGACCTGCGCTGTCATTCACCGCTTTGAATTTATCCAGATCGATAAACACCAGCACATGCTGAGTGTTGTTGGCCGCAGCATCGTTCACCACGCGTTTGAGTTGCTGTTCAAAGCTATGGCGATTCGGTAGCCGCGTCAGCATATCGTGTGAAGCACTGTAGCTGAGGCGTTTCATCATTTTGCGTGATTCACTGACATCCTGAATAACCATCACCGCACCGATGCTGGCGCCGGCGAGGGTTTTCAAAGGGGTAATGCTGTAGTGAATCTCTACCTGCACACCCTCCGGCGTGTGCAGCACCAGCTCTTCTTCCAGGTCGGGTGAGGTTTTTATGCCCGGCAAGTTACACAGCAGCAAATTCTCTACGCGCGGACCGTTAGCACCGCGCGTGATATTTAACAGCTCGCTTAACGCTACTCCCGCCGCTTTTTCCTGAGGCCAGCCGCTCAGCGTTTCGGCCACCGGGTTCATAAAGGTCACGCGCATCTCATCGTCGGTACTAATCACCGCTTCGCCAATCGAATCGAGGGTGATCGCCATACGCTCTTTTTCCTGGAACAGCGCTTCGTTGAGCGCGCGCAGTGGCGTAATATCCTGACAGATGCCGAGCATGCGTTCGATATGACCATCCTGGCTGAGAATGCGGTTAGCCTCGGTGCGCACATAGCGCGAGCCGCTGGGCAGATTGACACGGTATTCCATATGGAAAGCGCTGCGCCTTTCAATCGCCTGCTGCACGATCAGCGCGGCCGTTTCGCGTTCTGTCGGTTCCAACAGATGCAACCACACGTCATAGGTGGGCACCTGATGCGGACCGAGCGCAAATAGCTCGTACATGCGCTTGTCCCACAGCATTTCACCGGTCAGCAGATTCCACTCCCACACGCCGATACCGCCCGCTTCGTTAGCCAGCGTGATGCGTTCCATCAGGCGACGATTCACCTGCTCACTCTGTTTGAGTTCAGAAATATCGACAATCTGTGCAATAAAATAGAGCGGCTGGAAATTGGCATCGCGCACCATGGATGCTGTCAAACTCGCCCAGACAATTTCGCCATCTTTACGGAAATAGCGCTTCTCCATGGTGTAGCTCATGATGTCACCCGCCACCAAACGCTCCAGCTGTTGCAGGTCACTGTTGAGATCATCAGGATGGGTAATCTGCTGGAAAGTGAGTTTTTTCAGCTCGTCCGCCGGAAAGCCCAGCGTGTGACATAGCGATTGATTGACCTGCTGCCAGCCGCCATTGGGCGACACCAGCGCCATGCCAATCGCCGAATACTCCATCGCATGGCGGAAGCGGGTCTCACTCTCGCTGATATGATGCTTTTCGCGCTGGAACGCATCCATCACCAGCGCCATCACATGACTGGGCAGCAGCACTAACAGGAATGGCAACCAGGTGCTGACCTGGCCGAGTAACAGCCCCGTCTGTGCCAGGTTAACGAAACTGAATGCCAGCAGAATGGAGATAAAACTGGCATTAAGAAAGAACAGTAAAAAGGCTTCGAATTTCGGTAGCCGCACCGCGCACCAAAACAGGATCACCACAATAAAGGTGAACGGCCACGGCAGAAAACGCAGCGACAAATAGCTGGCCAGTAGGGTGACGATCAGTGTCATCAGCGTTTCCAGCTGACGACCGGGGGTGATTAATTGACGCAGCGGCTTGTTGGGCCATAACAACAGCACGGGGCCGAATGCCAGCACGCCAATCACTTCGGAGATCACCCAGGTAGAAAAGAAGGGCAACGACGCACGATGCCCCACCTGCAGCATCCAGACCGCCACCACACCGCCAATCAGCGGCGCAATCAACCCGGCGCAGACGGCAAATCGCACCCAATCGAGCAGCGAATTCAGGGGATTTCTGCGATCCAGCAGCGCGCGCAACATCAGGCCGCCGAGAATGGCTTGCACCATATTCAGGATGGCAAATTTAAGGTTGCTCAGCGCCGGACCGATGACGATTAAATTGGCCAGCGAGGTGCCGATGACACAGCTGAACAGCAGCAGCGGAACATGTTTTGAGGGGGCGCGGAACACCACCACCGTCATCAGGGCGGTGGAGTACCAAAGCGGGGAAATGCGTCCGCTGACCACAATCAGTTCGAGACAAAATAGCGTCAGTAAAAAGGCCAATGCACCCAAAAACAGTGCGTTGAGCCATTTTCTTTGCGGTCTATCCTGTGAGGTTAATATTTCCAGGGTCATGCACGAATCCAGCAGCGCGCATTCGTGACACGTCGAAAAATGCGCCAATCATTCTCTGTTTTGCATGCTAGCACATCTATCTAAGATGTCTGCGCAGAATCTAGTTTAGCCCTGATTCAATGAAAGATTTGGCCCTGGCAAAAAAGATTAATCGCGAAATAGATCGGCGCGCGTATAGGGTTTTTCTAATCCGGCGAGATGGGCGGAAAAACGTTCAAGAAATTGCTGCGTGGTGGCCACGCGGCCATGACTCATCAACACCAGCGGCACCAGCAGGGCGACACACACTTGCGCCAGGCTGAAGCCCTTCAGAGCGGTGCGGCGCTGTGTCAACAGGAATGCACTGCTCAGCGTAAAGCCCAGCATCAGGCCGGTGAGCACTTCACTGAAGGAGTGCGCGTGGATCACGAGGCGAGACAGGCCGACCATCATCGGGATCAGATAGCCAATACCGATGGTGAATGCGCGCCAAAAGGTGGGGAAGCGGCCCGAAACCAGCCACATCATCACCGGCCAAAGCGTTGCTGACATGGCGCTGTGGCCGCTGAATCCGGTGAAGTTAAATCTGGCGCTGCCAATGCCAAACCCGAGAAACAGAATTTTAGACAGGCTAACCAGCAGGCCCGCCAGGCCAAAAGCGAGCAGCCAATACCAGACAGTTTGGCGGTTGTCGCTTTTCCACGGCAACACCAGCGCGATAATCACGGCGGTCGGGATCAGCAACATGCTGTCACCAAAATAGGTCAGGGTTTTCCAACTCATATTTTTCCTTGGGCTTTATTGAGTCAACCTGGGGGGTACACCACCCAGGCAGGAGAACAGTGTATCGATTAAGCATCTGGCTGCAAAAGGGGATATTCTGAAAAGCGGCGGGCCCATTTCTCTGGCATCAAACAGGTGAAATACCTATAATTGCCGCCAACTAACCCTCTCAATCGGCCCATTGCGGTTTCGGCTTCAATTGGCTCCAGTTATCAGGTCTTAAAAAAGTATGACTGACAAGTCTCATCAGTGCGTGATCGTTGGCATCGCAGGTGCATCCGCATCCGGAAAAAGTCTTATTGCCAGCACGCTCTATCGTGAAATCCGTGACCAGGTCGGTGACGAGCATATCGGTGTGATCCCCGAAGATGCCTACTACAAAGATCAGAGCCACCTCACCATGGAAGAGAGGGTGAAAACCAACTATGACCATCCCAGCGCGATGGACCACGATCTGCTGTTGCAGCATCTGCGCGCGTTAAAGGCGGGTCAGGATATTGAGTTGCCGGTTTACAGCTACGTTGAACACACGCGCACCAGTGACTGTATTCATCTTAAGCCGAAAAAAGTGATCATCCTTGAGGGCATTCTGCTGCTGACCGATGCGCGTCTGCGTCAGGAGATGAACTTCTCTATCTTCGTAGATACCCCGCTGGATATCTGTCTGATGCGTCGCATGAAGCGCGATGTGAATGAGCGTGGTCGTTCCATGGATTCGGTGATGAGCCAGTATCAGAAGACCGTGCGTCCAATGTTCCTGCAGTTTATCGAGCCCTCCAAACAATACGCTGACATTATCGTGCCGCGTGGCGGGAAGAACCGCATCGCCATCGATATTCTCAAAGCCAAGATTAACCAATATCTTTGAAAATACTGCGTCCGGATGGACGTGACGCGTGAAGGTTGTCACAACAGTGGCGACCTTTCGCTACACTTAAAGCATGGAGACTCTGCGATGAGATTATGCGATCGCGACATTGAAGCCTGGCTCGACAACGGTAAACTGGCGATTGACCCGCGCCCACCGGTTGAGCGCATTAATGGCGCAACCGTGGACGTGCGCCTCGGCAACCAGTTCCGCACTTTCAGTGGTCACACTGCACCGTTTATTGATTTGAGTGGCCCAAAACACGAAGTCAGCGCCGCACTGGATCGCGTAATGAGCGATGAGATTGTGCTGCCGGAAGGGGAAGCGTTCTTCCTGCATCCGGGTGAGTTAGCGCTGGCAGTGACGCTGGAATCGGTCACGATTCCGGATGATCTGGTGGGTTGGCTGGATGGCCGCTCCTCGCTGGCGCGTCTGGGCTTGATGGTGCACGTGACGGCACACCGTATCGATCCAGGCTGGCAGGGCCGCATTGTGCTGGAATTCTACAACTCCGGTAAGCTGCCGCTGGCGCTGCGTCCGGGCATGTTGATTGGCGCATTGAGCTTTGAACCGTTGTCTGGCCCAGCGGCACGCCCTTATAACCGCCGCGAAGATGCAAAATATCGTGGTCAGCAGGGTGCCGATGCCAGTCGTATCGACAAAGACTGATGTTCGCCTAAATGATTCAACGTGCGGCAAAGCGGTAAGAGGGTGAATCCCCGGTAGCTGGCATCAGTGTGTGACTGGGGTAAATGAACGCAGCCAACGCCGCTGCAGCATGAAGAATGACGGTGATGAGGGATTATGAGAAGAGTGATAACGACGCTGGCCATCCTGTTAGTGGTGGTCGTGGCGGGCATGACGGCACTGGTGTTGCTGGTCAATCCCAACGACTTTCGTACCTATATGGTACAGCAGGTAGAACAGCGCAGTGGTTATCAACTTGAAGTCAGCGGTGGCCTGCGCTGGCACGTCTGGCCGCAACTCAGTATTCTCGCCGGGCGCATGAGCCTGACCGCACCTGGCGCCAGTCAGCCGATGGTCACCGCAGAAAATATGCGTCTTGATGTCAACCTCTGGCCGCTACTGTCGCATCAGCTAAGCGTCAGCCAGGTGATGCTGAAAAATGCTGTCATTCGTGTCACGCCAGACAGCGCCGCCCAGAGACCGAGCGGTTCACCGGTGGCGCCCACGGACGCGGAACCATTGGTGACGCGCACCAATGGTTGGTCATTCGACATTGCTAAACTGCGCCTCGCCGACAGTCTGCTGATCTGGCAGCAGCCCGGTGGCGATCAATATAACTTCCGTAATCTCAATCTCAACCTCGATCAGGATGCCAGCAAAAATGCCAGCATCGAACTCGCCACGCGCATTTCACGCAATCAGCGTAATGTTAGCGTCAACCTTAAAGGGCAGATGAATGTGGCGCAGTATCCGCATCGGCTGGTGGGGCAGATAGAAGAGATGGATTACACGCTGGACGGCGCTAACCTCCCGCCGCAGGGCATCAAAGGGGCGCTGAGCGGGCAGGGTGAGTGGAATGCCGATAAACAGCAATTCTCGTTGCAAAAGATGCAGCTGACGGCCAACGACAGTACGCTGGATGGCAGTGCCGAAGGGCGTTTAATGTTGCCGCAGCAGCTCAATCTGGCTTTACACGCCACGACGTTGAATCTTGATAATCTGATGGCCAGCGCCCCCGCCAGCGACAACAGCACCCCACAGCACGCCAGCGTGACGCGCACGCCCGTGATTGCTGAACCACGCACGCGTACCAACGCTGACTCGCCGTTAAATCTGATGGATTTAACGCTGAGCCTGAATGCGGATTCCAGCGTGTGGCGCGGATTGACGCTGAGCAATCTGCAGATCGATGCCAGCAATCAGGAAGGGTTGATGACCCTGAACAAACTGCAGGGGAAGATCGGCGATGGGCACTTCTCGATTCCGGGCAGCATTGATATCCGCCAGCCGGTGACGAAAGTCGCCTTGCAGCCGGAGATCGAAAACATCGCCATTGCACCCTTAATGAAAGCGCTGGAGCTGCCGGAGAGTTTGCAGGGCACGGTCTCCCTGAAAGGCGATCTCAGCGGCACGGGCCTGAGCGTGGATGAAGCGAAGCGTAACTGGCAGGGTAATGCCGAGCTGGAGGCCACCAACCTGCAACTCGCCCAGCTTAATCTGCAACAGATGGTGCGCCGTGCCGTGGCGCGCGTGAGCAATAGCGTGACCAATGATGGGCCGGACGATCAGGGGATTCAGCAGCTGAGCGGTCGTATTAGCCTGAATCAGGGCAAGGTTGTCATGCCAGATCTGCAGGGTGGCAGTAACCGCCTGGCAGTGCAGACCAAAGGCACGGTTGATGTGGTGAACCAGCAGCTCGACGTCACCTTCAATATGATGCTGCGCGGCTGGAAAGGCGACGATAAGCTAGCGACTCTGCTCAATGGCCAGGCGATTCCACTGCGGATGTACGGTGGCTGGAACAACCTGCAGTACTCACTGCCGGTTGACGATGTGGTGCGCCAGCAGTTGCAGAGTGAAGCGAAGTCGCGCCTTAACGAGTGGCTGGATCGCCAAAAGCCTGCGGTGCAACAACCTTAATCCACGAGAAATGCCGTTATGCCGGGTTTGATTGGGCATAACGGCGTCGGTTACCTTGCCAGCTCGGGCGCGGGCACAATCTCCACTTTCTGTACCCGATGATTTTCCACCTGCAGCGTGCGCAATAAATAATCCCCTACCTGTAACTCTTCTCCCTCTTCAGGCACATGTTGCAGGCTGTCCATTAATAATCCTGCCAGCGTGTGGTAATTACGTTTCTCATCCAGTGGCAAATGCACATAGGCTGCCAAATCTTCCAGAGGAATATGTCCGTTCGCCACCCAACCGCCATGCGGCAACGGCTGGATATCATAACGCGCATCAATCTCCTCACCTTCATTCGGCAGATTCCCGGCGATGGTTTCCATCAGGTCACTCAGGGTGACCACGCCTTCCACCGATCCAAACTCATCGACCACAAACGCAAAATGGGTGCGGGCGTGGCGGAACTGCTCCAGTGCCTGCAATAACGTCAGGCGTTCGGGAAAGATCAGCGGCTGTTTCACCAAAGCACGTAAATCGAGAGAATGACTGTGCAGCGACTGATGGAGCAAATCAATCACATGCACCACGCCGAGCGGATCGTGCCCGCGTTCGGTAATCAGGATGCGGGTGTGCTGATTGTTATCCAGCTTAGCCATGATCGCGGCGGGATCTTCACTCAGATCGATGTGCTCAATATCGTGGCGTGACGTCATGATGCTGCTGATGTGCCGCTGCCCTAAACCGAGTACGCGGGCAATCATGCGCCGCTCCTGGCGATTGAATAACGCACCTTCATCACTGTCGCTGATCAATGAGGCGGTATCGGCGTCCAGTTCGGCGCGCTGGGCTTCACCGCGCAATATGCGCAGCACGGCTTCAGAGGTACGCTGGCGCAGCGGGCGTCCGGCGGTGAGGAAGCGGCGGCGATTAAACAGCGCCAGTTGATTAAACATCTCGATCACGATTGAGAAACCAATCGCCGCGTAGAGATAGCCCTTCGGAATAATAAAGCCGAGGCCTTCCGCCACCAGACTGAAGCCAATCATCAGCAGGAAACTCAGGCAGAGGATCACAATGGTTGGATGACCATTCACAAAGCGCGTGAGCGGCTTACTCGCCAGCAGCATGAGTAAAATGGCAATGGTGACCGCCGCCATCATCACCGGCAGTTCGTTCACCATGCCTACAGCGGTAATCACCGCATCAAGCGAGAAGATGGCATCCAGCACCACAATTTGCGCGACCACTGGCCAGAATTTAGCACCGTTCTTACTTTGACCGCTCTCTTCGTCGCTACCTTCCAGACGACTATTGAGTTCCGTAGTGGCTTTATAAAGAAGAAACAGCCCGCCGGAGAGCAGCAGTAGATCGCGGGCGCTGAAATTATGCTGGAACAGGGTAAACAGCGGTTGCGTGAGAGTCACCAGCCAGGAAAGCGATGCCAGCAACACCAGTCGCAACAGCAACGCCAACAGCAAACCGATTACGCGCGCCCGGTCACGCGCCGCAGGCGGTAACTTTTCGACCAGGATGGCAATAAAAACCAGGTTATCAATACCCAGCACCAACTCGAGAACGATTAGCGTGACTAATCCTGCCCAGAGCGACGGATCGAGGATCCACTCCATCATGCTTTCATCACCTGAATGTCTGAAAATGCGTTTTGTCTGATGATAGTGAATCAGCAGGCAAGGTACAAATGAGGCAAATCGCGCGATATCACCCTGTTGCCCTGAGTTTTAGGCATATTCTGAGAAGGTACATTTCGTCGATAAGATGAATGTATGGATAAACTTCACCGCATCGTGATAGTGACGATTAATTCTAATATTCACGCGCAAGCGTACATTTTTAATGCGAAGCAGTCCGAAGGTGAGTATCGAATTATTCTGAATTTTACGCAGGAATGGGCTGAAAGGGATGGCATCAATACTTATGGCTGGTAGTCTTTTTCCTAAAATAGTGCAGGGGACACGGGGCCTACTTGTAAACAAGCCAGTAATAACTAGTATAGCAACGAGTTAGTAAATGTCTGCGCCGAAGTTGTTAATAGCGCGCTGTTTAGCTTCTTAATGTTATGAATTGTGATCGTGCACGGGATTTGCCTGCCGCTGGCTAAGAATAATCTCAGTGAGTGCGATGAAAATAGATGCGATTGCAGCGGTATTGGCAGCGACAGCCAAGGGCGGTAGCGTGCCTGAAGTGCTTTTCTCCGTTCAGATTAGGGCTAAATCGTGGCAAGGGAAGTCAGACTAATCTGTTGGTATTTATTGCAATTCTTTGGCTTTACTAAAAAGAGAATTGGCATAAACACCGGAGCGTTTGCCGCAGATTGCCTCCCCGTTAGCAGTGGATATATCGCTCATTTATTACACAGGGCAGAGGCGTTAGGGATTAGGGAAATAAAATAAAAGAGTTAAATATGCGCGATAACCAAATTACATATAAAAGTCTCCTCACTAAAATTTTACTGGCGTGCTCGGATTTAATTTGTTTCAACGCGGCATTGTTTATTGCTCTGGCGGTGATTAATTCGTTCACAGATTCTCCACTGGCAGATATATCTGAAAAATACCTGCACTTAAAAATCGCCACCCACGTTTGTTTATCGATTATTTGCGTAGGCTGGTTCTGGGTTCGCCTGCGTCATTACACCTATCGCAAGCCATTCTGGTTTGAGCTGAAAGAGATATTTCGTACCATTCTTATTTTCTCTGTCATCGATTTGTCAATTTCAGCATTATCGCAATGGCAGATGTCGCGCTTTGTCTGGGTGACCACCTGGATTCTGGCGTTGATATTAATTCCGCTGGCGCGCGCCATCTCTAAACGCGTACTAAATCACTTCGGTATGTGGAAAAAACAAACCATCATCATCGGCAGTAGCCGTAATGCTGAAGAAGCCTGGCAGGCGCTGCAGAGCGAAGAGGTGATGGGGTTTGATGTCATTGCGTTCTTCGATGTTGATGGCAGTTGCCCGCAGGCCAGCATCTCTGGCGTACCGGTACTGCACAATGAACAAGAGCTGTGGCAGCTGACGCACAGCGAAACCCAGTTCATCGTGGCTGTGGAGTTTGAACAGAGCCAGCATCGTGACAACTGGCTGAAAATGCTGGCAATGCATAACTGCCGTTCAGTCTCAGTGATTCCAACTCTGCGCGGCGTGCCCCTTTATGGTACCGACATGGCCTACATCTTCAGCCATGAAGTGATGATTCTGCGCGTGAACAATAATCTGGCGAAACGCACTTCGCGCTTCCTGAAACGTGCTTTCGACATCGTCGGCGCACTCGGCATCATTATTGCGCTGTCACCGGCGCTGCTGGTCCTCGGCTTTATGGTTGGACGCGATGGCGGCCCACCGATTTACGGTCATGAACGTGTCGGCCTGAACGGACGTAAATTCAAATGCCTTAAATTCCGTTCGATGGTGATCAACTCGAAAGAGGTGCTGGAGGAAGTCCTGCGCACCGATCCGGTCGCTCGCGCCGAGTGGGATAAAGATTTCAAACTGAAGAATGACCCGCGTATTACCAAAGTTGGCCACTTCATCCGTAAAACCAGTCTGGATGAACTGCCGCAGCTGTGGAATGTGGTACGCGGCGACATGAGCCTGGTGGGCCCACGTCCAGTGATTGAAGACGAACTCTGTCGTTATGCCGGTGATGTTGATTATTACCTGATGGCGAAACCCGGCATGACGGGATTGTGGCAGGTTAGCGGTCGTAACGACGTTGACTATGAAACGCGCGTCTATTTCGATTCGTGGTATGTCAAAAACTGGTCGCTATGGAATGACATCGCGATCCTGTTTAAGACAGTGGGTGTCGTACTGAAACGCGATGGCGCTTATTGAGAGTAGAAGGGCAGGGGACGAAATCATTATCCCCGTCTGAAATGCCGGTGCTGGGAGTGCCTTAACTGACAACTGCCATTATCGAGCCTGAATAGAGTCGGTGCTTTGCCGGCAGGGTAATCACCGACTTTAATTGATGTCGTCTCAGGGCACGGTGACAACATAAAACCAAGGGAGCGCATGATAATGACCCACAGTTTCAGTGTTTAACCCGTCAGTTTTATTTTTTATAAGACGCTACACAGCGGCGTTTTCGCCTCTATCAATCATTAACTGATAGCGAAGAATCAGATGATAATGAAAATTAAATTGATACCTTTATTGGTATCCGCGACTTTTCTCTCCGGGTGCACCATCGAACCAGGTTCGCACCTTTCCACTAGCGGAAAAGATGTCATTGAGCAACAGGATAGCAACTATGACATCGACAAATACGTAAATGTCTTCCCGCTGACGCCGCGTCTGGTTGAACAGATGCGACCAAGGCCACTGGTTGCGCAGGCCAACCCGGCGCTGCAAACCGAAATTCAGAGCTACGAATATCGTGTGGGCATCGGCGACGTCCTGAACGTTACTGTCTGGGACCACCCGGAATTGACCACACCAGCCGGTCAGTATCGTAGCGCCAGTGACACCGGAAACTGGGTGCAGGCTGATGGCACGATTTTCTACCCGTACATCGGTAAAGTGCGTGTCGCCGGCCGCACCGTGACGGAAATCCGTGCTGAAATTGCGCGCCGCCTTGCGCAGTTCATTGAAAGCCCGCAAGTGGATGTCAACGTCGCAGCCTTCCGTTCACAGAAAACCTACGTGACCGGTTCGGTGACCACTTCCGGTCAGCAGGCGATCACCAACGTCCCGCTTACTGTACTGGATGCCGTTAACGCCGCAGGTGGCTTAGCCGCTGATGCTGACTGGCGTAATGTGGTGCTGACGCATCAGGGCAAAGAGCAACGCATCTCTCTACAAGCGCTAATGCAAAACGGCGACCTGAGCCAGAACCATCTGCTGTATCCAGGCGATATTCTTTACGTTCCACGTAACGATGACCTGAAGGTGTTCGTGATGGGCGAAGTGAAGCAGCAGTCCACGCTTAAGATGGACCGCAGCGGCATGACGCTGGCGGAAGCGCTGGGCAACGCGGCGGGGATGGATCAAACCACTTCTGATGCCACCGGTGTATTCGTTATTCGTCCTATTCGTGGTGCCAACCGCACCAAGATCGCCAACATCTATCAGTTGAATACCAAAGATGCGGCATCAATGGTGATGGGCACCGAATTCCAACTGCAGCCGTACGACATCGTCTACGTTACTGCGACACCGATTACCCGTTGGAACCGTGTTATTTCCGGGCTGCTGCCGACCATCGTAGGTGTCGACGATGCCAGCTCCGCGGCTCTGCGTTTCCGCAATTGGTCTGACTAGGTTTAATCATGATCAAGTCCGTGTTAGTTGTCTGCGTCGGCAACATTTGCCGCTCTCCTACGGGAGAGCGTCTGTTCCAGCGCGCGCTGCCTAAAACCCGGGTGGCTTCAGCAGGGCTCGGTGCTCTGAAGGGCTACCCGGCAGACCAGACTGCCAGCGATGTCGCCGCCGAACATGGCGTGTCGCTGGAAGGCCATCATGCTCAGCAGTTAACGGCCAGTATGTGCCGTGACTATGACCTGATTCTGGTAATGGAGAAGCGCCACGTTGAGCAGGTGAATCGCATCGACCCAGCCGCACGCGGAAAGACCATGCTGCTTGGGCACTGGCTCAACCAACAGGAAATTGCGGATCCGTACAAAAAAAGTCGCGAGGCCTTTGAAGAGGTCTACGGGTTACTGGAAAACGCTACCCAGAAATGGGTTAACGTACTAAGCCGATAGTTGGGAATATCCATGAATATTAAAAACAAGGTTATGACCGCGCCAAAAGAAGATTCGAATGGATGGGATCTGGCGCATCTTGTGGGACAGCTGATTGATCATCGTTGGATCATTGTGGCCGTTACCGCCTTCTTCATGCTGGCCGGAACGCTCTACACACTGTTTGCAACGCCTATTTACAGCGCCGATGCCATGGTTCAGGTAGAGCAGAAAAACACGGCTTCTGTTCTGAATGAATTGCAGGATGTGCTGCCAACCACGCCAGCATCTGATACGGAAATTCAGATTGTTGAATCGCGTATGGTGTTGGGCAAAACGGTTAATGACCTCGGTCTGGACACCGTGGTGCAGCAGAATTACTTCCCGGTTATTGGTAAAGGTTTATCTCGCCTGATGGGCAATAAGCCGGCGCAAATTGCTATCTCGCGTCTGGAAATTCCACGCTCCATCGACAAGCGTACCGTCGAGCTGGAAGTGACCGGTCCACAGACTTACACCGTTACCAAAGATGGCGATGAGCTGTTCAAAGGTCGTGTGGGTCAGATGGAGCAGCACGGTGATGTCACTATGCTGGTCAGCGGCATTCAGGCTGACGAAGGCACCAGCTTCAACGTCACTAAGCTGAGCGATCTGCAGGCGATTAAAAACGTGCTGGGCGCGCTGACCGTTGCCGACAAAGGTAAAACCACCGGTGTGCTGGGCCTTGAGTTCCAGGATGAAGATCCAGAGCAGGCGAGTCGCGTCCTGAACCAGATCGTGAATAACTATCTGTTGCAGAACGTTGACCGCAAATCTGAGCAGGCTGAGAAGAGCCTGGAGTTCCTGCGCAACCAGCTGCCACAAGTGCGTAGCAGTCTGGATGATGCGGAGAACAAGCTCAACGCCTATCGCCGCCAGAATGAATCGGTGGATATGTCGCTGGAAGCGAAATCGGCTCTCGACTCATCCGTTAGCGTGCAGAGCCAGTTGAACGAACTGACCTTCAAAGAAGCTGAAGTGTCACAGCTCTACACCAAAGATCACCCGACTTACCGCGCGCTGCTGGAAAAACGCAAAACCCTGGAAGACGAGCAGGCAAAACTGAACAAGAAAATTGCCGGTATGCCGCAAACCCAACAGGAAATTCTGCGTCTGACACGTGATGTGCAGTCAGGTCAGGAAATCTACATGCAGTTGCTGAATCGCCAGCAAGAGCTGGGAATCAGTAAAGCCAGTACCGTGGGTGATGTGCGCATCATCGACCGTGCGGAAACCGCCGGTAGCCCGGTGGCACCGAAGAAACTGTTGATTATTGCCGCCAGCTTTATTCTGGGTCTGATTCTCTCTGTGGGTCTGGTGCTGCTGAAAGCGCTGTTCCATCACGGTATTGAGAATCCTGAGCAGCTGGAAGAGCTGGGCATGAACGTCTATGCCAGCGTACCGCTGTCAGAGTGGCAACGTAAGAAAGATACAGAAGCCCTGGCGCGTCGTGGTCACAAAGAGAAGAGTGACCCACATAATACGCTGCTGGCGCTGGGTAATCCGACCGACCTCTCCATCGAAGCGATTCGCAGCCTGCGTACCAGCCTGCACTTCGCGATGATGGAAGCCAAAAACAACATTCTGATGATTACCGGTGCCAGCCCGGGTATTGGTAAAACCTTTATCTGTGCCAACCTGGCGACCCTGGTATCGAAAGCAGGCCAGCGTGTGCTGTTTATCGATGGTGATATGCGCCGAGGTTATACCCATGAGCTGCTCGGTTCGGAAAACAAAATGGGTCTCTCCAATGTGTTGTCCGGCAAGAGTGAGTTCTCCCCGGCCATGATTCAGAAAGGCGTGTACGGTTTTGATTTCCTGCCACGCGGTCAGGTACCACCGAACCCGTCTGAACTGCTGATGCATCGTCGCATGAGTGAGTTACTGGATTGGGCGAGCAAGAACTACGACCTGGTGTTGATTGATACCCCACCGATTCTGGCGGTGACCGATGCTTCCATCATCGGTAAGTTGGCCGGTACGTCGCTGATGGTGGCGCGTTTCGAAACCAACACCACTAAAGAGTTGGATGTCAGCTACAAGCGCTTCGCGCAGAACGGTATCGAGATTAAGGGCGTCATCCTTAACGCCGTGGTACGTAAAGCGTCGAATGCCTACGGTTATGGCTACGACTACTACAACTACGAATACGGCAAAGAAACCAAAAGCTAAGTAAAACTCAGGGGCGGATTATCCGCCCCTTTTTATGGTGCGTTTTGCACCGCGAAAATACACACAGCACAAACTTTCATAGGAACCTCCGTGATGGAACGCAGCAGCTCAATGAGAAAGAGAAATAACGGTATGATTTTTCAGAACAAAGCCGATTCCTTTCTGAGGGCTGTCCGCGCTACCGTTAAATCTGGAACAGCTGTTTAAGAGGTGCTGGCAATGCAGGACATCCGCTTCTCAATTGTAATTCCCGCGTATAACGCGTCGAAATCAATTGTCACGACGCTAGATTGTGTCAAAGCGCAAACCTATCGCAATTTTGAAGTCATTATCGTCGATGACAAATCGGCTGATGCAGACGAACTGGCGCAGGTCGTTCGCAGTGAGCGTTATCAGGATCTGGACATCAAGCTGGAACTGTCCCAGATCAAACTGAACGGTGCGGGCGCCCGCAATAAGGGTATTGAACTGGCTGAAGGCGATTTCATTAGCTTCCTTGATGCCGATGATGAGTGGGCTGCCGATAAGCTACTGACCGTGCACGACACCATCAGCAAACTGGAGGCACAGGGCAAATCGCGCTATGTGATTTTTAGCCAGGTGAACATTCATCAGGACGGCAGCTTCCTGAAAGTGATGCCGATGCAGCCGCCGGGCAAAAACGAAACCGTGGCGGAGTATCTGTTCGGCTGTTATGGCTTTATTCAGACCAGCACCATTGTGCTGAAGCGCGAAGATGCCGACAAAATCCGTTTTGATGCGCGCTACATTCGCCATCAGGATTATGACTTTTGCATCCGCGCCGATCGCATGGGCTACGCGTTCGTGATGATCGATAAACCTTTGGCAACGTACCATCTGGTAACCAAATTTGGTTCCAAGCACAAAGGCGAGTCGGTGAAGTACTCCTTCTTCTGGCTGGACACCATGAAGCCGCACCTCACGGCACGTGACGTCCATACCTATAAGGCGTTCAAGCTGCCGCTGCGCTACAAGATGGATGGTAAATCACTGCAGGCGAGCCTCAGTTTCGCGCGCTACTTCTTCCTGACCAATCGTGATAACCGGGCTTATTTCCTGAATCGACTGTTCGATAAGGTGAAGTCTCGCTTCTCTGGCGGGCGAGCCGTCTCCTGATTCACTTTATAAAAATTTCACTTGCTCCCGCACCGGGAGCAATTTTTTGGTTCCTGACACTCCGGGTATGCAAATGACAAATCATGTTGGCACCGTCGGTATCGTGATGCCGATGTATAACGCGCGTAAAACGGTATTGCGTGCGGTAGAGTCGATCGTCAATCAGACCTATAGCGACTGGCATCTTTATTTAATAAATGATCAGTCCACCGATGATTCGCTGGCCTATGTACGCGAACACTGCACTGATGCGCGCATCACCATTCTTAACAATGAAGTCAACCTCGGTGCGGCGGAAACACGTAACGTGGGTCTGCGTGCCGCGCAAGAAGAGATTATTGCGTTTCTCGACAGTGACGACGAATGGCACGTCGATAAACTTGCCGAACAGACTGCGGCGATCGCGGCGGGTGATGATTTTGTCATCACGCATTATCACTACAAAACCAAAACCGCCGACCACGATATTCTCTACAGCAAACCCTATCTGCAGCAGGAAAACTTCGTGAAGAAGCAGTATCGCGTCTGCTTCTCTTCCGTGTGTTTCCGCCGTCCCCCTCAGGGCATCTTCTTCCAGCGTAAAGGACATGAAGATTTCCTGTTCCTCTACGAACTGTTCCTCCGCTACAAGCAAGCTCGGGTGATCCAGAAGACGCTCGTCAACTATTACGAGCTGGGCGATTCCCTCTCGCGCAACAAGAATAAAGCGGCGAAATGGCACCTCGAATTATTAAGAATTATCTATAAAAACAATCCGTTAAAAATCTATTACTATTACGGCTGGTATATGGTGAACGGCGTTCTCTTCACCCTGAAGCATCGTTAAGACCCGGCATCCCTTGTGTTGTTACGACGTGAGCAGCACGAAGGCGTTGGGTCTTAAGTTCACATTTTGAGGTGGAAAGCGTTTTATGAAAAAGATCGTTTTAGTGATTAAGGATGCCTACTCCTACGCGGGCACAGAAAACATCTGTAATTTCATGTCGGAGTGCCTCGGAGAGCAGCACGCCGTCACCATTTATTCGCTGGAAGGACACGGCAAAACCTTTTATCCGTTCGATCGCGTGAAAGAGATCGTCAGTTTTGAAGGGCACAGCAACCCGATTAAAAGCGCTGTGGCAAGCATTCATCAGCAAGGCTTCGACAGCGTATTTCTGATCAGCATGGGTCGCCTGAGCGTAATGTTCGCCTTCTGGAACCTGATGGCGATGAAGAAAAAACGCTTTAAAGCCTACGCCTGTGAACACATCGCGATTAACTCCTTCAGCAAGCCCATTAAAGCACTGAAGTGGATGCTGCTGCGCTATTACGACCAGGTCATCGTGCTGACGGACAAAGATCATCAGGTGTTCAGCCGCTGGAATATTGCCAGCAAGCAGATCCCCAATCCGGTGGTGTACAAGGCCTTTCAGCGCCAAAGCCGCAGCCGTCAGGCGCTGGCGGTGGGGCGTCTGGACAATCAAAAAGGCTTCGACCTGTTGCTGGATATCTGGGCTGATTTCAGCAAAACCCATCCTGAGTGGACGCTGGTCATTGCCGGTGACGGCGAACTGCGTCAGCAACTGCACGATCAGGCTGCGGCGTTGGGCATTACCCATAGCGTTAACTTCGTCGGCAAAGTCAGCAACATCAACGATTACTACCGTGACAGCGACATGGCGCTGATGACCTCGCGTTATGAGGGCTTGCCACTGGTCTTGCTCGAAGCGAAATCCTGGTCATTGCCGGTGGTGGCTTATGACTGCCCAACCGGCCCGCAGGAAATCATCAACCACGGGGAAGATGGTTTCCTGGTGCCGATGAATGACAAATCGACGTTTCTGGCGCGGATGGAACAGCTGGCGAGTGACGATAGCCTGTTCTATGCCATGAGCGAAAAAACCAAAGAAACTGCGCTGAAGTTTGACGGTAACCAGATCAAACAAAGCTGGCTAGCCCTGGTTTAGCCAAATAATTCATGCCGCAGGAAGGCGGCAAATGCTTGAGTCCCCGTGAGCTTACTTGAGTAAGTGACAGGGGCGAAGGCAGGCAGCCAACGCCCTTGTGGCGTGAAGTATGACGGCTAAATGCCTCCGGGATCACATTTATGGCTGTTACGCAGCCCCATGACCACGGGATTGAAAGCATGAAAAGAAGAGAAGTCTTGCAAACTGCAGCCTCCTCCATTGTTGCCGCGCTCTCAGTGAGCGCATTTTCCAGCTATGCGGCAAAAAGTGGTCAACCGGCTTTGAAGGCTGTCGATCCGTCCAGCGTACCGCAGGGCGATGTGCCGATTTTAACGCCAGAAAATGTCTACACTATGCCACCACAGTTTTGGCAGAACTTTGAGGGCAAATTGTGGATCGGGCAGGCCGGTCAGGATGCCAGCAAAGCGGGCAATCAGATTCCGGTCTTCCTGCGCGATGCCAGCGGTAAAGTGTCACAAATCAGCCAGCCTATTGCGCTAAATAAGGGCAACTTCGCGCAATTCATCCACGATAATGCAGCGTTGATCGCCAATCCTGCTCACTCCATGGTGGTGGAAGACGATCAAGGGAATACGCTGTTTTCGATTGCAGATGTTTCACGACCGAATCCGAGTAACTTTAGTCAACGTCTGGCGCAGCCGAATGGCTATCAGCTGATTGGCGAAATCCCGTCGGTTGAGGAGCTAAGGAAAACGCGTCCGCTGTTCGCGGGTGCCAAAATCAAGTTGAAAAGCTGGCATGAAGGCTTAGAAGTGGGCGGCGGGGAATTCGTTGGCGCTTTTGGTGACGGCAAAGATGATGGCGGCGTTATCTTCAGTGGTAAAGGCTTCTATTGGCGTCGCGTGGTTGAAGATTTTAATCGCCTGACGCTGTTCGATTTTGGCGCTATTGCCGATGCCAAAACCGATGCCGCACCGGCGATAAAAGCCATGTATCAATGGTCAATTGATGCCAATCAGCAGATCTGTGTGCAGTTCCCGGCAGGCAATTTCTTCGTCACCGAGTGCGATTTCGGTAATGAAGAACGACGCTACTTCCGTATCTCAGGCGCGATGGTCAATTTTGGCTATTTCCCGGCGACCACGCTGACTTCAGACGGTCGCTCTGAATTCCTGTTCCAGGTGAACGCGCGTTGGACTGAAATCTCCAATCTGATTTTCAACGGTCAAAACGACAAGCGACCTAATAAGCAGGGGCTGTTCCGCAACACGTGCCCCGGCGGGCAATTTTTCCGTGGTGCCTGCCTGCGACTCAATCAGGTTGGCGGAGTGTCGTTGAGCTTACTGGATACGCTGGATTGTAAAATCGACCAGTGGTACGCCAATGCCTGTACCGGTGATGTGATCAAAGCCAGTTGGTCGGGCCAAAAGGCTGGCGCCTGGGATCACAGCACGGCGATTGAACTCTCCAACTTCAACGCCCAGCACTGTAAAGGCGGTAAGGTGTTGAATCTGCCACGTTGCAGCCAGTCGATCATTCATAACGGCTGGATCGAGCACAGTGAGTTTCCCGGTGACATTTCCAATGGGCAGTGGATTATCGATGCGCTCAGCATTGAAGACTGTAAAAATCCGCTGATTGCGCACAACTCGCGACTGAACATGCGCCAGACCAACCTGCAGGCGGGGAGTTGGATCGATAACTCGATGGAAGGTGAGCGCTGGCTCAACATCTGGGAGATGGGATCCACGCGCGTGGAATCTTACGGTGTCGCCATCGATGGCAGCCTGAAATACAACTACATCACCTCACGCTTCCGCCTGGCGAATAACACCAACCAGGAAACCTGGTTTGAACTCGGCAACTTCTACTCACCTACGGTGGGAGACAGCTGGGAGATAGAGGTGTTTGGTCAATCGCAATTCAATAATGGCACGGCTAATCAGCCCTTAATGAACGTCATTGATGGTAAAGGCACCGGCGGCCGTGCGGTTATTCATCTGCAACGCAAAACCAAAAATGCGGAAGCCAGCTGGTCTGCCGAAGGCAGTTCACCCGTGGTGGATGTCCGCTTTGAACCGCGCTCAGAGACGGACACGAAAGTGTTCGTCAAGCTGGCTGGTTGGACACCCACCACCGCTATTTTGATTAAAAGCACCGCCAAGGACCGCTTCCTCACCGGACGCTGTGCGCGTGTGGATGCCACCATGGCGCAGGGCAGTCCTGCCAGCGGCAGCCAGCAAGCACCGCAGCGCTTCAGTCTGCACAACGGAAAAGCGGGTATAGGCGGCAACGAGCAGGGCGATCTGCTGCTGGCCTCGCGCGCGCTGAAACCGGAGCAGGTAGATACGCGCGAGCCGAAAGGATTTGTCTCGGTGGTGATTAACGGCGAACAGGTGGCGTTACCCTATTTTGCGGTGAAGTCGTAATGCAGTAACCGGAGAGGACGCAGCCGTTTGCGCCCTCTCCGGGAAAGGTTGGGAGCGGCCTGCAGGTCGCCCGTTTGAGGACAGATTTTCTATTTTGGGCATTGTTCCCATTGCAGTTTTTTAACACAGAGTTCACTTTGCCCGTGCAGGAAATGACGTGGCTTGTAAAAAATTAAAAAAATTTTTCTGGAGTGTTTATGAAGATTTTATTGGTGGGAAACCATACCTGTGGAAATCGTGGGGATGGCGCGATTTTACGTGGACTTATCGACTCTTTGCAGTCTGCGCGTGGCGACCTCGATATTGATGTGATCAGTCGTTATCCAACAAGCTCCGGGTACTTATTGCAACAGGATATCCAGCAGGATTCCTTGTTTCTGCATAACAGCAAATCAGCGAAAGGGCTGGTGGGCAGCGTTAAACGTAAAGTGGCCAACCGCCTGATGCCCGAAATCATGATGGCGCATCTGGGCAAGGGTGGCCTGTACAAATCGTTCTCTGTGCCGCCCCATCTGGCGCAGTTCACCAAAAGTCTGGAACAGTATGACGCCATCATTCAGGTGGGCGGTTCGTTCTTCGTCGATCTTTATGGTGTGACGCAGTTTGACCACGCGCTCTGTGCATTGATGGCGAAAAAGCCGCTGCACATGGTCGGTCACTCCGTGGGACCCTTTGAGAACCCACGCGTGAATGCGCTGGCCAATTTCGTGTTTGATCGCGTCGATAGCCTGGTGCTGCGTGAAGAGGTCAGCTTCGATCGCCTGAAACAAGACGGCGTCACCACCAGCCGCGTGAAGAAGGGCGTCGATACCGCCTTCCTGGTGAAAGCACGCGATGTGGAGAATCCGAGCCACAACCTGCTGCACTGGAAAAACATCATCAGCGCGCGTAAAACCATCGCCATCACCGTGCGTGAACTGGCACCGTTCGATAAACGTCTCGGCGTGACGCAGAAAGAGTACGAAGCGGCCTTTGGGAAAGTCATCAATGCGATGATTGCTGAAGGCTATCAGGTGGTGGCTTTCTCTACCTGTACCGGCATCGACAGCTACGCCAAAGATGACCGGATGGTGGCGCTGACGCTACGCGACCACGTCGAAAATCCCGAGCATTACCATGTCATCATGGACGAGTTCAACGACCTCGAACTCGGCATCCTGCTAAGCCATTGTCACCTGACTATTGGCACCCGCCTGCACTCCGCCATCATTTCCATGAACTTCGGTACCCCAGCCGTGGCCATCAACTATGAGCACAAATCGCTCGGTGTGATGAAGCAGCTTGGACTGCCGCAAATGGCCACCGACGTGCAAAGCCTGATGGATGGCTCGCTGATCGACAAAGTACAAACCGTGCTGGCCGATTACGACAATGTGAAGCGCAAAGTGGATACCGCGGTGGCGCAGGAGCGTGAAATTGGTAACCGCATTACGGCAGAAATTCTCAACGTGCTGGGGTAAGTGATGAAGCTGACCTTTTTCACCATGCGTTTTCCGGTTGCCTCTGAGACGTTTGTCCTCAATCAGGTAACGCATTTCATCGATGCAGGCTATGACGTGGAGATCATCTCCGTGTTTCCGGGCGATATGATCAATCGCCACGCCGCGTTCGATGATTACAATCTGGCGGCGAAAACTCACTATTTACTGCCGGAAGAGAAAGTTTCGAATCTCGATAAGCTGACGCAGCGCATTGGTTTGATGCTGCCGAAAATCGCGAAGCCGGCGTTAATCAAATCACTCAACGTTGGCCGCTACGGCCAGCAGGCGAAAAAGCTGCTGCTGCCCGCGATTGTTGCTAACGCGAAGCAAACCTTCACCGCAGATGTGTTTCTGGTGCACTTTGGTTATGCCGGTGCGCTGGCCAACAAACTGCGTGAGCTCGGCGTGCTGAAAGGCAAGCAGGCGACGGTGTTCCATGGCGCGGATATTTCACGCCGTCACATTCTCGAAGAGCACAAGCTCGATTACATCAACCTGTTCAAACAGAGCGAGTTGATGTTGCCCATCAGCCATTTGTGGGAGAACAAGCTGATTGAGATGGGTTGTCCACGCGAGAAGGTGCACGTGACGCGCATGGGCATCGAGCCTGAGAAGTTTAACTTCAGGCCGCGTGAGGCGTTTCATCAGCCGCTGCGAATTGTTTCGGTCGCGCGTTTGACCGAGAAAAAGGGCTTAGACGTGGCGGTAAAAGCCAGCGAAATTCTGCGCAACAACGGTGGGCAGTTCGAGTTCACCATCATCGGCAACGGTGAGCAGGACGGCATGATGCGTGAACACATCGCGCGTGCCGGACTGGAAGCCTTTGTCACTATGCCAGGTTTCAAACCGCAGGAAGAGATTCGTCAGGCGTTGAATGATGCCGATATCTTCCTGCTGCCGTCGAAAACCGCAGCCGATGGCGACATGGAAGGCATTCCGGTGGCGTTGATGGAAGCGATGGCGGTGGGGCTGCCGGTGGTTTCGACCTATCACAGCGGCATCCCGGAGCTGATTCAGAACAACGTCAGCGGCTGGCTGGTCTCCGAAAACGATGCCGAAGAGTTGGCTGACACGTTGCTGCGTCTGTCACGCGGTGATGTCGATGTCGCGCCGGTCGTGGCTGCTGCGCGACACAAAGTGGAAACCGAGTTCAATCAGCACATCGCTTATGGCGAGCTGGCTAAAATTCTGGAGCGCATGGTGTGAGCGGATTAAAAAAACAGGCCGTCTGGCTGTTTGGCAGTACCTGCTTCGCGGCATTGCTGCAGGTGTTACAGCTCAGCGTTCTGGCGCGAAAACTGGAAGCGCATGAGTTGGGTTTATTAGCCATTATCAACGCCATTCTGGCGGTGGCAACGGTGTTGCAGGATATGGGAATGAGCAGCTACATCGTGCATCGCCAGGACATCAACCGCCGCCAGCAGAGTACGATTTATTGGGTCAACGTCTCACTCAGCTTGTGTACCGGCTTGATTATGCTGGCGATTGCCTTCCCGGTGGCGTGGTTCTATCACCTGCCTGAATTGACCGGGCTGATCATGCTCACCAGCCTCAACTTCCTCGTGCTGGGACATCTGTCGCAGTATCAGGCGCACTATGTGAAATCCAAACGTATGGTGACGCTGGCGAAGATTGAGATGGCCACCAAGTTGTTCGCGTTCATCTGTACCGTGGCGATGCTCTACTTCACTTCGCTCACGGTGGCGGCGGCCATCCTTGGGCTGTTCATCAATGCCTTTACCCGCATCCTGTGCATGATCTACTTCGGGGAGAAGTCGTGGCGTCCAACGTGGGAGTTTGAAGGGGCGACCTTCATCAGCGCGGTGCGTTACGGCATTTATCAGCTGGGTTCTCAGACCATCAACCAACTGCGTACCCAGGCGGATGCACTGATTGTGGGTAAAGTGATGGGCGCGGAGATGCTGGGGATCTACTCGCTGGCAAAAGAGTTGATTCTGCAGCCACTGAAACTGGTATCGCCGGTGATTAACCGTCTGGCACTGCCGCGTTTCGCCGAGAAGCAGCACGATCCGGAGCAGCTGAAAAATCTGTTCCTGAAAGGCACCTTCGTCATCATGTTGTTCAGCAGCGCGATGTATCTGGCGATTGGCATTCTGTCTCCGGTCATCGTACGCGTGCTGTATGGCGCATCGCATGAGCAGGTTTACCATCTGATTCCGCTGATGCTGCTGTTCGGCATGCTGCGTCCGATGGGGGGCTTAACCGGCGCGATTTCCCAGGCGAACGGCAAGACTAACGTCGAGTTTTACTGGAATATTGTGGCGAGTCTGGTGGTGGTCGTGGTACTGGCGACAACCTACATCTGGCCGAACGTACTGTATGTGGCGTTGACGCTCTCCATCTCGCAGGTGCTGATTTCTGCTTTCGCCCATCCGTTCTTTATCAAGCCGGTGATTGGTATCCGCTTTATGCCGTATGCCCGCCAGTGGGTTTCGGTGTCGGTGGTGTTTGTCGGCCTGATGATGCTGGTGAATCACTTCAATCTGTTCGTGATGCCGGAGTGGTTTGAGGGTTGGCTGTAAGTTTTAGGATAACGACGCTATCAGCGCGGGTATGAGCTTTGAGCGAGTGCCCGCGCCAAAATCCCCCTCATCCATTCTGCAAATCAATGGTCTTATCCCCGGTGCTTTTTCCATCAATCTCCCACTGTTTTTCAGCAGTTTAGCCGGTTCATTTTCCGTGTCTCAGGCGAAGCGGCAGCCAGGCGTTTTGGCGATTTTTGATGTCGTGACAGAGAGTTAGTGTCGGATTTTCAGATAAAGATTATACTTGCTGCACCGGCCGATCCTGCATAATCGACCCCACGTATTCACTTCATGAAATGGAATAAATATGACCAAGCTTAAAGCAGTAATCCCGGTTGCGGGTCTCGGTATGCATATGCTCCCTGCAACAAAAGCTATCCCGAAAGAGATGCTGCCAATCGTCGATAAACCAATGATTCAATACATCGTTGACGAGTGTGTAGCAGCGGGCATCAAGGAGATTGTGCTGGTCACCCATGCTTCCAAAAATGCAGTGGAAAACCACTTCGACACCACTTATGAGCTGGAAGCGCTGCTCGAAGCGCGCGTAAAACGTCAGCTGCTGAGCGAAGTGCAATCAATCTGTCCTCCTGGCGTGACCATTATGAACGTGCGTCAGGCGAACCCGCTGGGTCTCGGCCACTCTGTGCTGTGTGCACGCCCAATGATCGGTGATAACCCATTTGTCGTCGTGCTGCCAGACGTGCTGCTGGATGACTCTACGGCTGACCACCTGCGCTATAACCTCGCCGCCATGGTCGCGCGCTTCGAAGAAACCGGTCACTCACAGGTACTGGCGAAACACATGCCAGGCGAAGACCTGACCGAATACGGTGTTCTGACCACCGAGCAGCCGATCGATAACCCAGGCGACATCAGCACCATCACCAACATTGTTGAAAAACCAGAAGCGGGCCAGCTGGACTCAGACCTGACTGCGGTCGGTCGTTATGTGCTGTCTGCGGACATCTGGCAAGAGCTGGAAAAAACTGAGCCGGGCGCATGGGGCCGTATCCAGCTGACCGATGCCATCGCGTCACTCAGCAAGAAGAAACCGGTTGATGCACAACTGCTGACCGGTACCAGCTTCGACTGTGGTAAAAAAATGGGCTACATGCAGGCATTCGTTTCTTACGGTCTGCGTAACAACGCACAGGGTCGTGATTTCCGCGAAGCTATCCAGAAAATTCTGGCGAAATAATCCATTCTCATGCCGCGCCGCTTGCGCGGTTTAAAGGAGTACACATGGCTATTTTGGTAACGGGCGGAGCAGGGTACATCGGCTCCCATACGGTGCTGGCGCTGTTAGAGCGCGGCGACGACGTTGTGGTCCTGGATAACCTTTGCAATGCTTCGCGCGAAGCCGTCAATCGCGTGGAGAAGTTGTCGGGCAAGAAAGCGGTGTTCGTTGAAGGCGACATCCGCGATCGCGCGTGCCTGCGTGACTTGTTTGCAGCCAACGACATCTCTGCTGTGATTCACTTCGCGGCGTTGAAAGCCGTCGGCGAATCCACGCGCATGCCGCTGGAATACTACGAGAACAACGTGGCAGGCACCGTGGTGCTGCTGGAAGAGATGCGCGCTGCTGGCGTGTGGAACTTCATCTTCAGCTCATCAGCGACCGTATACGGCGCCGATGCACCGGTTCCTTACGTGGAAACCACGCCAATCGGTGGCACCACCAGCCCGTACGGCACCTCTAAGCTGATGATCGAATTCGTGATGCGCGACTTCGCTAAAGCTGACCCGAATTTCAAAGCCATCGCGCTGCGCTACTTCAACCCGGTTGGCGCGCATGAGTCTGGCGAGATTGGTGAAGACCCAACCGGCATCCCTAACAACCTGCTGCCGTATATCGCGCAGGTGGCGATTGGTCGCCTGGAGAAGCTGGGCGTGTTTGGTGATGACTACGACACGCCAGACGGCACCGCACAGCGCGACTATATCCACGTGGTGGATTTGGCCGAAGGGCACCTGAAGGCGCTGGATCATCTGCCGAAAGTCACCGGTTACAAGGCGTATAATCTTGGCGGCGGGGTAGGGTTCTCGGTGCTGGAAATGATTAAAGCGTTCGAGAAGGCTTCTGGTAAGGCGATTCCATTTGAGTTTAAGCCGCGTCGTGATGGCGATCTGCCGGCGTTCTGGGCGGATGCGACGCTCGCAAATAATGAGCTGGACTGGCGGGTGACACGTGGGATCGATGCGATGATGCGCGACACGTGGAACTGGCAGAGTAAGAATCCGGATGGGTTTAAGTAACTCTCGATGAATTGATCAAAACCCGGCATCTGCCGGGTTTTTTTATGGCTAAATTTACTAGCATCATGGTTGTTTGTTTTTTAATCACGCGCGTGATTTTAAACACAGATTATTCCTAAACCCGGGCAGATAAGATTAACGTTCGAACTCTATATGCCAATGTTAGACCATGGAGAAAATTCGAGCTTTAACTATCCGAAAAAACAACTATATTCAATCAGGTCAATGGGTTGGATTTAAGCGAAACGATTAGGTGATATAAAGCTTCGTAACAGTCGCATAAGACAATAACCATGTTATTTCATCAGCACAAAATGTATTATTTGCGGTGGCTTTGGTGTGGGCTAAGGCTTGATGAATAATTAACCGCCTCATGTAAGAGAGGCGGTGCACACAAATTTGACTTGTTACACAGCATATTGGTTGCTGCAAGCCAAGGGCGGTAGCGTGGCTGTTTTTTATAATGCGTTGAAAAAATAACCCGCTCTAAATTGATAAAGCAGTTTTAAATGACACATTAGAGGTTGTGGAATGTTACTTCCCGTAATTATGGCCGGAGGAACCGGCAGTCGTTTGTGGCCCCTTTCACGCGAACTTTATCCAAAGCAATTCATCAGTTTGCATGGGCAGCACTCAATGCTTCAGGAAACCGTCAACCGCTTAACTGGAGTTGAAGCACGCGCTCCTCTGGTTATCTGTAACGAAGAGCACCGCTTCCTGGTCGCAGAACAACTTCGCCAAATCAACAAGCTTTCTCACAACATCATCCTTGAACCGGTTGGCCGTAATACCGCCCCGGCCATTGCTCTCGCTGCGCTGAATGCGGTTGAGCAGGGAGATGACCCTGTACTACTGGTATTGGCTGCAGACCATGTTATTGAAAATCGTGCAGCATTCCATCAGGCAATTACAACTGCTACTAAATATGCCAAGCAAGGCCATTTAGTCACCTTCGGTATCGTGCCGACAGGTCCTGAGACAGGCTACGGTTACATCCATCGTGGAAGCCAGATTTCGGATGATTTGAACGCCCCATTCGGCGTACAACGCTTTGTCGAAAAACCCAATCTTAAAACAGCGGAAGATTACCTCGCATCCGGTGAATATTACTGGAACAGCGGCATGTTTATGTTCCGCGCAAAACGTTACCTGCAAGAGCTGGAAAAATTCCGCCCTGATATTCTTGAAGCCTGCCAGCGTGCAATGGCTAACGTGAAAGAAGGCAGTGACTTCATTAGCATCGATAAAGATGACTTTATCGCGTGTCCGGATGAATCCGTTGATTACGCGGTAATGGAACAAACCGACGCGGCTGTAGTTGTGCCATTGGATGCAGGTTGGAGTGATGTCGGTTCATGGTCAGCGCTGTGGGAAGTGAATGAGAAGGATGCAGCGGGTAACTCACTGAAGGGCGACACTTTCCTGCATAACACCAAAAATTGCTATATCAACAGTGAAGACCAGTTGGTTGCAGCCATTGGTGTAGAAGATCTCGTGATCGTAAACACCAAAGATGCCGTACTGGTTGCGCGTAAAGATCAGGTGCAGGACGTAAAACGTGTCGTTGAATTCCTGAAGTCAGAATGTCGTAGTGAGTATCGCCGTCACCGTGAAACCTATTGGCCATGGGGACGTTGCGATCTGATCGTTAACACCGGACGTTTTAACGTAAATCGTATTACGGTGAAACCGGGTGAATCATTCGAATTACAGATGCATTATCATCGCACTGAACACTGGGTGATTCTGTCTGGTACCGCGAAGGTAACGATTCAGGATAAGACCCTGTTGTTAACCGAAAACCAATCTACCTTCATTCCTATTGGTCACCAGCACACGCTTGAAAACCCTGGAAAAATTCCTTTGGAGCTATTGGAAATTCAGTCAGGTTCATACCTCGGTGATGACGATCTCATTCTGATTAAAGAGCAATTTGCCCGTAAATAAGGATTCAAAGAAATAATGGAAGCACTAACTTGTTTCAAAGCTTACGATATTCGTGGTGAGCTGGGCAAAGAGCTCAATGAAGATATCGCTTATCGTATTGGCCGTGCATACGGCGAATTCATTAAGCCAAAAACAATCGTCGTCGGTGGAGACGTACGCCTCACTAGTGAATCTCTGAAGCTGGCGTTAGCAAATGGTCTGCGGGACGCTGGCACAGATGTGCTGGATATTGGCATGAGCGGTACAGAAGAGATTTACTTCGCCACTTTCCACCTCGGTATTGATGGGGGAGTAGAAGTCACCGCCAGCCATAATCCAATGAACTACAATGGCATGAAACTGGTACGTGAAGGCGCACGCCCTATTAGCGGTGATACAGGCCTCCGTGATGTACAGCGCTTAGCCGAAGCGAATGAGTTTTCAGCTGTCGATGAATCAAAGCGCGGTTGCTACAAACAGATTTCAGTGTTGGACGCTTATGTAGATCATTTGATGGGCTACATCGATTTGGCTAATTTTAAAAAGCCAATGAAACTGGTGATCAACTCAGGCAATGGCGCTGCAGGCCATGTCATTGATGAAATAGAAAAGCGCTTCCAGCTGGCAAATGTGCCGGTCAGCTTCATTAAGGTGCACCATCAGGCAGATGGCAACTTCCCTAACGGCATCCCTAACCCTTTACTGCCTGAATGTCGTAAAGATACCTCTGATGCAGTACGTGCACACAATGCAGATATGGGCATCGCTTTTGACGGTGATTTTGATCGCTGCTTCTTGTTCGATGAAACTGCAGAGTTCATCGAAGGTTACTATATCGTGGGCCTCCTGGCTGAAGCGTTCCTGAAAAAAGAGAAGGGCGCTAAAATCATTCATGACCCAAGATTGACCTGGAACACCATAGATGTGGTGACCAAGGCGGGTGGCATCCCTGTAATGTCAAAGACTGGACATGCGTTTATTAAAGAGCGTATGCGTGAGGAAGATGCGATTTATGGTGGTGAAATGAGTGCGCATCACTATTTCCGTGACTTTGCTTATTGTGATAGCGGGATGATTCCATGGATGCTGGTAGCGGAGTTGCTGGCAACGAAAGGGAAAACCTTGTCACAGCTAGTGAATGAAAGGATGAAATCATTTCCATGCAGTGGCGAGATAAACTTTAAAGTAAGAGATTCAAACGTTGTCCTCTCAAAAATTGATGAGGGGATTGGGATAAAATCTATTCAATCTGACAATATAGATGGGAAAAGCTTTGAATTTGAAAATTGGCGGATGAATGTAAGGACATCAAATACTGAGCCATTACTTAGATTAAATGTTGAATCTAAAAATGACTCACGATTAGTCAACGATATGGTGGATGCTATCTCGAGTTTAATTAAGGATCAGGAATGATATCATCAGTTATTAGATCCTTATGGAGCTATCGAGGTTTCGTGCTCGGCAATGTAAAGAGAGAGTTTCAATCTAAATATCAAAACTCTCTCTTAGGTGCAGCATGGAATATTTTGAATCCTCTTTCAATGATAGTGGTTTACACTGTGATATTTTCACAGGTAATGCATTCGAAGATGCCAGGCGTATCAAATACGTTTGGTTATAGTATTTATCTTTGTTCAGGGATTCTTACTTGGGGCCTTTTCGCGGAAATCGTTGGAAGAGGGCAGAATGTGTTTTTAGAATATGCAAACTTATTAAAAAAAGTTAGTTTCCCCAGGCTTTGCCTCCCAGTAACAATAGTATGTAATGCATTGCTAAATTTTTTCATTGTGTTTGGATTGTTCACAATTTTTCTAATTTTTACAGGGAATTTCCCTGGCTTAAACTATTTTGCATTAATCCCGGTTGTTTTAGTGTTAATCGTTTTTGCTATGGGACTAGGGATAACATTGGGCATCCTCAATGTTTTCTTCAGAGATGTTGGGCAGTTCTTTGGCATTGCACTACAGTTTTGGTTTTGGCTAACGCCAATTATTTATCCAGCAGAAATTCTGCCTGCAAAAGCACAACAATATCTATCATTAAACCCAATGTATGGCGTGATAACTGCCGCTCAGAATATTCTTGTAAAAGGTATGCTTCCCAGTTTCCATCAACTCATCCCTGCCTTGTTTATCGGATTAGTTCTTTGTGTGGTCGGACTTAAGTTGTTCCGGAAACATTCCGGCGAAATGGTGGATGAACTATAATGGGTAAAATTACAGTAAAGAATGTTGGAAAAGCATATAAACAATATGCGACAAGATGGAGTAGGTTAGCAGAGTGGTTCTTACCAGGGAAAAAGAAATATCACAAATTAAAATGGGTTTTAGAAGATATTTCTTTTGAAGTTAATCCTGGAGAAGCCTTAGGTATTATCGGGATTAATGGTGCTGGAAAAAGTACGCTGCTGAAAATGATTACGGGCACAACTCAGCCAACTGAAGGTTTTATCAGTTTAGAGGGTAGAGTTGCAGCCATGCTTGAATTGGGTATGGGTTTCCATCCAGACTTCACTGGCCGGCAAAATGTTATCATGTCAGGTCAGTTGCTGGGGTATAGCTTAGAAGAAATCAATAATTTGATGCCTTCTATAGAAGATTTCGCAGAGATTGGTACATACATTGACCAGCCAGTTCGCGTCTACTCTAGCGGGATGCAAATGAGGTTAGCGTTCTCAGTGGCAACAGCAGTCAGGCCTGATATCTTGATTGTAGACGAAGCTCTATCTGTAGGTGATGCGTACTTCCAACATAAAAGTTTTAACCGCATTCGCGAGTTCAGTCGAGCAGGTACTACGTTACTCATTGTTTCACACGACAAACAGTCTATCCAGAGTATTTGCGATAAAGCCATCTTGTTGAATAAGGGTAAACTTGAACTGGAAGGCGACCCTGAATCCGTAATGGATTATTATAATGCTTTGTTAGCAGATAAGCAGAATCAAAAAATTGAAAGAGTTGAGCTGGATAATGGAAGTATTCAAACAATTTCGGGAAGTGGCGAGGCCACTGTAAAAGACATTAGAATATTAAATGTCAGAGGTGAAAGCATTGAGTTCATCGATGTTGGAGAGTCGATTACACTAAAAGTTACAGTTTTAGTCAATGAGGATTTGCCTAGACTTGTTTTGGGATATGGAATTAAGGATCGATTAGGACAGGTTGTATATGGTACGAATACCGATCTTAAGAAACAACCTATTCTGGATGTAAAGAAAGGTACGGAATATGTTTTTAATATTAATTTTAATGCTAACCTGGGACCAGGAAGCTACTCGATACAAACAGCTTTAGTTAGCACTGATACTCATTTAGTTAATAATTATGAGTGGCGCGATCTTGCGATGGTTTTTAATATAATAAATATAAATAAACCTCATTTTGCTGGAACAGCCTGGATAGACCCTGAAATAGAGATAAAATAAATGTCGATAGTAAGTTATGCTCAAAATTTTGAAGATGTAATGCTATGGCGGGCATTAGGAAATATAACCAACGGATTCTATGTAGATATTGGTGCTAATGATCCCATAATTGATTCTGTGACAAATTTATTTTATCAAAATGGTTGGAGTGGAATAAATGTCGAGCCTCTCAAAAGTCATTATAACGCTTTAATTGAAAGCAGGAATAGAGATATTAACTTGAATCTGGCGGTATCTGACAGAATAGAAGAGCTTAATATCTGGGAGTCTGAAATTAGAGGTTGGGCAACTCTTGATGAAAAGGTTGCAGAGCAACATGAGCTTAATGGTTTCAAAGGTGAATGGTCAAAGACGTCTACAAAAACATTGAGTTACATATTTGAGAAGCATCTTTCTTCAGATAATAAAGAAATTCACTTCCTTAAAATTGATGTTGAGGGCGTGGAAGAGGCTGTTGTCAGAAGCAATGATTGGAAGAGATATCGACCATGGATTCTTGTTATTGAGTCTACTGCACCTAATTCTAAGATGGAAAGTCATGAGCAATGGGATGATATTCTGAAGAATAATGATTATATTTTCTTATACTTTGATGGCTTGAATAGATTTTATGTCAGTAAGGAACATGAAGATTTAGCCGTCCATTTTCAAACCCCTCCTAACATATTTGATGAATTTATTTCCAGCGCAGAAGAGAATTACAGAAAAATGACAATCTCTTTGAATGAAAAAATAATTGCTTTAAATTCTGAAGTAGAAGGTTATAAGAGAGCTATAGACGGCCTTAATGACCGTATTTATACTGCAAATAATAGACTCAATGAAGTATATAGTAGCAATTCATGGAAAATGACTATGCCTATAAGAAAAGTTTCGTCATTTTTCAAAAAGGAAAGCTAAATGAAATCTATTCTTTTTCTTAGTACATATCCATTTGCCAAACCTAGGCATGGTGGACAAATTAGACTCAATCAACTTGTTAAAAAATTCAAATCCAATGGTTGGATCACTCGCTCCATTGCTGTTTATGAACAAGAAAGCTTTTTAGGAGATGAACTTGGCACGTACGATGTTCCTTTTCCTGTAAACTCCAAATTTCGATTATATAAAAATAGAAGCGTACCATTAATTAATGACCTTCTTACAGGAGGGTTCGCAGTCTCTAAAGATGGTGGCTTAGATAAGATAGTTTCCAATCTACCCGCTAATATCGATGTTATTCATGTTGAACAATGTTGGTTGTGGGAGTTGGTTAAAAAAATAAAGACCATTCCAAAATATAGTAATGCAAGTGTTGTATTTGGCTCCCAAAATATTGAATATCTATTAAAAGAAGATATATTAGAACAATATCAAGTTAAAGATAGAGCAGATGTCATTGCAGATATTAAATCTTTAGAGCTAAATGCAGTATTAGGGGCGGATGTAGTAGCTGCAGTTACACAAAATGATATTAATCACATGAAACAGTGGGGGCGAGAAAACATTCAGCTAGCTGCGAATGGCATTGAGCCCTGGGACTCGAGTTTATCCAATGATAAATGGAAAAGTAAACTTCCAAAAACCCCGTGGATGCTTTACATAGCGAGTGCACATCCTCCTAATTTTACTAGCTTCAATAAAATCATTGGCGAAAGCTTGGCATGCATTCCTCCAGACAGCAAACTTGTCATTGCTGGAAGTGTATGCGAGCACATCTACAAAGAAATATTAAAATCAAAGTGGTCTAACATAAACATTAGTCGGATTGAGCTCTTGTATGTATTAGATGATGAAGATTTAGCAGTTGTAAAAAACCTTGCTCATGCGTATTTTCTTCCAATAGAACACGGTGGCGGTTCAAACCTTAAAACGGCTGAATCACTTTATTCTGGCAAACCTGTAATAGGTACGGTTTCATCATTTAGAGGATTTGAGCAATATTGTGATAATCCCCGTGTGAAAGTTATACGTTCGCCTGGCGATTTTTTTTCTGCGACGAGGACTGTGCTTACTACACGATTGCCAGAGTTAAGCCGAGAAGAACGTGTAGACTTGGAGAATTTAACATGGAATAAAACGTTAGATGTTTTATATTTTGACGTTGAAAGAAAATATGAGGCTTCAGTGAATGCATAATGTTTGGCTAGATGTTACAACAATCATGGGTTGGCAAAGAGCAGCAGTTGGTATTGTGAGAACTGAAGTTGAGTGCGCAACATATGCATTAAAGAACATTTCTTCAATAAATGCTAAATTTTGTGTTTATAACCCTTTAACAGGTTACTCAGAAATAGATAGACTACTTGTTGAAGCAACGATAAAAAAAATAAACGGTCACGTTGCTAGCAAAGCTTCTGTGAAAGCTACAGAGTCGATTAATCAAATCGATAATAAGGTCAGGGTTAAAAATTTAATTATTAAATGCATTAAGATTTTACCTTCGACTATACAGAGGAGGGTTGTAAATTATCTAATTCCTCGCAGAAGTTCTGTAAGCAGTTTATTAGCGTCAATACGCTATGCTAAACTAGCATTTAAACAATTTTTCAAGCCTGAATTGGCCTCCTCCTTTAACATCACAAGCATTGAAAGTGAAGTAATCAACAAGCACCCCTTCAAGAGTGGGGATGAATATATTTCATTGGGTCTTGACTGGGATCAAAAGGATTTTCAGTATCTTTATAGGTTAAAAAAAGAACTAAACCTTAAAGTTAAACTTTTTTGCTATGATGTGATACCGGTGAAATTACCTCATCTTTGTGTTGGGGATGTGGCAGGTAAGTTTTCCCATTACTTCTCAAATGTAGCTTGGTGTGCCGATGAAATATTTTGCATATCTAAATGCTCACGTGATGATCTAAATGACTTGTTGATTCAATTAGGTACCCCTATTCCTAAACTTACAATAGTTAAACTAGGCTGCGAACTTCCTGAGCTTGAACCTGAATATAAAATCTCTGATGAAATTAAACTTTTATTAGGAAAAAAATACATTTTATTTGTCTCAACGATTGAAAGACGCAAGAATCATGAGGTTCTTTACAAGGCCTACACAAGACTTATAGATAGTAAAGTAGATAATCTTCCACTCTTGGTTTTTGTTGGTATGCCTGGTTGGGGAATGAATGATTTTATTAGTGATTTAAATCTTGATCCAAGAGTCAAAGGAAAGATTATTCAGTTGAATAATGTTTCTGATCCCGAGTTAGTTGAGTTATATAGAAATTGTTGGTTTACAGTGTACCCTTCTTTATATGAAGGATGGGGACTGCCGGTTGCAGAAAGTCTTGCTTTTGGAAAATATTGCTTGGCATCTTCAGCGGCATCTGTTCCTGAAGTTGCGGGAGATTTGCTTGATTATATAGATCCCTGGGATGTACTAGGTTGGTCTGATAAGATAAAATATTTCGTTGAAAATCCAACGGCAATACAACAAAAAGAAACGCGAATTAATGTAGAATACAGGTCTACTAAATGGTCGGAAACTGCTTCTTCAATTTTCAATTGATTGACATAGTAGTTGGTTTTTATCGTAAATTAATATGGAATTAAGTATGAGTGATAAAATTGCAATTGTAACTGGCATTACTGGACAAGATGGTGCCTATCTCGCTGAATTATTGTTAAGCAAGAATTATACTGTCTACGGTACTTACCGCCGCACAAGCTCTGTTAATTTCTGGCGTATTGAAGAATTAGGCATTAAGGATCATTCAGACCTGCATTTAGTAGAATACGATTTAACTGATCTGTCTGCTAGCATTCGTCTGTTACAACAAAGTGGCGCAACTGAAGTTTACAACCTGGCTGCGCAGAGTTTTGTAGGTGTCTCTTTTGAACAACCATTAACGACAGCTGAAATTACCGGTATTGGCCCTGTAAATTTGCTGGAAGCAATTCGTATTGTTAATCCAAAAATTCGTTTCTATCAAGCTTCAACTTCAGAGATGTTTGGTAAAGTTCAGGCTATTCCCCAAAAGGAGGACACGCCCTTTTATCCTCGTAGTCCATATGGTGTTGCAAAGCTTTATGCACACTGGATGACGATCAACTATCGTGAAAGTTACGGAATTTTCGCTTCAAGCGGCATTCTGTTCAACCATGAATCACCGTTACGTGGACAAGAGTTTGTCACTCGTAAAATCACCGATTCCGTTGCAAAAATTAAGCTTGGGAAGCTTGATGTACTTGAATTAGGCAATATGGATGCTAAACGCGATTGGGGCTTTGCTAAAGAGTACATTGAGGGAATGTGGTTAATGCTTCAGGCTGATGAGCCAGATACTTTCGTATTGGCAACAAACCGCACTGAAACAGTACGTGATTTTGTTTCGATGGCGTTTAAAGCTGTTGGTATTGAGTTACGCTTTGAAGGTAAAGAAGACGAGGAAGTAGCGATCGATGTTGCAACTAATAAGGTCGTGGTTAAAGTGAACCCTAAGTTCTATCGTCCTGCTGAAGTAGAGTTATTAATTGGTGATCCGCAACGAGCTAAAGACATTTTGGGTTGGGAGCCAAAAACGACGCTTGAAGAACTTTGTGCAATGATGGTTGAGGAAGATCTCCGTCGCAATAAACAAGGATTTTCATTCTAATATGAGCAATGGCAAAAAAGCTTTGGTCACTGGGATCAAGGGTTTTACAGGCCATTATATGGCAGCGGAATTATCCGCTGCCGGATATGATGTTTTTGGCCTAGGTTCAGCACCTCAAAAAAAATCCGATAAATATTACCAGGTTGACCTTACTAATCAGAACCAGGTTAAAAATGCTATAGACAGCATAAGCCCTGATGTTGTTATTCATCTTGCAGCAATTGCATTTGTCGGGCATTCTAATCCCAATGCATTTTATGAAGTAAATCTTTCCGGTACACGAAACCTACTGACAGCGTTAGCAGAGACACAACATAAACCGAATGCGGTACTCGTTGCGAGCAGTGCTAATGTTTATGGTAACAATACGCCAGGAAAACTTGGTGAGACTACAGAAGCAAATCCTGCAAATGATTATGCTGTTAGCAAACTGGCCATGGAATATATGGTTAGATTATTCAATGAAAAATTACCTTTAATAATTACCAGACCCTTCAACTACACTGGAATAGGTCAGGCTGATAATTTTTTAATTCCTAAAATTGTTAAGCATTTTCGCGAAGGTAAAGACGTCATTGAGCTGGGGAACATTGATGTCTGGCGTGACTTCTCTGATGTACGTTACTTGACCAGATGCTATGCAGAGCTGCTGAAGAGTGAGGCTTTCGGAAAAACTGTCAATGTTGCTTCGGGTGAAATGCATTCACTTCGTGAGGTCATTCGACTTTGTGAGGAGATCACTGGTCACGACATTCGTATTGAAGTGAACCCGCAATTTGTTCGTCCAAACGAAATAAAAGAATTATGCGGTGATATTACATTATTAAATAGTCTGATTGGTCCTCAACATCCTAAAGTGCCGCTTAGAGAAACATTGAAATGGATGCTGGAAGTAAAAAATTAAATATTGTCTTCTCAACTGATTGTATTAAATATCCTTTAACCGGGATAGGTCGTTACGCTTTTGAGTTAGCGATACAACTTCAGCAGCGTAAAGATGAGCTTTCACTCACCTATTTACATGGCACACAATTTAAAGATTCATTAGTGGTGGCTAGTGAATCAGTACAATCCGTCCAATCGATTAAGCGCACGCTGCAAAAAAGTAGAGCTGCGAGTGAAGTATATCGGCTTATTTATCCTTTCCTGAAATCACGTGCACTCAAAAAATTTAGAAATTCTATTTTTCACAGCCCTAATTATTATCTTCCACCTAACGTTGATCATTGTGTTGCAACTTTTCATGATCTTTCTGTGTTTCATTGGCCGCAGTTTCACCCTGCAGGCCGTGTGCATTTAATGCAGAAAGAATTGCGTCATACCGTGAAACGCGCTGCTATGTTGATTACTGATTCACATTATACTAAAGAAGAGTTAATGGAATATTTTTCATTAGATGAGAATAGAATTTCAGTAGCTCCCTTAGCGTGTAATGAGCAGTTCTACCCTCGTACTGAAGAGCAAGCGCGGACAGTACTGGAGAATTATAGATTAAATTGGCGTCGGTTTTTTCTCTACACCGGCACCATTGAGCCTAGAAAGAACATTTTGACACTTTTGCGTGCCTATGACCGTTTGCCACTCACAGAAAAGAGTAAATTTCCACTCGTTATTAGTGGTTATAAAGGTTGGGAAAACGAAGAACTCTTTAGGCTCTTTGATAAAGGTGAGCGCGAAGGTTGGTTGAGATACTTAGGGTTCGTACCTGGTAAGGATTTACCCGTCCTCTTTAGTGCAGCAAATTGTTTTCTTTTCCCATCAATTTATGAGGGATTTGGATTGCCTGTTCTAGAAGCCATGACTTCAGGAACCCCCGTCATATGCTCTAACGCAACATCACTACCCGAAGTCGCAGGCGATGCTGCGTTAATGCATGAGCCAGAGGATATCGACATGCTCGTGCATTATATGCAAATGATGATAGAAGATATTTCAGCAAGGGATCGAATGATGCAGTCTGGACTTGCTCAATCGCAGCAATTTTCATGGTCACTCTGTGCTGACAAAACAATAGAAGCCTATGAGCAGGTCGCTAAATTTATATGATAAAAGTTCTTCATTGCTATAAAACCTATTACCCAGATACCTTCGGTGGGATTGAACAAGTTATTTATCAGCTTGCCGAAGGTGGGGTGAAAGAAGATATCCAATCAATTGTTTTCACTCATAGTCCAGCATTTGGGCAGACAACGACTATGTTTGCCCATCATACAATCCATCGTGTCAAAACATTATGTGAGTTTGCTTCAACGCCTTTTTCATTGACTGCGATCTCAGATTTTAAGAAACTGGCCTCTCAGGCGGACATTATCCACTACCATTTCCCTTATCCATTTATGGATTTGATGCATTTTGCAGCAGGAATTAAAAAACCTTCAGTTGTGAGTTATCACTCTGATATCGTAAAACAAAAGGCGCTTTTAAAACTGTATGCACCTTTAATGAACCGATTTCTCAGTAATGTTGATTGTATCGTTGCTGCATCCCCGAACTATGTAAAAAGCAGCCCTATACTCCAAAAGTACAAAGATAAAGTTCAGGTAATACCATACGGACTGGATAAGCATTTTTACAAAAACAAAGATGAAAATGTTTTAAATAAATGGAAGGAACGTTTCCCACAAGGTTTTTTCTTATTTATCGGCACATTCCGCTATTATAAGGGGTTGCATATCCTTATAGAAGCCGCGAAAAATAGCCAATATCCAATTGTTGTAGTAGGCGCGGGGCCGATTGAATCCGAATTAAAATCGCAAGCACAAGAAGCAGGAGTAGAAAATATCTACTTCCTTGGCGCGCTGGAGGATACTGATAAATCAGCGTTACTACAGCTATGTACTTGCTTAGTATTTCCTTCACATCTGCGATCTGAAGCTTTTGGTATTTCTCTGTTAGAGGGAGCACTTTATGCTAAACCGCTTATCTCTAGCGAAATTGGAACAGGGACAACCTATATAAATATAGATCGTGTCACCGGACTGGTTGTCCCTCCTTCTGATCCTAGTGCGCTGCGTAACGCTATGGATGAAATTTGGAATAATCCTGTGCAAGCAGAAACCTTAGGGAAAGCCGCCCACGAGCGTTTTGAAACACTCTTTACGGCTGATAAGATGATTGAAAGTTACACTAAGCTTTATAAGTCCATGTTAATCATGTGATTACTCTTAAGATATTTTCATTGTACTATCGCACCAATCATTACCTCTCATCGGCTATCCTGAGTTAACATATTGGACACTTACAGGTTGGTGTTACTGATAACACCATGCGAGACCACAGACAGGAGTATGTAATGTCCAAACAACAGATCGGCGTTGTAGGTATGGCAGTGATGGGCCGTAATCTGGCTCTTAACATCGAGAGCCGCGGTTACACTGTTTCTATCTTCAACCGTTCGCGCGAGAAGACAGATGAAGTTATCGCTGAAAGCCAGGGCAAGAAACTTGCTCCGTTCTACACTGTAGAAGAATTCGTTCAATCACTGGAAAAACCACGCCGTATACTGCTAATGGTACAGGCGGGTGAAGCGACAGATAAAACTATCGCTTCTCTGACTCCTCACCTCGACAAGGGTGACATCCTCATCGATGGCGGTAATACCTTCTATAAAGACACCATCCGTCGTAACAAAGAACTCTCAGACCAAGGCTTCAACTTTATCGGTACCGGTGTTTCTGGCGGTGAAGAGGGGGCATTGAAAGGCCCTTCAATCATGCCTGGCGGTCAAAAAGAAGCGTACGAGTTGGTTGCGCCAATTCTTGATAAAATCGCAGCGCGTGCTGAAGACGGTGAAGCTTGTGTTGCATACATCGGTCCAAACGGTGCCGGCCATTATGTGAAAATGGTGCATAACGGGATCGAATATGGTGACATGCAGCTAATTGCTGAAGCCTATGCACTGCTCAAAGGTGCGCTCGGTCTGAATAACGAAGAGTTGGCTAACACTTTCACTGACTGGAACAACGGTGAGCTTAGCAGCTACCTGATTGACATCACCAAAGATATCTTCACCAAGAAAGATGAAGACGGTAAATATCTGGTTGATGTGATTCTGGATGAAGCAGCAAATAAAGGTACCGGAAAGTGGACTAGCCAGAGTTCTCTTGACCTTGGTGAACCGCTGTCTCTTATCACCGAATCAGTCTTTGCTCGCTACTTGTCTTCTCTGAAATCACAGCGTGTTGCTGCTTCTAAAGTACTAAGCGGGCCTCAGGCTAAAGCTTTCACCGGTGACAAAGCTGAGTTTGTTGAGAAAGTGCGTCGTGCTCTGTATCTGGGCAAAATTGTTTCTTATGCTCAGGGCTTCTCTCAGCTGCGTGCAGCCTCAGAAGAGAACAAATGGGATCTGCACTACGGTGAAATTGCTAAGATCTTCCGTGCTGGCTGCATCATCCGAGCTCAGTTCTTGCAGAAAATCACTGATGCTTATGCTAGCAATGCTGATATTGCTAACCTGCTGCTGGATCCATACTTCAAAAACATCGCTGATGAATATCAGCAGGCATTGCGTGATGTGGTGTCATATGCAATCCAGAATGGTATCCCAACTCCTACCTTCTCTGCTGCAATTGCCTATTACGACAGCTACCGTTCAGAAGTACTGCCAGCTAACCTGATTCAGGCTCAGCGTGATTACTTCGGTGCGCATACTTATAAGCGTATTGATAAAGACGGCGTATTCCACACGGAGTGGTTGGATTAATTGTATTAATTAAAAAAATCCCAGCTTGCTGGGATTTTTGTTTTTAAAGCTATTGTCTTTCAATTTAATTCGTATTCATTCTATCAAAGTTACAATAATTAGAATTTTATTTTGTAGTAAGTTAAGCTAAGTTACTTAGAATTCAGTGGTTTTCACTGAATTCTATATTTTTCAAACAATATAATTTGGGATGTAAAATTGAAACTGATCATACAAATTCCATGTTTTAATGAAGCAGGAACTCTGGATATTGCACTAAAAGCCTTGCCACGACAGGTCGATGGTTTTGATAAAGTTGAATGGTTAATCATCGATGATGGGAGCACTGATAATACTGTTGAAGTTGCAAAAAGGTGCGGTGTAGATCATGTTATACAACATATGGGAAATAAAGGGTTAGCTGTTGCATTTATGACTGGCATCGATAATTGCCTCAAGTTAGGTGCAGATGTAATAATTAATACTGATGCTGATAACCAATACGATGCAAACAATATACCTGATTTGGTGGGGCCAATTTTAAACCATAGATCTGAAATGGTCATTGGTGCAAGACCAATAGCCACTATTGAACACTTCTCTCCTGCAAAGAAGTTATTACAAAAATTAGGAAGTTGGGTCGTGAGAGGTGCAAGTAAAACATCAGTGCCTGATGCCCCAAGTGGATTTAGGGCTATTAGTAGAAGCGCGGCGCAGAAGCTCATCGTGTTTAGCGAATACACATACACTCTTGAAACAATAATTCAAGCTGGCCAAAAAGATATCTCAATATGTTCTGTCCCGGTGAATGTTAATGAAGATTTGCGCCCTTCGAGGTTAGTGAAGAGCATTCCATCCTATATTCAAAGAAGTATATTTACCATTATCAGGATTTTCGTTATTTATCGTCCTTTTAGATTTTTCCTTACTATTGGTTCGATATTAATGACTTTGGGACTGCTGATTAGCCTTAGGTATATGTATTTTTATATTTTCCAGACTGGTGAAGGGCATGTACAGTCTCTCATACTTTCTGCCGTTCTTATCATGATGGGATTTCAAACTATACTGGTATCTTTCTTAGCCGATTTGCTTTCAGCAAACCGAAAACTCCTCGAAGATATACGTGTCAAAACCAATAAAATATTGCATGACGAAAAAGACTAACGGGTATTTTCTGTTTTTAGGATTTGTATGATGATAAGCCATATGTCAGGCGAAAAAAAAACAGCCAAAAATAAGTATGCAAAGCTGCTGAATACAATAGGCAGCATCTTGGCAGTCTCTAGTGTAATATTTGTTGCAATTCGTATAAATAATTACATGACAGACAGTGTTCTAGTTTTTTTTAATTTTAGAAATACATTTTTGTTTATTGGCTTGGCATTGATTTACGGTGTTTCAAGCCTTTCTTTAGGATGTGTATGGGGGAATTTGCTTGCAAAGTGTGGGGCGGTCACTTCATATCGGTGGTCTATATCAATATTTGGCATATCCCAAATAGCCAAGTATATCCCTGGAAACATATTTCACTTCGCTGGAAGGCAAGCGTTAGGAATGGCTGATGGAATATCTGGGAAATCTTTAGCTAAATCAACTTTAATTGAGTTAATGCTTTTAGCTATCAGCGGTGGGATGTTTTTAATAATAGTTTCCCCTGTTTTTTTGGGGTTTAATTTGTCATCAATAAAATATTCTATAGCTTGTTTCTTATTAGTGCTTTCGATTGGTACCCTTTTGTCTAATCGACTTTTTGGTGTATATGTTACAAAGGCATTTTTTATTCAAATTTCTTTTTTGACATTTTCAGGCTTTTTGTTTTTACTTGTTCTTTGTTTGGTTAATAGTCTCGAATTTCTTAAGGTAACGCCTTGGTTAATTGTCTTCATTCCATCCGTTTTTATAACAGCATGGCTTATAGGACTAATTACTCCAGGCGCTCCCGCTGGGCTTGGAATAAGAGAGTTAATACTTATATATTTCTTGAGTGGTTATATATCTAATGAGAACATACTTCTGACTGTAATGATTTCACGGGTTATTACAGTTCTAGGTGATGTAGTGTTCTACTTGATTTCACTATATATTAGAAGAGTTAGTTTGAATGTATAATTATTTTCGCGCATTTTTTAATGCTAAAATGTGTATTATTATATTTTCATTGTTTTTTGCTTTAACAATAAACAATGTGCTTCCTTATATTTCCTTGCCGACTATGGGGCAGGCACTCTGGGCAATGGGGTATGCCAAATCTATAGGCAATGGAGGATTCTTTAATCTTTATGCTCATGATATTGGCATACCTGAACCCGCAGCGATTGCCTTTGGTTTGTCAGCTGTAATCCCGATTAGTTGGTTAATAAAATTGGGCATGTTGCCAGAGGCAGCATACAGTTTTGTTTTTGCAGCATGGATGGCGCTCGCTTTTTGGGGCTGTTACCAATTATCAAGGTTGTTCAAACTTGAACCAACAGTCTCCGCGCTATTTTCGATGCTTTGGCTCATTTTACCTGTTGTAACCAGGCACTCAGGTTACTCAATGTTAATGCTAGGAATTGCATTAATTCCTTTTTATAGTTGGACTGCTTATAATTTTTTAGCCGCAGAACGTACTGGTAAGTTAAGCATTCCACTCAGCTACCTGAATTTTTTAGTGACAGTTATCATCTCTGTTTTTATGGATGGTTATACTTTTGTCATGTTTGCTGTTATTGCGTCTGCAGTTTTGCTATTCTCTTTTATAACTTCGACCAATAAAGTTAAATTCATTGTATTTAAGGCTGTTTTTTTTGCTGTTGCCTTTGCATGTGCATATTTTTTGTATTCAAAGTTCATTGGAAAGTCAAACTATCAAGCTGAGCCTCTTGATTTTTTTCGCGGTTGGGGTGTAGACCTATCTTTTTTAATTAGACCAGCAAAGGGCGTTTTTTGGTTATCAGACACTTTAGGACTTTCTAAGCATCGACTAGGATCTGAATATTTTGGAGATGCATCAGTTTGGGATACGACTTTTTCTTTGCCATTTTTATTGATTGGCTTTTGGGGATGGTTTAAAAATAAGAATAAAAGTATATTCATACATTGCTTATTTATTGTTGGTGTTTTTTCTATTTATATGTCTATGGGGCCATCTTTAAAGTTCCACTCCTTTAAACCTGATAATTATTCAGAGATAAACACGCTTGCCAATGATATGTTAATGCCTGCTAGCTATGCCATTGCTCCCACTGGTAATGCATTAATATCAACATATTTGCCGGGTTTTAATGTAATGCGGGCCTCATATCGATGGATTGCATTAGGGTTGTTTTGTTTTTGGGCTTTATCGATCTGTTACGTTCGTAACCTCAAACATTGGTTGCGATATTTAATCGTTCTTTGTTTGATTACTCTGTACATCCCACATCTAAAAAAGAATTGGGATTATGGGCGAGCAAACTTTTACTCTATTGGTAATATTAATAGTAGTTTAGTTAAGGACCTTAATCACGATATACCTGCCAATTCTAAAGTTGCGTTTATCCCATGGAATAATGATTTCTTTGCTAATTATTTGGCGCCTTTTTCTGGGTTCAAGACTTTTAATATTGGAGGGGATAAGAATCTTGATAACGCGAAGTTGTATTGGCCTAAAATAATGGTTAATCTTCAGGGTAGTCTTAGCGTAAATCAAGTTCCTTACATAACTCAATTGCTTTTAGATGAAAAGGTAGATTATATAGTATTGCCATATGTTAATATGCTCTGGTCTGCTCACTATTGGCTTTGTCCAGATGAAACCTTACTGCCCCTTTCATATGAGAAGAGATTGTCGCTAAAGAATGATTTGAAATTCTACTGTCCGGATGTGCAAAAGAATAACTTGAGTGATGTTGTCAAAACTCTAAAAGAAATACCTTTCATTGATGTTATTAATCGTGATCTGTATGCGATTTTGAAAGTTAACAATGACAAGTATAGAGACTATACGACCTCTGGTATTTCATCTTATCCAATTTTGATAAATGAAGATAACTATGCACTTAGTTCTATTCTGGATAATGGTTGGTATTATAGAGAGAGTGGGCATGTGTGGTCAAAGGCAGAGTCTGAAATTGTCCTCAGTGTGCCAGCGAAAAATTTAAAATATTTCTCACTGAAGTTTAATGTGTTACATACGCCTGGGCGTGAGAATGTGAATGTAACGTTTCGAACATTCGTCAATGGTAAACAATTACAAAAAGATGTCATAGTGGACAGCGCTGAAAATGTGGTTGTAAATATACCTATTGATTTTAGTTCTAAGTCTCAGAGAATAACCATGCAAGTCCACAATGCTAAGTCTCCTGCTGAATTAGGTATAGCGCCTGATAACAGAATACTCGGTATTTCTTTGCAGGAAATTTCAACAGAATAATTTGCAGGAAATTTTAACAAAGTAATAAATGTGGATGGCCTTGCAACAGGCCATCATTTTAAACCACTAACAACTCACCCTCTCTTTCCGCATTCTCCCCCGCAAGTCTCACCACCAGCATTCCCGCCGTAGCAAACTTCATCAGATTCCGCGCATACAGCACCCCACCAAACTCTGCCACCAGCGGCGTCACCTGGTCGGTAATCGGGTCCACAATCTCCGCTACCACTTCACCCGGCTTAATCCATTCCCCTAACTCGCGGCGATTCAATAACAACCCGGAATGCGGCGCATGAATATATTCACAACCCGCCAAAGGTGTTGCAGGGTTGATCAGGGCAGGGGACTCACTCACGTCACCCGCAATGTAGCCACCCTCAATCAAGGCATTAATAATCGCATCCGCATCCTTCTCCGCCTGTTCTGGCGAAACATCAGCAACCCCACGTAATTCTAACGTCACTGGCAACAAACCCCGTGGCATCGGATACTCACCACCAAACCGCTCGGCCAGCGTTAGCCACGGCTCGCAGCAGGCCTCATCAAACGGCTCGCCACCAGAGATTTGGGCCAGAAGCTGTACTTCGCTACCTAACCAACGCGCTAAAGGCTCGATATCCTGCCATGCGTGCGGCGTGGTGTAGAGATGCGGCAATGCATCCCAGTCGCAGTGCAGGTCAATCATCAAATCAGCCTGACTGGCCATACGCATCAACGTGAAGCGCTGCGCATCCAGTTCGGTTTTAGCAATGCGATCGCGATAATGGAGATCAATGGCATCACGGATCAGCCGCTTGTTTTCATACTCGCTTTGCGTCAACGAACCGGCCAACTCTTCAGCCAGGGTATCGCCTAACGCCGGGAAACGGCGATTGAAATCCTGACCTGAAAGCGTATGGAAGCGACCCAAATGGCTGCCGTGCCAGTGTTGCCCCATCGCCAGCGGATTTGCCACCGGCACCAGCGTAATTTTGGATTTGAGCTGCCCGGCCGATTCCAGCGCCAGCAGCTTGTGTTTCAGATACCACGCCACCGCCATACCCGGCAGTTCATCACCGTGCAGTGCCGCCTGAATGTAGACGCGCTGCTGAGAATCGGTACCGAAATGAAAGCTGACGATTTCGCGCTGTGTACCGAGGGAAGCACTTAACAAGGGATGATGTTGTTGTTGCATGGCGCGGTCGATGTCCTGTATCTATGGCACGCTGAACGTCGCGCCTGATTAATTTTATTGACTGGAATTATAGTGCTGCTGTGAAAATGAGCGGGTATGAAGCCGCTAAATTTGCGCTTGCTCATGTTAGCCGCGCGAACAGGGCGGCCATGAAGCCGCCTCTGCATTGATTAATGCTGGATCGAGATATCGGTGGCGAAGTACTTCTTCTGGATCTTGTCAAAAGTGCCGTTTTTCTTGATTTCAGCAAAGGCGTTATCAAGGGCTGTTTTCAGCTCTTCATCGCCTTTACGCAGTCCAATCGCTGTACCTGGACCGATAATCGGGTCTTCCACAATCGGGCCAGCGAGCTCGAAATCTTTGCCTTGCGGATGTTTCAGGAAGCCGTTAGCTGCCTGTGCTGCATCGGTAAACACCACATCCAGACGACCAGAGATCAAATCACTTTCAACCTGTGCTTGATCGCCATAAGGCACCACGTTCACGCCGTGTGGCTGCCATTTTGCCAGTGCATAGCGCTCCTGCACGGTTCCCTGCTCAACACCAACCGTTTTGCCTTTCAGCGATTCAGCCGTTGGCAGCAGGCCAGAGCCTTTGCGTGCAATTAATTGGGTGTGCGTATCATAGAGCGGCACGGTGAAGTCGATCTGTTTCAGACGCTCTTCAGTGATACCCATATCCGACAGGATGGCATCAAACTTGCGGGCTTTCAGCGCTGGAATCATGCCGTCGAACTGGCTCTCAACCCACACGCATTTGGTTTGCATCTGCTCGCACAGCGCGTTGCCCAGGTCGATATCAAAACCCACAAGTTTGCCCTGCGGGGTTTTGGATTCGAAAGGAGGGTAGGTTGGATCAACCGCGAAGCGTACTTGTTCAATCTTTGCCTGTGCGCCAAATGCGCAACCTGCCAGCACAGCCAGCGCCAGCGTCTGACGCAGGCGGGCAGTAAAACGAGAACTTGCCATAATATCGGTCTTCTTTTTCGTGATGTGGAATAACGCAGAGTACCGATCACTGTCCGCCATGGCAATTAGCAGGTTATTTTCATGACGTTACCATTATGCATGGTGCGATAATCCGCCACACTCAGTACCACTGATTTTTCCAGCAGACCCGCGTTAAAGGCGATTTCGTCGTAGCGTTCAAACAGCAGCGGGTCAACCACCAACCGCAGGTCGGGATGGAAACTGAAGGGTGGAATCGCACCGAACACACAGCCCGTTAATGCGTCCACCTCTGCGGGAGAAGCCAAAGACGCGCGACGCCCACCCACCGCTTCAGCCACTTTGCTCAAATCCGCCTGTTGATCAGCCGGCAGAACCGCCAACACATGCTGTTTGATACCGTTACCTTTGACATGGCACACCAATGCTTTGGCGCCTTGTCCCACTTCAGTTCCGCGAATCTCAGCAACAGCTTCACATTTGCCAGTCGCGGGATGTTCCATCACGCGATAACGCGCGTTGTGCTGGTCGAGCAGGGCAATCAGTTTTTCATGAGTGGTCACAGAGGAACCGTCCTTATAAAGCGCCATGATTGTGCCGCGAAGTGCCGGGTGAAGAGGGTAATTAACGCGCGGTGAGTTGCGATGAGATTCACGCGTTAATTTGAGAAGCATACTGCTCAAAACCCGCTTTTGAAGCCAATTTTGAGCAGCTTATTGCACAATCCGCTATTTATGACGCGCACGTAGATTGTTAATGATGGTGCTCAAATCCAGCTCTTGATCCTGTAATAGCACCATCAGGTGATACAGCAAATCAGAGGCTTCGTTGGTCAATTCGTGACGGTCGTTCACTGTGGCTGCCAGTGCGGTCTCCACACCTTCTTCACCCACTTTCTGCGCGATACGTTTGGTGCCGCTGGCATACAGTTTCGCGGTGTAAGAACTCTCAGGATCGGCGCTCTTACGTGAAGCCAGCAGCTGCTCCAGCTGATAGAGGAACGCCCAATCTGGCGCAGCCGGTGAGAAGCAGCTTGAGGTGCCAAGGTGGCAGGTTGGCCCAATCGGATTTGCCAGCACCAGCAGCGTATCGTTATCACAATCCGGGGTGATGCTCGCGACCTGCAGGAAGTGACCGGAGGTTTCCCCCTTGGTCCACAGGCGGTTCTTAGTGCGAGAGAAGAAAGTGACGTTGCCTTCCGCAAGCGTCTTTTGCAGCGCTTCCTCATTCATATAACCGTGCATCAGCAATTCGCCAGAAACGTTATGCTGGACGATCACAGGCATCATGCCCGCGGTTTTGGCCCAATCCAGTTTGGCCAGTTGTTCTGCAGTTAACACGCGCGAATCTCCACACCGTTGTCGATCAGGAAGTTTTTCAACTCGCCAATATTGATAATTTGTTTGTGAAACACTGAAGCGGCCAGCGCACCATCGACGTTTGCCTGTTCAAAGGCTTCGAGGAAGTGTGGCATGGTGCCCGCGCCGCCAGAGGCGATCAGTGGCACCTTACACACATCACGCACTTTCTTCAGTTGCACCAGGTCGTAGCCGTTACGCACGCCATCCTGGTTCATCATATTCAGTACGATTTCACCTGCGCCCAGCTTTTGCACTTCCTGCACCCAATCGAGGGTTTCCCAGGTCGTAACCCGCGTACGGGATTCATCGCCGGTATATTGATTGACGTGATACTTGCCGGTGGCTTCATCGAACCAGGTATCAATACCCACCACGATGCACTGTACACCAAAGCGATCCGCCAGACGCGTGATCAGCGTCGGGTCAGCCAGCGCCGGGGAGTTGATGGAGATCTTATCCGCACCGAACTGCAGAATGCGCGCGGCATCCTCCTCACTCTTGATACCGCCCGCCACGCAGAACGGAATATCAATCACTTCTGCGACGCGTGACACCCAGCTTTTATCCACCACACGGCCATCGGAAGAGGCGGTGATATCATAGAACACCAGCTCGTCAGCGCCTTCCTGCGCATAGCGCTGCGCCAGTGGCACGATATCGCCAATAATTTCGTGGTTGCGGAACTGGACGCCTTTCACCACTTGTCCGTCACGGACATCGAGACAAGGAATTATCCGTTTTGCCAGCATGCAATCGCCTCCGCTACGGTGAATTTATCTTCCAGCAGTGCGCGACCAACGATCACGCCCTGCGCGCCGCTGCCACGTAAGGCCGCAATATCATCCAGCGATCCGATACCGCCGGAACTCTGGAACGCGATATCCGGGAAGGCATCCGACACTTCTTTATACAGCGCCACGTTAGAACCGCTTAAGGTGCCATCGCGGGAGATATCGGTGCACAGCACGTGCTTCAGGCCAACCGGCTGATACCAGCCAATCACTTCTTCCAGCGTTACGCCAGCCGCTTCCTGCCAGCCACTGATTGCCACTTCTTTGCGATTGTTGGCGTCAATGCGAACATCCAGCGCCAGTACAATGGCATCCGCGCCGAACTCGTTGAACCAGCTTTTCACTTCTTCCGGCTGCTTAACAGCCGTGGAACCCACCACCACGCGAGTCGCGCCGGCTGCCAGTAAAGCCGCCACATCTTCGCGATTGCGAATACCGCCACCGACCTGCACCGGTACATTCACGCCGCGCAGCAGGGTAGTGAGCAGAGGAATCTGGCGCTTAGCCGGATCTTTGGCGCCAGTGAGATCGACCAGGTGCAGCACTTCCGCGCCCTGACGTTCGTAATCCTGCAGGCGTGGCAGCGGATCGCTACCGTAGTCGCGCTGCTGACCGTAGTCGCCCTGATGCAGACGCACCACTTTGCCGTCGATTAAATCTAATGCGGGGATAATCATCACATCTCCAGGAAGTTTTTCAGCAACTGCGCGCCTGCTTTGCCAGAACGCTCCGGGTGAAACTGCACGCCGAAGAAATTATCTTTCTGCAACGCAGCGGTGAACGGATGACCGTAATCGCACTGGGCGATGGTGGCGGCGTTCACTGGCATGGCATAGCTGTGCACAAAGTAGAAGTAGCTGCCGTCATGGATATTACGGAACAGGTGATTACCCGCCTGCGAGGTGATCTGGTTCCAGCCCATATGTGGCAAGGGCAAGCCCTGGGTATCCATCTGCGAAACAGGTTCATCCACCAGGCCCAGCGTGGTAACGCCGCCGTTCTCATCGCTGCCGCGTCCCAGCAACTGCATACCGAGGCAGATCCCCAGCACCGGTTGGGTACAGGCTTTGATCAGATCAATCAGGTCACGCTCCTGCAGCTGGTTCATGGCCGCTTGCGCGGTGCCCACGCCTGGCAACAACAGCTTGTCGGCGCGCAGCACCACATCCGGATCGCGGCTCACTTCTGGCGTATAGCCGAGGCGCTCAATCGCCCACTTCACGGAGGAAAGGTTGGCGCACCCGGTATCGAGAATCACCACGTTCATCACAGCACTCCTTTCGAACTCGGCAGGGTGTTGCCATCCACGCGAATTGCCTGGCGCAGGGTGCGGCCAAAGGCTTTAAAAAGGCTTTCCACACGGTGATGGTCGTTCTTACCTTTGGTTTTCAGGTGCAGGGTGCTCATCATCGCGTAGGAGAGGGAGCTGAAGAAGTGCTCAACCATTTCGGTGCTGAGATCGCCGACACGCTGATAGCTGAACTCGGCTTTGAATTCGATGTGCGGACGGCCAGAGATATCCAGTGCGCAGCGCGCCAGGCACTCATCCATCGGCAGCACGAAGCCGAAACGGCCGATGCCACGCTTATCTCCCAGCGCCTTCAGCAGCGCTTCACCCAGCGCCAGACCGGTATCTTCTACGGTGTGGTGATCGTCAATATAGAGATCGCCTTTCACGTCGATGTTCATGCGGAAACCGCCGTGAACGGCAATCTGATCCAGCATGTGATCAAAGAAGCCGACGCCAGTGTTGATTTTGCTGCCGCCTTCACGGTCCAGCCACACTTCCACCTTGATCTGCGTCTCTTTGGTGTTGCGTTGCACCAGCGCGTGGCGGTCACGCTTGGTCAGGCGTGCCTGGATCGCGTCCCAGTCAATACCTTCTGCACCGTAACGCAGGCCCTGAATGCCCATGTTCTCAGCCAGCTGGATATCGGTCAGGCGATCGCCAATCACGTAGCTGTTTGCGGTGTCCAGTGCGCCTTGTGCCAGCCAGGCTTCCACCATTTTGGTTTTCGGCTTACGGCAATCGCAGTTATCTTCCGGCTTATGCGGGCAGATCAGGATGTCACTGAAGTTCACGCCCTGCGAAGTCAGGATCTGCATCATCAGGTTGTGTGGGCCATCGAAATCAGCCTGCGGGAAGCTGTCGGTGCCCAGGCCATCCTGATTGGTGATCATCACCAGCTGATAGCCGGCATTTTGCAGGGCCAGCAGCGCAGGGATGGCGTTTTTTTCAAACGCCAGCTTCTCCATGCGATCAACCTGAAAATCCGTTGGCGGCTCAGAGATGATGGTACCGTCGCGGTCGATAAAAAGGGTCTTCTGACTCATGCTTGCTCCACTGATAAGGCTTGCAGCGCGGCGATCAGGCGCTCGCACTCTTTACGGGTGCCGATGGAGATGCGCAGGCATCCCGCAAGGCCGGGGTTTTTGTTTTGGTCGCGCAGAATAATGCCTTGATCCCACAGCGTTTTAAACACTTTTGGCGAATTAGTGAAGCGCGCCAGAATGTAGTTGGTTTCGCTCGGGAACACCTGCTGCACCACGTTCAGCTGTGGCAGTTGTTCAAACAGCCATGCACGATTGGCGTTGAGTTCGGCGACATGCTGACGCATCAGCGCAATGCCTTCTTCGCTCAGCGCCTGTCCCGCGACATCAGCAACCGGGGTCGCCAGCGGGTAAGGCGCGATCACTTTCATCAACAGGTCGATCACGGGCTTGTTGGCCAGCGTAAAGCCACAGCGCAGGCCAGCCAGCGCAAAGGCTTTTGATAGCGTGCGCAGGATCACCAGATGTGGATATTCTTTCAACCAACCGGCGAGAGTCGCCTCCGGGCAAAACTCGATATAGGCTTCATCGGCGACCAGCAGTGCTTTACCGGCGGTCATCTCAAGCAGTTTACGGATATCGTCTTGATTGATCAGGTTGCCGGTCGGATTGTTCGGGCTGCACATGTAGACCACTTTCACGCCGTCTAACTGTTCGGCAATGGCGGGCAGATTCAGCTGCCAGTCATCCAATGCTGCCACGGTGCGATACTCGATGCCGATGGTTTCCGCGCTCACGCTGTACATGCCGTATGTCGGCGGGCAGAACAGAATCGCATCTTTGCCCGGCTCACAGAAGGCGCGCATTAACAGCTCAATGCCTTCATCAGCACCACGACTGACAATCACTTGCTCCGGCGATAAACCGGCATAAGCCGCATAGCGCTCAATAACAAGTTTAGGCTGGCATTCCGGGTAGCGGTTCAGCGTTTGCTGTGACAGCTCAAACGACACCGGCAGTGGAAATTCGTTGGCGTTCAGCCATACATCACCATTACCCCCTAAACGACGCGCAGATTGATACGGCGTCAACGCGCGCACATTAGCGCGGGCTAAATCTTCAATGCTCATGCTTGCTCCTTCAGCGCGGCAACACGCAGGGTAACGGCGTTTTTGTGGGCTTCCAACTGCTCAGCAGCCGCTAAAGTTTCAATAGTGGCAGCCAGATTAAGGAAGCCTTGCGGCGTCAACTCTTGCACCGTCATACGCTTCTGGAAATCGGCTAATCCCAGACTTGAACAGGTGGCGGTATAACCGTAAGTCGGTAATACGTGATTGGTGCCTGAGGCGTAATCACCCGCTGATTCCGGAGACCAGTCACCGAGGAACACCGAACCGGCGCTGGTGATCGCATCCACCAGATCACGTGGCTGGCGCGTCTGAATAATCAGGTGCTCAGGACCGTACAGGTTGGAGATCTCCACACACTGCGCCAGATCGCGCAGCACTATCAGACGGCTACTCTCCAGCGCCTGACGTGCGGTGGCCGCGCGTGGCAACTGCGCGAGCTGTTCTTCCACCGCCTGGGCCACGCCTTCTGCCAGTTTCAGCGAAGGGGTCAGTAAGATAACCTGTGAATCCGGGCCGTGCTCTGCTTGTGATAGCAGATCAGAAGCGACAAATGCCGGTGTGGCACCTTCATCAGCAATCACCAAAACCTCTGATGGGCCAGCAGGCATATCAATCGCGGCGCCATCTAAACGCTGGCTCACCTGACGTTTGGCCTCGGTGACGTAGGCGTTGCCTGGGCCAAAGATCTTGTCCACTTTTGGTACAGTTTCGGTGCCGAAGGCTAGCGCAGCAATCGCTTGCGCACCGCCGACCTGAAACACCTCTTTTACGCCGCACAGTTGCGCCGCATAGAGAATTTCATCGGCAATCGGCGGGGGCGAACAGAGCACCACACGACCACAACCGGCGATACGGGCTGGGGTTGCCAGCATTAATACCGTGGAGAACAGTGGGGCAGAGCCGCCGGGAATATACAGCCCAACAGATTGCACCGGACGGGTGATCTGCTGGCAGCGCACACCCGGTTGCGTCTCAATATCCACCGCGGGCAGAGTCTGCGCGTTATGGAAAGTTTCGATATTACCGACAGCCACTGCCATCGCCTGCTTCAACTTGTCGCTCAAACGGTCGCTGGCGGCTTGCATCTCTGCTGGCGTGACGCGCAGGTTTTCCACCTGCGCTTTGTCGAAGCGCGCGCTGAATTCACGCAGGGCGTCATCGCCTTCTTCCTTTACTTTCGTCAGCACATCGCGCACCACTTCGCTGATGCTCGCCGAGGCAGAAATCGCCGGGCGCATCAGCAGCGCTTGCTGCTGTTGTTCATCACACTGTTGCCAGTCAATCGGGGTCATGATTGTGCTCATGCTGTTACTCCAACATTTTTTCGATTGGCAGTACGAGGATCGAGCTGGCACCCAGCGCTTTCAGTTTTTCCATGGTTTCCCAGAACAGGGTTTCACTGCTCACCATGTGCATCGCCACGCGGCTCACTTCGCCTGCCAGTGGCAATACGGTTGGGCGCTCGGCACCTGGCAGCAGGGCGATCACTTCTTCCAGGCGCTCGCTTGGCGCGTGCAGCATGATGTACTTGGATTCGCGCGCTTTGATCACGCCCTGAATGCGCGTCATCATTTTGTCAATCAGTTCTTGCTTGGCTGCAGGCAGCTCGCCATCGCGCTGAATCAGTACCGCCTTAGAGCGGTAGATGACTTCCACTTCACGCAGGCCGTTGGCTTCAAGGGTGGCACCGGTCGATACCAGGTCGCAAATGGCATCGGCCAAACCCGCACGTGGCGCGACTTCCACCGAACCGTTCAGCAGGCAAGACTTAAAGGAGACGCCTTGCTTATCGAGATATTTCTTCAGCAAGTGCGGATAAGAGGTGGCAATACGTGAGTTCTGCAGGCACTGCGGGCCGGTATATTCCGCATCCACTGGCATCGCCAGCGACAGGCGGCAACCGCCGAAATCGAGACGACGCAGGGTGAAGTAGCGCGGGTCTTCGCCTTGTGCGCGGCGGTCCAGCAGCTCTTCTTCCAGTACGTTTTCACCGACGATGCCGAGATCCACCACGCCATCCATCACCAGGCCAGGGATATCGTCATCACGTACACGCAGGATATCGATAGGCATGTTCTCCGCAAACGCAATCAGACGCTGCTGCTGAAGGTTGATTTTGATACCGCAGCGGGCCAGCAGTTCGCGTGACTCATCACTTAAACGGCCAGATTTCTGCATAGCTATGCGAATACGGGTGTTATCTAACATGGTTCCTGTCCTCTTATTCAATCCTGTCTGAACTCAGTGGGGTTGCGTTCGCCCATAAAAAAACCCCCGGAAGATGATCTTCCGGGGGCTCTCTTTGCGTTCGCACCACTGGAAGATCCTAATCGTCTCCCAGCACACATCGCCTGAAAGACTAGTCAGGATGATGGTGATGATGGTGGTTGAACTGAACGCGTGTCATAGTAAATTCCGTTGCTGAATGAGTATTCATTTGCGTGCTGATTAACCTAACGAAGATGGCGGCGCTTGGCAACCCTTTTTTAACGTCAGTTCTCGGAACCTTCCGCAACAGTTTGCGCTGGTTTGCCATAATCGCTGGGACTAAGATGAAGTGTCTTAGCGCTGGAAAGCAGGAGTCGGTATGAAAAAAGTCGCGATTGTAGGTCTGGGATGGCTGGGTATGCCGCTGGCGATGGCGCTGACGGCGCGCGGCTGGCAGGTGACCGGCAGCAAAACCTCCCCCGATGGTGTGGATGCTGCGCGCCGCTGCGGTATTGAGGCATTTCAACTGGTGCTAACACCCGAGATTGAATGTGAAGCAGATGAGTTGGCCACGCTAATGGCGGTGGACGCGCTGGTGGTGACTTTGCCCGCCAGCCGCACGGTTCAGGGCGGTGAAGATTACATGCAAGCCGTGCAGAACGTGGTAGACACGGCATTGGCGCATAAAGTGCCGCGCATCATTTTTACCAGCTCGTCGTCGGTGTACGGCACCGGTTCGGGCGTAATGAAAGAGAGCAGTGCGTTACAGCCAGAGAGTGTGGCAGGTAAGACGCTGGTCGAACTGGAAAACTGGCTGCACGATCTGCCGGGTACTAGCGTTGATATAGTGCGTTTGGCGGGACTGGTGGGGCCGAATCGCCATCCAGGTCGATTCCTCGCCGGTAAAACGGGATTGGAAAACGGCGGGCATGCGGTCAATCTGGTGCATCTCGATGATGTGGTGGATGCGATTGTACTGTTGCTGCAAACGCCGAAAGGTGGACGCGTCTACAACCTGTGCGCGTCGAAACATCCCGCACGTGATGATTTTTATCCGTTTGTTTCGAAGCAGTTGGGGCTGGTGGCTCCGACCTTTACTGCCGAGCCCGTGCGTTCGGCGGGGAAGGTGGTAGATGGCTCGAAGATCTGCAACGAGCTGGGATTTGAGTACAGCTACGATGACCCGATGAAGATGCCGCTGGAGTGAGATTGTCGTGCGAGTGCAGACTTCTGCACTATTTCGCTAGCGGCGCGATTTATCGCGGGTTTTAAATAACACTCGCATTAAACTGCGCCGCGACAATACGTTAGCCTAAACCCCCAAGCGATCCCTTAACGCGTACCACACCGCGCCCATTGCCGTCAGTGGTACTTTAAAGCGCCTGCCGCCAGGAAACGGTAAATGCGGCAATTTGGCAAACGCATCAAACCTTTCTGCCTGTCCGCGCAGCACCTCGGCAATCAGCCTTCCCGACAAGTGGGTACAGGTCACGCCATGTCCGCTATCCCCCTGCATAAAGAACGCATTCTTCTCGATTTGCCCAAACTGCGGCATACGTGACAGCGTCAGCAGGAAGTTACCGCTCCAGCGATGGCTGAATTTCACATCTTTCAGTTGAGGGAAAGTGCGTAACAACTTAGGGCGGATCAATGCTTCAATATCATCCGGCTCGCGGGCGCCATACACCACACCGCCGCCGTACAGCAGACGGTTGTCGGCGGTGAGGCGGAAGTAATCCAGCAGATAATTACAATCTTCGACGCAGTGATTGTTCGGCAATAAACCCAACGCCTGGTCGCGGCTTAATGGCTCGGTGGTGAGGATTTGCGAGCCACACGGCATGCTTTTACGGCTCAGGCGAGGTTCCAGTTGTGAGGGGAGATAAGCATTACCGGCAAAAATCACAAAGGTGGCAGTGACTTCACCTTTAGCGGTCTTTACCCGATGCGGCTCGCCATACTTCACTTCCAGTGCCGCAGATTGTTCATAGATGCGCCCACCGTGACGGCGAATCGCTTCCGCTTCACCCAGTGCCAGGTTTAACGGATGCAGATGCCCGCCGCGCTTATCCAGCAAGCCACCAACGTAGCGATCGGTTGCCACTTCACGACGAATCGCGCGCTCATCCAGCAGCTCCAGATTATGGTTACCATAGCGCTCCCAGTTGGCTTTTTGGTTGCGCAAGTGCCCCATCTGACGCTGATTCAACGCGGCAAAAATGCCGCCAGGACGGTAATCACAGGCGATAGCATAACGGTCGATGCGATCGCGAATAATCTCCGCGCCCTCAAACATCATATTGCCCAGCATCTTCGCCACGTCTTTGCCGTAGCGTTGTTCAATTACATCCACATCGCGGCTGTAAGAATTCACTACCTGGCCCCCGTTACGACCGCTGGCTCCGAAACCAATCTTTGCCGCTTCGAGTAGCACCACGTCATAACCGGCTTCGGTCAAAAACAGCGCCGAGGAGAGCCCGGTAAATCCGCCGCCAATAATACAGACATCACACTGCACCGATTCCTGCAGTTCGGGCCACGGCTCATGCGCATTCGCGGTTGCTGCGTAATAACTTCCCACATGTTGCATCACATCCTCCTTAAGCGCGTGAACTCAGAAATTCGCTGGCGTGTGCGCACTGACTATGCGACACGGCAGCTCAGACGTATTGGTAAAACTGTGCGGCAAGCCGGTATCAATCACATAGCTCTCGCCACAATAAAGGTGATAACTCTGGCCGTTGACCACCAGGGTGATTTCCCCTTCCAGCACCGTGCCGGTCTCTTCACCAGGATGACGCAGTTTCTCTCCGGTGCTGGAACCCGGTTCGTAGCGTTCAATCAACATCGCCAGCGCACGTTTTTCAGCGCCGTTCTCCACCAGACGCAGCGACACACCGAGGCTGCCGATTTCCACGCACTCTTCCGGACGTACGATCACGCGCGGCGTGCTGTTCACCTTTGGCTCCGAGAAAAACTCTGACAACGACAAGCCGTACACCTTCAGCAATTTCTGCAAGGTACTCAGCGCTGGGCTGACTTTGTCCTGCTCAATGGTGCTGATAGCACTGTGTGTGAGTCCTGACAACTCAGCGACGCGACGCTGAGACAATCCCATCTCCTGCCGGATTTGCGATAAACGTCGCCCAGGCGCCAGAGTGGCATCATTCATGGCTGTTTTTCCTTGTGATAACAGAGAGCCGCGTGGATAAAAGCCGCAAACAGGCGTTGCGAAACCGGGTCTTGATCGGAGTGCCACTCCGGATGCCACTGCACCGCAAGTGCAAACGGATGCTGGCGCAAACTCACCGCTTCAATCAGCCCATCAGGCGCACGCGCTTCAATGCGCAGCTGCGGGCCGGGTTCGCGGATGCCTTGTCCATGTAGAGAGTTCACGGCAAAGGATTGAGCGCTGCCAAGCACCTGGCTCAACAAACCTTCCGCTTCAGGCTGAACCTCATGCACCGACGCGTATTGCTGTTCGAGCGGCAGTGCATCATCTTCACGATGTTCCTGAAACTGGTGCGTCATGTGCAACTGGCGATACAGGGAACCCCCGTTGGCCACCACCAACTCCTGCAAGCCACGGCAAATACCGAAAATCGGCATCTTTTTGCCAATCGCATGAGTGATGATGCCGAAGGCGAGGCGGTCACGCGCCGGATCGGCATGCTCCTCTTTACCTTCTTCACCGTAATGCCAGGGCTCGATATTGCTCGGACTGCCGGTGAGTAAAATGCCGTCCAGCAACGTCATACTGTTTTCTAATAGATAAGGGGCGTGCATCAGTTGATGCGGCAAAGGCAAGGGCACACCACCAGCAAGCACGATGGCATCGAGATACTTATTGTGAACCGTTTGCCCGAGATGGCTGCCGATGTGGTTCTGACACATCACTACGCCAATCAAGGGTTTGTCAAAAATAATGCCCATAACGTCTCCGCGTTGCTGTTCAATATTTTCACCGTTTTTGCGCGTTCGGTCTGAAAAGTGTGCAATATATTGTCAATCTAGCAACCGTCTGTTCGTTCTTCCAACAGATTTGTTACATTTGCACACTTTTTGCGTTAGCGCTATGTTAGAGGAGTGGCTGTTATTTTGAGCATTGCGCGAACCAATATTAAACGGTAAAGGGCGGGTGGGAACATGACGAACCTCGTAGAAGTAGAAGACTTCACGCGGCACAGTGAAGAGAAACGAACAAGCGCGTTCCAGCTGGAGGTTAAATCCTGGCTGGAACGCCATCCTGAAACGCAGTATGTCGATATTCTTCTTAATGATTTAAATGGGGTCTTTCGCGGTAAGCGCATTCCCATCTCTGCATTGGCAAAACTGGAAAAAGGGTGTTACTTCCCGGCCTCGGTTTTCGCCATGGATATCCTCGGAAATACCGTCGAAGAAGCCGGACTCGGACAGTCACTGGGCGAACCCGACAACCTCTGTATCCCGGTTCCCGGAACTTTAATTCCTTCTGCCGCCGATCCTGAACGCATCGCGCAATTGCTGTTGACAATGTGTAACCAAGATGGCACTCCCTTTGACGTTGAACCCCGCAATGTCCTTAATCGCTTGTGGCAGCAGCTACGCAATCGAGGGCTATTCCCGGTGGTAGCGGTAGAGCTGGAGTTCTATCTGGTCGATAAAAAGCGCGATGCGGAAGGGTACATACAGCCACCCTGTGCGCCGGGTAGTGACGAACGTAATATGCAGAGTCAGGTTTATTCAGTCGATAATCTCGACCATTTCGCTGATGTTCTGCGTGATATCGACGATATTGCCAAACAGCAGGGCATTCCCGCTGATGGTGCGCTGGCGGAAGCCTCGCCGGGCCAGTTTGAAATCAACCTGCATCATACCCGTGATGTATTGAAAGCCTGCGACCATGCGATTTTGCTCAAACGCCTGGTGCGTCAGGTGGCCGAAAACCACGGTATGACTGCGACCTTTATGGCGAAACCTTATGAAGAGTACGCGGGTAGCGGGATGCATGTGCATATCAGCATGCTGGATGCCGCCGATCATAATGCCTTTTCACTCGACGACGGCAGCGATTCACCGCTGTTGAAACGCGCGCTGGCCGGGATGATCGATTTGATGCCGGCTTCAATGGCACTTCTGGCACCGAACGTGAACGCTTATCGCCGCTTCTTACCGGAAGCCTACGTGCCGTTACAGGCCTCCTGGGGGCACAACAATCGCACCGTTGCTTTACGTATTCCCTGCGGCGATGTGGATAACCATCGCGTGGAGTATCGTGTGGCCGGTGCGGATGCAAATCCTTACCTGGTCGTGTCAACAATTCTTGCCGGTATTTTGCACGGTCTGGATAATCAGCTACCCTTACCGCATGCGGTGCAGGGCAATGGACATGAGGCAGAAGGGCTGCCATTGCCGGTGCGACAGAGCGATGCGCTGTACGAATTCGAGAATAGCTATCCTCTGCAAAAACTGCTGGGTGAGCATTTCAGCGGCGTGTGGCACAGCTGCAAACAGAACGAGTTAATGCAGTTTGAACGGCTTATCACCGCCACGGAGATTGACTGGATGCTGAAGAACGCCTGACTCGCAGAAGAATTTCGCTAACGTCTTGTGCCGATGGCATAAGTTGGGGCAGAATACGTCCCCTGCAAAATTCGAAACATAACCGACGCTTATCACGTCGGTTATTTTTTTGCAGATTGCAGTACACACACAAATTACCGAGGCCGGACACGCATCCGGATAGATAGATACTGACAACACGCTTGGGCGTGAGATTTGAGGAAAACAAAGATGGGGCTGTTTACAATTGCACCGGCGCAAGCTGGTTCTCGCTTTCGTGATGATTACGGCGCGGCGACAATCGCAAACACTAATATCACTTCTCACTGCAGCACGTTGCGCAGTATCCCGCAGATCACCTCTGTTGGGGGCCTGAACAATGTCGCTTAACACCGCCGCACCACAGCGTGCACACCTGAAAAAATCCCTGACCTTGATCCCGGTTGTCATGATGGGCCTGGCGTATATGCAGCCAATGACCCTGTTTGATACTTTCGGTATCGTCTCTGGATTGACCGACGGCCACGTCGCCACCGCTTATGCTTTCGCGCTGATCGCGATACTGTTTACTGCCGTGAGCTACGGCAAGCTGGTACGCCGCTTCCCATCTGCGGGCTCCGCTTACACCTATGCTCAGAAGGCTATCAGTCCGCACGTCGGCTTTATGGTGGGCTGGTCATCACTGCTGGACTATTTGTTCATGCCGATGATCAACATCCTGCTGGCGAAAAGCTACTTTGAGACGCTGGTGCCGGGCATTCCATCGTGGATTTTCGTGGTGTTGCTGGTGGCCTTTATGACCATCTCTAACCTCCGTGGTATCAAAACCGTTGCCAACTTCAACAGCGTGATCGTCGTGCTGCAGGTTGTGGTGATGGTGGTGATCACCGGTATGGTGGTTTACGGTGTGGCGCACGGTGTTGGCGCAGGAACCCTGACCAGCAGCAAGCCTTTCTGGTCTGAGAATGCCCATGTGGTGCCGATGATTACCGGTGCAACCATACTTTGCTTCTCGTTCCTCGGCTTTGATGGCATCAGTTCGCTGTCAGAAGAGACCAAAGATGCAGAACGTACTATCCCGCGCGCGATTTTCCTGACCGCGCTGATTGGTGGTGTGATCTTTATCGGTGTGTCTTACTTCCTGCAGCTGTACTTCCCGGACATCTCGCGTTTCCAGAATCCGGACTCTTCACAGCCTGAAATCATGCTGTTTGTAGCTGGTAAAGCGCTGCAGATTGGCATCCTGATTTTCTCTGTGGTTACCGTACTGGCTTCCGGTATGGCGGCACACGCGGGCGTTTCCCGTCTGATGTATGTGATGGGCCGTGATGGCGTGTTCCCGCAGCGTTTCTTTGGCTTCGTGCATCCGAAATACCGCACGCCGTCGCTGAACGTGCTGTTGGTGGGCGCTGTGGCACTGCTGGCGATTAACTTCGACCTGGTGACCGCTACTGCGCTGATCAACTTCGGTGCGCTGGTGGCATTCACCTTCGTCAACCTGTCAGTGATTGCGCAGTTCTGGATCCGTGAAAAGCGTAACAAGACGCTGAAAGATCACCTCAATTATCTGGTGCTGCCAGTGATGGGCGCTTTGACAGTGGGTGCACTGTGGATCAACCTGGAAGAGACCTCGATGGTGCTCGGCCTGGTGTGGGCAGCGGTCGGTATTATTTACCTGGCGTTTGTTACTCGCACCTTCCGCAATCCGGTTCCGCAGTTCAGCGAAGAAGTGTAATTTTCGTTGCGCATTATGCGGAGCGGATAAAGACTTCGTGTCGTATGCAAAAGGTCGCCATATTGGCGACCTTTTGCTTTTAGACCAGCAAACTTAACCCGCCAGCACCAACTCCCAACTCCCCGCACTCAGCGTTTCACGTCCCGCTTTACTTAATTCTGTATCGGTTACGAGGGTATCGAAGCGCTCCAGCGGTAATGCCAGATGGGTGGCAATCTTGTTGTATTTCGAGCTGTCGCTCAACAGTACGCGCTTACTGCTGACATCGCTGGCCGCCAGCTTGACCGGCACCTTATCTTCATCGGGTGTAAACAAGCCGCGTGGCCCCCAGCAGGAGGCAGAAATAAACGCGATATCAATCGCCAGCATGCGCAGACTTCTCGCCGCCGCTTCGCCGACGCTGGAGCGATTTTCGCGACACACGGTGCCGCCAGTGTGAATCAGCTTGCAGCCGCTGCTCTCCATCAATAAACGGGCAATCACGAAATCATTGGTGACCACCAGCAAATCGTCGCGCTCGACCAGTTCGCGAGCCAGCGCCAGCGTGGTGGTGCCTGCATCGAGATAAATGCAGCTGTTGCGCGGAATATGCCGCGCGGCAAACTGACCAATCGCCATCTTTTCACTGCTGTACATGCTGGTTTTCGCCAGATGTGATGGCTCAGCGGCCAGGCGATCGGCCGAGCGCACGCCGCCCGATACCGACAGCACGGCACCTTGCTCCTCCAGCTTTTGCACATCACGACGTATCGTCATATGTGATACGCCTAAACGCTCGGTCAGCTCGGCAATGCTCACCACGCCGCGTTCGGCAACCAGCGCTAAAATTTGTTGATGACGTTCTACCGGAATCACATCGCTCTCCCTGAATTACCAATTTTTCACATTGTAAGGCATCAATTCACAACCTGCAGCACAATTTATCTCAGGCGAATGTTAGCAAATATCCCGCCAGAACAGGGGTTCCCGCTGGGATTCAGAGGTGTGAATCGATGTTATACGCTGTGCGTGTAAGTTAATTTTTGTGATTTACCGCACGTTTCTCCGCCAGTAACTGCGGCAGAATTAACAGCATTGAACAAAATATCACTTAAATTAACAACGGAGGTGTGCTGTGTCAGCAACCGTGAATAACATTGGCGTCATTGGTTTGGGTTCCATGGGCATGGGCGCAGCGCAGTCCTGTATTCGCGCTGGATTGAACACCTGGGGCGTTGATTTAAATCCGCAGGCGCTGGAAACCCTGCGTCAGGCCGGCGCGCGTGATGCGCAAACTTCCGCTGCCAGCTTCGCCGCAGAGTTAGATGCCGTACTACTGCTGGTGGTGAACGCCGCGCAGGTCAAAGCAATTCTGTTTGGTGAAACCGGTCTGGCGGCACAACTCAAGCCGGGCACGGTGGTAATGGTCTCTTCCACCATTTCTTCACAGGATGCACAGGCGATTGAACAGCAACTGGCACAACATAAACTGCTGATGCTGGATGCGCCGGTATCGGGCGGTGCAGCTAAAGCCGCCGTCGGCGAGATGACCGTGATGGCGTCTGGCAGCGATGAAGCCTTTGCGCTGCTGAAGCCGGTTCTGGATGCGGTTGCCGCCAAAGTGTATCGCGTGGGCAGCGAAATTGGCCTGGGCTCAACGGTGAAAATCATTCACCAGCTGCTGGCGGGCGTGCATATTGCGGTGGGTGCAGAAGCGATGGCGCTGGCTGCGCGCGCAGGCATTCCACTCGATACCATGTATGACGTGGTCACTAACGCCGCGGGTAACTCGTGGATGTTTGAGAACCGCATGCGTCATGTGGTGGACGGCGACTACTCACCGAAATCCGCCGTCGATATCTTTGTGAAAGATCTCAACCTGGTGGCCGATACCGCGAAATCATTGCATTTCCCACTGCCGCTGGCGTCTACCGCCCTCAACATGTTTACCGAAGCGAGTAATGCTGGCTACGGCCGCGAAGATGACAGCGCAGTCATCAAGATTTTCAGCGGCATCACGCTGCCCGAGTCAAAGGAGAAGTAACCATGCGTTTAGGCGTGATTGCAGACGACTTTACCGGTGCAACGGATATTGCCAGCTTCCTGGTACAGAACGGTCTGCCTACCATTCAGTTCAACGGCGTGCCGGAAGGTCATGACGATGTGAGCGCGCAGGCGATTGTCATCAGCCTGAAGTCACGTTCTTGCCCGGCACAGCAGGCAATCGACCAGTCTCTGGCAGCGCTGGCGTGGCTGCAACAGCAGGGTTGCGATCGTTTTTACTTCAAATATTGCTCGACCTTCGACAGCACCGAACACGGCAATATCGGCCCTGTGACCGATGCACTGCTGGCCGCACTGGGCGAGACGCAAACGGTGATCTCACCCTCGCTGCCGGTAAACGGTCGTACCGTGTATCAAGGCTATCTGTTTGTTGCCGGCCAGCTGCTGTCTGAATCGGGCATGCGTCATCATCCGGTGACACCAATGACCGACAGCAATCTGGTGCGTCTGATGACGCGCCAGGCGAAAGGGCAGGCGGCGGTGATCAATGCTGCTCAGCTGGACAAAGGCGCGGAAGCGGTTCGTAAACAGCTGGGCGAGCTGAAAGCGCAGGGCATCAACTACGTGGTGCTGGATGCGCTCAACGAGCAGCATCTGCTAACCCAGGGCGAAGCGCTGAAAGAAACCGTGCTGGTGACCGGCGGTTCCGGCCTGGCAATCGGTATTGCGCGCGCCTGGGCCACTCAGCAGCAAAACAGCGATGCCGAGCAGGCCGGACGTCCACAGGGCGAACGTGCGGTGGTGATCTCGGGCTCTTGTTCGCAGATGACCAATCGTCAGGTTCAGGTCTATCGCCAGCAGGCGCCATCACATGAAGTGCTGGTGGAGCGCTGCCTCGACGATGCTGAAGGCTACGCGCAGGAATTGTGCGAGTGGGTTGCCGCGAATCACCAGCAGCCTTTAGCACCGCTGCTGTTTGCCACTGCTGACGCCCAGCAACTGCAGGCGATCCAGCAGCAGTATGGCGCGGCACGCAGTAGTGAAGCGGTTGAGCACTTGTTTGCCGCCGTGACCCGTGAGCTGAAATCACGCGGCTGGCAGCGCTTTATTGTCGCCGGTGGCGAAACCTCTGGCGTGGTCGCGCAAAGCCTGGGCGTAACGGCCTTCCACATCGGCCCGATGATCTCCCCTGGCGTGCCGTGGGTGCGTGACATCCAGCAGCCGCTGTCGCTGGCCCTGAAGTCAGGCAACTTTGGCGACGAACAATTCTTTGCCCGCGCACAAACGGAGTTCTCAGCATGACCGAACAACAAGCACGTGAAGAGATGGTGCAACTGGGCGCCTCCTTTTTCCAGCGCGGTTACGCCACCGGTTCAGCCGGCAATCTTTCACTGTTGCTGGAAGATGGCAATCTGCTGGCGACACCTACCGGCTCTTGCCTCGGCGAACTGCAGGCCGACCGCCTGTCAAAAGTGACGATGCAGGGCGAGTGGATTTCGGGTGACAAGCCTTCTAAGGAAGTGGCGTTTCACCGCGCGCTCTATCTAAACAATCCCGCCTGTAAAGCGGTGGTGCATCTGCACAGTCACTATCTGACAGCGCTTTCGTGCCTCAACGATCTCGACAGCGAAAACTGCATTCGTCCGTTCACGCCCTATGTGGTGATGCGCGTGGGCGATGTGCCGGTCGTACCTTATTACAAACCGGGTGATGACCGCCTGGCTGAAGATCTTGCGCAGCTCGCGCCACGTTACAACGCGTTCCTGCTGGCCAATCACGGCCCGGTAGTGGTGGGTAAATCGCTACGTGAAGCCGCGAATAACACTGAAGAACTGGAAGAGACCGCGCGTCTGATGTTCACGCTCGGCGACCGCTCTATTCGTTATCTGACTGATGGCGAAGTGGCGGAATTGAGGAATTACTGATGCCTAAGTTTGCAGCCAATTTATCCACGCAGTTCGGCGAAGTGCCGTTTATTGAACGCTTTGCCGCAGCGGCGAACGCCGGTTTCCGTGCCGTTGAGTTTCTGTTCCCGTATGACTATCCGGCCGAGGTGATCAAAGCCGAGCTGGAGAAACATCATCTGGAGTTGGTGCTGTTCAACACCGCAGCCGGAAACGTGCAGGCCGGGGAGTGGGGCGTATCCGCGATTCCTGGTCGTGAAGAAGAGGCGCGTGCCGATATCGATCGTGCGCTGGAATATGCCTTAGCACTGGGCTGCCCTCAAGTGCATGTGATGGCGGCAACGGTGCCAAACGGTGCCGATAAGGCGGCGTATGAAGAAACGTTTGTCCGTAATATGCATTACGCATCCGAGTGCTTTGCACCACACGGCATCCGCTTGTTACTGGAGGCACTCAATCCGATGACGAAGCCGAACTACCTCTACTCCAGTCAGTATCAAACGCTGGCGATGATGGAACGTATCGATCGTCCGAACGTGTTCACGCAATTGGATCTGTTCCATGCTCAGCTGGTGGACGGCAATCTCAGCCATCTGATTCGCGAATACGCTGGACGTTATCGCCATATTCAGATCGCCTCTGCGCCGCATCGTCACGAACCAGACGAAGGCGAAATCAACTATCCGTACCTGTTCAGCCTGCTGGATGAAGTCGGCTATGACGGCTGGGTCGGCTGCGAGTATTTCCCGCGCGGTCGCACCGAAGCGGGCCTCGGCTGGTTCGCGCCCTGGAAACAATGATTAATCTGGCTACAACGACTGCGCATAGCGCAGTTGCTGCAGTTTATTGTACGTTGCGCCAACACCATAACTTTTAATGTTCTGAATAATATAATAATTATCTCTGAGGTATTGCATGACTACCACTCTGTTACTCTCTATTGCGGTGATTAGCGTTGTATTGCTGTTGCTGTTAGTTATTAAGGCAAAAGTGCATCCTTTTGTCGCATTGATTGTCGCCAGTTTATTTGTAGCGTTAACCACTGGAATACCCGCTGAGAACATCATGAAGGTGATTCTGGGTGGGATGGGCAGTTTGCTGGGCGGAATTGCCGCACTCATCGTGCTGGGGGCTATTCTGGGTGCGGTGATTGAAGCGTCTGGCGGAGCCGATGTATTGGCTAAGCGTTTCACGGAGTTGCTTGGACCGCAACGCATGGTGGCAGCACTGACCATTGTGGCGTTTGTGTTGGGGCTGCCGGTGTTCTTTGATGTGGGCTTTATAATCGTGGTGCCGTTGATTTACGGATTCGCTAAGGTATTGCGTCTTTCACCGCTTAAGTTCGGCCTCTCAATGGCTGGAATGATGTTGATGGTGCACGTCGCTGTGCCAACGCATCCCGGTCCTGCTGCGGCGGCCAGTTTGCTGAATGCTGATATTGGTTGGTTAATGATGCTGGGCATTGGGGTTTCCATCCCGGTCGGCATCATTGGCTACGTTGTCGCAAAAATGTTGAACCGCAAAAACTATCACTTATCAGTAAATGTGCTTGAGCAGGTTCAGCTCACCACGAATAAAGATGAGCAGAAAACCGTCAAGAACCCGCCTTCAGCAGGCTTGGTTGCCGGTTTAATCGTCTTGCCTATTTTCCTCATCATGATTGGAACCTTGGTGCCACCACATCTCACTCCGGGATCGACGGCACATGGCATTCTCACGTTGCTGGGCGCACCGGCAATTGCATTGCTCATCACCCTGGCGCTGGCAGTATGGCAATTAGGATTTCGTCGTGGTTGGGGCAAAGACAAGGTTGAAGCACTCTCAAATACGGCTATCGCCAACGCTGCTGGTGTGATTCTGGTTTCGGGGGCGGGTGGTGCATTTGGCAAAGTATTGGTTGAGTCGGGCGTGGGTAAGGCACTGGCAGGGTCACTGTCGGCCATCCACTTGCCGCTGATTCCTGCGGCATACATTCTGTCATTGGCGTTACGCGCCTCGCAGGGATCGGCGACAGTAGCCATCGTCACCACTTGTGGTTTGCTGACCAGTGCCGTAACCGGATTGGCTGATATGCAATTGGTTCTGGTGGCGCTTTCAGCCTGCTTTGGTGCACTAGGCCTGTCGCACGTGAATGATTCCGGCTTCTGGGTGGTAACGCGCTATTTAGGTTTGTCGGTAGCTGATGGTTTGAAAACCTGGACAGTGTTGACCACTGTGATGGGACTGCTTGGCTTCCTGTTCACGTGGGTGATTTGGGCCATGCTTTAAGGCAGTTTTTCCTTCTAATCCCTCTCCCATAAATGGGAGAGGGAGCCAATCTAGCGACGACAACAGAATGGCAACCATCTTAAACATCTCTCGATCAACCCTTTATTCCTGTGGGAGAAAACGTTGATGAGGTCATCAGGCCGCAGAGAACCACACTACGACACCAACTCCTGCGCATACAAATACAGTGCTTTCAGCTGTGCCATCTTCTCCGCGTTATCCTCATGCAAACTCGCTAACGACTCCAGCTCTAACAGGAACGCCTGCACGCGATCGGCATTCAGCGCTTCACGGCGATGCTGCAACCAACGCTGCTGCTCTTGATCATCCAGCGTGCCGGGGAAGTTACGCGCACGATAGCGGAACAGCAGTTTCGCAATGCGTTTGTCGTCGAAGGTCAAATCCAGCGCCGGTAGATTTTGCGGCGGCGTTTGGCGCACGATGTTCATCGCTGCGCGATCGGCATCGCTGAAGAAGCCGTCATACAGTTGCGCATCGACATCATCCGATGGCTTGAACGGCTCAGCTTCCGCAAACAGCGTCACCGCTTTCTCACGCACTTCAGCGTGCTGACGCAGCAGCGCCAGGTTCGCCAGACAGCGTTCTCGATCTATATTCAGGCGTGCAGCATCTTCAGGACGTAAGGTATTCGCTGGGGCTAACACCGGGCATTTATTAATGTGCACCAGTTTAATCGGCACAGCTGCGCGACCATCCAACTCACTCTGTTTGGTGTACAACCGCTCGCGCAGTTCATCCGCATCCAGTTCCAGCAGCGGGGACATATCGCCCGCCAGATCCACCACGATCAGCGCATTACGATTATCCGGATGCCATGCGACAGGCACTACCCAGCTGGTGTTGCCGCGCGCCGCGCCGAACATGCCGGAGACGTGCACCAGCGGCTTCATCTGCGGAATATCAATCAGGTTCATCAGTTTCTGCTTGTTGCGATGGGTAAACAGAAACTCAAACAGCTTCGGCTGCTTCTCTTTCACCAGTTTCGCCATCGCCAGCGTGGCATACACATCCGACATCGCATCGTGCGCCTGTTCGTGCGCCACGCCGTTGGCCTTGGTGAGATGTTCCAGTTTGAAGCTGGGGAAGCCGTCATCATTTTCCGGCCAGATAATGCCTTCCGGGCGCAGGGCATAACAGGCGCGCATCACATCCAGCAGATCCCAGCGCGAGTTACCGTTTTGCCAGCTCCAGCCGTAAGGATCGAAGAAGTTGCGATAGAAGATATTGCGCGTCACTTCATCATCGAAGCGCACATTGTTGTAACCGATCACACAGGTTTGTGGCTCAGTAAACAGCCCATGAATGCGTTCAGCAAATGCCGTCTCTGTTACGCCGCGCGCTTTAGCCACCTGTGGCGTGATGCCGGTGATCATCACCGCTTCCGGCTGCGGCAGATAGTCATCAGCGGGCTGGCAGTAAAACACCTGCGGTTCACCTACGGCGTTGAAATCTTTATCGGTGCGCAGCCCGGCAAACTGCGCCGGACGGTCCAGTGAGGGACTTTTACCGAAGGTTTCGTAATCGTGAAACAAAAAGGTGAACTCAGAGGCGGGCACGGCAGTATCCTGGCAATAGAAAATCAACGCACAGAATAGTCGTGTGCAGCAGGCAGCACAACCTTGTTTACCGCTGCTGTGGGCAGGCGCACAGCATTTGTCCGCAGTTCATACTTTTTTTCAATTTATTCAACTATCCAGGCGCTAATTGCCGTAAAACGTGCGGCGGTAAATTCATTTTTGATTTGAGGAAGAAGTGTTGAAAAGGCGTCTGCTGGTAACTGTATCTGGAATGATTGTTTGGGCATCACTGGCACACGCTGACGACAGCATGCCATTCCCACTGACGCCTCCGCCGATCGATGCGGCTTCATGGGTGTTAATGGACGCCACCACGGGCCAGATCCTCACTGCCGCCAATCCCGATGAAGAGCGTAACCCGGCCAGCCTCACCAAGCTGATGACTGGCTACGTAGTGGATCGCGCGGTTGATCAGAAAAAAATCACCCGTGATGATGTGGTCACCGTGGGTAAGGATGCCTGGGCTGCAGGTAATCCGGTGTTCAAAGGCTCCTCACTGATGTTCCTCAAGCCCGGCGACAAAGTGACGGTACGCGATCTGATGCGTGGCGTGATCATCGATTCCGGCAATGACGCCTGTGTGGCGCTGGCGGATTATGTGGCGGGCAGCCAGGACAGCTTCGTCAATATGATGAACAACTACGTACAGAAGCTCGGTCTGACGCATACCCATTTTGAAACCGTGCACGGCCTCGATGCGCCGGGTCAGCACACCACTGCGCGCGATTTGGCGGTGCTGTCACGCGCTATTATCAGCGGTGAGCAGGACTTCTACGCCATGTACGCGGAGAAAACCCTGAGCTGGAACGGCATCACGCAAAATAACCGTAACGGTTTGTTATGGGATCAAAACCTTCACGTTGATGGCATGAAAACAGGCCATACTGAATCAGCTGGCTTTAATATCATCGCCTCAAATGTGGTGGGTCGTCATCGCCTGATTGCGGTGATCATGGGCGGTAAGAGCTCGAAAGGGCGTGAAGAGCAGGCGCGTAAACTGCTGGTGTGGGGTCAGAACAACTTCGATACCGTGCAATTGTTCCATGCAGGTAAGAAAATCGGCACCGAAAACGTCTGGTACGGCAATCCGCACAAAGTGGATGTCGGCACCACTCAGGATATTTATCTGTCTCTGCCGCGCACCGAAGTTTCAAACGTCATGGCGAAATATGTGATTGAGCGTAAAGATCTGGAAGCACCGCTGAAAGCCGGTGAGCAGGTGGGTGAAATCCAGGTAATGGACAAAGACAAGCAGCTGGCGAGCTATCCGCTGTATGCCCTACAAGGTGTGGATAAAGCCGGCATCATCACGCGTATCAGTGACTACGTAAAACAGAAACTGTAATCCGCAGCGGATAGCTGAGTCGCTCCCATGGCTCAACAGCATGGGAGTGAAACAGTGAGGCTTTCTGCTGCTGAACGGAGGCAAAGGCATGAAAGCATCTATCGTTGAACGCAATCCTCAAAGCTGGCTGGGCTACCATTTGCAGGGTCCGTGGCAGGAAACCGTGCCGCGCGGATTTAACCAGCTAAAAAGCTGGGTCGAGCAGCATGGTCTCGAAGGCGAATGGCTGGCCATCTATTACGGTAATCCTGAAGTTCTTCCGCCGGAAGAGCTGCGCGTTGAAACGGTGATCACTGCGCCCACCGATGCTGTGCCCTCCTATGGTGACGACATCGAGCAAGGCCTGCTGCCCGGTGGGCAATATTTTCATGCGCGCATGGAAGTGATGAACAACGATTTCTTCACCGCCTGGCACAGCCTGTTTGATCATCTCAAGACGAAAACCGACTGGCACGTGGATAACCGTCCCTGCTTCGAACACTACCTTTCCGACGGCTCTGACAGCGGCGACTGGCTGGTGGATATGTACATTCCGGTACGTGGAGCCGACTAATATCATCAGTGCGTTACTTCTATGTTTCATAAGAGAAAATAAGATGTAGCGCACTTGTTGAATCGCAAAAAAAGAGCGGAAATAGTGCTGCGCAGCACTCAATGTTCGTGTCGCGCCAGGGTAACATAGCGTGCAAATTTTTATCGTTCCCGGACCACCATGTTACGCGCCGACAAACCCATCTCTGCCATTGAGTTCTGGTTCTACCGCCACTATCGCGCTGTGCACGGCGTGCGCATCGCTATCGCCTTTGTGCTCTGTTTTCTGTTTGTGCGTTTGACGGATATTCCGGAAGGCACCTGGCCGCTGATCACCCTGGTGGTGGTGATGGGGCCGATCTCGACCTGGGGCAATGTGTTTCCGCGTGTGATCCAACGCATCAGCGGCACCTTTGCCGGACTGGCATCGGGTTTGATTGCTCTGAAGCTGGAACTGATCTCGCTGCCGATGATGTTGTCATGGTGCTTCGTGGTGATGATTATTTGCGGCTATCTGACGCTGGGTAAACATCCTTATATGGCGCTGTTGATTGGTATCACGCTCGGCGTGGTGGTGGGTGCTCCGGCCGGTGACTTCACTGTGGCGCTGTGGCGTGGCGGCGATGTGATCCTGGGTTCGATTATGGCGCTACTGTTCAGTGCGATTCTCGCTCAGCGCGCCTACACGCACTGGCGCATTCAGCTGTCCGATTCATTTCTGGCGATGGCGAAACTGCATCACACCGGCTTTTCCGCTAACCTGCTGGAAAAACCCCGACTCAACAAACCCTTCCAGAAACAGCTGACCAGCGTTATTAAGATGCGCGCACTTCTGGAACCGGCCAGCAAAGAGACGCGCATTCCTAAATCGGTGTTTGAAGCGATTCAGACCATCAACCGTAATATGGTTAACACGATGCAGATGCAAATTGATGCATGGTGGTCATCACGTGAGAGCCACCTGTTGCTGCTCAATGCCCCTACGCTGCGCCGCAGTCAGAAAATGACCGAAGACACGTTGAACGCGCTGGCCACATTGATGGTGAAAGGGGAGACGGAAGGCGTGATCGCCAACAGCCATGAACTGGAGGAGATCACCCAGGAACTGGAACAGTTGATTGCCAACCGCAGCGGGCGCTTAGAGACCACGGCGATCTATGGCTACGTGTGGTTGAGTCTGGAACAGGCGCGTCAACTGGAGCGCATTACGGACCTGGTCCGTCTGGCACTGCGCAAATAGTTTTCTCAGGCAATGACTTAATGTGAATCACCCTTTCTTTGCGCTAAGATAAGTGCCAGTCCGAAATTAGCTGTGAAAATTGCGAATCCAGCTAGCAAGCCGCTAAGCTGTAGCTCATGACTATTCCGCCTGCCGCGGCAGGCTCAAAGAAAGGTGCCAACATGGAAAATGCCAAGCAATCATTTCAGGACGTTCTGGAGTTTGTACGTATGTTTCGTCGTAAAAACAAACTGCAGCGCGAAATCGTGGATAACGAGAAGAAAGTCCGTGATAACCAGAAACGTGTGTTGCTGCTGGACAACCTGAGCGAGTACATCAAACCAGGCATGAGCGTTGAGGCGATTCAGGAAATCATTGCATCCATGCGTGTGGACTATGAAGACCGCGTCGATGAGTACATCATCAAAAATGCTGACTTGTCGAAAGAGCGCCGCGAGCTGTCGAAGAAGTTGAAAGCGATGGGTGAACCAAAGCCGCAGTAAAAATGTTGGGACCGTAAGGTCCCAAATTTTTTGCAGCGTAACGGCTTCCGCACTGCCTGCCGTGGCGTGCGCAATAGCCTGTGCTGCTTTAACCTGGTCAGGCTTTGGGTTTTAATTGTCGCGCTAATGCCTGCAACTGACCGGCGATATCCGCTATATCCACATCCCCTTGCATCGGCGCAGCTGTCGTTTCGCGCAATATCAGCTCGGTTACCAGCGGCAGGGGCTGTACGGCTTCTCCGGCCAGTTCCGCCAACAAGCGGTCCACAGATACCGCACCCAACTGCTGCAAATCCTGACGCACGGTGGTGAGCGGCGGCTGATACCACGCGCTCTCGGCAGTGTCGTCATAACCAATAATCGACATCTCTCCAGGAATTTTCACGCCGTGTTGGTGCAGTGCACGCATCGCCCCAAGCGCCATCTGATCGTTCGCCACCAGCAGGGCCTGTGGCAGGCGATCCGGCAGTAAGTGCAATAGCGCCTGATACCCGGATGCCGCACTCCAGTCGCCATGCAGTACGCATATTGGCTGCAACTGGTGTGACGATAACGCCCGTTGCCATGCAGTGAAGCGCGCCCGCGCCGAAGCCGAACTTTCAGGCCCGTTCAGCACGCCAATCTGCTGGTGGCCCAGCGCGACGAGATGCTCCACTGCCTGCTGCGCACCCGATTCACTCTGATACTGGCACTGGCTGACAGCAGCATGTTGTTCAACATCGAGAAACAGCACAGGCTTGCTGCCGCACTGCTGCTGCACCTGCGCCGCCTGTTCAGCATCGAGCGGCAGGTTGATGAGTAGTGCATCCACGCGCTGCGCCAGCAGTTCATTCACTGTGTCCTGGGCATTTCCGGCCGCATTCGCCATGGCGATCACCAGATGGTAACCCTGCGCGGCGGCACGTTCATGGATCGCTGAGGCAATCTGTGCCGGGGCCATCAATGCCAGATCGCTGGTGGCCAGCCCCAGCGTGCGCGTGGCTTTTCCTGCCAGCTGCTGTGCCACGCGGTTGGGTACATAGTTCAGCTGTTGCATCGCGGCTTCGACTTTGGCGCGCGTGCGTGGCGAAACCTGCACGGAATGGTTGAGCACACGGGAAACGGTCTGGTAGGAAACCCCCGCCAGTGCAGCGACATCATCGAGGGTAACGGAACGCGCAGTCATAAACTCTCCTGAATCTGATAGCGGCGAGTGTAGCAAATTTTTCTCTGCTGTCGCGGAGTTAAGCCGCTACACTGCCAGTGTTAATGCGAGGAGAACGCGATGCAGCTCAATAGCCAACAGATTCAGGATATCAATACGCTTGCGGCCTGGCTGGCGCTTGACCACATGCCGACAGATGGCACGCTCGAGGTTGATTTGGCAATTCTTGCCGGTCACGCGGTACTGCCCAACGTTGAAGGTGTGATTGCACTGGCGAAGAAGTATCAGCTGCCTCTGATGATCAGCGGCGGTATCGGTCATTCCACGGTGTTACTGGCGGAGATGATCGCTAATCATCCCCTTTATCGTCAGATTTCAACCCAAGGTAAAAGCGAAGCAGAGTTGCTGGGCGACATGGCGCGGGTGTTTGCCGCACTGCCGGACGAGCAGCTGCTGCTGGAAACCGCCTCACGCAACTGTGGTGAGAATGCCGCTTTCAGCCAAAAACTGCTGGATGAGCAGAAGTGGCAGCCGCAGCATGTATTGCTGGTGCAGGACCCACTGATGCAGCGACGTACCTGGGAAACCTTCCGCTACCAGTGGCGCGACCGCACCGATGCGCCTGAATTTATTAGTTGGCCGGTGTTTGTTCCGCAGGTCATGATGGATGCGGGTATGCTGCGCATTATCGGTGCGCCACCGCAAGGATTGTGGTCGATGGAGCGTTTTCTTTCGCTGCTGATGGGCGAGATCCAGCGCCTGCGCGATGATGAAAACGGCTACGGTCCACGCGGCAAAGGTTTCCTCGGGCATGTGGATATCCCGGACGAGGTAGAAGCAGGCTGGCAGCGCTTGATGCAACTGAAAGGCGTGCAGTCGCGGCTTTGAACATCAGGTCACTAGCAACAGTGACCTGACAAACCGCACAAGGGTGCGCTTTATGCGCACCTGGCTCGAAAACCGCAACGGTTAACGTGGCGCAACTATGCGCTGCGATTCTGCAAATACACCTGCAAATTCACATACACTGCATTCAACAACGGCGTCACCACGCCACTGCGTGCGCCTCGCACCAGCAGATCGCCAATCACCTGGTCCGCCTCAATCTCATAACCCTGGGTTAAGTCGCGATACATCGAGGAGGTCATCGCCACCTGCGGATTATTTAGCGTCTCATAAATCTTTGCCGTTACCGCTGGCCGTTCCTGATAGCCGTCAGCACCAAGCACGGAAAGCACCTCAGTAAAAATCCCCTGCAACAAGGCTTCACCACCTTGGGATCGCAACACCTGTTGGGTATTACCTCGCGCGATGCAGCACACCGCCCCTAAGGTGCTCAGCAGCAGCCACTTCTCCCACAGTTCGCTGATAATGTTGTCAGCAAAGACCGTGTCGAACTGCGCGATGTTCAGCGTCTCATCGACACGTTGCAGACGTGCATCATTGTGCCCATCGAGTGCACCGTAGTAGAGGATATGCAGTGGCGTCATCTGCACCACTTCACCTTGTTCACCCAGCGTGGCGTTGATTTTGCACAAGCCGCCAATCACCTTGTCGCCAAAGCGTGCGCGCAGCGTATCGATATGCCGCATGCCGTTGAGGATCGGCATGATCAGTGTTTCTGGCCCGACGGCGGGTGCGATATCCTCGATAGCCTGATCGAGCCCGAAGCTTTTCACCGTCAGAATGATCAGATCAAACTGGCCTGACAGCTTGCCGGTTTGCGCCAGCTGTGGGTGAATCACTTCTGTGCCGCCCGGTGTTTTTAGCACCAGACCGTTTTTTTGCAGTTGCTGAAAACGGCGCTCGCGCACCAGAAAAGTCACATCACGTCCTGCTTGCGCCAGACGTGCACCGAAATACCCGCCGGTGGCACCGGCGCCGACAACCAGAATGCGCATGGTTAGATTTCCCGTTGAGAGTGAGACCCTTACCATAAATCGGGAAGGGTTAAGCTTGCCAGCCCGTAAATGCTGAAACCGATGCAAGATTTTCACGATGGCTAAAAAAGGCTCAAACTGTTCGTATTTATTCGTACAATGGGTCTATGCTGTTGCGCAGCGGCGGGCAATGGTGCTCGCCCACTTTTCCAGTCGAACAGACTAAGGACGCATCATGCCCCGACCCCTACCTATCGAACGTTATCGCAATATCGGCATCTCCGCGCACATCGATGCCGGCAAAACCACCACCACTGAGCGCATTCTGTTTTACACCGGGATGAGCCACAAGTTGGGTGAAGTGCACGATGGCGCGGCAACCACCGACTGGATGGCGCAGGAGCAGGAGCGCGGTATTACCATTACCTCGGCGGCGGTAAGCTGCTACTGGCCGGGCATGGATGGCAGCTTCACGCCGCACCGCATCAACATCATCGACACACCCGGACACGTCGATTTCACCATCGAAGTGGAGCGATCCATGCGCGTGCTGGATGGTGCCGTGATGGTGTATGACGCCGTCGGTGGCGTACAGCCGCAATCGGAAACCGTGTGGCGCCAGGCCAACAAGTATCATGTGCCGCGCATTGCTTTCGTTAATAAGATGGATCGCCAGGGTGCGGACTTCTTCCGCGTGGTGCAGATGATGAAAGATCGTCTGCATGCCAACCCCGTGCCGATTGTGATTCCGATTGGTGCGGAAGAGCACTTCGCAGGCGTGGTGGATCTCAACAAAATGCGCGCCATCTATTGGGATGACGCCAGCCAGGGCATGACGTTCAGCTATGCGCCGATCCCTGATGAATTGCAGGCGCTGGCTGCCGAATGGCGCGAAAACATGGTGGCCGCTGCGGCGGAGGCCAGTGAAGCGCTGATGGATCGTTATCTGGAGCAGGGCGACCTGAGCGAAGAAGAAGTGATCGCCGGATTGCGTCAACGCACCCTGATTGGCGAGATCCAGCCGATGCTGTGCGGCAGCGCCTTCAAGAACAAAGGCGTGCAGCGCATGCTCGATGCAGTGATTGAGCTGATGCCATCGCCGCTGGACGTGCCGCCGGTTTCCGGTGTGAATGAAAAGGGTGAGCATGACGAACGTCATGCGGATGATGACGAACCGTTCTCGGCGCTGGCGTTCAAGCTGATGAGCGATCCTTACGTCGGTCAACTGACCTTTGTGCGCGTGTATTCAGGTGTGCTGCGCAAAGGCGATAGCGTGTGGAATGCGGTGAAAGGGCGCAAGGAGCGCATCGGGCGAATCGTGCAGATGCAGGCTAACGATCGCATCGAAATCGAGGAGATTCGTGCGGGTGATATAGCTGCCTGTGTCGGTTTGAAAGAGGTGACGACTGGCGAAACGCTGTGCGATCCGAATGCGGTGATCACCCTGGAACGCATGGAGTTCCCGGACCCGGTAATTTCGCTGTCGATTGAGCCGAAAACAAAGGCAGATCAGGAGAAAATGGGGCTGGCGTTGCAGCGTTTGGCCGCAGAAGATCCGTCATTCCGCCTGCACACCGATGAAGAGTCGGGGCAGACGATTATCTCCGGTATGGGTGAGTTGCATCTGGAGATCATCGTTGATCGCATGAAGCGTGAATTCGGTGTGGAAGCCAACATTGGTCGGCCACAGGTCACCTATCGCGAAACCATTCGTAAGACGGTGCGCGATGTGGAAGGCAAGTTTGTGCGTCAGTCGGGCGGTAAAGGTCAGTATGGTCATGTGGTGCTGACGCTGGAGCCGCAGGCAGCAGGCGCAGGTTTTGCCTTTGAAGATGCCACCAAGGGCGGCGTAGTGCCACGCGAGTTTATTCCTTCTGTGGAGAAGGGGATTCGTGAAGCGCTGAACAGCGGTGTGCTGGCGGGTTATCCGGTGGTAGACCTTAAGGCCACGCTGACCTTCGGTTCGTATCATGACGTCGACTCCTCGGAAATGGCGTTCCGTATGGCCGCGATTTTTGGTTTCAAAGCGGCGGCTAAACAGGCCGATCCGGTGATCCTTGAGCCGGTGATGCAGGTGGAGGTGGAAACGCCAGAGGATTACGCCGGTGGGGTGATGGGCGATCTCTCTTCGCGTCGCGGTACGCTGCAAGGTATGGATGAGCGCTTTGGTGCGCGCATCATCCGAGCCGAAGTGCCGCTGTCAGAGATGTTTGGCTATGCCACCACGCTGCGATCCATGTCGCAGGGCCGTGCCACTTACAGCATGGAATTTGCGCATTACGCTGAAGCGCCACGCAATGTGGCCGAGGGAATTATTGCGTCACGCGCAGAGTGATTTTTTGGGCGGCAAGGATGCCGCCTTTAAGCTGCGCGATATATTGCGTATAGCTGCAGCGCGATGAAAGATGGTCGTTGCGCGATAAATTACATCGCGGCTGTTCAAATCACAGCAACTTCACACCGTATTCCGCTGCTTGATCTTCCCACGCTTGCACCTCATCGTAAAACGCCCGCTCTGGCACCGCAAAACCGCTGATTAGACTCGCTGCCAGCAGCTGCTGATACTTCTTATCAGTAGTGAGTTCGGTCAAAGCGCTGCGCAGATGCTCAAGCGTTTTGGCATCGGTTTTTGCTGAGGTGATTAACGGCAATGCGGCACACAGCGGCGTTTCGCCAATGATCTCTAACCCGGCCAGTTCTTCAGGGTGATGAGCACGCAGCAGCGCCCAGGTGATGCAATCGATCGCCGCGATATCCGCTCGCTGTTCACGCAACGCGGCCAACGATTGACGATGACTGCCACTCTGCAGCGCTTCACTGAAGAAATGCCCGTCGTGTGCCAGTGGCGCGATCACGTAGCGCAGCGAATTGTAGCCCGAGTGCGAGTCATCACTGTTGCACACCGCGCGGCGACCACGAAAATCGCTCAGGGTGAGATTTTCATCCTCTTTGCGCGCCACCAGCCAACTGCGATAGCGCAGTCCCTCACAGCCTTGCGCGCTGGATTGAAATGCCCCAACCAGTTGCACATCAGGCAATAAAGCCACCAGCGGATAGCCGCAGGTCTGGCTTAACAGCAAATCAGCGTCGCGCCAGTGGGGTAAGAGATCGCTGTGCCACTCAACCTCAGCCTGCACGCCGCGTTGTTGGAGCAGCGTCGTTAGCGCAGCGGTCAGGCCAAGCGTCGTTGGATGATGGATATCGTACATCGGCAGTGAAATGATCGGCATGCTGTGCATCCTTGTGCGTTCCCGGATGGGCGTTAACGTTGACCGGTTTGCGCCAGAAGCGCAGCAACCACTCGCCATAACCCGCGACGCGGAAACCGTGATTGCGCTGATGGTAGCCGTCGCGATACAGCAGATAGACTTTGCGCAAGCCGTACCAGGGCAAACCGGGCAGATCGTGATGTACAGAATGATAGTTGAGATTCAGAAATAGCCAACGCCACGGCCAGGCGGCTTCATTGTTCACGGAGCGGGCCAGCGGGGCTTCTTCTGCGCGATGCTCGTAGAAAGAACGTATTTTGGTCAACGCCAATGCCGGATAACTCACGGCAACCACGAACCACAGCGGCGACAATCCTTGCTGCTGCATCCAGTAGAAAAGCCCAGCCAGCAGCGTCAGATGAATCACCCACATCGAAATAGCGGCACGATCACGCGCCAAAAGCATCATCTTCAGGGTCGCCACGATATCCAGCAGCGGACCTAACAGCAAACGGCCGGGAAACGTATTACGCAGGTGAATCAAGCGTTGCTGCCACGGCTTAAGCTGTGCCCAGCGTTCCGGCGACAGGTAATAGGTTTCCGGATCTTCATCCGGTTCGGTGAGGGTGTGATTGCGGTGATGTGCCAGATGGGAATCGCGATACAGCCCATAGGGATACCACACCGCCAGCGGCAGGGTACCTAACAGCTGATTGAGCCCTGGAAAACGCGTGGGATGGCCATGGATCAGCTCATGCTGCAGCGACATATACCAGGTGGTGAAAACAATCAGCAGCAGAGTGGTTAAAAACAGACCCAGCGTTTGCCAATAGATGACGCAGCCAAACCAGCCGCCATACACCCCGACCATCAGCGCCCAGGTGGGCAGTTCACTGCGCCACAGCCAATTGCGGCCCAGCTGATGCACCACTTCACGCTGCTGTGCGTTGATATAGTCGTTTGCCATGCGGATGCCATAAACCTGTGAATCGAATGAATTCCCCGCAAGATGATTGATCACCGTGATAAACACAAAGACCGTGTTTTTATGACTTATGCAAAAAAGTTGATGAAGCGCGCGAAAACTATTGGCTATCAGTCACCTCTCGCCTGGCGTAACCTTTCTCCATCGAAACCTAATGCATCATGTGCGGGCCAGCGCGGTCCCCCTGGAGAATTTCACCATGAAAAAGATTGGCTTCTTATCCTTTGGTCACTGGACCCCGTCATCGCAGTCAGCCACCCGTTCCGCTCAGGACGTGTTACTGCAATCCATCGATTTAGCCGTGGCTGCAGAAGAGCTGGGCGCGGATGGCGCTTACTACCGCGTACACCACTTTGCGCGTCAGTTAAGCTCGCCGTTCCCGCTGCTGGCGGCAGTCGGTGCCAAAACCAATCGCATTGAGATTGGTACTGGCGTGATCGATATGCGTTATGAAAACCCGCTGTACATGGCAGAAGATGCCGGTGCGGCAGACCTGATTTCTAACGGTCGTCTGCAACTCGGTCTCAGCCGCGGCTCCCCGGAGCAGGTGATTGAAGGCTATCGCTACTTTGGGTTTAACCCGAAAGAGGGTGAAACCGATGCCGATATGGGACGTCGTCACACCGAAGAGTTGCTGGAAGTGCTGCGCGGTGAGGGTTTTGCTAAACCGAATCCACAGCCGATGTTCCCGAATCCACCGGGCTTACTGCGTCTGGAGCCATTCTCAGAAGGGCTGCGTGAGCGTATCTGGTGGGGTTCCGGTTCAAATGCGACATCAGTTTGGGCAGCACAGCAGGGCATGAATCTGCAAAGCTCCACACTGAAGGATGATGAAACTGGCGAACCGTTCCACATTCAGCAGGCGAAACAGATTCGCGCTTACCGTGAAGCCTGGAAAGCCGCCGGGCATCAGCGCACGCCGCGTGTGTCAGTGAGCCGCAGTATTTTTGCGCTGACCAATGACATCGACCGTGCTTACTTTGGTCGCAGTGGTCAGGATCAGGACTCCGTGGGCTTCCTCGATGAGAAAACCCGCGCCATCTTTGGTCGTAGCTATGCGGCAGAGCCAGAGCAGTTGATCAAACAGCTGGCTCAGGACGAAGGAATCGCCGAAGCCGATACGCTGCTGCTCACCATCCCTAACCAGCTGGGCGTGGATTACTGTGCGCACGTGATGGAAAGTATTCTGACCCATGTGGCACCGGAACTGGGCTGGCGTTAAAACTAAAGAGGCGCACTTTGTGAAGTGCGCCTCTTTTCTTAATTCACCCCTAATTCCCACCACAGCTTATCCAGCGCATAGTAACGGTCGCGTTCGCTTTCAGATTGATTGAGATCGCGCTTCCACGGCTTGGCCAGAATAAAATGCAGGTTTTTTACATCCTCTTCACGCCACATAGCGCTGTGCTGGAATGGCAGCGTTTTCAGCGCGTTGTAGATATACGGCAGCGGCAGCCAGCGATGTTCAAACACTTCATTAAGCAAATCCTGTTCAGAGAACGGATAGCGGCGTAAATCAGTGATGGCAGCGACTTTCTGCTGTAGCCAGTTAAACACCTCTTCATCCGGTTCGAGCACCAAAAAGCCACCATTCAGATAGCGGTCCAGGCTGGCAGGTGCCGCTTCACCGCGATCCTGCCAGGTATAATGGCAATTTTCCGGCTGCCAGCTGGCGGGATAACTGGCGATTTTATTCGGATTGCAGCGACAAGCGTGACAGGCGGCCAGCGCATGATCGCCGAGATCCAGCGTAAACAGCTCATCCATATTGCGCAGCACCAGCATGTCGGCATCGAGAAACACCACGCGATCGCAGCCGGTCAGTTCCCATGCCCGCAGCTTGCTCCACACTTCACCAAATTGCGCAGAGGCATAATGCTGCTCCAGTTCAGCATTCGGCATCAGAGGCTCGACCGGATGAATCACACAGCCTAAAGCCTGCAAATCTTCACGTGTTTCGATGTCAATCGCATCGGTCACCATCACAATCAATGGCCATGCGGTTTCGCTGCGTTTTAGTGAACGGTGCAGCGCTTTCACGCCGATAAAATAATCCGGTTGTGTCAGTAGTGTTACCCAGGCGTACATAAATCCTCCCCCGTCAAAATTTAATCAAACAAAGCCGTGACATAGTCATTGCTAAAACGACGCTGCGGATCGAGTTGTTCCCGCACCGCGCGAAACGCATCCCACTGTGGATAGATATCCCGCCAGCTGTAGCGCTGCGGATCGTAGTATTTGCCCCAGTGCGGTCTTCCGCCTTCTGCTGCCAGCAATTTCTCGACCTCGGTGAGGAAATGCAAACCGTCCTGTGACAGCGAACCGTCATCGGCGTAATAGACCACGAAGCCAAAGAAACAGGTCGGCTGCTGATAAGCTGGACTGAGCCAGGCTTCTGACGCGCCCGTGCAGCGCAGAATGATGGGGTAGTGCATGTGCGGATGATTCTTCGCATACCAGGCTTTGATTTTGCCGATAATTTCCGGTGTTTTATCCAGCGGCACGCCAATTTCCACGTTGATTTGCGGCACGGCAATGCCGCGACAAAACAGCTGGTAGATATCGCCGCTGAGGTCGGTGAAATCACGAAAACGCGTGACGGTGCGGAACTGCTTGCCACCTTTACCTTCTATTTGTGTATCACGATGCATCTGCGCCAACGTCTGATCGATGGTGTCATTCAGACTGCTGTCGGTATCATCGCCATGTTCAATCACCTCGCCGCCATTGGCGTGCCAGGCCTGAGCATCGGCTTCATTAGCGGGGTTGGCATTCCAGACGTGCATCAGGTTGTCATCAACAAACCACCAGGCTTTGCTCAGTTCATACTGTTGATTCCAGCGCGGCAGATCCTGCTCCAGCGTATCCGCAGACTCGGCAAATTTATGGCAGGTAAACAGGCGAAACGGCTGGGTGCGCATCGTCACGGCGGTCACAATCCCCAGCGAACCTAATGAGGTTTGCGCCGCAGGGAAATCACTATCGCCACGTTGAAACTCCCGCACGCTGCCGTCGGCCATAACCATGCGGATGCTTATCACTTCATCCGCCAGTGAACTCTGATCCAATCCCTGGCCATGGGTGCCCGTCGCTATCGCGCCCGCCAGCGTCTGAACGGATATCACGCCTGGCGAACAGCCTAACATGCGATTGCGCGCGGTGAGTGCGTCGAACACCTGCTGCAGCAGCGTGCCTGCCGCGAAAGTGATGCTGTCGTTATCCTCTCCCAATACGCCTTGCATGGCGCTGAGATCGAGTAACAGATCGTCGGCATTCACACACAGCATGCGGCCGGGTGATAAACGGCTGCCGATGACGCGCACTTTGCCTGTTGACGAACTCAGCAGCTGTTGCAGTTCGGCTTCGTTTTGCGGCTGATGGACTTGCTCACGCTGGCCCACCACGGTGTTTTGCGCCCAGTTCCACAGGACACTGTCGTGCTCGGTATTTTGCGGGTTGCGAAGGGGGTAAAGGAGGGAATCTCTGTTCACTACGGCGTTCCTTATACTGAGTCTGTGACGGTCCCAAAACTTTAAGCGTAGACCATCACAGCACTGCCCAGGTTTAAGGTGCCTTGCAGATGTAGCGCAGCGTTGCGGTCACGGCCAGTTGGCGGTTACGACGGATGCTGTCCTCTTCCGTATCCTCAGGGGTGAACAGGAAGTGGAAGGTGTAGCGGTTGGCGACGTGGTGCACACAGATACTGCTCAATAAGCGGTGCACGTCCACGGTGTTCAGGCCATCAATAAAGATGCCTTGCTGCTGACCGCGCGTCAGAATGTCATCCAGCAGATCCAGCGTACTTTTGTTCAACGCTTTGATGCGCTCGGACTGCACAATGTAGCGACCGCGCAACAGGTTTTCCGTACACACCAAACGCATGAAATCCTGATGGGTGGCGTGATAGTCGAAGCTGGCTTCGACCAGTTTAATCATCGCCTGTTCGGGTTCCATCTGTGCAAGGTTCAATCCGGTTTCGTGTTCACGAATCGCCTGATAGACCTGCTCCAGCACCTCGATATACAGCTTCTCTTTATTGACGAAGTGATACACCACCATGCGTTTGGTGGTTTGCGCGTGTTCAGCAATCTGCTCAAGGCGTGCGCCCTGCATACCGAACTCGGCGAAGGTCTTCAGGGCACCGGCAAGGATGCGTTTTTTCAGCCCTTCCGGGTCATTTTTACGTTTCGTTGTAGTGTCCGACATAGCGCTCAATTACAGGTCAATCAAAACGGCATGGTATCACAGCCGTCCGTTCACTTGTGGCGATGCGAGCGGCTGTGTGTCTTTATTCTTTTCAGGAATAGCATTCCCGGATAAATCATAATGCAGGAATAAGCATCTGCGTATACTGCGGCTATCTGTTCATCACGACAGTGTACTTTGGCCGCTGCAATTATAACGATGAGGAAATAACTATGCATACACGCCTGGCATCCGCCAAAACGACACTCTTGTTAACCGCTGGCGCTTTACTGCTGGCGAGCACTAAAGGCATCGGTGAAACGGCCTGGTAAGGATCTAGCATGACGATTTTCACAGGAGTCGAAGCGCCGTTTAGCGCGTTAACGCGTGGCGTGGTAGAGAATGCGCAAGACCGTGAACGTCTTGCTCGCGAAAGCGGCAGCGTGGTGCGCTTGCAGGGCGTTTCACGTCGCTTTGGGCAAACTCAGGCGCTGCGCGATATTTCACTGACGGTGCAGAAAGGTGAAATTCTCGGCCTGATTGGCCGCAGTGGTGCGGGCAAATCGACGTTGATTCGCTGTCTGAACGGGCTGGAGCAACCTGACGAAGGCGTCATTGAAATCGAAGGCCGGAAAATTACCGGCCTGTCGGAAAAACAGCTGCAATCTGTGCGTAGCCGCGTCGGTATGGTGTTCCAGCACTTCAACCTGCTGACGGCGAAAACCGTGGCGCAGAATGTCGCGTTGCCGCTGAAAATTGCCGGTCTGGATAAGGTGCAACGTGGCCAACGCGTGGCGGAATTACTGGAATTGGTGGGGCTGGCGGACAAGGCACAGCACTATCCGGCGGCGCTCTCAGGCGGTCAGAAACAGCGTGTTGGCATTGCTCGTGCACTGGCGGCAAGTCCGGCACTGCTGCTGTGTGATGAAGCAACTTCAGCACTGGATCCTGAAACCACCCGTTCTATTCTCGCGCTGCTTAAATCGCTCAACCAAAAACTGGGTATCACGATTCTACTGATCACCCATGAAATGGAAGTCATCAAGTCGGTGGCACACCGCGTGGCGGTGATTGACTCGGGTGAAATCATTGAGCAAGGCCCGGTGTGGGAGGTGTTTGCGCATCCGCAATCCGAGCTGACGCGCACCTTATTGCGTGGTTTACTGCCGCAGCTACCGGAAGCGCTGGCCGCACGGGTTACCGAGAGGAGACAGGGCGAGGCAATTTACAGCGTGCACTTTGCTGGCGAGGACGCGCAGGGCGATTTGCTGACCCGATTTGCGGCGGCGTTGCCGGGCAAGTTCCACTTATTACAGGGCGGCATCGATCATATTCAGCACTACGCCGTGGTGCGTTTTTTTATCGCGCTTCCGGTCGCCAACGTGGCCGATGAGCAACAGATTCTCAGCTGGCTGCGCGGGCAGCAGGCGCAAGTGGAGTTAGTCGGTTATGTCGCCAGTGATGATTGATTTATTGCTCAACGCGTTGGGCGAAACGGTGTTGATGACGCTGATTTCAGGATTGTTTTCACTGGTTGCCGGTTTACCGTTGGGGCTGATTCTGGTGATGACCAGCGCAGGCGGCATTGCGGAACATCGTGGTATTAACCGGGTGCTGGGGCTGGTGATCAACGGCTTCCGCTCGCTCCCTTTCATCATTTTGCTGGTGGCGCTGATTCCGTTTACCCGCTTTCTGGTCGGTACGTCACTGGGGACGTGGGCGGCGATAGTTCCACTGTCGATCACCGCAACGCCGTATTTTGCTCGCGTGGCTGAAGTGTCACTGCGCGATGTGGATCGCGGCCTGATTGATGCGGTACGCGCGATGGGTGCCAGCAAGCTCCGTATCGTCTGGGATGTTTTAATCCCAGAAGCGCTGCCCGGCATTCTCTCGGGGTTTGTGGTGACGCTGGTGGCATTAATCGGCGCATCGGCGATGGCGGGAGCGATTGGTGCGGGCGGGCTGGGAGATCTGGCAATCCGCTACGGTTATCAACGATTTGAAACTTCCGTGATGATTGCGGTGATCGCGGTGTTGATTGTGCTGGTGTGTGGCATTCAGTGGGTTGGCGATCGACTGGTGCAGCACATCGATAAGCGACACTAGACTTCGCGCATTGCATTCCATCATTGGCGACAGCAACGCAGATGTGGCACCTTTACCGCCCGCCGTGGATTAATATCGTCGTTGATTCTGTTCATGCCCGCTCTGGATAACTTAGCGGGCATTTTTTTGGAATCCTTATCGACATGTTTTAACAGAACAAGTGCATGATTCAAACTGCCTCGCCACACTGATTATCGCCTTTAACCTATATAGCATTTGACCTATATCGCAAGGAGCGTATCATGTGGCAAATAATTACAACGGACACGTTTGATGATTGGCTTGTAGCGCAAGACGACACTGACCGAGCCTGCGTTCTGTCCGCAATGATTGTATTGCAGCAAGCTGGCCCCGCATTATGCAGGCCCTACGCCGACACCCTGAAAGGCTCTCGCTTTAGCAATATGAAAGAGCTTCGCATTCAGAGCAAAGGTGATCCTATTCGGGCATTTTACGCATTTGACCCCTGGCGCAGCGGTGTGTTGCTTTGTGCAGGTCATAAGAGTGGCAATGAAAAGCGTTTTTATGCTGAGCTGATCCCGCTCGCAGATAAAGAATTCACCCATCATCTTCAACGCGAAGAGAGAAAGGAGTAACGACATGGGCAGAACACTCAAACAGATTCTAGCATCTGAGAAGTCTGAGGTGGTGGCTAAAGCTAACGCCATGGCTGAAGAAGTATTGTTAAATATTCACCTTGCTGAATTGCGTGAAAGAGTAAACAAAACGCAGGTAGAGATAGCGCAGCAATTAAATATTAAACAACCCACCGTTGCTGGAATGGAAAAACCTGGCCGGGATTTAAAACTCTCGACGCTGAAGCGCTATGTTGAAGCCGCTGGCGGAAAACTGCGTATCAACATCGAGCTCCCCGATGGCTCGCATTATGAGTTTGTTGTTTAATTCCCTTCTTTGACTTTCTATCCGCGAAAAAACAGTGCGATCTGGCGCACTGTTTCGCGTACTTGCACGCCGACTCACTCCTACCTGCCTGCTCCCCAACCCATGAAAATCCATCCCACCACGTAACTTTTTGCATACATGAAAAATACAAAGGAAATACAATTAAGTAGTATGATTTTACCGTGGTTTAAAATTAATTGATTAATTTTCAATGAGTTATACGTATAACTTTTTCGAATTATTTTTTCAGATGAATTTTGGAGATGATCACAATCTCAAGTTTTGGGTGTCCTGGGCATGTTTACACCACCTGAAATTCAGCATAGTTTGAACATGGAGTTAACCTGTGATTAACAGACAAAAGCGAACAAATGCGTATTGGGTCAACACACCGCTAAACAATGATGAAGACAGACGATCTGCAAGTGGGTCATGCTTAATTTCATTATTTATGTTCAGGGATTAAACGCAGGGTTTTTCAATTTCGAGGTCAATTTCTTTTTCAAAGAAATACCTAAATCAGTCAATGATGTTTTTTCTGTTTCTTTAACGTTCCGCCAAATCATTTTTGATTTGGACAGATCGCTGCGTCTGCAGAGAAATGAATAATTCAGGAGAGACCCTGTTATGAGCAACACCAATATATCCATTGAAGATGTCCCGCTTAATAATTTTCACCAGTTAATGTCGCTGCGCGCGGGTGGCGGTTGGATCCTTGATGGCTACGTGCTGAGTATCATCGGCGTGGCGATCGTGCAGTTTTCCCAACATCTGCAACTTGATACCTTCTGGCAGGGCATGGTGGCCGCTTCAGCGATGCTCGGCACCTTCTGCAGTGGTTTTCTCGGCGGATGGTTGACCGATATTGTGGGTCGTCGTCGCCTGTTCTTTGTCGGGCCAATCCTGTTTATCCTGGGTTCGGTCGGCACTTTCTGGGCGGAATCGGCCCTCACGCTGTTTATCCTGCGTTTCCTGGTGGGTGTCGGGGTGGGATTAGAATATCCAGTCGCTGGTTCATTGCTGACCGAATTCCTGCCGCAAAAGCATCGTGGTAAACGTTTGGCCGGTTTGACCATTCTCTGGTTTGCCGGTGCAGCCCTGGCTTATATCGTGGGTAACCTCATTCTCTCGATTGGCGGTGATGCCGCATGGCGTCTGGTACTGGCCAGCCCGGCCGTGCTGGGGGTACTCCTTTTCGTTCTGCGCATCGGCACGCCGGAATCACCACGCTGGTTAGTCAGTAAAGGTCGTTTCAATGAGGCTGAGCAGATCATCAAGAAAGTCTACGGTCCAGAATTCTCGCTGAAAAATATGCCAGCGGAGTCAGTGGAAGCCAAAGTCACGTTGAAAGATTTGGTGCGCTCTGGCTATGGCAAACGTATGTTGTTTGTCTCGGTGTTCTGGAGTGCAGCGGTCGTACCGATGTTTGCGGTGTATTCGTTCGCACCCGTAGTACTGAAAGCCCTGAATCTGGATGGCGAATGGGCCTCACTGGGTTCGATAGCCATCACCTTGCTGTTTGTGGTGGGCTGTGTTGTGGCAACCCGTTTGATTGATAGCATGGGCCGCCGCCGTCTGATCATCCACAGCTTTTTATGGTCAAGTCTGGCGCTGTTGGCATTGGGGATGTTCTCCCACGGTTCTGAAATGCTGGTACTGGTGATGTTTGGTGCTTACGCGGTATTTATCGGCGGAGCACAGGTGCTGGAGTTAGTGTATCCGAACGAGCTGTTCCCAACGGAAGTGCGTGCCTTCGCTGTCGGTATGGGTTCATCCATGTCACGTATCGGTTCTGCCGCTGGAACCTGGCTGGTACCGATTTCCCTGCAAAATCTGGGCATCGAATACACCATGTATGCTGCAGCGATTGTTTCCTTTATTGGCCTGCTGGTCTCGGTTTGGCTGGCACCGGAGACGCGTAATATGACGCTGAGTCAGGCGGCTTCGCTGGCGCGGTAGTAGAAAGACGACATTTCCAGAATGACAAAAACCCGCTCGAGGGAACCTGAGCGGGCTTTTTTCATTTTACATCTCTGACCAAGAGGGCTTTGCTAAGAGCACATTAACAACTCCTCGTTATGGAGTGGAGGTTATTATCTCTGAGGGTTAGTCCATGCTTAGTCTCTCTCTTAGTTCCTTCACGAGAGACTCGTCATCTAACTCGGCACTGATTTCATGACGAATAGCATGGCCGAACTGTTCAGCTCGTTCACAACCCTCATGATACCCGTGTGACAGCCAGTTCCAGCTTCCAATGACGATGTGACGGCCATCGATCATCATGACCTTTTCATGGGTGCCTTCAGTCAGTCGGATAACATTGTCTTTCCCAAGCTGTCCACGGTACTGCGCAATCAGATCTTCATCATTATCATCGATACGATCCCATCGCTGATGATAATAGCCATAGTAGATTTTCACTTTGACGCCGCGTTGCTGAGTTGCGACAAGCAGTGCCAGTTCCGGTCTCTGAGAGCGATGCCCCCCTTGCCTTATCCACGGGGTGATAATAACAAGCTCCTGCTCACTCTGCGCCGCCAGTGCGCTAAAGGCAGCAATATGTTCACAGTCACGATAATAACGGCGTAAGCGGGGTGTCTGGCTCAGGTTAGCAAACTGCGGGTGCTGGCTTCCTTGTTCAAGGAGAAAATCCTCCGCCACGCTGTCTGCAAGCACTTTCAGATATCCTCCTGCTGTTCGCAACCGGTGATGATTGCCAACCACGATGAATTGCTGCTTCGCACGTGAAACAACAACATTCAGCATATTGGGTGACGCATTCTGGAAATTTGGATTATCAAGAGGATGGAAAATAACCGGACTGTAAATAATCACTTCGAAACCGACCCCCTGGAATTGGTGTACTGTACCAATGCAGTTTTTCTGTCGGTGGTTCATACGTTGAGCAAGGCGCTGAATAAGTAATGACTTCTGATTACTATAGGGCGTGACAATGCCCACATCGGAGGTGAGATCATAGCCTGCTTCCTCCAGTTTGTTCACCAATTGCTCAATAGCATCGACCTCATCCAAATTGGTATTCACATTGTCACCTTTCTGGCCCTCGACGCTGTAAAACATCAAATGGTGCCCGCCTGACTTCTCAAAAGCATTGGTAATGCGTTCAGAAGGCGAGGAGGTTTCCACACTCACGCCACGGTAACCCGCCAGCCGGATAAACAGATCAGCGATGGGTTTCTGGCATCGACGATGTTCATCCAGAACAATACCGTTGCCTGTAGCATCAACCCGGCCAGAAAGTGTCCCTGCGGCACGATGCCACGCGGTAACTGTCGCAGGAGATACCCGTTCATACAGCGTATTATTTTCGTCAAAATGGCTCATGCGGAGTTGCATGATCAAGTTTTCTGATAGGCTACGGATGGGTTCAATTTGCAAAGGATCGCCGACAATCATGGCTTTCTCGCTGCGACTGAGCAAAGGAACCACAGACTCAAGCGAAATCATTCCTGCCTCATCGCACAGTATAAGATTCCACGGTTTATGACCCTTGAGCTCACTCAGTTTACGGTAGCCCGCCGCTTTCCATGCAGAAACTAAAGTGGTCGCCATTATGGGGTATACCAAGGATAGAGCACGGTAAAATACATCGAGTTTATCCAGCCAGCGGTGATATCCCGCACTGCGTTGGTTACTTAATAGACTTCGCCAATGGGTGAGAACTTCTTCCAGTTCATTTTTTCGCTTCAATTGTTCCTGCCATATAAAACAAATGGCAGCCTCAAACATCTCTCGATGTTGTTTGATGAAGCGTTTACGTAAAATGCCACACCAATTATTTTCCGGGTAACGCTGTCGGTATAGTGCCATGGTCTGTTGTGCATGGGTGACCTGAAGACACTGCTGTTGGATCTTGGCCACTTCAGCGCGAAGCTTTATTATCTCTTCTATTTGCTGCAAATCGGGTTCGCCATCCAGGAGCTGTGCCAGTAACGCTAAATTGGCAGTTTGGTGCGCAAGAGTTTCCCCGGCATCTGCCAGGGCTGCCAGCTGGCGATGAGAAAGCGAGGAGAGACCGAAATATTGAAAATCTCCAGGTGCAGCGTGGTTCATTTGCTGTAAGCGAGCTGGATATTTTCCCTCAAAAAGGCGCGCCAGATGACGTTTCAATCCATTTCGGGGATAGTCACGATAGTGTATTTCAAGTGCTACGCGAAGAGGTGAGTCAATCCATCTCAGTATTTGTTCCAGACTATTTTTTTGCGGCCATGTTGCCAGCAATGTCTGGGACATTTTAGTGGCCAGCTGATGCCGTGCTTTTATCTCTTCAAGCTCCTGTAGCCTTTGCTGCAAAGCATTATCTAGTGCATTGAGATCGTCAGGAAGTAGTACACAGACATGAATATCCAGGCGCTGGGCGTGAGCAGATACATCTTTTATTCTGGCCATTAAAAGATGCGACAGCTCTTCCGCATCACTTGTATTGAAGCCGCAATCAATGATGGATTGACTTGCATTAGTTTTCTCAAGCACATAGGCCCGGTAGCAAGAATCCAATTCAGCGCGATGTGTTAATAGTATAGATAGGGATGCATGCTGGCTTTGTGGATCATAGCTTTCATGCCGCCAGCGATTGAGAAGGCGTTCTAATCGGGCAAGTTCAAGCTGTATTTGTTGGTTTGAACCGCTATGAAACCACAGCCAATCCAGATCCTTAGTGACAGGATCGCCGCGTAAGTCATCAATGATATTTTCAACAGCTTTTATAGCTGTCGAGGTGACCAGCATGCCGTAATTCTTGTCTCTACCATCAGCGATGGCCAGAGCCCTGTCCACCAACTGTTGCGCAATGAGAGATTTAAACAGTGTCGTTTTACCCGTACCAGGTGCTCCTTGCACGGCAATCAGGCGCTCATCCTGATTTATGGCCTGTATCGCCATCATTTGCCCGTGACCCAACGGATACTGCGTTTCAAACAATCCTCCAGTCACCACCTCCTTTATATCTAATGGATTTTCTTCATGGTGAATGTGATTGACGTACTGCTCAAGTAGAGGGAACTCCCCCACGGCGTTATCGCAAAGCCAGGCAAAATCTTCGCCATCCCGTTTAAGGTTATAATCTTCGTTGTGCAATGGAGCGATTAATGCGTTGAAGGCTGTTTCAAGTGACGGATGCCTGTGGTTGGTTCGCTGAATAACCCATTTCTGAAGTGCTTCGAATGCTTCAAGAAAGGTGCTGAATTTGCATTCGGTAAGTGAGCTGATAATGCTCATCATGTGGCGGTTTTCGCCTAATTCATCCAATTCAATGCCGAATATTTCGCGAAAAACGAATGGGAAAGCGCTAACCTGCTGGCCATCCTTTACAGGAATTAACAATGAGTTGTTGTCTTGTTCAAAGAAAGATTTAGGCAGGGGGAATGAGAACAGGGGCAGATACTTTGTAATAAACCTTTCTCGTTCTTTTTCAACAAAGCGCAATATCGGAAAGAGTAAATTAACGGGTTCAATGTCGGTAATCTCTCCCTTTTCTCCATACTTCACGAAGCGTTTACGCCAGTTCTCACGCATCTCTGAGGTAACATGAAGCAAAACACCGTTTGGCGTGTCCTCACAGATATTTATACCGAGCATCAACTGATGATCTTCATGCACCTGGCTAGCTGGTATTTTGCTTTTTTCTGCGCCGCTGAATTTTAAATAGTCTTGCCATGCCGAGAGAATAGCTTTCGAAGAGTTTTTCATTGATTTTGCCGTACCGTATCGGTCCATGATTGCAGGAATTGACAGGTGCAGGATAGCATACCCTTGAATTTCAGAGTTAAAAGTGGATCGAGAATGTATTGTTAGCAGTATGTTGCGACAGAAAGCTGGTGATAGAAAAAACAAAAAGCCCGCTCAGGTTTCCCTGAGCGGGCTTCTCTAAATATGGCTCCTCTGACTGGACTCGAACCAGTGACATACGGATTAACAGTCCGCCGTTCTACCGACTGAACTACAGAGGAATCGTGTGAACGAGGCGCATATTAGCGATGCCGATCCCCAATGTCAAAGCCCGATCGCACACTTCTGGTTTAAGTGCGCGTAAAAGCAGCGGAATGCTGTTTTTCAGCCTTGAACGTTCAGATTTCAAACTGCCAGCAAGATCTCACTTTAAGCGCATTTCCTTTGAGATGTTAGATGCATGTCAAAGTTTTGTTATTTGCCGATTTTAAAACAATCATTTCAGTGCTTTTATGATGAAAATTTCAAATGCTGATCAGATGAAACAAATGAACTGCTTATCATCACGGGTGAAATCAGTTTTGGCGTCTGAAACAGTATTTCGAAAATAACCTTTTGATAAGTAGATAGTTGCAGGAAAGAGCAGTACCGAAACGATAGCGTTAGATCAGAAGCCTTACCTCTACAACCAGATAAATAACGCCAGTGCCGTTGAGTGAATGTAAAAAATATTTTTCATTCGTCGTATCAGCCCAACTGAGCATGTTAACGAATAAGAAGGGTTACCTATGAAATTCAAAAAAGCGTTAGTGACTTCCCTGTTAGCTTGCATGTTACCTGCCGCTGTTATGGCAAAAGACCTTCAGGTGGGCGTCTCTATGGCGCTGTTTGACGATAACTTCCTTACCATTCTGCGCACCGCGATGCAGAAAGAGATGACCAAAGATGGCGTTAAGGGTCAGGTCGAAGATGCGAAAGGCGACGTCTCCCAACAGCTGCAACAAATTCAGAACTTCATCGGTCAGGGCGTTGACGCCATTATCGTTAACCCGGTGGATACCAATGCCGTCAAACCTTTGATGGATGCGGCCTCTAAAGCGGGTGTGCCGCTGATCTTTGTTAACCGCAAACCGGCAGGTGAATTGACCGACAAAATGGCTTACGTCGGCTCTGACTCCGAATTAGCGGGCCGTCTTCAAATGGAAGCGCTGGCAAAAGCGATGAACGGTAAAGGCAACGTCGCCATTTTGATGGGCGATCTGGCTAACGAATCCACCCGTGACCGCACCAAAGGTGTTGAAGCGGTGGTGGCTAAATATCCTGGCATCAAAGTGGTGCAGAAACAGACCGCGAAATTCACCCGTAATGACGCGGTGGACGTAGTGAGTAACTGGATGACCGCAGGCGATGACATTCAGGCGATTGCTTCAAACAACGATGAAATGGCGATCGGTGCGCTGCAGGCGCTGGGCAAAAACCCGAACCACATCCTGATTGCGGGCGTGGATGGTACACCGGATGCGTTGCAGATGCTGAAGAACGGCAAGATGGTCGCCACTGTATTCCAGGATGCTAAAGGTCAGGGTGAAGGCGCCGTACAGACTGCCGTGAAACTGGCGAAAGGCGAGAAAGTGGAGAAGGTGATTAACATCCCTTACCAGCTGATCACCAAAGACAACATGGCGCAGTTCGAATCTCGTAACCAGAAATAATCGTTCCCGACTCAGCCGTACGGAGGTGATGTATGACCGCTTTTGCGCTTGAAGCCGAAGGCATCAGCAAGTTCTTCCCCGGAGTGAAGGCACTCGACAATGTCTCACTACGCATTAAACCGGGGTCGGTACATGCCCTGATGGGTGAAAATGGCGCGGGCAAATCCACTTTAATGAAATGCCTTATCGGGATGTACCGTCCCGATAAGGGCACCATTCGCATTAAAGGGGAGCCGGTGCAGTTTCAGGACACCATGGATGCGCTGCGTTCTGGCATCTCCATGATCCACCAGGAACTGAATCTGGTGCCTTACATGACTGTGGCTGAGAACATCTGGCTCGGTCGCGAACCGATGAAGTACGGCTTTGTTGACCACGCGTTGCTGAACAAGCAAACGCAGGAATTACTCAACAAACTCAATATCCGTTTGAAAGCCGATCGCATGGTTGGCGAACTGAGTATCGCTGCTCAGCAGATGGTGGAAATTGCCAAAGCGGTGTCGTGGAACTCCGACATTGTGATTATGGACGAACCGACCTCGGCACTGACGGAAACCGAAGTGGCGCATCTGTTCACCATCATCCGCGACCTGCGTGCGCAGGGTAAAGCCATCATCTATATCAGTCACAAGATGGATGAGATTTTCACCATCACCGATGAGATCAGCATTTTCCGCGACGGCACCTGGGTGGGTAGCAACAGCACTTCCGAGTTTACCCGTCAGTCATTAATTACCCAGATGGTGGGGCGTGAACTGACGCAGCTGTTCCCGAAATTCAATGGTGAAATCGGTGAAGAAGTGCTGACGGTGCGCAACCTTACCTGTAAAGACCGTTTCACCGATATCAACTTCACGGTACGTAAGGGTGAAATCCTCGGTGTTGCCGGTCTGGTGGGGGCGGGACGCAGTGAAGTGATGGAAAGTTTGTTCGGGATGGAAAGCTTCGACAGCGGTGAAGTGCTGATCGATGGCGTGCCGGTCAAAATCGATTCGCCTTCCACGGCGATTGAGAAGGGCATGGCGTTCCTGACCGAAGACCGTAAAAAGTCCGGCTTATTCCTGGTGTTGTCGGTGATGGAGAACATGAGCATCGTCAACATGCCGGATTATGTCAGTAAAGCCGGTTTCGTTAGCCACATGAAGATGGCACAGGACTGCATGGAGCAGATCCGCAAGCTCAATATTAAAACGCCGACCATGGATCAGATCATCAACAACCTCAGTGGCGGTAACCAGCAGAAGGTGCTGATTGCGCGCTGGCTGCTGGCTCAACCGAAGATTCTGATCCTCGATGAACCGACGCGCGGTATTGACGTCGGGGCAAAAGCCGAGATTTACCGCTTAATCAGCGAACTGGCAAACCGTGGCGTGGCCATCATTATGGTCTCGTCGGAGTTGCCGGAAATTCTGGGCATGAGCGACCGCGTGATGGTTATGCACGGCGGACGTATAACTGGCATCCTCGATAAAGAAGAGGCCAATCAGGAAACCATTTTGTCGTTGGCATCCGAGTGAGGCGCGAGACATCTATGAGTAACTTAAAAATTACGGCCCCGCAGGCCGCGGAATCGACATCCTTCTTTGGCAACCTGCGCCATAAGTTGCCGAAAGATACCGGCATCTTTGTGGTGATGTTGGGTATTGCCTTAATCTTTGAGATTGCAGGCTGGTACGTTCGTGACCAATCTTTCCTGCTCAACACCAACCGTCTGGTATTGATTGTTTTACAGGTGGCGATCATCGGCATCATTGCGGTGGGCGTGACCCAGGTCATCATCACCACGGGGATTGACCTGTCGTCTGGTTCGGTGATTGCACTGACGGCGGTAGTGGCGGCCAGTCTGGCACAAACCTCTGACAGCCTGACACCGATGTATCCGTCACTGGTTAACCTGCCTGCCGTCATTCCGATTGTGGCCGGTATCGGTGTGGGTTTGCTGTGCGGGGTCATGAACGGTTTCCTGATTACCAAAACCGGTATCCCGCCATTTATCGCCACACTGGGCATGATGGTGTCGGCGCGTGGTCTGGCGCAGTATTACACGCAAGGTAACCCGATCAGCTTCCTGTCAGATGGTTTTACCTCCATCGGCCAGGGCGCGATGCCGGTGATCATTTTCCTGGTGGTGGCCTTCCTGTTCCACATCGCCCTGAAGCATACCCGTTACGGTAAGTATGTGTATGCAATTGGCGGCAACATGACTTCGGCCAAAGTGTCAGGGATCAACGTTAATAAATACCTGATCATCGTCTATACCATCGCGGGTGCGCTCTCTGGCCTGGCGGGTGTGGTGCTGGCGGCGCGCGTCAGTAGCGGCCAGTCAAGTATGGGTATGGCGTATGAGCTGGATGCGATTGCTGCAGCCGTTATCGGCGGTAGCAGCCTGATGGGCGGCGTGGGTCGTATTACCGGGACGCTGATTGGTGCGGTGATTCTGGGGCTGATTAAGAGCGGATTCACCTTCGTGGGTGTGGATGCTTACGTGCAGGACATCATTAAGGGCATCATCATTGTCGCCGCAGTGTCCATCGATATGCATAGAAACCGTAAAAAGAGATAGTACTTCCTGATTGCAGGGCGCACTGTGTGCGCCCTCAAGGACATTTTACTCCGTTGTTCACAATAAGTTTTCCCACTGGTTGATCCTGCTCCTTTCCCCGCGTTTGCTTTCGTTCTGACCGTTTTTGGTCATTTTCTGTGAGTTATGCACCACTGCGACGCTTTCGGTCATCACTTTTTTGCACATCTGCCACGCAAGTTGCGCACCATGGTGGTGCATTTCGATTTATTTTTAATCACTCTGTGTCATGCGTTCAGCTTATTAACTCTTAAGAGGTAATCAGAAAGGCTTATTTTCCGTGCCGTTAGGAATATTCTGGCACTGCTTTTTCACGCTTCGAATAAACCTGGCCTGCATATTGCAACTTCATGAACACAAGCCAGCAGGCTGAGACACCCAAACGGGTTATTCGGGGATTGACGGAGGCAATATGAATTTAAGACGACTGAAGTACTTTGTAAAAATCGTCGATATCGGCAGCCTGACTCAGGCAGCAGAAGTGCTGCACATCGCGCAGCCTGCGCTTAGCCAGCAAGTTGCGACGCTGGAAAACGAACTCGATCAGCAGTTACTGATTCGCACCAAACGTGGCGTAACACCAACCGAGGCAGGCAAAATTCTTTATGCTCATGCTCGTACGATTCTGCGCCAGTGTGAACAGGCGCAAACGGCTGTCATCAACGCGGGCCAGGCGTTAAATGGTCAGGTATCAATTGGTCTGGCACCGGGCACCGCCGCTTCTTCGTTGACGATGCCGCTGCTGCAAACAGTGCGGGAACAATTCCCGGATGTACTGGTGTATCTGCATGAGAATAGCGGCACCTCTTTAAATGAAAAAGTGATGAACGGTCAGTTGGATATGGCGGTGCTGTATGACCGTGCGCCGACAGCCGGCATTAACAGCATTCCATTGATGAAAGAAGAGTTGTATCTGGTCGGTGCGACCGCATGCCCGGGCGCTACCGTTGATCTCGCCGACGTGGCGCAGATGAATTTGTTCCTGCCGCGTGACTACAGCGCGGTGCGCAAACGTGTTGATGAAGCATTCTCGCTGCGCCGTCTGAGCGCAAAAATCATCGGTGAAATCGAGTCAATCTCAACCCTGACTGCCGCAGTTTCCAGCGGCATGGGTGTGACCGTTCTGCCGGAATCAGCGGCTCGCGCCCTGGTGAGTTCAACTCACGCGTGGATGGCACGTATTAACAGCCCATCGCTGAATCTGCCGCTCTCGCTGAATATCTCTGCGCGCTTGCCACTGTCACCTTCCGCGCAGGCAGTGAAAAACATCCTGCTGTCACTGCTGAATAAGCCGATGACGGAAGAGCGCGAGTTGATGCTGGTCGGTTAATCCCTTCTTCTTTACCCCAGCTATTTACGGCTGGGGTAACCCCTTCACGCTATAACACCCGCAAACGCGTCGAGATAAATCACCCTCCTTATTACTATTCCGCATAACACACCGTTTTTTATTATTTCCTGCAATGACACCAACTTCATAACATGGGCGAAACAGGGCAGGGAACAGGAGAAAAGGGTGTGAATTTCCAGCAACTTAAAATTATACGTGAAGCTGCACGTTGCGAATTCAACCTGACAGAAGTGGCGAACACGCTGTTTACCTCACAATCTGGGGTCAGCCGCCATATTCGTGATTTGGAAGATGAACTCGGCGTCGAGATCTTCATTCGTCGCGGCAAGCGATTGCTGGGCATGACGGAACCGGGCAAGGCGCTGTTAACCATTGCTGAACGCATTCTTGATGAAGCAGGCAAAGTGCGTCGCCTGGCGGATGTGTTTACCAATGAAACCAGCGGCGTGCTAACGATTGCTACCACGCATACGCAGGCCCGCTATAGCCTGCCGCGCGTGATAAAAGCGTTTCGTCAGCTCTATCCTAATGTTCGTCTTGAACTCAATCAGGGATCGCCGCAGGAGATCGTGGCGATGTTACTGGCGGGTGAAGCTGATATTGGTATTGCTTCCGAGCAGTTGGTGAACAACAGCAGCCTCGCGGCTTTCCCGTGGTTTAGCTGGCATCACTCGTTGTTAGTGCCGCATGACCATGAATTGCTGCAGCATCAGCCGGTGACGCTGGCCAGTTTGAGCCGCCATCCGCTGATCACTTATCGTCAGGGCATCACCGGTCGCTCGCGAGTTGATCGTGCATTCCAGGCGGCGGGTATCAAGCCGGATATCGTGCTCAGCGCGCAGGACTCCGACGTGGTGAAAACCTATGTTGAGTTGGGACTCGGCGTTGGCATCCTGGCCGATCAGGCATGTGACATCTATGAAGGTGAAGATTTGGTGAAAATCGACACCCATCATTTGTTTGATGCCAATACCGTATGGCTGGGATTGAAGCGCGGCCAGCTGCAGCGCAATTATGTCTGGCAGTTCCTGGAACTGTGTAACGCCAATCTGTCGCTGGAAGAGATCAAGCGTCAGGCGCTTTCCTATGAAACGGAATCTGAACCCGCCATCGACTTCCAGATTTGATGCAGTGGTCGTCATAAATGGCGACCACACATTTCCTACAGGGTGCGCATTCCTGCGCGCCTGGCCTCAAATCGCAGCGTAATCAATGACGCATTCATGCGCACCTGGCAACAAACCTCACCGTAATCAATGACGGATTTATGCACAGCATAAAATTTCTTTTGGCGCGCTAAAACACATCCTGGCCCGGTTTCCACCCCTTAGAAAAACATCCTGCACTGCTGCGCCACGTTACAGTGAAATGAACAGGATAAAGGGGATGAAAATGTCGCGGATTCAACTAAAAGATGCAGAACTGTTACGCCAGCAGGCGTTGTTTGGCGGGCGCTGGCAGGACGCGCACGCCGGGGCCACGCTGCCGGTGATCGATCCCTCCACTCAGCAACAGATTGCCACCATTCCGGCACTGGGTGCGGCGGAAACTGAGCAGGCGATAGATTATGCCGAGTCGGTGCGTGTCAGCTGGGGCAAAACCCCAAATGCATCGCGCGCCGCGCTGCTGGATAAGTGGCATCAGCTGATTCTCGATAACGCGGACGATCTGGCGATCATCATGACCGCCGAGCAGGGCAAACCGCTGGCAGAGGCCAAAGGTGAGGTGTTGTACGGTGCCAGCTTTGTTAAATGGTTCGCTGAAGAGGCACGCCGCATCTATGGCGATACCATTCCGGCGCCCAGTGAAGACCGCCGCATTCTGGTTCTGAAACAACCCGTTGGCGTGGCCGCAGCGATTACGCCGTGGAATTTCCCGATTGCGATGATTACCCGCAAAGTGGCACCTGCGCTGGCCGCCGGTTGCCCGATCATCGTGAAACCTTCTGAGTTGACGCCGCTGTCGGCTCTGGCACTGGCGGTGCTGGCAGAGCGGGCAGGTTTTCCCTCTGGCGTACTTCAGGTGCTCACCGGATTACCCACCGAGATCGGCAGCACGCTGACTGCCAGCCGCACGGTGCGCAAAATCTCCTTTACCGGATCCACGCGCGTCGGCCAATTGCTGATGCAACAAAGTGCAGACAGCATTAAACGCCTTAGCCTGGAACTGGGCGGTAATGCGCCACTGATTGTGTTTGATGATGCCGATCTCGATGTCACTATCCCTGGCGTCATGGCGAGTAAATTCCGTAATGCCGGTCAGACCTGCGTCTGCGCCAATCGCATTTTGGTGCAACGCGGTATCTATGAGCGTTTCAGCGAGAAACTCCTGGAGGCAGTGGCAACCCTTAAAGTGGGGGATGGCTTTGAACCCAGTAGCACGATTGGGCCACTGATTAACGATCGCGCTGTTGAGAAGGTAAACAGCCATATTGATGATGCGCTTAGTCAGGGAGCGACCTTGCTGCGTGGCGGGATCAGTGCAGCGAATGGCACCTTTGTTGAGCCGACCGTGTTGGGTAATGTCACCAGCAGTATGCGTATTGCGCATGAAGAAACCTTCGGCCCCGTCGCACCGCTTTTTGTCTTCGATACCGAAGAGGAGGCGATACGCATGGCGAATGACACGCCTTATGGATTGGGCGCATATTTCTTTACGGAGAATATACGTCGAGCCTGGCGCGTGGCGGAATCATTAGAATTTGGCATGGTCGGTTTTAATACCGGTGCGATATCTTTAGATGCGGCACCTTTTGGCGGAATTAAATTATCCGGTTTAGGACGTGAAGGTTCACGCTATGGAATTGAAGAGTATCTGGAGCAGAAAACGTTTCATATGGGCAGTTTATAAATGCAGCAATGCGTGTTAAATCGTACCGCTCCAAATAGGTAACCGCGCAATTCATTGCGCATAATGACTTTCATCACCAATTACATTAACAGCGCCGGCAACCTCAGGTTTACGGCGCTGTTTTATTTTGTGCGCGGCGTCATATTTTTCCGGCCCATCACCGTTTTAGTGCAAGTTTCGTGCGAGCTGCACCGTAGAGATGCACGAATTTTGTGAAGTAAATCATCTGTTTATTCCTTCGGCAAATCCGCAAATTTTCCCTCTTCAATACGGCAGAAAATTTTTCTGGGCTGTTTTTTACGCATTTTTATTTTTTACTGGGCTGGCATACTTTCTGCATTAGCTTATTAACGTGACAGATAAATGTAGTGCAAATCGTTAATTGGCGCACATGTGATGGGTGTAACAAATAAGGAATTTTCCATGTTAAGTTTCGACCCTGAAAAAGTTTCCCTCCCGATTGGCCATTATATTGGTGGCCAGCATGTTTCCACCCAGGGCGCGCGTTTTGCCGTAAAAAGGCCATCTGATGGCAAAGTCTATGCCGAGCTGAGCGAAGCCCAGGCCAGCGATGTTGATAGGGCTGTCACCCTGGCCCATGAAGCGCTGAAAACCAGTGGCTGGCGCAGTTGCCCACCACGGCAACGTGGAAAAGTGTTACGCCGCTGGGCGGATCTGATTGAAAGCGATCCGTTACTGGCTCAGCTCGAAGCGCTGGGGTCGACGCGGCCGATCAGCGATGTGGTACAGCATGAGATTCCGTTTACCGCAGAGGCCATCCGTTTCTACGCTGAGTGCGCAGACAAATACAGTGGCGATCTGTTCCCGACGCAGGAAAGCAGCCTCGGCATGCTGATTTCGGAGCCATACGGCGTGATTGGCGCGATTACACCGTGGAATTTCCCGCTGTCGATGGCCTCGTGGAAATGCGGTCCAGCACTGGCAGCGGGTAATGCCGTGGTGCTGAAACCTTCGGAGCTGACACCTTTCTCTACGGTGCGTATGGCGGAACTGGCGGTGCAGGCCGGTTTACCGGCGGGCATTCTGAATATTGTGCAGGGCAGTGGTGCAGTGACCGGCAGCGCGCTGGTCACCCATCCGCTGGTACGCAAAGTCTCGTTCACCGGTTCCACGGTGACGGGTGCACGCATCATGAGTGACGCAGCACAGCATGGCATGAAGCCTGTCACGCTGGAGTTAGGTGGCAAAAGCCCACAGCTGGTGTTCGATGATGCGGGCGATATCGATGTCCTGGCACAGCGCATCCTGCGCGGCTTCACCGCCAACGGTGGACAGGCATGCGTCGCGGGTACTCGCTTGATTGTGCAACGTGGTATCGCTCAACCGCTGCTGGATCGCCTGGTGGCGCTATGCCAGCAGCCGCAGCCGGGTGTCACCTGGCAAGACAGCAGCCGTTATGCGCCGCTGATCGATGAGCGCCAGGGCAACAAGGTGGCATCGGTGATCGCTGAAGCCAAAGCGCAGGGCGCAGAAGTGTTAGTGGGCGGCGAACGTTTTGCGGACACCGACGAAGGTTGGTTCTGGCAGCCTACGCTGTTATGTGGTGTGGCGGCTGATAACCCGGCGGTGCAGCAGGAGATCTTTGGCCCGGTGCTCACCGTGCAGGAGTTTGACAGCGAAGAAGAAGGGCTCGCGCTGGCGGCGCACGAAACCTATGGGCTGTGTGCCGGCGTGCATACGCTGAGCCTGCCGAGAGCCATGCGAGCGATGCGTGCCATTGAGTCCGGCACTGTATGGATCAACCGCTACGGTCGCTCCGGCGATTTCATTATTCCCACCGGCGGCTTCCTGGGCTCCGGTATTGGCAAGGATCTGGGTCGTCAGGCGTTTCAGGCCTGCCAGCGCCAGAAGAGTGTATTAATCGATTTCTAAATTCACGTATCAGACAACGACGAGGTCGCGTCATGGCACTGTTTAAACCGAAATTCATCACCTTTGATTGCTACGGCACCCTGATTAACTTTGACATGGCAGGTGCGGCAGAGCGCTGCTTCAAAGATCGGGTGTCAGCGCAAGAGATGCTGGCCTTCACCACCGATTTCGCCATCTATCGCCGCGATGAAGTGCTAGGGGCGTGGAAACCTTACTACGACGTCGTCAGCGATGCGTTGGAGCGCACCTGTAAAAAATGGGGCGTGCAGTGGAGCAAAGCCGATAGCGACTTTATCTACACCGATTGCGCCACCTGGGGGCCGCACCCAGACGTGCCCGCAGGACTTGCCAAAGTGGCGAAAGAGTTCCCACTGGTGCTGCTCACCAACTCAATGAACGATTTGATTCCCCATCACGTGCCGCGTCTTGGTGCACCGATCCACATGACCATCACCGCAGAAGAAGTGGGTGCGTACAAGCCGCAGATGAAAGGCTTCGAGTACATGCTGGACAAGCTGAATTGCGGTCCCGAAGAGATCCTGCATGTTTCGTCGAGCCTGCGCTATGACCTGATGACCTGCTACGACATGGGCATCAAAAACAAAGTGTGGGTCAACCGGGGTCACGATCCGGCCAACCCAGCTTATGAATACACCGAGATTAAAGATATCGGCGGTCTGCCCGCTGTGGTTGGACTCTAAGCCCGGAGGCGGCGATGAAACTCGAATCATTCTGGCAAGCCACGGCACCGGCATTTACTGGCGCAGCGAGTGGCGCACTGCCGTCGGTTGCTGACGTGGTGGTGATTGGCGGCGGATTTACCGGCATCTCAACCGCGCTGAATCTCGCACGACAGGGTATCAACGTGGTGGTGCTGGAAAGTGGCAACGTGATGAGTCAGGCCTCCGCACGTAACGGTGGACACTGCAATACCGGCGTATCGCAAAACTTTGCTTCGCTGGTAGCCAGCCTGGGGATCGAGCAAGCCAGTCGCTTCTATCGGGCTTTTGATGACGCCGTGAGTTATGTCCAGCAACTGGTGCGGGAAGAGCAGATTGATTGTGATTTCCGCATGTGCGGAAAGCTCAAGCTCGCCAGCAAAGAATCGCATTTCCCCGGACTGCGCAGTGCATGGCAACTGATGCGGGACACAGTTGACCCGGAAATCGAGTTGATCAGTAAAGATGAGATTCGCCGTGAAGTGGGCAGCGATGCCTTTCACGGTGGCTTACTGCAAAAACGCGGTGGCCAGATGCATATGGGCAAGTTCGGCATTGGTCTCGCCAATGCCGCAGCCCATGCGGGAGCGAAGATCTTTCCCCATCACGCGGTGACCGGCTTGACGCGTCTGGATGGCTACCGTCATCGCGTCACCACCGCCCAGGGCGAGATCATCGCGGAAAAAGTCATGATGGCCACCGGCGTATCGAATGAAGGGCCGTTCCCGTGGTTCCAGCGCCGCATCGTGCCGGTAGGCAGCTTTATCGTGGTGACTGAACCGCTGGGTGATGCGCTGATTGAACAAGTGCTGCCCAAAGACCGCACCTATGTCACCTCGCTGAATATCGGCAACTACTTCCGCACCACTGCCGATCGTCGCCTGGTGTTTGGGGGGCGCGCACGTTTTGCCGTCAGCAATCCGACCTCGGATACGCGCAGCGGCGAAGTGTTGCGCGCCGCGATGACCGCGCTGTTCCCGCAGCTGGGCAAATCGCGCATCGATTACTGCTGGGGCGGCATGGTGGATATGACGTCCGATCGCCTGCCGCATGCGGGTGAGCACGATGGCGTGTTCTATTCACTGGGCTACAGCGGCCACGGCACACAGATGTCGGTGTGGATGGGGCGGGTGATGGCCGATTTACTGGCAGAAAAGCGTAACGAAAATCCCTGGCAGCGCGATACATGGCCTGCGCTGCCCGGTTACCACGGGAAACCCTGGTTTTTGCCTCTCGCGGGGCTGTATTACAAGGCTAAGGATCGGCTCTCCTGATCGTTAATCCGGTGCGCATCAATGTGCACTCTACGATGGGATTCTTCAGGTCGCTATTGATGCGCGCCAGGGGGATGCTTTCGAGGGGGACGCATAAATGCACATCCTAAGGTGTCATTGATTTGGCATTCATGCGGACGCTATCCGATTTGGTAGGGGCCACATTAATGGCGATCTGATTGACGCTCGATTATCAAAACAAACCACTTTTCATATTGAGGGTGTGCAGATGAGTAAATTCGATAAAGAGTCTGACGCTGTAAATCCGGCCCTGACACGTATGCTGACTGAGGGATCCCTGTCACGTCGTGGCCTGATGAAGTTGTTGTCTGCGGGTGCAGTCATGAGCAGCGGCTTGATAGGTTTTCCGCAGATGAGCTTTGCGGCTGAAACACCGGTGAAAGGCGGCAAGATGCGTGCAGCCATGTCCAACGCCTCCGCTACTGACACACTCGATCCTGCCAAAGGCAACAACAGCGGTGACTATACCCGCCAGTTTATGGTCTACAGCGGCCTGACCGAACTCGACCAAAAGTTGGCGATTCAACCGGGGCTGGCGGAGTCCGTGGAGTCTTCGGATGGTGTCACCTGGCACATTAAATTGCGCAAAGGGGTCACGTTCCACGACGGTAAACCTCTCACCGCGAAAGACGTCATTTACTCACTCAGCCGCCACAAAGATCCCGCCGTGGCTTCCAATGCCTTTAAGCTGGCCGATCAGTTCAAAACCTTCACGGCGGTGAACGATAACGAAGTCACACTTGAGCTGAGCAGCGCCAACTTTGACGTGCCTTATATGCTCGCCAGTGCCCCATTCCTGATTGTGCAGGATGGCACCAAAGACTTCAGTAAGGGTATTGGCACGGGGCCGTTCAAATTGAAAGAGTTCACGCCGGGCGTACGCTCTGTTGGCGTGAAGAACCCAAACTACTACAAGCCCGGCCTGCCACATCTCGACGAAATCGAACTGCTGGGCGTCACCGATCAGGCGGCACGTGTCAATGCGCTAATGTCGGGTGACTTACATATCGTTTCGACCCTGAGCGCAGCCGACAGTAATCGTTTGAAAGCCACGCAAGACTTCGCCGTGCTGGAGAGCAAGGCGGGGATGTACACCAACCTGATTATCCGCACCGACATGAAGCCGGGCAGCAGCGAGGATTTCGTGCTGGCGATGAAATATTTGCAGCCGCGTGACATCGTGCTGAAAACCGTGCTGCAAGGCTACGGTGATATCAGTAACGACACCCCCGTGCCGCCGTGGCATCCGCTGTTTAACGCCGATCTCAAACCGCGTCCGCTGGATGCCGAAAAGGCCAAATTCCATATCGAGAAAGCCGGTATGAAGGGCGCAACGGTAGAGATCATCACCACGCCAAACATTGAAGGTGCGGTGGAAGGGGGCCAGTTAATCCAGCAGGTGGCGCGTAACACCGGGTTGAACGTTAAGGTGCGTCGCGTGCCGTATGACGGCTACTGGTCAACGCACTGGACCAAAGACCCGGTGGGTTATGGCTCGATCAACCCGCGTCCAACGCTGGATATGCTGTTCTCTCAGTTCTATATGTCGAGCGCGGCCAACAATGAATCGGGCTGGAAGAACGATCAGTTTGATCAGTTGGTCGTCGCCGCACGCGGTGAGCGCGATCAGGGCAAACGCAAGCAGATGTATGGCGATATGCAGAAGCTGATCTATGACCACTGCGGCACCATCATCCCCACCTTTATCAGTACCCTCGACGGGTACAGTAAAAAAGTGGGCGGTGTTGAAGCCTGGCCAAGCGGCATGATGATGGGTTACCGCTTCCATGAGTTCGCCTGGCTGAAAGCCTAATCCGTCATCCGTCAGAGGAGAACGCCGATGAACCGATACATGTTGTTTCTGATTGCCCGGCGCGCAGGTGCGGGCATCCTGACCTTGCTTATCGTCTCGGCGGTGGTGTTTTTTATCACCAGCCTGCTGCCCGGCGATGCCGCGCAGATGATCCTGGGGCAAAACGCCACGCCGGAAACGGTGGCGGCGTTACGCCAGCAGCTGGGTCTCGACCAGCCGTTATTGATGCGCTACTTCAGCTGGCTCGGTGGAATGTTGCAGGGTGATTTTGGTACCTCGTTTGCCAGTCATCTGCCAGTGACGCAACTGGTGGGGCAGCGTATTCCTGCCACGCTGGAACTGGCAGGCATCACTACGGTGATCTGCGTCCCTCTGGCGCTGGTGATCGGCATTCTGGCCGCTATGAATCGTGGTTCAGCGCTGGATCGTTTCCTGGTGATCGCCACCATGGCGACAGTGGCCGTACCGGAGTTTCTGGTGGCCACCGTGGCGGTGTTGATCTTCGCGGTCAAACTGCATTGGGTCTCGGCAATGTCGTTTGGCAGCCCCGATATGGATCTCGTCAGTTATTTGAAAGCCTATGCACTGCCGGTGCTGACGTTGTGCTGCGTATTAGTGGCGCAGATGGCACGGATGACGCGTTCGGCGATCATTAATCAGCTCGACAGCCCGTATCTTGAGATGGCGTTGCTGAAAGGGGTCTCGCCGCTGCGTGCCGTGTTGCGTCATGCGCTGCCGAATGCGGTGGGACCGATTGCCAACGCCATTTCGCTCAGCCTGTCTTACTTGTTTGGTGGCGTGATCATTATTGAGTCGATCTTCAGCTACCCCGGTCTCGCCAGTGCGCTGGTGGATGCCGTGAGTAATCGCGATCTGCCAGTGGTGCAGCTGTGCGTGATGATGTTCGCCGCCTGTTATCTGGTGCTGCTGCTGATTGCGGACGTGCTGACCATCGCCTTTAACCCGAAATGGAGGAGCTGATGAATAGCTTGCTGCTTCCTGTACGAATTTTTCAGTCGCTGTCGATCTCCGGTCGCATTGGCCTGGCAATCTCTCTGTTTTGGGTACTGATGGCGCTGTTCGGCAATCAACTGGCGCCGCATAGCGTAGAGGATATCGGTGGTGGCCCGATGCTAGGAGGGATGACCGCTGACAACCTGCTGGGCACCGATTATCTCGGTCGCGATATCCTCAGCCGCATTTTGTATGGCGCGAAGTTCTCCATTGGGCTGGCGTTGACCGCTGCGCTGGGTGCCAGTTTAATCGGCACCTTGCTGGCGCTGCTGGCCGCCGTTGCAGGACGCTGGCTCGAAGAGTTGCTGGGCCGCATCAACGATGCCATGTTGGTGCTGCCAGGCAAAGTGCTGTCGCTGATGATTGTGGCCGTGTTTGGTTCCTCGCTGCCGATGCTGATTCTGACAGCCATCTTCACCTACTGGCCCGGTGCGTTCCGTATCGCGTTCGCTATGGCCAGCAGTTTGCGCAATATGGATTATGTCCGTGCTTCACGACTGCGTGGCGAAAGCCGCTGGTACGTGGCTATCCATGACATTCTGCCGAATATGGTGCATCCGATGCTCACCGATTTTGGCCTGCGTTTTGTCTATATCGTGCTGTTACTCAGCGGCTTGAGCTTCCTGGGCTTAGGCGTGCAACCACCTTATGCTGATTGGGGCACGCTGGTACGTGAAAATCTACAAGGCCTGTTTAACGGTTCGCCTGCGGTATTGATGCCGGCAGTGGCGATTGCCAGTTTAACCATCGGCGCCAACCTGTTTATTGACAGCCTGCAACAGATGCGTCCGCTGACGCTGGCGAAGGAGGGAGCATGAACGTGACACCCCATACAGCCATGCCCGTGATCTCCGTTGAAAACCTGCGTGTCACCGCCGAGACGGATAAGGGCGAAGAGATCGATCTGGTTTCAGATATCCGTTTTACCGTACAAAAAGGCGAAGTGCTGGCGCTGATCGGTGAATCCGGTTCGGGTAAAACCACCATCGCCATGGCGCTGATGGGCTATGCGCGCCACGGCTGTCGCATCGCCGAGGGCAACATTCATCTGGCGGGCACCGACGTGCGTAGTCTGTCGCCCGGCCAGCTGCGCGAATTTCGCGGCAACAAAGTGGCCTACATCGCCCAAAGTGCAGCAGCCTCCTTCAACCCGGGGATGCGTATTCTCGACCAGGTTATCGAGCCAGTGGTGATCCATGGCACCATGAAACGCAAAGCCGCCAAAGAGAAGGCGATCACGCTGTTTCGCGAGCTGGCATTGCCGAATCCTGACACCATTGGCGACCGTTTCCCGCATCAGGTCTCTGGCGGACAGCTGCAACGTCTGATGACGGCCATGGCGCTGATCGGCGATCCGGATGTGGTGATCCTCGACGAGCCGACCACCGCCCTGGATGTCACGACACAGGTTGAAGTGCTAAAAGCGTTTCGTCGCGTAGTGGCTCAGCGCGGCGTTACGGCCATCTATGTCAGTCACGATCTGGCGGTAGTGGCGCAGATGGCGGATCGAATTCTGGTGCTGCTGCGCGGAAAAATGGCGGAATATGGTTCCACAGAGCGGCTGATTGGTGCGCCGCAGGCTGAATATACCCAACTGCTGATGGATGCCGCTCGTCAGAAAGAGCGCGAGAGTAGCTGGACCTGTGCAGAGGCTGATGCACAGCCGCTGATGGAAGTGCGTGATCTCAGCGCCGGTTATGGCCCGCGTGACAGTGAGGGCAAACCGAAAACGCTGATTCTGGAAGATATCAATCTCAAGCTGTGGAAAGGGCAAGCGATTGGCATTATCGGCGAGTCGGGTTCGGGTAAAACCACGCTGGCGCATGCGATTGCCGGCCTTAATGCCCCGAGTCACGGTCATATTCTGTTTAATGGTCACTACATCAATGGCGACATGCACAAACGCCCGGATAACGAACTACGGCGGATCCAGTATGTGTTCCAGATGGCGGATACCGCGCTGAACCCGGCTCACAACGTGGAACGTATTCTTACTCGCCCGCTCGTGCTGTTCCACGGTCTGAAAGGGGCCGATCTTGAGCGGCGTCTGCATCAGTTACTGGACCTGGTCAAATTACCGCGCTCAGTGTTGTGGCGCCGCCCATGGGCGCTGTCCGGTGGGCAGAAGCAGCGTGTGAATCTGGCTCGTGCCCTTGCGGCGGAGCCGGATCTGATTCTGTGCGATGAAGTGACATCGGCATTAGATACGGTGGTCGCCGCCGCCGTACTGGATTTGATCAGCGAACTGCGTCGTGAGTTGGGACTGTCGGTGCTGTTTATCAGCCATGATATGCATGCCGTGCGCGCCGTTTGCGATGATATCGTGGTGATGAAGTCAGGCCGCATCGTCACGCAGATTTCCCGCGCTGAATATGATAAGCCGACCAGTGAGCTGTACTTCGAACGTCTTAAACGGGCGGTGCCGGAGCTGCGACAGGGTTGGTTGGATGAGCACGAAGAAGTGCTTAAAGCAGAATAAATATCACGGCATTCGTAGCGATGCGATAAATCGCACATCTTAATGGCGAAACCGCTCGCGCAGCAGATTGCGCCGCTACGTCGCGGGTGTGTTTTACAAGAAAGGAGCAGCAGATGATCACATTACGCGCCATGACGCAGGACGATATTGAACACGGCTATGCCATCACCCAACAGCTCAAGTGGCCGCATCGTCGTGAAGACTGGCAGCAGGCGTTGGCATTGGGTGAAGGCGTGGTCGCTGAAGAGCAGGGCAAATTTGTTGGCAGCGCCTTTGGCTGGCGTTGGGGTGAACACGCCGCAACCATTGGTCTGGTGGTGGTGAATCCCACCTGCCAGGGGCGCGGCATTGGTAAGCAGCTGATGCTGGCCGTGATGGAAAAATTCCCGGACGCCGTGATTCGTTTACATGCCACAGAAATGGGGCAGGGGCTGTATCAGAAGCTCGGCTACAAGGTGACGGGCACCATCCAACAGCACCAGACACGTGAGCTGGCAGCGGTGCCTGCGGTGAGTATCCCCACCGGTTTAACGCTGCGTAATGCCGAGGCGAATGACGTCGATCTACTCACCGAATTAGACCATCAGGCTCACGGTATGTGGCGTCCACAGTTGATGCAAACGCTGATCGCTGACCATCAAACGGTATTGCTGCATGACGCGCAGCAGCGGGTGCAAGGGTTTGCCAGCCTGCGCCGATTTGGTCACGGCTGGGCAATTGGCCCGGTGATTGCGCGCAATATCGAGGTGGCACAGGCGTTAATTGCCGCGCTGATGCAGGGTTTACGCGGCGAGTTCGTGCGCATCGATACCGATGCGGCTTTACCGCTGGCGAGCTGGCTGGAAAAACTGGGGCTGGTCAAGGTTGACGCGCCCACCACCATGTATCGGGGAACGCCTTGGTCACCGCAAGCCGGTGAGATGCAGGCGTTTGGGTTGATGACCCAGGCGATGGCGTGATGCATATCGTCTATAAATCGGAAGCCACGCGTGGAGCCCACTGGCAGCGCTGGCTGGCTGAACATGCACCGGATGTGCAGCTGCATATCTGGCCGGATGTGGGTGACGCAGAACAGGTTGAACTGCTGGTGGCCTGGCAACCGCCAGAAGATGTCATGGCGACCTTCCCTAATCTCAAAGCGCTACTGTCGGTGGGCGCGGGGGCCGATCAGTTCGATCTCAGCCAACTGCCGCCCGATTTGCCGGTGGTGCGCATGATCGAACCCGGCCTGACGCAAGGCATGGTGGAGTACGTCACTTTTGCCGTGCTAGGGTTGCATCGTGATATGCCGCGCTATTTCCAGCAACAGCGCGCAGCAACGTGGCAAACGCACCCGATTCGCACCGCCAATCAGCGGCGGGTGGGCGTCATGGGCTTAGGCGAACTCGGCCAGGCATCTTTGCAGCAGCTGGTGTCATTAGGGTTTGAGTGTGCTGGCTGGAGCCGGACACCGCGTGAACTCGAGGGCGTGCGCTGCTGGCATGGCGCTGAGCAATTGGCTGAGTTTCTGGCACACAGCGACATTCTGGTGTGTTTGCTGCCGTTGACTGACAACACGCGCGGTTTACTCAACTCTGAGCTGTTTGCGCAGTTACCTGCCGGAGCCGCACTGGTACAGGTGGGGCGTGGCCCGCAGTTAAATCATGACGATCTGCTCACGGCACTGGCCAGCGGACAATTGAGCGCTGCCGTGCTCGATGTGACCGATCCCGAACCTTTACCGCCAGAGCATCCTTTCTGGCAGCATCCGGCGATCTGGCTCACACCGCACATTGCCAGCCAGACGCAAACCGACAGCGCGGTGGCTGCGCTACTCGATAACCTGCGCCGCTATCAACGTGGCGAACCCATGGTCGGCCTTATCGATCGTAACCGGGGATACTGATATGCAACTGGATCAATTAGTCGCTCTGCGACGGGATCTGCACGCCCATCCCGAACTGGGCTATCAGGAAACGCGCACCAGCGACATCGTGGCGCAGGTGCTGCAAGAGCACGGCATTGAGGTGCATCGCGGCCTGGGTAAAACCGGCGTGGTCGGTGTGCTGAAACGTGGAAATAGACCGCGCATGATAGGTCTGCGCGCGGACATGGATGCGCTGCCGATGCAGGATAACGGCACCCAGCCGTGGAAAAGTGTGCATGACAATGTCTGCCACGCCTGCGGTCACGATGGTCACACGGTGATGCTGCTGGGCGCGGCTATCCAGTTGGCTCAGCAGGGCGATTTTGACGGCACGCTGGTGTTTATCTTCCAGCCAGCGGAAGAAGGTTTAGCCGGCGCGAAAGCGATGATCGATGACGGCCTGTTCCAGCAATTTCCTTGCGATGCGGTATTTGCCCTGCATAACTGGCCTGAACTGCCTCTGGGCGAAGTGCAGACGCGGCCGGGTGCCATCATGGCGGCGGCGGACCGTTTTGATATCACGGTAAAGGGCGGTGGCGGTCATGCTGCACAGCCACACCTGACGCGTGACACCTTGCTGGCCACCAGTGAATTGGTGGTGCAGCTCAATACGCTGGTGGCGCGCGCACTTGACCCGTGCGAGCCGGGTTTGCTGACGGTGACGCGCATGCAGGGCGGTTTCTCACACAACATGATTCCGGCGGAGGCCAGTATTACCGGCACGGTACGTACGTTCAGCCCGGCGGCGCAGGACATCATTGAAAGCCGCCTGCGTGAAATGGCGCAATATGTCACGGCGGCGCACGGTCTGCAGGCAGAGGTAAGCTATCTGCGTTATTACCCGGCCACGGTCAATCATGCGGGTGCTGCACAACTGGCGCTGGATGCCCTGCGTGAGGCGGGCTTCCCTGCTGAACAAGCCAGACAGCCTGCTCTCACCTCGGAAGATTTTGCCTTTATGTTGCAGGCCAGAACGGGGGCTTATCTGTGGATCGGATCGGCACCCAGCCAGCCGTTGCACCATTCATCTTACGACTTCAACGATGCACTGATCCCGCACGGTATTCAGACTTTGACGGCCATCGCCCGCCACGCGCTGCGTGCAGAATTTCCCTGCTGATTGGCAGAAGATTTTGAAACGAAATGCCGCTGCTTTGCTGATTACGGCAGCGTGAGAAACCAACGGGTTGCGATACTTGAGCCAACCGAACGTTACGTGGATGAGGATTTTGAAAATGCAGAATGTCATGGCGGAGCAGCAAACGTATAGCGATAACGGCCTGTTACTGGATGCACGTGAACAGAACGTGCCGCGTGGTGTGGTCACCGCGCATCCGTTGGTGATTGAGCGGGCAAAAGGCAGTGAAGTGTGGGATGTCGAGGGCAATCGCTATCTCGATTTTGTCGGCGGGATTGGGGTGCTTAATGTGGGCCATAACCATCCGGCGGTAGTGAATGCGGTGACAAAACAGCTTGGGCTGGTGTCACACGCCTGTTTCCAGGTCGTTGCCTACCCGGGCTATATCGAGCTGGCGCAGCGGCTGAATACGCTGGTCGGCAAAGGTGAAGATTTCAAAAGCGTGTTCTTCACCAGCGGGGCGGAAGCGGTAGAAAATGCGGTGAAAATTGCCCGTGCGCACACCAACCGCAGCGGCATTATCGCGTTTGATGGTGCCTTCCATGGGCGTACGTTGCTAGGCTGTACCCTGACGGGGATGAGCCAGCCGTATAAACAGAACTTCGGCCCGTTCGCCTCAGAGGTGTATCGCCTGCCTTATCCTAATGCCTTCCATGGCGTCAGCGATGATGACTGCCTGCAAGCGCTGGAACAGTTGTTCGCCGTGCAGATCCTGCCGGAGCGTGTGGCAGCAATCATCATCGAGCCTGTTCAGGGCGACGGTGGCTTCCTGCCAGCGGGTGCGAACTTTATGCAAGCGCTGCGTCGCATTACCGAAAAACACGGAATCGTGCTGATTCTCGATGAAGTGCAGACCGGATTTGGTCGCACCGGTACGCTGTTTGCCTTCGAGCAACTGGGCATTACACCGGATCTGGTGACCGTGGCGAAGAGTCTGGGGGGCGGTCTGCCGATTTCCGGCGTAGTCGGCAAAGCAGCCATCATGGATGCGCCTTTGCCGGGCGGTCTTGGCGGCACCTATGGCGGTAACGCGCTGGGCTGTGCGGCGGCGCTGGCGGTGCTGGACCTGCTGGAAAACGACAATCTGCTGGCGCGCAGCAATCAGCTGGGTGAACAGCTGAATGCACGTCTGCAACAGCTGGCGGAGAAATATGCCTGCATTGGTGAAGTACGTGGCGTGGGCTTTATGCAGGCGGTGGAGATCATCGACTTCGAAACCAAACGTCCTGACGCTGCGATGACGCAGAAAATCCTCGACTGCGCCTGTCAGGAAGGCCTGCTGTTGATCAAGTGTGGCCTGCATCGCAACGTGGTGCGCTTCCTCGCGCCACTGGTGACCACAGATTCTCAGCTGGAAGAAGCGTTACATATCTTTGATATTGCGCTGGCCCGCGCCAGTGGTCGCCTGGGATAAATCCGGCTTCCTCATTGATATCTCTGGAATTATTGACTCGACCAATGAATGACGTGGCGTGCGGAAGTCGCTAGCGCCGTCACGTCAAAGCGTGATATACCATCGTATCAGCCTGCGCGATTGGTCAACAATGAGGGGTGCTATGAACGGCTTAATGAAACTCGACCGCATCGACATCAACATCCTGGTGCAACTACAAAAAGATGGCCGTATCAGCAACGTCAATCTCGCCGACGCCGTAGGACTTTCGCCCAGCCCTTGTTTGCAACGGGTGAAGCGCCTGGAGCAGGCTGGATTTATTACCGGCTATGAAGCCCATATCAATCTGACCAAAATTACCGATTCCGTTACGGTGTTCACCGAGGTCACGCTCTCGGGCCATCGACGCGAAGATTTTATGAAATTCGAAAATTCGGTTCGCGACGTGGATGAGCTGATGGAGTGCCATCTGATTACCGGCGGCTACGACTATTTGCTGCGCTTTATTACCCGCAGCATCGAGCACTACCAGGAAGTGATTGAGAAGATGCTGGACGCACAAATCGGCATCGATAAGTACTTCAGCTATATCGTGATTAAATCCCCGATTATGAAAAGCACCGTTCCATTGCGATCGCTGATTGCTAAGCATAATTCTGTGGATTTTAGTGTGTAATTGACCCCATCCTGACCTTCTCCCAGACAGGGAGAAGGTATTGTTTCCACTTCACTATTCGCCCCTAAACCTCCGAACGCATTTGCCACAGCATAAAATTTCTTCTCTGCCGTAAATTCCCTTTATCTTTACTGTTCCGGTCGTGGCTTCACGCGCGTCCTGTGCCTGCATATCCGTACACTCAATTTATCGCTTTACAAGGAGTTGCCATGACCGCTTTAACCCTTGCCGATCATCAATGGCAGCGCGACGAGTTCACCATCTCTACCGATCGCCAGCGCCTTGATATGGATTACATCCACCAGCAATTGACTGAGAAGTCTTACTGGGCCAACGCGCAGCCACGCGCCAAAACCGAGCGCGCTTTTGCCGGTTCGTTGCCATTTGGTGTTTACCATCAGCAACAGCAGATTGGCTTCGCGCGACTGGTGACGGATTACACTCGATTTGGCTGGCTGTGCGATGTGATGATCGATGAAAACTGGCGGGGCCATGGACTGGGCAGCTGGCTGGCGACCTGTGTGCGTGCGCACCCGGAGCTGGCCACGGTGCACCGCTGGATGCTCTCTACTAATGATGCCCATCAGCTGTATCAGCGCCTTGGCTGGCGTGTGGTGCAGGATCCGCAAAAACTGATGGAATTTCCTCTCTCCTGATAACGGAGCTTGCTCACCATGGGTTACCGCGTTGGCGTTGATATTGGCGGATCCTTTACGGATTTTGCCGTGCTGAATGAACAGACTCATCAGATTCATACCTTAAAAGTCCTGTCGCGACCGGATCAGCCCGGCAGCGAAATCCTCACCGGGCTGTCGCAGTTGCAGCAGCGTGACGGGATTGAACCCCAGCATATTGACTATTTTACCCACGGCACCACCGTGGGCATCAACGCGGTCATTCAGCGACGTGGCGTGCGGTTGGCGCTGTTTGCCACCGAAGGATTTTGTGATGTGCTGGAGCTGGCGCGTCTCAAAATTCCTCATATTCACGATCTCTTTTCGCGACGTCCGGCACCATTGATTACCCGCGATCGGGTGTTTGCCATCAAAGAGCGAACGGACCGCCACGGCACCGTGTTGCAGCCAGTGGATCGGCAAAGTGTGCTGGATGCCATTGATCAGGCGCGTGCGGCGGGTTGTCAGGGCATTGTGGTGTCGCTGTTACACAGTTATCGCAATCGCCACAACGAAGCAGCAGTCAAAGCCATTATCGACGAGGTGGCGCCTGAACTGCTCACCTCTTGCTCCGCCGACATCTGGCCGATCATTCGCGAATATGAACGGACTATCACCGCCACCATTAATGCCTATGTGCAGCCGATGGTGATTCACTACCTGGAATCGTTTGAACAGGCGTTGCACACCATGGGCGTTAAGCCTCCGCCGCGTATCACCAAGTCCAATGGTGGCGTGATGGGCGTGGAGCAGGCGAAAAGTGAATGTGTGCAGATGGTGTTGTCCGGCACGGCTTCAGGGGTGATCGGTGCCAGCTTTCTTGCCAGCGCTTGTGGTTTCGACAAGATCCTGAGTCTTGATATTGGCGGCACCAGCGCGGACGTGGCGGTGATCGTCGATGGGCAAGTGGCGCAGGGCAACGGTGAAATCATCGGTGATTTCCCGATTTATATTCCGTCAGTGGCAGTCACCTCGGTGGGGCAGGGTGGCGGCTCGCTGGCGTGGATCGATAACCAGGGCGTGCTGCAGATGGGCCCGGATAGCGCCGGATCGCTGCCCGGGCCGGTGTGTTTCCAGCGTGGAGGGACGCAACCGACGGCGACCGATGCTTTTGCCGCCTGTGGCATGATCGGTCATGGCGATCTCGGTTACAACGCGGTGAAAGTCGATATTGCTGCTGCACGTGCTGCCTGGCAACCGCTGGCAGATCAACTGGGTATCACGGTGGAAGAGACGGCGGAAACCGCCATCGAGCTGGCGATCTCCAGTATGTACGGTGATACCAGCGGACTGCTGTCGCGGTTTGGGTTGGATCCGCGTGAATTTTGGTTCCTCGCCTTTGGCGGCGCGGGCCCGATGATGGGGTGTTTCCTCGCCCGCGAACTCAATATGAAAGGAGTGATCGTGCCGCCTACGCCGGGCGTGCTGTCTGCGCTGGGAGGGTTAGTGGCGGATATCCGCAATGATTTTATCCGCACGCTTTATAGCGATCTGGACGCGACGCTGGCGGATGCGCTGGCAACGGAAGCGGAAGGTCTGAGCCAACGCGCACGCGGCTGGCTGTGCGAGCAACACGGCACTGATATGCCATTCACCTTGCACTACAGCGCTGATATGCGCTATCGCGGTCAGTCGTTTGAGATCGAAGTCGCGCTACAGCCAGAGTGGCTGGCGCAGGCCAACGTGGCGGCCTTGCACGAGGCCTTTGACCGCCAGCATCAGCTGCTATTTGGTCACTGTGATGCCAATGCACCCGTGCAGATTATCAACCTGCGTTTAGTGATCGCCTCGCCCACATCGAAGCCGACGCTCAATATCTTACCCGACGCGACCGAGCCCGTTGCCGTTGCGAAACGTGTCAGTGCCTGGATTGATGGCGCATCGCATCAGGTGGATGTGGTGGTGCGTGCCAGTCTGCGGGCCGGGCATCATCTCAACGGACCGGTGATCATCGCACAGGATGACTGTACCACCTGCGTTCCACCGCAGATGCAGGTGGATGTCGATACCTTTGGCAACTTGCTGATTACGCCTGTGGAGGCAAACTAATATGGCCATTAACGGACGTAACCTGCAAATTCTCGCGAACTATTGTGCCGCTGCGGCCGATGCGATGGCGTTTACGCTGATGCGCACCGCGCACTCCACTTTCGTTAAAGAGACCGAAGATTTTTCCTGTCAGATTGTCAGCCGTGACGGCATGGCGTTCGCTTCGCCACGCAGCTTTGGCGCGCCCTGGTACAGCGGCATCGATTACGGCCCGGTGCTGGCGTTAATCGATCATTACGAAGAGGGCGATATCTGCATCACCAATGATTCGTATGCGGGCAATGTGGCCACCCACTCGCCGGATATCCACATCTGGAAGCCGGTGTTCCATAACGGTGAAATTGTCTGTTTTGTGGTGGGTCATATTCACAACACCGACGTGGGCGGTGCGGTGCCGGCTTCGCTGTCGCGCTCGCTGACCGATATCGTGCAGGAGGGCATTCGCATTCCGCCACTCAAGATTGTGCGCAACGGTGAGTTGAATGAAGAAGTCGCCAGCATTATGCGCCTCAACGTGCGTGTACCAGAGCAAAACTGGGGGGATTTCAAAGCGCAGATTGCTTCGGTAAACGTGGGCGAGCGTAAGATCCATGACATCATCGCGCGTTTCGGTATTGAGGATTTCCTGCAGGGCATTGAAGGCATTCTGGACTACGCCGAAGCGCAGGCGCGCAGCATTATCGCCACCATTCCGGATGGTGAATACTTCTATGCTGACTTTGCCGACGAAGATGGTGAAGGCGGCTATCCGTGCCGCGTGGCGATCACGCTGCGCATTAGCGGCGACACGCTGGAACTGGATTACACCGGCAGCGATCCGCAGCTGGCCTCCTCGCTGAATATGCCCACCGGCGGCCGTGAACGGCATCCGCTGGCGCTGGTGGGTGTGACTTATGTGCTCTCAACGCTGGATCGCCATCTGCTGCTTAATGCGGGCACCTTACGCCCGACGCGCGCCATCCTGCCGCCGGGCACCGTAATGAACTGTGAAGCGCCTGCAGCGGTAGGCATGCGTTCGCTGACCTGCGCGTTGTCGCAGATCGCCACCATTGGCGTGTTCTCCCAGGCATTGCCCGATCGCTTACCGGCTAACTCACCCGGCGGCAACTCAATCATGAATATTCGTACCAGCGATAGTCAGAACCGCAGCGTCGTGGCCTCGCTAGGGCCTGTCGGCGGTGGCGCGGGCGGAACGCCACGTCATGATGGCCCGGATGGTTCTGGCGGGTTATCGGCGTTTCTGAAAAACACGCCTATTGAGATCAACGAGGCAGAAGTCCCCATCCATTTCCATCGCTATGGGCTGGCGGCGGACAGTGCCGGTGCCGGGCGCTATCGCGGCGGTCTGGCCACGGAGATGGCGTTTGAAATTACCGCGCCCAACACCACGGTAACGGCGCGCAATCGCAACCGGTCAGTGTTCGCTTCGGCTGGCGTGCTGGGCGGTGAGTCAGGGGCATTGTCGCACTTCCGCACGCTGCGCAACGGCAAGGTCATTGAACACGGCAACACCGATGTCATTTGTTGCCAGCCGGGTGATATCGTTGAGGTGCGCGGGCCGGGCGCGGGCGGCTATGGCCTGCCGGTGGAACGCGAGCCGGCGGCGGTGCTGCAGGATGTGCGCTGCGGATTTGTTTCAGTGCAAGTAGCACGTGATAGCTATGGCGTGGCGATCATCGATGATGAGGTGGATGAGGTCACCACTGCGCGTTTACGCGCTGAGATGCAGCGCGAAGCCCGGCAGCATTTTGATCACGGCCCGGCCCGCACGGCATTTGAACAGCTTTGGACACCGGCGCGCTATGCTTTGCTCACGGCGTTTCTGGCTGCCGCACCCATCAGTTGGAGACATTTCCTCAAGCAGCAGGTGTTTGACGCCGTGGCGGCAGGTGCCCAACCGACAGCACTTGAAGCGGTCGCAGCCTATACCCAAACGGCAGCACTTGAAGCAGTCGTAGTAGATACACAATCGGCAGCACTTGAGGGTGCCACAGCGAATGCGCAACCGGCAGCACTTGACGCGCAGATGCAGGCTATCTTTCAAAATCTGCACCAGCGCTATCCGGCGATGATGAACCGGTCGCACTAAGCGCTAATATTCAGCTTCAGGCTTTGCCATAGTCTTTTGTTGCCCGATGACGGTTCATCAGGCGCATTTAAGAGGATGTCACTATGGCTTCAGCAAACACGCCCGTTTGGTTTATTTCTGGTTGTTCAACCGGCTTTGGCCGGGAGCTGGCGCAGCAGACCATTGCGCGCGGCTTTCACACCGTGGTGACCGCGCGTGACCCGGCGAAAGTGCAGGATTTGGTGGCGGGGCATGACAACGCCCTTGCGGTGGCACTGGATGTGACCGATCAGAACAGTATCGATCACGCGGTTCACGCGGCGCTGGAGAAATTCGGTACCATTGATGTGCTGGTTAACAATGCGGGTTACGGCTATCAGAGTTCAGTCGAAGAGGGTGATGATCGCGAGATCCGTGATCAATTCGATGCCAACGTCTTTGGCCTGTTTGCCTTAACGCGTGCGGTATTACCGGCGATGCGCAAACAGCGTCGCGGGCACGTGATCAATATCACCTCAGTGGCCGGATTTATTGGCTTTGCCAGTTCAGGCTACTATTCGGCCAGCAAACACGCGGTGGAAGGCTGGTCTGATTCCCTGGCGGTGGAAGCGGCGCCTTTAGGCATCCATGTCACTTGTGTCGAGCCGGGGCCATTCCGCACGGATTGGGCGGGGCGTTCACTGCACCAGACGCCAAGCACCTTACCGGAATATGCCGATACGGCGGCGGCGCGCATGAAAGCCACTTCCGAATACAGCGGCACCCAGGCGGGCGATCCGGCTCGCGCGGCCACGGCGATGATTGCCATCACCGAACATGACAATCCTCCGCGCCATTTGGTGATGGGCGCATGGGGTTATGAGGCGGTGACCAATAAGTTGAAAGAGCGCCTGGCGCAGATCGAAGACTGGAAACAGACGTCGATTGATACAGATTTTCCGTCATAACCCTGGTGCAGGGTAGATCGCGCCGCCACCGCTAACCGGATTAAACGCGAGCGGCGCGGTTTTGACGTCAATGCCCGCAGGGCGGAACACTTTCCTCCCGCTGGGCATTTATATCATCTTTTCAATCTCTTCAAACGGTACGGCCTGGCTGAACAGATATCCCTGCAGCTGATTACATCCCGCATCGGCCAGCGCCATTTTCTGGCCTTCGGTTTCGACCCCTTCAGCGGTCACCGTTAAGCCCATGGCGTGACCCAGACGCACCACGGATTCAACGATTGCCGCAGAATTTTGCGCCACGCCCAGTGATTGGGTGAAGGAGCGATCAATCTTGATTTTGTCGACCGGGAACGTGCTGAGATAGTTGAGGCTGGAATAACCGGTGCCAAAATCATCCAGCGCAATCCGGAAACCGGCCTCACGCAGCGCGATGATGTTATTGCGCGCTTCGTGCTCATCCTCAATCAATACGCCTTCGGTGATCTCCAGTTCCATATGATGCGGATTGGCGCCTTCTTCACGCACAATTTCAACGATGCGCTCCACAAAGCCACTGGCGCGGAACTGCACGGGAGAAACGTTGACCGCCACAATCACCTGCGGCAATTTCAGTGAGGTTTTACAGGCTTCACGTAATACCCATTCGCCCAGCGGAATGATCATCCCGGTCTCTTCGGCGATGGCGATAAAGTCACCCGGCGAGACATCACCACGTACCGGATGCTGCCAGCGCAGCAGGGCTTCTAATCCCACCACACGCTGTCCGCTGATCTCCATCAGGGGTTGATACCACACGCGCAGGCCATCGAAATTGACCAGCGCCTGACGTAAATCCGTCGCCATCTGCTGGCGGGTGCGCAGCGATTCATCCATCACTTTTTCGAACTGGCGATACTGGCCGCGACCACTGTTTTTCGCCTCATAGAGCGCGATGTCCGCTTTACGCATCAGCTCCATACGGTCAATGCCATCTTTAGGGGCCAGCGCCAGCCCGATGCTGACCCCAACCCAGACTTCGCTGCCTTGCAGCTCATAGGCTTCACTCAGCTCACTGATAATGCGTTTTGCCAATGCCTGCACCTGACCGATGTTATCGACGTCCGGCATCATCACAATAAATTCATCCCCACCGATGCGTCCTACGGTATCGCTGGCACGCAAGATGTGCGTGAGGCGGCGCGCCACCTCAATGATCAACTCATCACCCGCATGATGACCATAGGTATCATTGATGTTTTTAAAGCGATCGAGATCAAGCAACAGCAGCGCCACACGCTGATCGTGCCGGGCGGATGCCGCCAGCGCCTGGGTCAGCCGATCTTCCACCAGCGCCCGATTCGGCAACCCGGTCAGCACATCGTGAAAAGCCAGATGCTGCGCTTGCGCTTCACTGGCACCGAGCTTAAGCAAAGATTGCGACAGATTGAGAGAGGAGGTCCAGATGCGCCTGACCATAAACAGACAGAGCAGGGTAATCAGCAGCACGGATAACAGTGTTGAAGGGCCGAGCATGCGCAACATCTGCGCACCGGGTTTATCCGGTAGCCAGCTCAGGTAACCCACGGCATCGCCTTGCTGTGAATTCAGTTGGTAGAGTGCATCTGTTCCGGGCTGCGGCGCGCCATCGCTAAAATGCAGCTGCTGCAGCTGGCTGCGATCCGCCAGATTACGTAAATAGCCATCATCGAGGAATTTGATACTCACTAATCGATAGCGGCCTGCTTCACGGGTGCTGCTGATATCGCCAACGGCCAGGGCCGCGGCACGTTGCCCAATGCGCACGAAATCGGCGCGATCGCTGGGACCCGCCACCTCATCGCTGCTCACCACGAGCGGACTGGCCAGCATGTCTTTAAGGTATTGCCCTACGCTGTCACTGGATACGCGTTTACCCTCACGCCAGACCGCCAGTGGCTGATTGTTACGATCCATCAGCAGAATCAACTGGTGGTCAAACATGTCATAAAGCCAGCCGCCGATATTTTGATCTAACCAGTTCTGATCCGGCACGCCCAACGCCAATTGGTCAGCGAGAGGCGACCAGCGAGTCAAACTGCGCAGCTGACGCAAATGTTCATTCAAACTTTGGCTAAAGGAGGCCTCAATCATGCGTTGCTGTTGATCGCGAGCCTGTTCATTGCTCAGCGAGGTGCCCCAGAACAAGCCAACACCTGCTCCGGCAAAGGTTAAAACTAAAATCGCCACCAAAGGCAAAATCACTTCCCGAACGAAATTGCGTCTGAATCCATCTGACAGTTTGATTGTATTAATCATTTTAAGGTTCGCGTGACAAGGAGGGCTCATCAATAACGTTAGCAGACTTTACGCAAGCTGCACCCAGTAAGGAAAGCGATAAGGTGGTGAAAATAAGCGATAATTTTTTGAACACTGTCACAAAGGCAACAGTTAAAAATTTTTTATTAAAACCGCAGCCGTTTCGCTTCGATCCTGCTGCCCTAAAGCAAATTCATCCTTGCGTCATTGAGCCGTCACGGCGCTGTCATCTGGCTCGCGCACTGTAGTCGCCATCTCGCAGCACTTGTCGCTGCGTTCCTCAACCATAGCGAATGAGGTATTGAACGTGATGGAGATATCCAGACATCCGACCACTGTTTACCAGGCGGTCGCCGCCCAACTGGAGCAGGCACTGCAAGAGCGTTATCGCTGCGGTGACTATCTGCCTTCCGAACAGCAGTTAGCCGACCACTATGAAGTCAACCGCCATACGTTGCGCCGCGCGGTGGATGAACTGGTGAACAAAGGGCTGCTGCAACGCCGTCACGGCGTCGGCATCCTGGTGTTGATGCGTCCCTATGATTACCCCTTGCATGCGCAGGCGCGCTTTAGCCAAAACCTGCTGGAGCAGGGCAGCCACCCCACCAGTGAGCGGTTACTGGCGGTATTGCGTCCCGCCAGCAGTGATGTGGCCAGTGCACTGGCCATTAATGAAGGCGACAACGTGATTCATCTGCGTACGCTGCGCCGGGTCAATGGTGTGCCAGTGTGTGTCATCAATCACTTCCTGCCGGAACTGAGCTGGTGGCCGACGATACAGCAGTTCCAGAACGGCTCGCTGCATGACTTTATGCAGCAGCACCTTGGCCTCGATTTAACGCGTTCGCAAACCCGAATCAGCACCCGCCGCGCCCAGGCTAAAGAGTGTAAACAGCTGGAGATTGCCCTGCAGTCACCGCTGCTCTGCGTGCGCACCCTGAATAAACACCGTGACGGTCAGGTAGCGGAATACTCCGTCAGCCTGACGCGTGGCGACATGATTGAACTGACTCTGGAGCATGAATGAAACAGCAAACCGCTCGCCAGCATTGGCTATCGGTACTCGCGCACAGCGAAGCCAGCCAGCTAAATGCCCACTGGCAGTCGCTGCACCTCAATGCACAATTTGAAGCGATTCGTCCCGCCGAAACCGGTTTAACCCGTTTGCAGGCGCGCATGGGCGGTAGCGGCAAACGCTTCGTAATGGGCGATGCCACCGTCACGCGTGCCGTAGTGAAACTGCACGATGGCACCCTTGGCTTCAGCTATGTGCTGGGCCGCGATAAAGCCCATGCCGAACGCTGCGCCGTGATTGATGCGCTGCTGCAACAGCCGGAAACCCATGCGCTGTTGCAGGAAAAATTAATTGCCCCGCTGGCGGCCTTGCGTGAAGAGCAGCGTCAGCTGCGTGCACGTGAAATCGCCAGCTCTAAAGTGGACTTCTTTACGCTGGTACGCGGAGATAACTAATGACATTACTCGCCAGTTTTAACCATCCGGTTGCCGATTCACAGCGTGCTTTTCGTCGCATCCTGAAAGCCATGAGCGAGCCAGGCGTCATGGTCTCACTGCCGCTGGAACAGGGCTGGGGCGATTTGTCTCCTGCCGCGACGGCGGTACTGCTGACGCTGGTGGATCAGGAGAGTGCGCTGTGGCTGGATAGCCGTGTAGACAGCGAAATCGTGCGTAACAACCTGCGTTTCCACACCGGTGTGCCGATTGTGGAAGAGCGCCATGCACCGTTTGCCTTAACCCATGCAGCGTCAAATCCGGATCCTGCGCAGTTCGCGCCGGGCGACAATATGTCACCGGAAAAAAGCACCACGCTGATCATTGAAGTGCCTTCCCTGAATGGGGGTTTAACCCTGCGCCTGTCCGGCCCTGGCCTGCGTGAATCACGCGCCATCGCGCCACAGTTGCCGGAAGCGATTCTGACTTATCTGCGCGAGCGTCCGCATCCGTTCCCACTGGGCGTGGATCTGATTTTCACCTGCGGTGAAGCGATGATGGCCTTGCCACGCACCACTGACGTGGAGGTGTGCTGATGTACGTTGCGGTGAAAGGGGGCGAGAAGGCGATAGCCAGCGCCCATGAGCTTCAGGCCGATCTGCGCCGTGGCGACCGTGACGTGGCGGAACTGGGTTGCGATCAGGTCGCGCAACAGTTGGGATTAGCGGTGGATCGCGTGATGACCGAAGGCGGCATTTACGATCCCCAGCTCGCGGCCTTAGCGATTAAACAAGCCAGCGGCGATTTGGTGGAAGCCATCTTCCTGCTGCGCGCCTATCGCACCACCTTGCCACGTCTGGCTGATAGCCTGGCGCTGGAAACCGATGAGATGCGCATCGAACGTCGTATTTCGGCGGTTTATAAGGATTTGCCGGGCGGCCAGGTGCTCGGCCCCACTTACGATTACAGCCATCGTCTGCTCGATTTCACGTTGCTGGCCAACGGTGAAACCCCGGCGGCACCGCGTGACGATCAGGCGCTGCCTGAACGCTGTCCGCATGTGTTCAGCATGATGACCAAAGAGGGTCTGGCGGCACGTGAAGAGGATGATGGCAGTGAGCCGTGCGATATCACACGCGAGCCGCCCGGTTATCCGGCGACGCGCGCGGCACGCCTGCAGCAACTGGTACGCGGCGATGAAGGTTTCTTGCTGGCGCTCGGCTACTCCACGCAGCGTGGTTATGGCCGCAATCACCCGTTTGCTGGCGAAATCCGCACCGGCTATCTCAGCGTATCAATCTGCCCGGAAGAGCTGGGCTTTGAGATTGATATCGGTGAAATTCTGCTGACCGAGTGTGAAATGGTTAACGGCTTCACCACGCAAACTGAGGGTGCGCCGCACTTCACCCGTGGTTACGGCCTGGTGTTTGGGCGCTCAGAGCGTAAAGCGATGGCGATGGCGCTGGTGGATCGTGCCCTGCAAGCACCCGATTACGATGAACGTATTGCCGGTCCGGCGCAGGACGAAGAGTTTGTGCTGTCGCATGCCGACAACGTGGAAGCGGCGGGCTTTGTTTCGCATCTAAAACTGCCGCATTACGTCGATTTCCAGGCGGAGCTGGAGTTGCTGAAACGGCTGCGTGAACAGGTTCAGGAGCAAAACGATGAGTGAGTTAACCGGCTATAACAACGGCTATCTGGATGAGCAGACCAAGCGCACTATCCGTCGCGCGATCCTCAAAGCGGTAGCGATTCCAGGTTATCAGGTGCCGTTTGCCGGACGTGAAATGCCGATGCCTTACGGCTGGGGCACCGGCGGGATCCAGATCACCGCCAGCATCATTGGCGACAGCGACGTGCTGAAGGTGATTGACCAGGGCGCGGATGACACCACGAATGCCGTATCGATCCGTCGTTTCTTCCAGCGCGTCAGCGGGGCCGCCACTACTGAAGCCACCAAAGACGCCACGCTGATCCAGACCCGCCACCGTATTCCGGAGACGCCGCTGCAGGAAGATCAGGTGCTGATTTTCCAGGTGCCGATTCCTGAGCCGCTGCGCTTTATCGAACCACGCGAAACGGAAACTCGCACCATGCACGCACTGGAAGAGTACGGCATCATGCAGGTCAAACTGTATGAAGATATCGCCCGCTACGGCCATATCGCCACCACCTACGCCTATCCGGTCAAGGTCAACGATCGCTACGTGATGGATCCATCGCCGATTCCGAAATTCGACAACCCGAAGATGCACATGATGCCCGCACTGCAGCTGTTTGGTGCTGGCCGTGAAAAACGCATCTACGCGCTGCCGCCGTACACCAAAGTGGAAAGCCTCGACTTCGACGACCACCCATTCACCGTACAAAGCTGGGATGAACCCTGTGCCCTGTGCGGTTCACGCCACAGCTACCTTGATGAGGTGGTCATGGATGATGTCGGTACGCGCATGTTTGTCTGCTCCGATACCGATTTTTGCCACCAGCAGCAGGAACAACAACATGCACAGTGAACAGCCGCTGCTTGCGGTCAACAATCTGACGCACCTCTATGCGCCAGGCAAAGGTTTTGAAGACGTCAGCTTTGAACTCTATCCAGGGGAAGTCTTGGGCATTGTGGGCGAGTCTGGTTCCGGCAAAACCACGCTGCTGCGCAGCCTGTCGGCGCGTTTAGCGCCACAGCAGGGCAACATTCTCTATCGCGCTCAGGATCTCTATCAGCTAAGTGAAAGCGATCGCCGCCGCTTACTGCGCACCGAGTGGGGCGTGGTGCATCAGCATCCATTGGATGGATTGCGTCCGCAGGTCACGGCAGGCGGCAACATTGGTGAGCGCTTGATGGCCGTCGGCCAGCGCCATTACGGCGATATCCGTAAAGAGGCGATGCGCTGGTTGCAGGACGTGGAAATCCCCGCCAACCGCATTGACGATTTGCCGACCACCTTCTCCGGCGGTATGCAGCAGCGTTTGCAAATTGCCCGCAACCTGGTGACCCAGCCCACGCTGGTGTTTATGGATGAGCCGACCGGCGGACTGGATGTATCCGTGCAGGCGCGACTGCTGGATCTGCTGCGTACCCTGGTACGTGAACTCAATCTGGCGGTGGTGATTGTCACGCACGATCTCGGCGTGGCGCGCTTGCTGGCGCACCGTCTGTTGGTGATGAAGCAGGGCAAAGTGGTGGAGAGCGGTCTGACCGATCGGGTGCTGGACGATCCGCACCATCCCTACACCCAACTGCTGGTTTCATCGGTGCTGGCTTAACTTCATCAGGACATCAACATGCAACCTTTATTGCGCGTAGAGAAACTCAGCAAAACCTTTGTGCTGCACAACCAGAGCAGCGCCGAGCTGCCGGTGCTGCAGGATGCCAATCTTGAAGTGTGCGCCGGTGAGTGCGTGGTGCTGCACGGTCGCTCCGGCAGCGGAAAATCCACCTTACTGCGCGCGCTGTACGGCAACTATCAGGCCAACAGCGGTCATATCTGGCTGCAACATCAGGGTGAGTGGATCGATATGGCACAGGCTCCCGCGCGCCAGATACTGGCGATTCGCCGCGAAACCGTTGGCTGGGTCAGCCAGTTCCTGCGGGTGATCCCTCGCGTACCGACGCTGGAGATCGTGATGCAACCGCTGTTAGAGCGCGGTGTGGAGCGTGCTTTCTGTGAGAAACGTGCCAAAGAGCTGCTGACACGGCTGAATGTGCCGGAGCGTTTATGGTCACTCGCGCCATCCACTTTCTCCGGTGGTGAACAGCAGCGCGTCAACATCGCGCGTGGTTTTATCGCCGACTATCCAGTGCTGCTGCTGGATGAACCCACCGCTTCCCTCGACAGTGCCAACAGCGCAGCGGTGGTGGAATTGATTGAACAGGCGCGCACCCGTGGTGCCGCCATTGTGGGTATTTTCCATGACGAAGCGGTGCGCGCACGCGTGGCCGATCGCCTGCACGTCATGCAGCCGGTTAAAACAGGAGCAGAAGCATGATCGTCAATAACGTCCGTTTGGTGCTGGAACATGAAGTTGTCACCGGTTCGCTGGAAATCCGTGAGGGTCGCATTGCCAGTTTCAGTGACAGTACCAGCCAATTAGCGGGCGCACTGGATGGCGAAAACGCCTTCCTGCTGCCAGGTCTGGTCGAGTTGCACACCGATAACCTCGATAAGTTCTTCACGCCGCGTCCGAAAGTGGACTGGCCGGCACACTCAGCGATGAGTAGCCACGATGCGCTGATGGTCGCCAGCGGTATTACCACGGTGCTGGATGCCATTGGTGTCGGCGATGTGCGCGACGGCGGTCATCGCATTGAGAACCTGAGCAAGATGATCAACGCGATTCAGGACAGCAACCGCAAAGGCATTAACCGTGTCGATCACCATCTGCACCTGCGCTGCGAGCTGCCCCATAACACCACTCTGCCGCTGTTCGAAAAGCTGATGAGCACGCCGGAGCTGTCGCTGGTATCGCTGATGGACCATTCGCCAGGTCAGCGTCAATACGCTTCACTGGAGATGTATCGCCTCTATTATCAGGGCAAATATTCGCTGAGTGATGAGCAGATGGATCAGTTCGAGCGTGAGCAACTGGCGCTGGCCGCCGAGTTCTCCACCCCGAACCGCAACGCCATTTCCGGCCTGTGCCGTTCGCGCGGCATTCCGATTGCCAGTCATGATGATGCCACAGCGGCACACGTTGCCGAATCACACGATGTGGGCAGCACCATTGCTGAGTTCCCCACCACGCTGGAGGCCGCACGCGCCTCGCGCGAATGCGGTATGCAGGTGTTGATGGGCGCGCCGAATATCGTACGCGGCGGCTCGCATTCCGGCAACGTGGCAGCCTGGGAGCTAGCCAGCCATGGCCTGCTGGATATTCTGTCATCCGACTACTACCCGGCGAGCCTGCTGGACGCGGTGTTCCGCTTAGTGGCGGATGAGCGCAACAGCCTGACGTTGCCACAAGCCGCCGCGCTGGTGACACGTAATCCGGCTCGCGCGATTGGCTTGCACGATCGCGGGGTGATTGGCGAAGGCATGCGTGCCGACCTGGTGCTGGCGCATACCGAACATGGCCACCCACACATTCGCCACGTCTGGTCGCAGGGCAGGCTGGTGTTCTGATGGCGCGCCTGATCTGGCTAACCGGGCCTTCGGGCTCGGGTAAAGACAGTCTGTTGAATGCGCTACGCGAAGCGCCGCCGGATAACCTGGTCATCGCCCATCGCTACATTACGCGCCCGGCCGATGCCGGGGGTGAAAACCATGTGGCGCTGAGCGAGGCCGAGTTTCGGCGGCGTCAGACACTAGGATTGTTTGCCATTAGCTGGCAGGCGCACGGCCTGTATTACGGGCTGGGGGAGGAAATCGACCACTGGCTGGCGCGGGGTTTAAATGTGCTGGTCAATGGTTCACGTCTGCATTTGCCGATTGTTGAGCAGCATTACGGGGCACAACTGTTGCCGCTGGTGCTGCAAGTCTCTCCGGCGGTGCTGGAAATGCGTTTACGGCAGCGCGGACGTGAAAGTGAAGCCGAAATCGGTAAACGGCTGGCGCGTGCGGCAGAACCGCTGCCTGCGCACTGCCATCCGCTCAATAACGATGGCGCACTCAGCGACACGCTCGACCGGCTGCGCCAGTTGCTGGAGCATCCGCCATGAACCTCACTTTTCTCGGTACTGGAGGCGTGCAATCTGCGCCGCTGTTTGGCTGTGATTGCCACGCTTGCGAACGTGCACGTCTTGAGCCACGACGCGCTCGTGCTGCCACCAGTGCGCTGATTGACACCGGCAGCGAACGTATTTTGCTAGATGCCGGACGTCACGATCTGCATCAGCGCTTTCGTCCCGGCGAGCTAAGTCGCATTTTATTGACCCATTTTCATATGGATCATGTAGCGGGACTCTTTAGCCTGCGTTGGGGATTGGGTGAACCGATTCCGGTGTGGGCGCCACCGGATGAGAAGGGCTGTGATGACCTGTTTAAGCATCCGGGACTGCTGGATTTCCGTTCTGCGTTAACGCCTTTTGTGCCTCACAGTTTCGGGGCGTTGCAGGTCACGCCGCTGCCGTTGCAGCACTCAAAACTCACTTATGGCTACCTGTTCGACTGGCACGGTACGCGGCTTGCCTGGCTGTGTGATACCTGCGGATTACCCCCGGACACTGCAGATTTTCTTGATGGTCAACCGCTGGATCAGCTGGTGATTGACTGCAATGACCCGCCGCGAGAAAGCGTACGCAATCATAATGATGTGACGCGCGCATTGCAGATTATTGAACAGCTGGCGCCGCGCCAGGCCTGGCTTATCCACCTGAGCCATGAGATGGACAGTTGGTTACTCAATAATCGCTTACCGGACAATGTGCTGGCGGCTACCGACGGTCAGACCATCACGGTCGGTTCCTCACACGCTGTCACTGTTTAATCATTTTACTGTCATCAAGACTTCATCGGATTTGCCCGTAATAACGGGCAATCAAGACCTCAGCGAGATGGAGTGCAACATGGCACAGGCATTACTGAAAACCGTTATCGACAATCCTTATGTTCCGCACGCCGGGCAAGGCAACAAGGTGCTGTCGGTACAGGGACTGTGCAAGGCGTACGGCGAAAACCGCGTACTGGATAATGTCAGCTTCGATCTGCATGCGGGCGAGCTGGTGGCCGTGATTGGTCGCTCAGGCGCAGGCAAATCGACACTGTTACACATGCTGAACGGTACCATCTCTGCTTCACAGGGTGCGATTCTCAGCAATCGTCAGGGTGAAGCGGATCGTGATGTGGTGACGCTCAACAGCCGCCAGATGCGCGAATGGCGCAGCGAATGCGGCATGATCTTCCAGGACTTCTGTCTGGTGCCGCGTCTCGATGTGCTGACTAACGTCCTGTTGGGACGCCTGAGCCAGACCTCAACCCTGAAATCCTTCTTCAAAGTGTTCTCCGAAGCGGATCGCGCGCGAGCAATTGAACTGCTGCAGTGGATGAACATGCTGCCGCAGGCGCTGCAGCGTGCGGAGAATCTGTCAGGTGGACAGATGCAACGCGTGGCGATTTGCCGTGCGCTGATGCAGAACCCGCGCATCCTGCTGGCCGATGAGCCGGTGGCCTCACTCGACCCGAAAAACACCAAACGCATCATGGATGTGCTGCGCCAGGTGAGTGAGCAGGGCATCAGCGTGATGGTGAACCTGCACTCGATTGAACTGGTGAAGCAGTATTGCACCCGTGTTATCGGCATTCAGCGCGGCAAAGTGCTGTTTGACGGACATCCTTCTCAGTTGACCGACGGCTTGCTGCATGAGCTGTACGGCGACGAAATTAACCAGCTCCACTAACTTCCACGGCAAGAGAAAAAACACGAATGAAACTGACCTCTTTAGCTTTATTGACTGTTGCAATGACTTTTGGCGTTAACGCAGCGGATGCACCAAAAGAATTGAACCTCGGGATTTTGGGTGGACAGAACGCCACTCAGCAGATCGGTGATAACCAGTGCGTGAAAGATTTCTTCGACAAAGAGCTGAATGTCGATACCAAAATGCGCAACTCGTCTGACTACTCAGGCGTGATTCAGGGCCTGCTGGGTAACAAAATTGATATGGTGCTGAGCATGTCTCCAGCATCTTACGCTTCCGTCTATCTGCAGAACCCGAAAGCGGTTGATGTTGTCGGCATCGTGGTAGATGACAAAGACGGTTCACAAGGTTACCACTCAGTCGTGATCGTGAAAGCGGACAGCCCGTACAAAAAACTGGAAGACCTGAAAGGCAAATCTTTCGGTATGGCCGATCCGGATTCAACTTCTGGCTTCCTGATGCCAAACCAGGCGTTCAAGAAAGAGTTCGGTGGCACAGTTGACGACAAGTACAACAACACCTTCTCCAGCGTCACCTTCTCTGGCGGCCATGAGCAGGACATCCTGGGTGTGCTGAATGGTCAGTTCGAAGGCGCAGTGACCTGGACCTCCATGATCGGTGATTACGACAAGGGTTATACCTCTGGTGCCTTTGGCCGCATGATGCGTATGGACCAGCCTGACCTGATGAAGAAAATCCGCATCATCTGGCAGTCTCCGCTGATCCCGAACGGTCCAATCCTGGTGAGCAATAACTTGCCCGCTGACTTCAAACAGAAGCTGGTGGCGGCGATCAAGAAGCTGGATAAAGAAGACCACAGCTGCTTTGTTAAAGCGGTGGGCGGTGCTCAGCACATCGGCCCGGCAACCGTTGCCGATTATCAGAACATCATCGATATGAAACGTGATCTGATGAAAGGCTCACGCGGTTAATTTCGCGTCTGACCGGCAGGGTCGCCCGTGATGGCGACCCTTTTCACATCTGCACCACCCTCTACCACAGGACATTCCCCTTGACCGATTTCGAACACTACTACCAACGCATTCGTCGCCAGCAAAAGCGCGACACTGTGCTCTGGTCGCTGCTGTTGGTGGCGCTCTACCTCGCTGCGGGCAAGATGGCGGAATTCAATCTGGTCACCGTCTGGCAATCACTGCCACACTTTTTCGATTACATCGGCGAAACCGTGCCGGTGTTGCATCTGCCCGTGCTGTTCTCCGATGGAAAAACCGAAGGCTCGCTGGCCTATTGGGGCTACCGTCTGCACTTCCAGTTGCCGCTGATCTGGGAAACCCTGCAGCTGGCGCTGTCGTCGACCATTGTGGCAGTGATGGTGGCTGGGGTACTGGCGTTTTTCGCAGCTGATAACACCCAGACGCCGCGCAGCGTCCGCATCGCGATCCGCGCGTTTGTCGCTTTCCTGCGCACCATGCCAGAACTGGCGTGGGCTGTGATGTTCGTGATGGCGTTTGGCATCGGTGCGATTCCTGGCTTTCTGGCGCTGGCACTGCACACCGTGGGCAGCCTGACCAAACTGTTTTATGAATCGATTGAGAGCGCCTCGGACAAACCGGTGCGCGGTTTGGCGGCGTGTGGCGCCACCAAGTTACAGCGTATGCGCTTTGCCTTTTGGCCTCAGGTCAAACCAACATTTCTCTCCTACAGCTTTATGCGTCTGGAAGTGAATTTCCGATCTTCCACTATCCTCGGATTGGTGGGGGCGGGCGGTATCGGCCAGGAGCTGATGACCAATATCAAACTGGATCGCTACGATCAGGTGAGCATCACACTGCTGCTGATCATTGTGGTGGTGTCGCTGCTGGATACCGTATCCGGCTGGTTGCGTCGTCGCGTGGTGGAAGGGGAAATCAAATGATCGCATTAGCACCGGATGTGGCAAAACTGAAGCAGGAACATCCTGCACTGTTCGCCGCACAAAACCGTTATCTGCGCCGCGTGGCTTTAGTCTCCCTCGCCGTGGTGCTCTATTACCTGTTCTTCTTTGAATTTTTCGGCATTGAGTGGAGCCGGTTCCTGATCGGTTGCCAGCAGCTGGGCCGTTACTTCTTGCGCATGTTTGTCTGGCAGGATTTTATCAACTGGCCGTTTGCTTATTACTTCTCCCAGATTGGCATCACGTTGGCGATTGTCTTCGCCGGGACGCTGACCGCTTCCATTATTGCGCTGCCGGTGTCTTTCCTTGCCGCCCGCAACGTGATGCACGATCCGATTGCCCGTCCGATTTCCTTAGTGGTGCGCCGTTTGCTCGACATCCTGCGCGGTGTCGATATGGCCATCTGGGGCCTGATCTTTGTGCGTGCAGTTGGCATGGGACCACTAGCGGGTGTGCTGGCGATTGTGGTACAGGACGTGGGCTTACTGGGCAAACTATATGCGGAAGGGCATGAAGCGGTTGAGCGTTCGCCGAGCCGGGGTTTAGGTGCGGTAGGGGCCAACAGCTTGCAGAAACATCGCTTCGGCATCTTTACCCAATCCTTCCCGACCTTCCTGGCGTTGAGCCTGTACCAGATTGAATCCAATACCCGTTCGGCGGCAGTACTCGGCTTCGTCGGCGCAGGGGGCGTCGGTCTGGTTTATGCCGAAAACATGCGCCTGTGGAACTGGGATGTGGTGATGTTCCTGACCATCCTGTTGGTTGGCGTGGTGATGATCATGGATGTGATCTCCAGCAAACTGCGTAAGCGCTACATTACGGGGAAACCGTTGCCGCTGTGGCAGCCTGCCGTGCGCGATTGAGCCGTTCACTGCGTTGCCAGGCGCGCTCCAGCGCCTGCGCCAACTGCGCCTGCTGCCAGGGCTTCGCCAGCCGTTCACACAGTGGCAAAGTGACCTGGCTCTGGCGCAAATCCTGACCGCTGATCAGCAGGGTGGCCAGTTCTGGCCACTGCTGCTGTGCCTGGCGAATCACATCCGCCCCGTTTAACGCGCCGGGTAACATCAAATCACTGATCAATAACTCAATATCTGGCGTCTGCCGCAGCAGCGTGAGTGCGGATTCGCCATCGCCACACTCTAAAGTGAGGTAGCCGAGTTGATGCAGATGCTCGCACAATGTCTGCCTGACGGCGGGTTCATCATCCAGCACCAACACCAGCCGGTCACTGCTGGCACCCGGCGTAAATTCGGGAAGAGTCGGCGCGGGCTGGACCGCTTCCGGTGCGCGCGGCAGCAGCAGGCGCACGGTGGTGCCCTGGCCGGGGGCGGTTTCCACTTCGATCTGCCCGCCAGATTGACGCACAAATCCATACACCATCGACAACCCCAGTCCGCTGCCGCTGCCGGTCTCTTTGGTGGTGAAAAATGGCTCAAACACCTGTTCACGTACCTCGGCTGACATGCCGCAGCCGTGATCGATAACTTCAATGGTGACGCGATCGCGTTTACCATCCGCTTCCTGCATTCGCTGATTCCAGATGCGCAGGCGAATTTCTCCGCTCTGTTTCTCCATGGCATCGCGTGCATTGACCACCAGATTCATCAGCGCATTTTCCAGTTGCCCGGCATCGATCCACGCGGGCCAGCCGGGGCGTTGCGCATCAACCACTAATTGCTGACCGGGCAACAGTGCATGCTGTAACAGTGAGTGCAGATTATCGACCAGCTCAATGACTGATACCGCACGCGGATAAAGCGACTGTTTACGTGAGAAGGCCAGCAGCCGCTGGGTAAGCTGTGCCGCGCGGTCGGCCGCCAGCCGGGCTCGCTCAATGCGACTGGCCAGTGAACCGGAGGGGAGTTGGCCCACGGTGAGGGCCAGACTGCCAATAATCACGGCCAGCAGGTTGTTAAAGTCGTGGGCGATACCGCCGGTGAGTTGGCCCACCGCTTTCATTTTTTGGCTGTGCAGCAGCGCTTCTTCCAGCGCCTTACGTGTGGTGCGCTCCAGCACGGTGTTGACCATGCCACGGCGTGGCACCGGACTAAAGCGCAGTTCCAGCGTGCGGCCGTCGGGCAGGCGAACTTCCTGCGCATCCTGCAGGCTGGTGAGCTGCACATCCATTCGCTCTAGCAGACGTTGATAATGCAGGCCGCGATGCAGGTCGCGTGCCGGAATGCCGAGTAGCTCGGCGTACTGCGCGTTCCACACCACCAGTTGCCCACTGTTATCGAACAAAGCAAAGCCATCGCGCATGGCGAGGAAAGTGGATTCCAGCTGATTGCTTTTCTCTTTTAACAGGCGGGAAGTGTGGGCCAGTGAAGCCGTATTGCGTGCAAAGACGTTAAAGGCGCGAGCCAGATCGCCGAGCTCATCACGGCGGGCCAATCCCGGAACATTGACGCTTTTCTCGCCCTGGGCCAGACGCGTCATGGCGTGGGCGATAGCGGTCAGGCTCGAACCGAGATTACGATAAATGTAGTAACCTGCGTAACCGGTGATCAACAGTGCCAGCAGCATAAACAGGCCAATAAACCCGATGATGGAGTCCAGCTCCTGATGCGTGGCGGTACTGCGCGCATCACTCTGCTGCGCCACCAGTTGCACATAATGGGTGATGTCACCATTCAGCATCGCGACCAGGGCTTTGATGCGATAGGTCGCGTAGGCAATGGCAATATCGCTCTGCTCAAGCTGATCAGCGATGGGTTGTAAGCTGCGCGTGGTGTCGACCAATCGGTCACGCTGCATCGCCAGCGCATCCTGTAACGGTAGGGCGGACCAAATGGGCAGCACCTGCTTTAATTGCTGTTCAGCGGCTTGTGGCGCAGTGGACTGGATCGCCACCTTTAACAGGGCATCCGTTTGCTGGCGCAGCGGCAAAAAAGCGCCGTCGCTGGCGAGCACATCAATGCGATTCAGCAGCAGTTGCGCCTGCCACAGGCCACTTAACATCACGTTGCGCTGTAAGTGGCGCTGATGGCCAACACGCAGCAGCTGATTGATGCTCTGTTCCAGCATCTGGCTGCGTTCACGAATGCGCGCCAGCAGCGCGGGTTGCTGTGCGGCCAATGGCGCGTTCGCCAGCAGGGATAAAGACTGCTGCAAGGCTTGCTGCGTCTGCTGCAGACGAGCCGACTCGCTTTGATACTCCAGCGCACCCACCACCTGCGCCAATCGTACGGCGGCGGTGGCCACGTTGGCAGTATCCCGCGCCAGCGCCAGGCTGCCGTTCATATCCGCCAGGGTTTGCGCCTGTGCCTGCTCCTGAATGTGACCGGCGTGGCGAAATCCAAAAATAGCCACCAGGCTCACCGCCAGCGTGACGCTCACCACTAACAGGTTAAATAGCAGCAGGCGACCCCGCGCGCCAGCGTGCCAGTGCAGACTCTGACTCATTGCGGTCACTCCTTACCTCTCAGCTCCCGGCGAGTATAGAAGCGTGACCGGGGCGCAATATGACAAATATGAATGGCCGCTGACATTTTCCATTTATCTGGCGTTGCAACACTCGGCGACAACTTCAGAAAGCAGGAGCCAGGCGATGGCGGCGACACCGATATTAGAAATGCGCGAAATCACCCGACGATTCGGCAGTTTCTACGCGTTAAAGGGCGTGGATCTGACCGTGTGGCCGGGTGAAGTCCATGCGCTGATGGGCGAAAACGGTGCCGGGAAAAGTACGCTGATGAAGATTCTGGCCGGTGCTTATACCGCCAGCAGCGGGGAAATTCTTATCGACGGTAAACCCTACGCCATCAAAGGCCCAAAAGAAGCGCTGGCAGCAGGCATCACGCTGATTTATCAGGAAATCAATCTGGCACCTAATCTCACCGTGGCAGAGAACATCTTTCTCGGCAGCGAGATCACGCGCGGTGGGCTGGTGAAACGTCGGCAGATGGCGGAAGAGGCACAGCTGGTGATTAATCGTCTGGGTGCCCAATTCAGTGCCAACGATCTGGTGAGCAAACTCAGTATCGCTGAACAGCAGCAGGTGGAGATTGCCCGCGCGCTGCACCGCAACAGCCGCATTCTGGTGATGGATGAACCCACGGCAGCACTCTCCAATCGCGAAACCGAACAGCTGTTTGCGCTGATTAAACGCCTGCGCAGCGAAGGCATGGCGATCATTTACATTAGCCATCGCATGGCCGAAGTGTATGAGCTTTCGGATCGCGTCAGCGTGCTGCGTGATGGGCAGTATGTTGGCAGCCTGACGCGCGATCAGCTTAATGCCAGTGAACTGGTGCGTATGATGGTTGGCCGTCCGCTGAGCGATCTGTTCAATAAAGACCGCAACATTCCTTTCGGCGAGGTCCGTCTCGCTGTCAATCACCTGACCGATAACCGCAAAGTCCATCCCAGTAGTCTCTCGGTGCGTGCCGGGGAGATTGTCGGATTGGCGGGATTGGTCGGTGCCGGACGCAGTGAGCTGGCGCAGCTGATTTTTGGCGTGCATCAACCCAAGGGAGGCGAAATCTGGATCGATGGCGAGAAAGTCAAAATTCATTCGCCGCGAGATGCCATCGCACGTGGTATTGGCTTCCTCACCGAGAACCGTAAAGAGCAGGGGCTGTTCCTGGAACTGGCCGCACAGGAAAACATCGTGATGGCGACGCTGGAACGCGATGCCAGTTACGGTCTGCTTAATCGGCGCAAAGGGCAAAAGATTGCAGGTGACGCCATCGAATCACTGAACATTCGTGTGCCGCACGCCCAGGTACGGGCGGGGGGGCTATCGGGCGGTAATCAACAGAAACTGCTGATCTCACGTTGGGTGGCGATTGCACCGCGCATCTTGCTGCTGGATGAACCCACGCGCGGCGTGGACGTCGGTGCCAAGAGCGAAATCTATCGCATGATGAATCAGATGGCGCAACAGGGCGTGGCGATCCTGATGATCTCCAGCGAACTGCCGGAGGTGGTTGGGATGAGCGACCGTGTGTACGTGATGCGTGAAGGCAGTATTGCCGGTGAACTGAGCGGTGCTGAGATTAGCCAGGAAAACATTATGACACTGGCCACCGGCGCACAGCCGGTACAGGCCTGAGGAGACCGAAATGACCAGTGAAACCGCACGTGTAAAAAGTCCAACGCTTAAACGCGCCTTAATGAGCGACCTGCTGCAAACGGTGGGGATTTTGCCAATTTTGATCCTGATTGTGGCGGTTTTTGGCTTTGTTGCACCGAACTTCATTACCGAAGCTAACCTGCTGAATATTACCCGCCAGGCTTCGATCAATATCGTGCTGGCGGCAGGCATGACCTTTGTGATCCTGACCGGCGGGATAGATCTATCCGTCGGCTCGATGCTGGGCACTACGGCAGTGGTAGCGATGGTGGTGTCACTGGATCCCGCCTTTGCAGGCCTGACTATACCAGCGGCGCTTGGCGCAGGGCTGATTATGGGGCTGTTCAACGGCCTGCTGGTGGCGGGGGCAGGTTTGCCGCCCTTTATCGTGACGCTCGGCACCTATACCGCCTTGCGCGGGGCGGCGTATTTGCTGGCGAACGGTACCACGGTGATTAACTCCGATATCAATTTTGAGTGGATAGGTAATGGTTATCTTGGGCCGATTCCCTGGCTCATCATCATCGCCTTCGCCGTCATCGCGCTGTGCTGGTTCATTCTGCGTCGTACTACCCTGGGAGTTCACATCTACGCTGTAGGGGGCAACGTGCAGGCGGCGCGCCTGACTGGGATTAAGGTCGGCATGGTGCTGGTGTTTGTCTATGCCATGAGCGGCATGTTGTCGGGATTAGGCGGATTGATGAGCGCCTCACGCCTCTATAGCGCCAACGGCAACCTGGGTGTGGGATACGAGTTGGATGCGATAGCCGCGGTGATTCTGGGCGGCACCAGTTTTGTCGGCGGCATCGGCACCATTACCGGCACGCTGATTGGTGCACTGATTATCGCCACGTTGAATAACGGCATGACGCTGATGGGCGTTTCGTACTTTTGGCAGTTGGTCATCAAGGGCGCAGTGATCATTATCGCCGTACTCATCGATAAGTACCGCACACGTCATCACGTGGGTTAACGAGCTATTTTACCGCCGGGCAGTGCGCGCAACTCTCACGTACTTGAGTACCCTCCGGTTGCTGTGCGCTGGCCGTCGGCAAACTGGCTGCGACAATAACGCCCCTCAACTCGGTTAATTGAGAACAGGCTGTCACACAACGGCGATCTGCTGGGTCGCCAACATAATCAAAAAAGCAGGAGAACATCGACTATGCGTTTTAATCCGATTCTGACCGGACTGCTGGCGGCGACGTTGTTGAGTGCGCCACTGGTGCAGGCAAAAGAACTCAAATCCATTGGTGTCACCGTCGGCGATCTCGCCAACCCGTTCTTCGTGCAGATCACTAAAGGTGCTGAGCTCAAGGCGCGTGAACTGGCCGGCGACAAGGTCAATGTGACGCTGGTCTCCAGCGGTTACGATCTTGGTCAGCAGGTGGCGCAGATAGATAACTTCATCGCCGCCAAAGTGGACATGATCATCCTTAACGCCGCGGATTCCAAAGGCATCGCTCCCGCGGTGAAACGTGCGCGTGATGCAGGCATCGTGGTGGTGGCGGTCGACGTGGCGGCTGACGGTGCCAATGCCACCATTACCTCCGATAACACCCAGGCAGGTGCGATGGCGTGTAAATACATCTCTGATCGCCTGAAGGATAGAGGCAACGTGGTGATCATCAACGGACCACCGGTGTCAGCAGTGCAAAACCGGGTTGAAGGCTGTATGAACGAGCTGAAAACTCATCCCGATATCAAACTGCTCTCCTATAACCAGAACGCCAAGGGTAGTCGCGATGGTGGCCTGGAAGTGATGACCGGACTGCTGTCAGCCAATCCGAAGATCGATGCGGTGTTTGCGATTAACGACCCCACGGCGATTGGTGCCGATCTGGCTGCCAAGCAGGCCCAGCGCAGTGAGTTCTTTATTGTCGGCGTCGATGGTTCGCCAGACGGCGAAGAAGCCCTGAAACGTAAAGGATCGCTGTTTGTCGCCACGCCAGCGCAAGACCCGCAGGTGATGGCAGCCAAAGCGGTGGAGATTGGCTACGACATCCTGCAGGGCAAACCCGCACCTGACAAACCGGTGCTGATTCCGGTCACGATGATCGATCGCAATACTGTCAGCAGCTACAAAGGCTGGACGGTGAAATAACGTTGATTTCTTGAGGCGGTCTCTGGGCCGCCCACATTGGGAGCGGAGTTATGCATCGATCCGAAGTGAACGCCATTCTGCAACTCACCCGCGAATTCTTTATGCGACAGGATGTGCACCTGCCGCCCTGGGCAGATTACGGTCTCAACCATTGGCGTGCGCTGGATAAACGCCACGCAGAAGAGCTGCTAACGCTGCATCTGGGCTGGGATGTCACCAGTTTTGGCGCTGATGATTTCTCTCAGACTGGCTTAACCCTGTTTACTCTGCGCAACGGGTCGCGCGGCGGTCAGCCGTGGGGAAAACCTTACGCTGAAAAAATCATGCACGTGCGGGAAGGGCAGGTGACGCCGATGCACTACCACCCACAAAAGATGGAAGACATCATCAATCGCGGTGGCGGCAATCTGATCGTCACGCTGCATAACCGCGCGGGCGACCGGCTTGATGATTCACCGGTTAACGTCACGTTGGATGGCATCCGCCAGACCCACGCGGCGGGATCGCAACTGCGTCTGTCTCCTGGCGAGAGCGTCACCTTGCTGCCCGGTATCTGGCACAGTTTCTGGGGCGAAGAGGGCTATGGCGATGTGCTGGTTGGCGAAGTCTCGATGCCCAACGATGACGAGCATGACAACGTCTTTCTCACACCGCTGGCGCGCTTTAATCCGATTGATGAGGATGAAGATCCGCGCTGGCTGTTGTGCAACGAATATCACCGCTGGCTGGCATAAAGGAGTTCACGATGTCACTGATTTCACTGGCGCAAGGCCTGGCCCACGCGCAGCAACACCAATACGCGCTCGGCGCATTTAACGTACTGGACACCCATTTTCTGCGTGCGCTGTTCCAGGCGGCTGAGCAACAACGGTCGCCTTTTATCATCAACATCGCGGAAGTGCATTTTAAGTACGTCAGCCTCGAGCATCTGATTGCGGCGGTTCGCACAGAAGCGGCGCTACATGATATCCCGGTAGTGCTCAATCTCGACCACGGTTTGCACTTTGAGGCGGTGATGCAGGCGATTCGCCTCGGATTTACTTCGGTGATGTTTGATGGCTCCACCCTCAGCTATGAGGAGAATGTGCGCCAGACCCGTGAAGTGGTGAAGATGTGCCACGCCATTGGCGTATCGGTTGAAGCGGAATTGGGCGCGGTGGGCGGCGATGAAGGTGGGGCGCTGTTTGGTGAGGCCGACAGCAACAAATTCACCGATCCTGCTCTGGCGGCGGAGTTTGTCCAGTCAACCGGGATCGATTGTCTGGCCGTAGCGATTGGCAACGCGCACGGCAAATACAAAGGTGAGCCGAAGCTCGACTTTGAGCGTCTGGCGGCAATTCGCTCGGCGGCAGGCATTCCTTTGGTGCTGCATGGCGGTTCAGGGATCAGTGATGCCGATTTCCGCCACGCCATCAGTTTGGGCATTCATAAAATCAATTTCTATACCGGTATGTCACAAGCCGCACTAGGCGCGATAGAAAAGCAAATTAGCCAGCGTGATGCGCGCTACGACTCCTTTGCTGAACTGCTGATGGCGGTAGAACACGATATTGCCAATGTGGTGGCGCAGCAGATGCAGGTGTTTGGCAGCGCCGGGAGGGCCTGACATGGTGCAACGCAACGGTATTCTCGGTGCGGGCAGTATGCTGGTGGATCATGTGCAACGTATCACGCATTGGCCAGAACAAGGCTGGTTAGCGGAGATCACCCACAGTGAGAAGTGCAGCGGAGGCGCTGCACTGAATGTGCTGTTCACCCTGGCGCGCATGCAGGTCAATTTGCCGCTGGCCGGTGTCGGCATGGTGGGCGGGGACAGTGACGGTGATTACATCGTGCAGTTGCTGGACGATCATCAGATTGATCGTCAGTTTGTACAACGCACGCGCAATGTCAGCACGGCGATGACACAAGTGATGACCACGCCCGATGGTCAACGCACGTTTTTCCATGCCCGCGGCGCCAATGCCGAACTGGATTTGCCCCATTTTGCTGAAGTTGTCACTTCACATCGTATATTTCATCTCGGCTATTTGTTGTTGCTGGATAGTCTCGACCAGCCCGATGAGGTTTTTGGTACGCGCAGCGCGCATCTGCTGGCACAAATGCAGCAACGGGGTTACCTCACTTCGCTGGATTTGGTGTCGCGAACCGGGGAGTATCGTCCGTTGGTGGTGCCGGCGTTACGCTGGCTCGACTATCTGGTGATTAATGAACTGGAGGCGCAGTCACTCACTGGCGTGACGCTGCGCAGCGCTTCGGGGCTGGCTGCACCCAGCGCGTTTGCCGAGGCCGCCGCCTGGTTACTGGAACAGGGCGTGCGCCAACGCGTGGTGATCCATGCCCCTGAAGGTGCCTGGGGACAAGAGAGCAGGGGTGAAGCAGGGTGGCAGCCGGCGTGGTGCCTGAAACCAGAGGAGATTGTGGGCAGCGTTGGCGCGGGAGATGCGTTTTGTGCTGGGGTGTTATATGCCAGTCATGAAGGTTGGCCCCTGCTGGAGACATTGAAGCTGGCACATACCTGCGCTTGTTTCAATTTGCATGCAGCGAATGCGCTGGACGGCACGCGGCCATTGGCCGAGATGCAGCGCTGGATGAATCAGGCAATCTGTGTTTCACGCGCGGCTGAAGCCGGACGCAATACATCAGCGGAAAATACGTAACCGAGGCCACGGATGGTGCGGATAAGGCTGGGTTGGTGTGGATTGGCTTCGATTTTCCGCCGCAGTCGCATGATGAGCACGTCTATGGTGCGGTCGAACACCTCAAGACTCTCATTGTGAGTCAGTTCCAGCAGTTGATCGCGCGTCAGCACTTTCCGTGCGTGACCCACCAGGGCGCGCAACAGGGTATATTCGCCTTGAGTGAGGGCGACACTTTCGCGCTGAGGATTAAACAACTGACAACGCGCATCATCCAGCCGCCAGCCATTGAATTGCCATCCTTCATCCTGCTGTGCATCAGCTTGTGTCAGACGTCCACAGCGGCGCAGTGCTGCACGCGCGCGCGCGACAACCACCCGAGGATTAAAGGGTTTGGCGATGTAATCATCCGCACCCATCTCTAATCCCACCACCATATCTGCTTCCGACCCCATCCCGGTCAGCATGATGACCAACAGGTCCGGCCGCTGCCGCTGCATCTGTTGCAGCACCAGTAAGCCGTTGGTGTCCGGTAGCATCATGTCCAGCATCACCAGGGAGATCTCGGGATGCAGGCTGAGCAGCGCAAGGGCATCTTTGCCCTGATGGCAGCTGTAGACGGTAAACACATGTTCACTCAATACATCGTGTAGCAATTCACACACGGCACGATCATCATCAACGACCAAAATCGCGGGCTTCATTGCGCTGTCTCTTATGTTGCGAAAGGGTTAAAAGCAGTGTAACCCGATGTTTTTGAGCTGCTGTCCTGTGCTGCAGAAACGTGAGCGCCATCGCTGAGCAGTGTGCGAAAGCGTGCGTTGCCGCAATCTTTTTCCTCTGGAAGGCAGTAGAAGGGAAAACGATTGCGCAGCCATGGTGCAATGCACCATAATCGCGCCCTGATCGGGTTCAGAATTATCCTAACCGTAACCGCATTTTGAAACGTAAACGATTGCGTACGGTGATGGCATAGCTATTGCTATGTGGACAGGGGAAAGCGGAAGGTGTGTCTGCCTTGGGTCCAGCGTGTGTCGCTTTCATCAATACAATAATTAGTTTGTTAACCACATTGGCAAGAGAGAACGTGCACCCGTGCCGTCTCCGCTCATGAGAGATGATGATGTTAGAAAAACTCTTCAAACTTAAAGCGCACAACACCACCGTGCGCACCGAAATCATTGCGGGTATCACTACCTTCCTGGCCATGGCCTACATTCTGTTTGTTAACCCGAGCATTCTCGGTGCGACCGGCATGGATAAAGGTGCGGTCTTTGTGGCGACCTGCTTAGCGGCGGCAATTGGCTGTGTGCTGATGGGGCTGATCGCCAACTATCCCATCGCGCTGGCACCGGGCATGGGGCTCAATGCTTTCTTCACTTATACCGTTGTGCTGCACATGGGCTACACCTGGCAGATCGCACTCGGCGCGGTGTTCCTGTCAGCGGTGATCTTCTTTGCGCTGTCAATTTTCAAAATTCGTGAGTGGATTATTGCCAGTATTCCGCTGCCTCTGCGCGCGGGTATCGCTGCCGGTATCGGCTTGTTCCTGGCACTGATTGCACTGGAAGGCGCGGGCATCGTGGTGGATAACCCGGCTACACTGGTTGGCCTGGGCGATCTGACCAAACCGGGTCCGCTGCTGGCACTGTTAGGCTTCTTCATCATTGTGGCATTGGAAGCACGTCGCGTGACCGGCGCAGTGTTGATCGGCATCCTGGTCGTGACCTTTATCTCGATGGGCATTGGTCTGACGCCATTTGGTGGCGTGTTCTCAGCACCCCCTTCTATTGCACCCACCTTTATGCAACTGGATATCGCCGGTGCGTTTAACGTGGGTCTGGTGAGCGTTATCTTCGCCTTCCTGTTTGTGGATGTGTTCGATAACACCGGTACGCTGCTGGGCGTGACCAAGCGTGCGGGTCTGGCGGATGAGCAGGGCAATGTGCCGAAAATGGGCCGTGCGTTAATCGCTGACAGTGCGGCTGCGCTGTTTGGTTCACTGCTGGGTACCTCAACGACCACCAGCTATGTTGAATCGGCTGCGGGTGTCAGTGCTGGTGGTCGTACTGGTTTGACAGCGATTGTCGTCGCTGTGCTTTTCCTGCTGAGCCTGTTCTTCTCGCCGCTGGCGGGTAGCGTCCCGGTTTACGCCACCGCACCGGCATTACTGTTTGTGGCGGTGTTGATGGCCTCTGGTTTGGCCGAAATTGACTGGAAAGACATCACCACGGCTGCGCCAGTGACCGTCACCGCGCTGACCATGCCTTTGACTTACTCCATCGCCAACGGTATCGCCTTCGGTTTCATTACCTGGACCGTGGTAAAACTGCTGAGTGGCCGTACGAAAGAGATCAATGCTGCACTGGTGATTCTCTCGATTCTGTTCGTCATCAAACTGGGCTGGCTGAGCGCTTAAGTTTTGGTTACCGGAAGCCCGATCGGGCTTCCGTGTTTTCTGTTTCATCCCCACCAATATTTTATGTGCCATCTCTCGCAATTCCTCACTGTGACTGCTTTTGTTATTTCTCTGCCAGTTTTAACCTGCGCGACGTATTGATGCCTGCCTGAACTTTTTTGCCGCGAATGGCGGGTTCGTGGAATGTTTAAGCGGCTCGAATCTGTTTCACTACGCTGCAAGGTGAAGAGATAGCCGGGACTCTCTGGAGGTTTGTAATGGAATACGCCATGCGTACTGCCCCGTTTCTTCCACCACTTATCTATGTCGTCAGGAATATCGGAGATTCAAAAATGGAAGAATTAACTCAACGAGTCGGGTTACTGGAAAAAACTACACATCAAATTCAACAGGATGTTGCCGTCCTGACCGCGCGATCCGAGAATTTTGCGACTAAGGCCGATATCGGCACGCTGCGTACCGAATTGCTGGGAGAAATGGGAAAGTCGGAAAAGCGTACCGATGGTAAGTTCGAAAAGATGGCGCTGCACTTCGACGATAAGCTGGGGGGAATGGTGCGGCACTTCGACGATAAACTAGGGACTATGGCGCTGAATTTCGACGATAAGTTGGGAGGGATGGCGCGGCATTTCGACGATAAACCAGGGACAATGGCGCTGAGTTTCGACGATAAACTGGGAAAAATGGCGCTGCATTTCGATGATAAATTGGGAAAAATGGCGTTTCACTTTGACGATAAACTTGAAAAGTTGGAAGTGCGCATCGACGACAAGTTGGACAAAATGGAACTGCGCATCGACGACAAGCTAGACAAAATGGAACTGCGTATCGACGACAAGCTAGACAAAATGGAACAACGCATCGATGTGAAGTTTGAACGCATGGATGAAAAATTTGAGAAGAAGTTTGTCAGGATCGATGAGAGGTTTGAAAAGCTCAATGTGAAATTTGAAAAGCTGAATGACCGACTCACCTGGTCCATTATGGTGCCCGCTATTCTGGCTGTGCTGGCCTGGTTTGTGAAAGACCTGCTAGTTAAAGTTTGATCTGAAATCCCATGTAACTCCGGTCCCATTGGGACCGGAGTTAAACCTTTACCTGAAAGGGGGTTCATTAAAGGTGCGCAACTTCCTTGAATGCAACTTATCGCCCTCAGCACGCAGCAGTTCTACCGCACAAATGCCAATCTGCAGATGCTCAGAAATCGCCCCCTCATAGAAACGATTCGCCTGGCCCGGCAATTTAATCTCGCCGTGCAGTGGCTTATCCGAGACGCACAGTAAGGTGCCGTAGGGTACACGGAAGCGATAGCCTTGCGCGGCAATCGTGGCACTCTCCATATCAACTGCCACCGCGCGACTCAGGTTAAAGCGCAGTGCAGAAGCGGAGTAACGCAACTCCCAGTTACGGTCATCTGTGGTCACTACCGTACCGGTGCGCAGACGCTGTTTCACCTCTTCTCCCGGCATGCCGCTCACGGCTTTGGTGGCGTCATAGAGCGCGCGCTGCACTTCAGCAATGCTTGGAATAGGAATGTCCGGCGGCAGCACACTATCCAGTACATGATCGTCACGCAAATAAGCATGTGCCAGCACGTAATCACCGATGGTCTGGCTTTCACGCAGGCCGCCGCAGTGACCAATCATCAGCCAGGCGTGTGGGCGAATCACTGCCAGATGATCGCAGATGGTTTTGGCATTGGATGGACCCACACCAATGTTCACAAGGGTGATGCCACGGCGATTCGGTGATGTCAGGTGCCAGGCCGGCATCTGGTGCTTCTTCCAGGCCAGATCAGACATCATTGCCGTGGGATCCTGGGTGTCAGCGGTGATCACCACATCGCCAGCACAGGCAAGGCTGTCATAGGGTGTGGAAGGATCCTGAACCTGCTCAATCGCCCAACGCACAAACTCATCGACATAGCGCGTGTAGTTAGTAAAGAGCACAAACGGCTGAAAATGCTCGACGGCTGTGCCGGTGTAGTGGCGTAAACGCGCCAGTGAGAAATCAGTGCGCAGTGCATCGAAGTGTGACAACGGGAAAATGGCATTCGCATGGAACAGGCCATCTGCGGTTTCATCGCCAATCTGCGACAGTTCGGTGGTAGGGAAATGGCGCGCAATGCTGGCGCTCATCGAGCGATCCAGTGTCAGGCCATCAATGACGTACGGGTACGGAATCTCCTGCTGTGAAGGCACCACTTCAACCAGAACGTCGTACTCTTTTTCCAACATCTGTAATTGCTCACTCAGGTAGTGACGCAACAGTGCCGGGCGGGTAATGGTGGTGCTGTAACTGCCGGTGTGGGTAAAACGTCCCCATGCACGAGTGCGGTTTTGCTGTGGGCCTTCACCCAGCCAGGTGATGCGCAGTTCCGGATAAACAAACAGACCTTTCTGTCGCGCATCTTCATCCGGCAGCGTGCCGGTTGTCGTGAAAGCGCGAATCGCGTTGCGCAGTGCTTCCACTGCGCTTTCATACAGGCGCTCCAGTTCATCCAGTGCCTGCTGGCTACTCAATCCGTTCCGTTGCGTATTCATAGATTCTCCTTCAGGAAACGTGGACCGATTTGACCAGAGCATAGCGGATAAACACCCCAGCACGATGAATAATCTGTGATCGACCGCATTCTGCACCATCACGGTGCTGGTATGCGGCTTAACTCTGGCTATGTTTATGATTAGCAGGGATGTCACCTCGCGCCTCGTCTACCCTGGCGCGATGCCACTGCAAAAAGCTGCCACCGACCGTCTTCTTTGGCGAGTTTCTTGCTTGATCCTAAATCGTGGCCCTATCGGCTGCATACAGTGCTGCAAAAGTTTCAGAAATTGATTTCTCCCAGGCCGTGGTATGGCTCCGTTCCTGACCCGTTGAGGATTGAAAGCATGTCTTTGAAATTCATGAAACACCCAGTGAAGGTGGTACTTGCAGGTTGTCTGAGCATGGCATTTTACGCTCAGGCGGATATCAAGATTGGTGTGGCAGGCCCGTTCTCTGGTCCAAATGCGACCTACGGGGCGCAGTACTGGAAGGGCGCTAGTCAGGCTGCCGATGATATCAATGCCGCTGGCGGTATTAACGGCGAAAAAATTGTGCTGGTGCAGGGCGATGATGCCTGCGAACCCAAACAGGCGGTATCAGTAGCAAACCGACTCGTCGATCAGGACAAAGTGATGGCGGTGGTGGGTCACTTCTGTTCCTCCTCCACCATGCCCGCGTCAGAGGTGTATGACGAAGCGGGCGTGTTGGCGATCACCCCCGGGTCCACCAACCCGCAAATCACCGAGCGCGGCATGAAAACTATGTTCCGCATGTGTGGCCGTGACGATCAGCAAGGCGCGATTGCGGCGGACTTCATTATCGACAAACTGAAAGCGAAAAAGGTGGCGGTAATCCATGACAAAGACACTTACGGTCAGGGGCTGGCCGATGCCACCAAAGCTGCGCTGGAAAAACGTGGCGTGAAAGAGGTGCTGTATGAAGGGCTTTCACGCGGTGAGAAAGACTTCAATGCGCTGGTCACCAAGATTGGCGCGGTGAAACCCGACGTGGTCTATTTCGGTGGTTGTCATCCAGAAGCCGGTCCGCTGGTGCGTCAAATGCGTGAGCAGGGTGTGAATGCCGCCTTCTTCTCCGGAGACTGCATCGTGACGGAAGAGATGGTGACAGCGGCTGGTGGCCCTCAATACACCAAAGGGGTTTATATGACCTTCGGTAATGACCCGCGCACCATTCCGGATGGCAAAGCGGTGATTGAGAAGTTCCGCGCCAGCGGCTTCGAACCGGAAGGTTACACCCTGTATGCTTACGCCTCTGTGCAGGCTATTGCGGCGGCTTACAAAGCGGCGGGTAAAGACAACGCCAAAGCCAGTGACTGGTTAAAAGCCAACAGCGTCGATACCGTGATGGGTAAAAAAGCCTGGGATGGCAAAGGCGATTTGAAAGTCTCGGATTATGTGGTTTATCAGTGGGATGATAAAGGCAAGTATCACCAACTGTAATTCGATACGCGGCCCCGTATCACGGGGCCTTTCGCCATTGGGCGCGAGGTATGCGCTCCCTTTACGCGCGGGATGGATTTATGGACGCCTTTTTCTTACAGCAGCTGATTAACGGCCTGACGCTGGGCGCAGTGTATGGGTTGATCGCCATCGGTTACACCATGGTTTACGGCATTATCGGCATGATCAACTTCGCGCATGGCGAGGTGTATATGGTCTCCGCCTATTTGTGCGCAATAGGCTTAGCACTCCTGAGCTTCTTCGGTATTCACTCCTTTCCATTACTGATTTTCGGCACCTTGCTGTTCACTATTATTGTCACGGCGGCTTATGGCTGGGTCATCGAGCGTATTGCTTATCGACCCCTGCGTAACTCCACGCGCCTTGCACCGTTGATTTCCGCCATCGGCATGTCGTTGATTCTGCAAAACTACGTGCAGCTTAGCCAGGGGCCCAACCAGCAGGGCATCCCGACGCTGCTCACGGGGGTGCTGCGCATGGAAGTGGATGGCGGCATTGTGCAAATCACCTGGACCAAAGTCTTTATTCTGATTGCCGCTTTCTGTGGTATGGCGCTGCTCACCTGGATTATTCAGTACACCAAACTTGGCCGCATCTGCCGTGCCGTTCAGCAGGATCGGCGCATGGCATCGATTCTCGGCATCAATACTGACCGCGTGATTTCGCTGGTGTTTGTCATCGGCGCAGCCATGGCCGGACTGGCGGGCGTGCTGGTGACCATGAACTACGGCACGTTTGATTTTTATGCGGGATTCATCATTGGTATCAAAGCCTTTACGGCGGCAGTACTGGGCGGTATCGGTTCTCTACCCGGTGCCATGCTCGGTGGACTGTTGCTTGGGGTAGCGGAAGCGCAGTTTGCGGGGCTGGTTAACTCTGACTACAAAGATGTGTTCTCGTTTTCGCTGCTGGTGGTGATTTTAATCTTCCGTCCGCAGGGACTGCTGGGTCGTCCGCTGGTCGCAAAAGTGTGAGGAAGCCACGATGAATGCAATGACGCAAAAAGCGGGCGTGCGTGAAGCATTGCTCGACACGCTGCTGGCGGGAGTGATTGCGCTGGTGGTGTTTGGCCCGATTGTGGGCGTGGTGCTGGAGGGTTACAGTTTCACACTGTCGCCGCAACGTGTGGCGCTGTTAGTGGGATTAGTGATGGCAGGGCGCTTAATGCTCAGCCTGTTCACCAGTACCTCCTATGGACAACGCTTTACACGCAAGTTTGAAGGCAATGACGATGGCGTATATGTCCGCGAACCGGGTTATCGCTCGCGGATGCGCTGGATATTGCCGCTGTTATTGATTGCAGCATTTGCCTTTCCATTTCTATCGAGTAAATACCTGTTAACCGTGGCCATTCTGGGGCTGATTTATGTGCTGCTGGGGCTGGGGCTCAATATTGTGGTGGGGTTGGCGGGATTACTTGATTTGGGTTATGTCGCATTTTATGCCATCGGCGCTTATGGCCTGGCACTGGGCTACGAGTACCTCGGCCTGGGATTCTGGAGTATGTTGCCGCTCGCGGCATTAATGGCGGCCTTTGCCGGAGCGCTGCTGGGGTTTCCGGTGTTGCGCATGCATGGTGACTATCTGGCGATTGTGACCCTCGGCTTTGGTGAAATCATCCGTCTGGTCTTAACCAACTGGTTGTCGTTTACCGGTGGACCCAATGGCGTATCGGTGCCTTCCCCGACATTTTTCGGCCTCGAATTTGCTCGCCGGGCGCGGGACGGGGGCGTGCCTTATCACGAGTTTCTGCATCTCGATTACAACCCGAATATGAAATTCATCTTCATCTATGTGGTGCTGGTACTCGTGGTGCTGCTGGTGCTGTTAATCAAGCATCGGTTAACGCGCATGCCCATTGGCCGCGCCTGGGAGGCATTGCGTGAAGATGAAATTGCCTGCCGCGCCATGGGGCTTAATCATGTACTGGTCAAACTCTCCGCCTTTATGTTGGGTGCCTCGACGGCCGGGATTGCCGGGGTGTTTTTCGCCAGCTATCAGGGGTTCGTGAATCCAACTTCCTTTACTTTCTTCGAATCGGCGTTAATCCTGGCGATTGTGGTTCTGGGGGGGATGGGCTCGACACTGGGCGTGGTGCTTGCCGCTTTTGTACTGACAGTCGCGCCTGAACTGCTGCGAAGTTTTGCCGAATATCGTGTGCTGCTGTTTGGCATGCTGATGGTGTTAATGATGATTTGGCGACCACGTGGATTGGTTCGTACTGCACGTGTGGGTGTTCCGCTGCGGAAAGGAGTGCGCCATGAGTGATGCCATTCTACAAGTTGATCATTTAATGATGCGCTTCGGCGGCATCAAAGCCCTGAACGATGTCAGCCTTTCTGTGGCGCGCGGTTCGGTTACCTCATTAATCGGCCCTAACGGGGCGGGAAAAACCACGGTGTTCAACTGCCTGACCGGGTTTTATCGCGCCACCGGCGGGCGCATCATACTCAATGCCCAACAGCGCAGTACCGATGTAATCCAGGTGCTGGGGCAAAAAATTCATCCGCAGGACTGGCTTCATCCGGCGCGGCTGGGTTCGCGCGTGTGGTACAAAATGTTTGGCGGCGCACATCTGGTTAACCGGGCCGGCCTGGCGCGTACTTTCCAGAATATCCGCTTGTTCCGCGAGATGTCGGTGGTGGAGAACCTGCTGGTGGCGCAGCATATGCAGGTGAATCGTCATCTGCTGGCTGGCGTATTGAATACCCGTGGTTATCGCGAAGCGGAAAATCGTGCGGTAGACCGCGCTTTTTACTGGCTGGAAAATGTGGATTTGGTCTCCAGCGCCAATCGACTGGCTGGCACGCTCTCGTATGGTCAGCAGCGCCGACTGGAGATTGCGCGTGCCATGTGCACGCGACCGGAACTGATTTGTCTGGATGAGCCGGCCGCGGGATTAAACCCGGTCGAAACCGATGCGCTGAGTCAGATATTGCATCGCTTACGCGCTGATCACCGTATCAGCGTGTTGTTGATTGAGCACGACATGCCGATGGTCATGCGCATCTCCGATCACATTGTGGTACTGGATCATGGCGATGTCATTGCACAGGGGACGCCGCAGCAAATTCGCCACGATCCCAACGTTATCGCCGCTTATCTCGGCGCAGATGAGGAGAGCGACCATGACTGAACCGATGTTGAGTTTTGAACAGGTGGACGTGTTTTATGGTCCGGTTCAGGCGCTCAGGCAGGTTTCCCTGACGGTGAACCAGGGGGAAACGGTGGCGCTGATCGGTGCTAACGGCGCGGGAAAATCTACGCTGCTAATGTCGATTTTTGGCCAGCCGCGCATTGCCAGTGGTGACATTCGCTTACGTGGCGAGTCCATCAGCCATCGCAGCACCCATTTCATCGCGGCGAGCGGCATTGCACAAGCGCCTGAAGGCCGCCGCATCTTTCCCGATATGACGGTGGAAGAGAACCTGCTGATGGGCACGATCGCGGTGGGCGATCGCTTTGTGAAAGAGGATAAAGATCGCATGTACCAACTGTTTCCGCGCCTGCTGGAGCGGCGTAAACAGCGTGCCATGACGCTCTCGGGTGGAGAGCAGCAGATGCTGGCGATTGCGCGTGCGCTGATGAGTCGCCCAAAACTGCTGCTGCTGGACGAACCGAGTCTCGGGCTGGCGCCGATTGTGGTGAAGCAAATTTTCAGCATCCTGCGTGAATTGACCCAGCAGGGCATGACACTGTTCCTGGTAGAACAAAATGCCCGTCATGCGTTGCGACTGGCGGATCGCGGCTATGTGATGGTTAACGGCGAGATCAAACTGAGCGGCAGTGGGGAAGAACTCCTAAATAATGATGAGGTGCGCAGCGCTTATCTCGGTGGTGCAGCGGATCCTGCGGTGGTGGCGACAAAAAGTTTGTAATAATGATTAAATGGTGATGGGAAACACTTTGCATATTTCTCAGTGGCCTATCATCATTATTACTCTTCTTCCTCTCCAAAGTGATTTGGTACTCCCTTGCAAAATCCTGGCGTAGCAGTGATGCGGGCGGTCAGAAATACGGCGTGGTATCCGAAACGTCGCTCTTATCGCACGCTGTTGTGGCGTGAAATTACCCCATTAGCCGTGCCCATCTTTATTGAAAACCTCTGTGTGATGCTGATGGGCGTCCTGAGTACTTTCCTCGTGAGCTGGCTGGGGAAAGAGGCGATGGCGGGCGTCGGTCTGGCCGACAGCTTCAACATGGTGATTATCTCCTTCTTTGCGGCGATTGATCTCGGCACCACAGTGGTGGTGGCCTTTAGCCTCGCCAAGCGCAACGGCAAACGCGCGCGCGCAGCTACGCGGCAGTCGCTAGGCTTGATGACGGTGCTGGCATTTGTGCTGGTGATCGTGATTGAGATCTGGGGACATCTGATTATCGATGTCATCGCGGGCAGCGCGGAACCCAAGGTGAAGGAACTGGCGCTGAGCTACCTGCAAACGTCGGCGTGGAGCTATCCAGCCGCGGCGATCGCCCTGATCGGTAGCGGCTCGCTGCGCGGAGCGGGAAACACAAAAATTCCGATGCTGATTAATGGCGGCATGAACATCCTTAACATCGTGATCAGTAGCGTACTGATTTATGGTGCGATGGGATGGGAAGGGATGGGCTTCGTTGGGGCCGGGTTAGGATTAACCATCTCACGCTATATCGGCGCGGCGGCGGCCATTTATGTGCTGTATCGTGGCATTACGCCGGCGTTAAGAATCAGCATCGCCAGCTATTTCCGACGCTGGGATCGCAACATCCTGATGGAAGTGCTGGGGATCGGGGTGCCGGCCAGTATTGAGTCAGTGCTGTTTAACGGCGGTAAATTGCTGACGCAGATTTTTGTGGCAGGCATGGGCACCAATGAAATCGCCGGTAACTTTATCGCCTTCTCCATTGCCACGTTAATTAACCTTCCGGGCAACGCCCTCGGTTCGGCTTCCACCATCATTACCGGTAAGCGGCTGGGTAAAAATCAGGTGATGCAGGCGGAAAGGCAGATTAAACATGTGTTCTGGCTGGCGATGATTGGGCTGTGCACACTGGCCTTGATCACCGTACCACTGGCGGGCACGCTGGCTAAATTCTACACCCGCGACCCTGAAGTTATTGAAGTCACCAAACACCTCATCTGGCTCAATGCGGCCTTTATGCCGATCTGGACCGCATCCTGGGTGCTACCTGCTGGTTTGAAAGGCGCGCGCGATGCGCGATACACCATGTATGTGTCGATGTTCAGCATGTGGGGTGCGCGCGTGGTTGCCGGCTACGTGCTGGGCATCATGCTCGGTATGGGCGTGGTCGGGGTGTGGCTGGGCATGTTCCTCGACTGGACAGTACGCGGTGTGTTCTTCTGGTTCCGTTTGACCAGCGGCAAATGGCTCAATAATTACCGTCGTATGCTGGCGAAGAGCCGGGCATAACGGAGTTGGCCGTCGTAGCAGACGGCGGCCTTCAATATATGCATTAATTGGGATTCCATCGCATAACTAATCGTTTTGGTTATAAAGCAAGTTAGGTTTTACTGTCAGGGTCAACCCTTACTGGAGAACCTGACGATGAAAACGACGCTGTCACAGTGGTTCCATCGCCTGATCAACGCCACATCACAACCCGCTGAAGAGCGTGAGTTCGATCTCAGCAATCATATTGATTTGCTGATTCCGGTCAGCCAACTTTATGGCATTGAATTCCATCCGTCGGTGTATCGCTACTATGAGCGATGAACGCCTGCATCACGCTATGCGATACAGTTACTGAAATGAACTGTGCGCGCTGCTTAAAAACCCGCTACCCTGTCCAGCGGGTTTTTTGTGCCTGAATATTAGCCCTTCCTGACGACTTCTTGAGCAAACCCTGACGCAACCCTCCTGCTGGCACTGATTGTATTAATTATGTAAGGCTACCGTAAAGAAATGTATTCCCAAGCCGTTGCGCTTCATGCAAGAATAAAAAAGTAAATGATAACCATTGGCGTTATCGTTTAGGTGTTGCATCTCAAGGCAGTGTAGATCATGGCACCTTGAGTGTTTTGGTTTGCTTGATGCAATAAGCCCGTCAATAACGATAAGAAATTTACTTTTTAAAATGGATAACAATCGCAATTTGCCGTTTGGCAGTTTCAATTCGCTGACCCTGTTCACCGGGCTATGCATTGGTATTTCTCCTGCTGCTGCTCTGGCCGCTGATAATGCCAACAAAAAATCTGACGACACTTTAGTGGTGACGGCGCAAACGCCTTCTCTGTATGCGCCTAATACTTCTGCCGACCCCAAATTTACCCGTCCGCTGGTGGATACCACCCGCACCATGACGGTCATTCCGGATCAGGTGATCAAAGATCAAGGTGTCAATAACCTGACCGATGCGCTGAAAAATGTGCCGGGGGTGGGGGCGTTCTACGCCGGGGAAAATGGCAGTTCTTCGACCGGTGATGCCGTGTATATGCGTGGCATGGATACTTCAAACAGCATTTACGTGGACGGCATTCGTGATATTGGTAGCGTGACACGCGATACCTTTAATACTCAGCAGATTGAAGTGATTAAAGGGCCGTCTGGCACTGATTACGGTCGTAGCGCGCCGTCGGGTTCAATTAACATGATCAGTAAGCAGCCGCGTCTGGATACGGGCCTGGATGCGTCGGCCAGTGTCGGTAGTGCGTGGATGCGCCGCGGTACGCTGGACTATAACCAGGCCATCAACGACAACAGCGCGTTTCGCCTCAATCTTATGGGCGAGAAAACCCACGATGCCGCACGCGATAATGTGCAAAATGAGCGTTATGGTGTCGCGCCTTCACTGGCATTCGGTCTGGATACGTCAACGCGTTTGTATCTGAACTATCTGCATGTGCATCAGAACAACACGCCAGATGGCGGCATTCCGACCACCGGCCTGCCGGGATACTCGTCACCGACTGCAGCTACCTCTGCACTTAATCATTCGGGTAAAGTGGCGACCAGTAATTATTACGGCACCGATTCCGATTTCGACAAATCCACCACCGATAGCGGCACTATTCGCTTCGAGCACGATCTTAGCGACAGCACCACGATTCGCAACACCACGCGCTGGTCGCGAGTGAAGCAGGAGTATCTGCTGACCGCGGTAATGGGCAGCACCATTACCACGCCAAATCCTAATGATGTTGGCACCTGGACCTGGACGCGCAACGCAAACCTGAAAGATGTCAGTAACCGCATCCTTACCAACCAGACCAACATTACCTCGAAATTCTATACCGGTTCAGTGGGTCACGATGTCAGTGCTGGCGTGGAATTCACGCGTGAAAACCAGACCAACTACGGTGTCAACGCCATTACTGCGCCTGCGGTTAACATCTACCATCCGATCAGTAGCATTTCCGTGGGTGGGCTGGATCGCAACGGCGCCAATGCCAACGGTCAGACCGATACCACCGGAATCTATGCCTTCGATACGCTGGCTATAACCAAAAACTTCGAGCTGAACGGCGGCATTCGTCTTGATAGCTACCACACCGATTATGACAGTGCTACGGCGTGTGGCGGCAGCGGGCGCGGTGCGCTGGCGTGTCCAACGGGCATCGCACGTGGCACGCCGCTCACCACCGTTGATACGGCCAAGTCTGGCAATCTGGTGAACTGGAAAGCGGGTGCGCTCTATCGTTTGACCGAGCAGGGCAATGTTTACGTCAACTATGCTATTTCTCAGCAGCCTCCAGGCGGCAGCAGCTTTGCGCTGGCGGCAGGTGGCGCCGGCAATAGTGCTAACCGCACTGATTTCAAACCGCAAAAAGCCAAATCAAGCGAAGTGGGAACCAAGTGGCAGGTGCTGGATAAACGCTTGCTGTTGAATGCTGCACTGTTCCGTACCGATATCGAGAATGAAGTGGACGCCAACGACGACGGCACTTATTCGCAAACCGGTAAAAAACGCGTTGAGGGCTATGAGCTTTCAGCTACTGGCAACATCACCCCAGACTGGGAAGTGATTGCCGGTTACACCCAGCAGCACGCTTCGGTGAAAGAGGGCGCAGCCGTCGCTCAGGATGGTTCATCTGCTATCGCTTATACACCGAAACACGCCTTCACCTTGTGGACGCAATATCAGGCCACTGATGCGATTTCTGTTGGTGCGGGGGCGCGTTACGTGGGCAGTCTGCGTCGCGGCAGCGATGGCGCGGTAGGCACGCCAGACCATACTGAAGGTTATTGGGTGGCAGATGCGAAGCTGGGCTACAAGGTTAATAACAACTTCGATCTGCAGCTCAACGCGTACAATATTTTCGATACCCACTATGTGGCTTCCATCAATAAGAGTGGATACCGCTACCATCCGGGTGAGCCACGTACCTTCTTGTTAACGGCAAACGTACATTTCTAAGATTCAACGTGGGGCGTTCGCGCCCCTATTTATGAGAGAACACCGCGATGATGTATCACATTCCTGCAGTGCTGACGCCTGAAGAGGTGGCAAATTTCAGTTCGCTGCTGCAACAGGCCGAATGGATTGACGGACGCGCCACGGTGGGCAGCCAGGGCGCAACGGTAAAAAATAATCAGCAGATTGATACGCGTACGCCGCTTTATGATCGGTTGCAAACAGCAGTGATGCAGGCTTTGAACAACAACCCGCTGTTCTTTTCTGCTGCACTGCCGCGCTCTATTTCTACACCGCTGTTTAACCGCTACGAACAGGGTGAAACCTACGGTTTTCACGTTGATGGCGCGGTGAGACATAATGGTGCTGCCGGGTGGATGCGTACCGATCTCTCGGCCACGCTGTTTCTCAGTGAACCTGACAGTTATGACGGCGGCGAACTGGTGATTGAAGACACTTATGGTCAGCACAAAGTGAAATTACCTGCCGGCCATCTGGTGCTTTACCCTTCGAGTAGTCTGCACTGTGTTACTCCGGTGACGCGCGGCGCACGTGTGGCGTCGTTTCTGTGGATTCAGTCGATGGTGCGTGATGATAAGCAACGCGCCATGCTGTTCGAACTGGATCGTAATATTCAAAGCCTCAAAGCGCGTCATGGCGATAGCGAGGAGCTGCTGTCTCTGCTGAACATGTATCACAACCTGCTGCGGGGTTGGACGGAAGTGTAGCGAATAAGGGCAGGTTGCCGAGTGCACGTACACAACCTGATGGCTCAAAGGTTCATTTTTGAACCTTTGGCGTGTTTTCATTGAGAACGTCGGCGTCAAAATACATAAAAGGGTATGAAAGGTTCAAACATGACCCTTTTGCAATCAGAATCTGGCACAGGATGTCGATGCCAGCTTTTTAGAGACGAGGGAACGCAACGTGATGAAAAGCAAAAAACCCGCTCAGGTTTCCCTGAGCGGGTTTCTCTAAATATGGCTCCTCTGACTGGACTCGAACCAGTGACATACGGATTAACAGTCCGCCGTTCTACCGACTGAACTACAGAGGAATCGTGTGAACGAGGCGCATATTAATGGCACCTCATTAATGTGTCAACAGCTAAAAATACATTTGTATTCAACTGGCTAGCAATAGTACAAAGCGATCGCGATTTAAGCAGAACCTGCTGCAAGACGCGCCATCGGGTCCTGGCGATAAAACTGCTGTAAGTGGCGATACATCGCAGGGAAGCGATTCGCCAGTAAATCTGGGGCGCTGAAAAAGTACTCCGACAGCACGGCAAAGCACTCGGCGGGATCGCTGGCGGCGTAGGGATCGATGGTTGCCGCCTGTTCACCCACCAATTCCACTTCCGCCTCTATCTCTTCCATCGCTTGTAGCAAGTCCTTCTCCCATTGGGCGACATCTCGTAAGGCAATGACGGGAATACCGCTGGTATAGCCGCTGCCGCGTGCATCGAGTTTATGCGCAATTTCATGGATGACGAGGTTGTAGCCGGAAAGATCGAAAGAGTCCTGAATATCCAACGCATTTAATACCACCGGGCCTTGCGTCCAGCTTTGACCGGCATGCACCGCTGGAGCCTGATGGACTAAGCCGCTGCTGTCTTCCCAACGGTCATCGACATTGAACGGTTCGGGATAAATTAACACTTCATGAAAGCCATCCAGCCACTCCAGACCGAGCTTCAACACGGGCAGGCAAAACAGCAAGGCAAGACGTGCCAGCTGCCGTTCATCGAGTTGCAGCCCATTCAACAGCGAGATTTTTTTTTGTTGCAGAAAGCGTTGGGCAAGCGTGGTCAGGGCGCTTTGCTCTTCAGTCGTGAGCAGTGAAAAGATCGGTTGCGCCAGCGCCTGTTGCCAGGGAAGCGCCGTGACAGTGGTATCTACCTGCGCATTCCATGGCCATTTGAACATCGCGCGACTCACTCTGCAGGGCGGAAAGGGTTATCCTGGCGCGACAAAAAGAAAAATGCCAGCGCGGAATCAAAGCCGTGTATTCAATCAGTTACTGCAGGTTTTTTCTGTGATTAAGATGGCAAAGCAGGAAAATTGCCCTCACCCAGGCGGGTGAGGGCTGAAGACAGTTAACTCTCGCGATCAACGCGTTGAAACTCGATCACCCATACCCACGGGTTCACTTCCCAACTGGTGGCGCCATACTGCTTCTGCCACGCTTTACGATAGGCTTCTTTCGGTGATTCTGCGTTCATATTCATCGTGAAGAAGTTATTCAGGAAGTGCGTATCCGTTTGTACGCCCTCAGCCATGATGTCATCTTCACTGATGTCCTGAATCTTTTCAGCACGTACCGAGGTAATCGCCAAATCAATACGGCTGGCCCAGCGCGGCATATGAATCGCCGTTTGCCAACCAAACTGCTCGGCGTGTTCCACATCTTCATCCAACTGACCCAGTTCATTGCTGTCGGAACGATACTGACAGAAAGCCGGGCTACGGAACGGCAGTGGATCGCGTTCATATTCGGCGAGTTGTTCTTCTGGCACGATGGGGCCGCGCCAGGTTTCACGCACCCACAATCGGTCACCCGCCTGGCCAAACGGGCAGTGAGAGCTGACATCTGCCATCGACATCAATTTATAGCCATGCAGATGGTTGGCGCTAACGTCAAATGCATGCACGCCTTCGTGATGATCCTGGCCTGGGCCAAAAGCCTGGGTTTTCATAATGCGCCGGGTTTGCGTCTGCTGGCCAACCAGCAGGGCGCGGACCCGCTGTTCGGAAAAAAGAATCGGCCGTTCTTTCATTACGTACCTCATGTAGTGTTACTCACCCGGAAAACTTCGACGAATCACCCGCATCAGCAGATGTGAGAGTTAGCATAATGGGTTTGAATCAATTTGCTTAATAATTTGTCGCCTCAGTATCAGGCTATTCCTGCATATTCCGGTTTTAAAAATGGCGCTTAAGCAAAATACATGCTGGAAATGCCTTCTCAGGCGAGAGAGAACCAGAAATATCCCCTATACAGTACGTTATAACGGCCTGCATGGGAATCTTTTCAGATTTTGCCGTAAGTGTTTATCGCTTTTACCTTGTGATAGTTAGCATCATTAACTGGAATAATTCAAAAGCGTGAATACTGTTGATGGTAGAAATAGATTACGCCTGTTTAACAGAGTTATTTAACTGAAATGACGCTAAGGAAATGCCTAAAACGTGATCTCCGCTGGGAAAGCGACATTAACAGCGCTATAACAAGATCGGGATCGCATTTTTACGCTTTGCACATCCAGGAAGGATGTAAAAAAAGTGTCACGACCAGACCGCTATGATGTCCCCAGGAGCAGCACCCTGAATTGGCGGTGCTTTTATAACAGCAATAAGGAGAAGCACGATGTCACTCACCCGCTGGCAACAACGCTACGAGAACTGGCTGCAGCAAAACTGGCTGCACGATGATAAAGCCCATGATATCGCGCACCTGCGTCGTGTCTGGATGAGCGCCACGCGCATCATGCAGCACAGTGCAGCCGATCCTATGGTGGTCCTCACCGCCTGTTACTTCCATGATGTGGTTAATCTTCCCAAAAACCATCCAGAGCGCCATCTGGCTTCCACCTATGCCGCTGAAGAGACACGCCGAATTTTGCAGCAGGACTTTCCCGATTTCCCCCAGGAATTGCTTGAGGGCGTCGCCCATGCCGTCCAGGCGCACAGTTTCAGCGCACGCATCACGCCACTGACATTGGAAGCAAAAATTGTTCAGGATGCCGATCGCCTCGAGTCTCTGGGTGCTATCGGCCTCGCACGTGTTTTCTATACGGCCGGGGCGTTGGGCCGTCCGCTGTTTGACAGCGAGGATCCATTAGGAAAAGAGCGTGAATTAGACGATGTGAAATGGACGCTGGATCACTTCCAGAAGAAACTTTTACGCTTGCCCGAAACCATGCAAACCGAAGCGGGGCGCCTGCTGGCGGAACATAACGCAGATTTCCTGGTGCACTATATGGCTAAGCTATGCGCGGAATTGCAGGGCAATCTCACCAGCATTGATGAGTCGGTTTTAAGGGATTTCAGCCCTATACACTCTTAATATTAAATTTTTATGACAGTCTGTTAACTTTCATCTTCTTCCGCTACGTTGTTGTAAATCAAAAGGGAGTATGAAGATGACCGAGACCGTTAACTTAACCATTAAAATTGACCCGGCGCTGAAAGAGCACATCAAACAGTTAGCCGCCGATAACCAAATCTCCATGAGTCAGGAGATCGTTAACCGCCTGCAGGCCAGTTTACATGCGGTTGAGCAACCGGCTGTTGATAGTCTGAATACCGAAGAAGCGGTGGCTGAACAGCTCTCCGCGTCTGAACTGAAGCAGGTACGTGCACTGCTGAAGAAAGGCAAAAAGAAAAAATAAGCGATAAAAAAACCCGTCATTGACGGGTTTTTTTATCTTTGTACTCAAGCGGCATCGACGCGGAATTGCTGTGCCCGCTGGGCGAGGCGATCAGAGAGTTCACGCAATTGCGTAGCCGAATTGACCTGATGGGCGTTGAGCGCTTCGTTTTGCTGTAGCTGATTACTCATCTCCACCACTTCGTGCGCAATTTTACTGACGCGGTGACTTTGCGCAGTGCTATTTTGCTGCAACTCATCGAGCTGCGTTACGACCCCCGAAACCGCACCGCTGATTTGTGTAAACAACACTTCCAGCGCTTTCACTTTGTCAAAACCATCATTCACATGCTGCTGAGTGTGCTGAATTAAACCATCAATCTGACGCGTTGATTCACCACTCTTTTGCGAGAGCAGCCCCATCTCTTTGGCGACAACGGAGAAACTGCGACCGTACGATCCGGCGTGGGCGGATTCAATCGCGGCATTCAACGACAGCAAACGGGTTTGCATCGACAGGCTATCCAGCATGCCCACAATTCCAGCGATATCACCCGAAGCTGTAACGATCTGCTGCATTTTGAGTTCCATATTGTCGACTTCCGTGGCGCAGTTGCGCATCAGAGCATCGGCTGACTGCGCCTCCTGCGTGGCCTGCTGCGAGAACTGCGCACCAATTTCGACTTCTTCAGACACGCGATGTAAACGCTGTGACAGATGGTGGAAGCTGGCATTCTGCGCCTGGTGTTGCTGCATCACCTGTTCATTATGCTGCTGCATATCTTCTGCACCCGCCGCCACGCTCACAGCAACGGTATTAATGTCGCTGACAATCTGCTGCAGACCGAAACGCATTGATTCGATCGACTGAAACAGCTGGCGCGTCTCTAAGCACTGGCGGCGTGGCGTATCATGACTCGGGACTAAATCACCGGTGGCAATCTGCTCCAGCTGCCGGTTGGCACGACGCAGCGGCAACAGCACGCCGCGCATCAACAGACTGGAGGCCAGCACCAGCAGCGCCATCAAAATGGCACTGACGATCAGCGACATGTTGCGACTCTGCTTTAGCGTACTGAGGGTATTTTGATTGACGCTGCTCAACTGATGGTTGGCTTGTTCAATCTCGCTGAACCAGGCATCGTTAAACTGCTGCTGGAATGCCTGCATCGGCACCATAAAGAAGGCATTGATGTCATTGGCCGCTAACCCTTTCAACTGCTCTTGCAAACCTTCCGCTAACATCGCAAAGCCCTGAGCCAGCGGACTGTCTGCTTTAGCATGGTAGGCGGTGAACAGTGCCTGCGCTTTTTTTAACGAATCATCAGAAGCGGCCGCCAGACTTTTCCAGCTATCGACTGATCCACTTTGCTGATCCTGCATTAAATAGATACCAGCACGGTGGCTGTTATCACTGGCGGTGAGCAATTCGATACGTGCTTTATCCAGCAGGGCCAATCTTTCCCGCAGTTGGTTGGCTTGCTGGAGTGACGTTTGTGTCTGGTTAACGTGATTGCTGAGCAGCAGTACGCCCGCGAACTGCAGGAGACAGAACAGCACGATAAACAGCAAAAACTGGTTACGAAGACTGGTGAGCCAAAGCGGCAAGCGCCAGGTAAGACGTGTACGTAAACGCAGCGGTAACGAGATTACAGAAAGGAGTGACATCTAACGCCCCCAAAAATAAAAAGGAGTATTGAGAGCGGGCGTGACAGTTTGGTGACAATAGACGCGTTTCAGCGCAAAACAGCATAATACGCGTCCCTAAAGGAAATTGTGGACCTGTGGCGCTAAGTGTTTTGGCTAAGATGTTGTTCGATAAGCGGCGAAAGTAACTGTGCCACAGCAGCAAAAACCGGGACCACCACTGAATTACCAAACTGCTTATATGCCTGGGTATCCGAAACCGGAATACGGAACTGGCTTTGTCCCGGTGCCTCAAATCCCATCAGTCGGGCGCATTCGCGCGGTGTTAACCGACGCGGACGCAGAGCCATATTGCTGGCGAGCTGGAAATCCGCTTCCCCCTGCGCCTGATCCCAGCCGCGGTCGATCAGGATTTCAGAACCGTCTTTATAGTAGCGCGCGGACAAGGTGCGGACACACACGTTGGGATTACAGGGATCGTTAAGGCCAAAGCCGAAGCCATTGCCTTTGGCTTTGTGCTTTTTGGCGTATTGATAGAGATAGTTCCACAGTGTCGGCGACAGGATGTATTTCGCATCTGGCGTCGGCTCCAGCAAGCTTTGCAGCGTGGGCACCTGCTGCGGATAGAGTTGAGAAAGCGCGCGCAACGAAAAACCGTCGCTCAATCCGGTGTCGCGGCGAATGCCGACCAGCACAATGCGTTCGCGATGTTGCGGCAGGAAATGGCGCGCATCCACCACTTTCGCATCGGGTGTTGCGCTGTCGGCCGCATCGGCAACGTCGTAGCCAAGTTCATCCAGCGTCGCCATAATGATGGCGAAGGTGCGTCCTTTGTCATGACTCTTGAGGTTTTTCACGTTTTCCAGCACGAAGAACGGCGGCTTTTTGGCAGCGAGAATGCGGGCAACATCGAAAAACAACGTGCCCTGCGCTTCACACTCAAAACCGTGCGCACGACCTAACGCATTTTTTTTACTGACGCCGGCCAGTGAAAACGGCTGGCAGGGAAAACCCGCCAGCAGCACCTGATGATCGGGGATGGTTTGATCGATGTGCTGATAAATCGCCTGTTCGTCAGTGAGTCCTGCGGGCTGCGTCACCAAACGAATATCGCTATTGAACTGGTGTCGTTGCGGATCGCTATAGTGATTGGCTTTATAAGTACGGACCGCTTCTTTATTCCATTCACTGGTGAACACGCACTGACCGCCAATTTGCTCGAAACCACGACGAATCCCGCCGATACCGGCAAACAGATCGACAAATTGAAATTTAGGCGCAGCGTAATGCGCAGGGCGCGAAGGCAACAACGCTTGCAGGCTGCTGACTTCATCGCTGGAAAGGGCAGGGACGGCGCTTTTGCCCTGACGAATACGATTCAGACGCGGCACGCTCCAGTCGCATCCGCCCGCCTCGGTTAAGGTTTGCACCACATCGCGTGCGGCATAGATATCGAGAACCTGCATTAACAGCGATGTGGCGTCATCCGAAGGGGCAGAAAATGAGGAGGGTGAAACCGTCGCGGCGGGATCGATAGCAAGCATGCGTTTTTCCTTAACAGTGAAGCCGCTATGCTATCACTCCTCGCGTCTTCACACACTTGTTGCGCGTGCCTTTCGCTTTCACGCCAAACCGCTAAAGTTGTAGAAGCCCCAATAAAAAGGAGACGCCATGGTCGACGTCCATTCGCAAGCTATTCGCAGCAAAAATATGCGTGCCATTCGCAATCAGGACACGGCGATTGAGCAGCGTATCGCGTTGATTTTGAAAGATCGTGGCTTCAACTATCGTGTACAAGATAAAGCGCTGCCGGGTCGGCCAGACTTTGTTTTGCCACACGAGCGGGCGATTATCTTTGTCCATGGCTGCTTCTGGCATCGCCATCACTGCTATTTATTCAAGATGCCTGCGACGCGTACTGAGTTCTGGAACGGCAAAATTAACAGCAACGTTGAACGCGATCGCCGTTATATCGGCCAATTACAACAAAGCGGCTGGAAAGTGCTGATAGTCTGGGAATGTGCGCTGCGCGGCAAATTGCGCCTGGAAGATGAGGCATTGATTGAACGACTGGAAGAGTGGCTGCTGGCTGCCATGCACAGTGGCGAAATCGATCATCAGGGCTTGCATCACTATCGTATTGAATAGCGTGCGATTGTTGCTTTTAGCCGCTATAACGGTTTAGATCTTCTCTTTCTCTGGGACGCGGAATCGAGCCATGAGCAGCATCAAACTGACGGTCAAACGCCTGTATCAACTCCGTGATGAGCGGATGGTGAACACCCATGCAACGGCACGCATTTATTTAGGCGAGCAACTGGTGGCCACCGAGGAGATCAGCGGAATGACGGAAAGTCCAGTCAGCAAATATGTGCACGCTGGCGATCTTGCCGGGCAAACACTTCGCGTCGAATGGGACTGTGCGGGCATCGCTGATATGTCAGTGACGGCGGTTGAGCGATGCCCCTGTTGTCAGGATCACGAACCGGAATAAGGATAACTATTTTGGCAGGAACCAGTTTACTCACGCTTCTGGATGACATTGCGACGCTGCTTGATGATATTTCAGTGATGGGCAAAGTCGCGGCAAAGAAGACCGCTGGCGTATTGGGTGATGATCTCTCACTCAATGCGCAGCAGGTCACCGGCGTAAAAGCCAACCGTGAATTACCTGTGGTCTGGAGCGTCGCAAAAGGCTCATTTCTTAATAAATTAATTCTGGTGCCGCTGGCGCTGATTATCTCGGCGTTTGCGCCCTGGCTAATCACACCGCTGTTGATGCTGGGCGGCGCTTACCTTTGCTATGAAGGCGTGGAAAAGGTGCTGCACAGCCTGAATCACGATAAGGCAGAAAGCAGCCCGGAGGCACGTCAACAGCGTCTGGATAAGCTGGCGCAGCAGGATCCGCGGCAGTTCGAAAAAGATAAAGTGAAAGGCGCTGTACGCACAGATTTCATTCTTTCTGCGGAAATTGTGGCAATCACCTTAGGGATTGTCTCTGAAGCGCCGCTGTTGAATCAGGTGCTGATTCTGGCGGGGATTGCGATTCTGGTGACGATTGGTGTTTACGGCATCGTGGCGATGATCGTGAAAATCGACGACCTCGGATACTGGCTGCGGGAAAAGTCCTCCACGCTGGCTCAGGCGACTGGCGGTGCGCTGTTGGCGCTGGCCCCCTGGTTGATGAAGGTGTTAACGGTGGTGGGCACGGTGGCAATGTTCCTGGTCGGTGGCGGCATTATTGTGCACGGTATCGCGCCGTTGCATCACGCGATTGAGGAATATAGCAGCGGCTTCCATGGCGTTATCTCCGCCTTGCTGAGCAACGGTGCCAATCTGGTACTCGGCTTTATCATTGGGTCGATCGTGCTGTTGGCGGTAAATCTGGTTGCGAAAGTACGCGGTAAATCGGTATAAAGCGCAGGAATTTATCAATCACGGGTCAGGAGAACGATGATGAACGACGATATGTTTGAATTTGATATCGATGCGCAGCTGGAACAGGCTGAAGCGAAAGCGGCTGAAAAAGCCAATGAAGTCCCGGCTGATATCAGCGACGAAGCGGACTGCGAAGGTTGCAAAATCTGATTTCCCACCCGGGAAAGTGTTTCAAAGCCGATAATAATTTTTATCGGCTTTTTTTATAAACAACATTTTACACTGCTTATTCCGATTTCGTCACAGTAATAACATTATCCTATAGGCGTAAATGGGGTGCAGCTGCTATAACTTTATCCGTTCATTCAACGGAAAAAGGGAGGGCGCGGTATGACCTTTGCGATCAGTGATGAAGTTCAGCACAAAGAGGGCGGACCCACGATGGTGGTGACCGGCTATGCCAGCGGAATGGTAGAGTGTCGTTGGTATGATGGCTACAGCGTGCGACGCGAGGCGTTCCGTAGTGACGAACTGAGTCACTTATCCGGAGCGCGCCAGCTGGCCAGCTAAGCGTGTGCGGGACGGTCAATCCGTCCCGTTGCGTTTTTACCTATCTGATTTTCCTTTGATCCCTGCCTGTACGACTTTTCTCCTGCTGACTACACTTTTCGCATCCGCCCTTTATCGAATAACTGTTGCCCATGCCCACTTCGCCTTTGACGCCACGCACAGGTAATCCTTTTTTGCCGGTGCATCTCTGCTTTCTGGCGGTCTTTTTGTTCTCTGCATTTCTTACCGTGCATGAAGCGATTGAGCTAAAAAATAACTATGAGGAGCGTCAGCGCGCACAACTGGCTGAAATCCAGAAAAACCTCGACAGCCGATTTCAGGAAAGCATCGATGAATTGACGTATTACGAGAGAATGCTCAACTATGCGTTGATGCATCCGCTGGATTCGAGTCAAACGCGCGAAGCCATTACCCGCTTTCAACAATTGCGCCAGCAAACGACCTGGCAGTTAAAGTTGGCCAGCCTGCGCAGTATGCCGTTGAATGGCGTGAGTGACAGTTGGTTAATGCGCGATCCCCTGCTGCTGCGCAACAGCGATCACATCAATGCGGAATTGCGCGCCGCCATGGAATTCAGCTTTATCATGCAGTTCAGCGACCCGGGACAGGATTTTCACTCACGCTTTTGGTATATCTCGCGCGCCGGTTTTTTTATCAGTTCAAGGCCTCCGCAAAGTCCGCAGGAGCTGATAGAAAGCTATACCACCATGACGGAGCGCCCCTATTTTCGCGATCAGGCACCGGATAATCCGCAGCGCGGTCGATTGCGCTGGAGTGAAGCCTATCAGGGTGAATTTAACGAAGGGTTAATGATGACAGTGAGCACGCCGATCGTCAGTCATGGTTACTGGTACGGTGTACTGTCGATGGATTTCACCCAGGCGCGGATACATGGGCTGATGGCCGAAGCACGTCACAGCTTGCTACAAGGCAAGTTGCTCATGGTGGACCGCTCGTTAAATGAAATCACTCGCTTGCATGCACCCAACGATGAGCCCTTGACGCCAGAACAGCAGGAGCGTCTGGAGAGCCAAATCCGGCAACTGCCTGGAGGTGTGATGCGCCTTGGCACCCAGTTTGCCAGCTGGAGCAAATTAAAGAATGTGGACGCGTATATCGTGAATATTCAGAGCCTGAGGCAGGGGATGTCACAGGAACTGGGCCGCGTATCGCTGTTCTTGCTCGGCATGTGGTTGCTGTTTGTACTGCTACTGCTGGTCGTGCATCAGGTCATTATTCGTCTGGTGCGCCGTATGGACGATCTCTCCGCCAAACTCACCTGGCGCGCCAATTATGACGGTATGACGCGGTTGCTCAATCGCAATGCGTTCTTTGAACAGTTTGTGGCGATCTCTGCCCGCAGCCAGCAGCAGCAAACGCCCCTCGCGGTGATTCAGCTGGATGTCGATCACTTCAAGAAAGTGAACGATACCTGGGGACATGCGGCAGGCGATCAGGCATTGATTCGGGTGGCGGGCGTGATTAGCCATACGCTGCGTAAATATGATGTGGCGGGCCGTATCGGCGGAGAGGAGTTTTGTATTGTACTGCCGGAAACTACGCTGGCGGATGCCAGTGCAGTTGCGGAACGCATCCGTGCGCGTTTAGCGGCAAAAACGATTCTGGTGAATGCCAGCACCACGTTCAGCGTCACGCTGTCGGCAGGCGTGACCGGTAGCGAAGAGCAGGGCGATTATCATGCCGAGAGCCTGCAAGCCACCGCCGATCGCCGCCTGTATCTGGCGAAAACCGGCGGCCGCAACCGCGTGGTGGCAGAAGATTAAACCTTGCCTTCGTTATCTTCCTCCACCGCCTGATAAATCCGCTGCAGGATATCCGGAAACGCCGATTGCACGCGGCTCCAGCTGGGAATGAAAGGTTTCTCATTGGGCCGCTCAATAAAGGATTGCCCGGCATCGAGTATCGCCTGGGTGAACATCTCGACCGCCGCTTCCTCAATATGCTGATCAAACTTCAGGCCATTCATTGTCGCTTCGTGGTTGTAGATCTCCATCATATCCAGCGCATTGCGATAATAAGTGGCTTTGAGCACGCGGAATGAGTCACTGGTGAGTGGCACGCCCATGGTCGCCAGCTTGCGCAGCAGCGACTGGACAATATCATTGCTCATGCGTTTCAGGCCGCCGGTGCCATCTTCTTCTGCCAATGGTTGATGTTTATGATCGTAGTTATCGGCAATTTCCACCTGACAGGTTTGTCGCGTGGTGTAGTTGCGATAAATCTCCGACAGCACGCCGATTTCCAGCCCCCAGTCGCCGGGAATCTTGATGCCGTTCAGCACATGGGTGCGCATGGCGAATTCGCCGGAAAGTGGGTAGCGGAAGCTGGTGAGGTAATCCAGATATTCAGAATGGCCATACACTTTTTGTAGCGAACGCAGCAGCGGGCCGACCAGCAAGCGACCGACGCGGCCATTGAGTTTGCCGTCCGCAACGCGCGCGTAGAACCCTTTGCAGAACTCATATTGGAAAGCTGGATTGGCAAGCGGATAGAGCAAGCGTGCCAGCATGCTGCGCTCATAGGTGACGATATCGCAGTCATGCAGCGCCACGCACTGGGTGCGATCCGAGGCCAGTGTATACCCGGTGCAGAACCACACGTTGCGTCCTTTACCCGGCTGGCTCGGCGACAACCCTTCTTTATCCAGTTCAGCATCCAGCGCTTTCAATCGCGGTCCATCATTCCACAGGATGCGATGGCGTTGTGGCAAACGAGAAAAGAACTCACGAGCAAACAGAAACTGGTCGCGGTCAGCACGATCGAGACCGATGACGATCTCATCCAGATAAGGCACTTTGGCCAGCTCATTGACGATGTTATCCAGCGCCGGACCTTCCAGTTCTGAGAACAGGGAAGGCAGGATTAGCCCCATTTTGCGTTTACGCGCGAAACGTACCATCTCTTTTTCCAGCGATTCAACGCTGCGTTGGGTGAGATTATGAAAGTTAGTAATGACACCATTTTGGTAAAAATCACTCATTTTCTCATCCTTAGGTCAGAGGGTTATTCGGGTTGCGCGAGAAAATAGTCCAGCCCTTCACGCCAGCCCAACGGGCCAGCATGCGCGGTGTGATAGACATTTTGTTGATCGCGGCGCGTGAGGATCACCGGGGTTTTACTGAATCCTTTAATCACTACGGCATAATCGACCTGCTCCAGCATCGGCACATCATTGGGGCCATCACCGAGGCCGAGGGTGGTCCGCTTCTCTCCACTGCGCTGTTCGAGATGCTGCTGCAGCTGCTGCAGTGCGATGCCTTTACCGCAGCCCGCGGGCATCACATGCCAGAATCGTCCCCCCTGGGTGAGCGCCAGGTTGTGTTCCGCCAGCGCCATACGAAAATCCTCCAGCTTTTCACTATCATCGCGCCAGAGTATGACTTCTGAAGCATCGCGCAGTCGGCTCTGGCTGGCTTCGGCCAGGGTTAATCCGGTGAAGCGGGCCACTTCCGCATCGCTAAAGTCGTGAAAACCGCTGAAGCGGAAAGTGGATTGCAGGGTTTTCAGAGAACGGCACAGCGCAAGATAGTGTTCACCCGGTTCCTCCGCTGCAATCTGCTCGCCATCAAAAGCGATAAACGCCCCGTTTTCAGCGATGAAAGGGGTACCGGAAAGACCCAGGCGTTTCTGTAAGGGGATCATTTCAGCGGCCGTTTTACTGGAACAGAACACCACGGGAATCGCCTGCTGTTTGAGGCGCTGCAACCATTCACTGGCGGCATCCCAGTTGTAATCATGATGATCCAACAACGAGCCATCGAGATCGGTCACAATCATCAGCGACGAGTTAAGTCTGAGCATCAACACACTCCTTACGCCAGGCGCGTCTGTAAAGCAGAGAGTAATCAGTATAATAGCGTTATGAAGATCACACTTTTTTGCGAGTCTGCTGCGTCAATTTCCAGGATAAATCTTAAAACAAAACGGTAACAATAAGGGACATGCACAGGTTGTGCATTTAAGAAACACAGCAGTCACACGGTGTTTTCGGTAACAAATGGGGAAGGTAATGCATTTTTGTTCGTTTTACACGCAAGATTGGGACTTGTCTTGTGTTGACTAAAGCGTAGTCTGACTCAGGTGTTAAGAATTTCCTGGTGTAACGAATTCACTGATTTATTTTACCCGGCCATCCCGCCGGGTATTTTTTTATGAAATCGATTTCAGCGGTTAACTTCAGTGATTGAGAAGTCACGGATATCGAGTTCGAATGCTTCAGCCAGTTCCGTGTACGAGTCATAAGCCTCACCATTCACTTTTACCCGATGAGCGTGTTCCGCTTCCATAAACTCTTTCACCTCGCCTGAGGTTTTCTTCTGAATCGCTTCCAGCAATGCTTCAACGTCAATGTTCACTTCGCGCTGCACGTTGTCACTGTACTCTTTTGCGGTTGTCATGGTCGGCCTCCCAGAGGCGATGAGATTCTTTATCAGTATAGACAACGGGAAGAATGGGCAGGAAAGGGCAGATTTCAGGCAAAAAAAAGCCCGCGCTGCGCGGGCAAAAATCCTTGTTACTTTTAGGTTGACTGCGCCTTTGGGGTTGGTGCAGTACGAAGAAGTGTACGGGCTACCCGCGTCAGAAGTCTCTCTGCGTACTGTTAAGAAAGTGAAAAGCCGCGGTTTGACAGAACTTTACCCGTCTGTCATCTCATCAATCGAATCTGCGGCTATGCTTAAAGCTTGACGATAAAGAAGTGATATCAGGGAGTTAGTATGGATTTTATTCGAATTGTGATTGCGATTTTACTGCCACCGCTGGGTGTATTTCTGCAGGTGGGCTTTGGCGGTGCCTTCTGGCTGAATATCCTGCTCACGCTGTGCGGTTATATCCCGGGCATTGTGCATGCAGTGTGGGTAATCGCCCGACGCTGATCCGGATCAGGCAGCCGCCATTTTCTTCCGTTACACTGTATTCAGGACAATATCTGGAGAGTAATCAATGCAGGTGAATGACCGCGTAACGGTAAAAACCGATGGCGGCCCACGTCGCGTGGGTACGGTACTGGCAGTCGAAGGTTTTAATGAAGGGACCATGTACCTGGTGGCGCTGGAGGATTATCCGCTGGGGATTTGGTTCTTTAATGAAAGCGACCATGCGGAAGGGGTGTTTGTTGAGCCCTACGAGCAAGCTTAAGACTGCATAAAAAAACAGGTGCACATAAGGTGCACCTGATGCATATCAACCCTGCCATCAATGACGGCGAGAGGGTTTAGAACGTTTCCCAGTTGTCATTACTGTTCGCCGCTGCCAATGCTGGACGCGGTGTCAGCGTCGGGGCCTTCAGGGTGCCTGATGAAGGTGCCATCACTCGCGATGCGGGTGAATCGTTAAGTTTAAATGCCGCAACGGCCTGTGTCAGACGACCCGCCTGATCTTCCAGCGAGGCTGCCGCTGAAGAGGCTTCTTCCACCAGCGAGGCGTTCTGCTGCGTCACGTTGTCCATCTCGGTAACCGCCAGACTCACCTGCTGAATGCCACGGCTCTGCTCATCGGAGGCGGCGGCAATTTCCGACATAATATCGGTGACGCGACGCACCGCCTCGACGATCTCACCCATGGTTGAGCCGGCTTCACCCACCTGATGTGAACCGTTATTAATCAGATCAACCGACTCGGCAATCAGCGTTTCAATCTCTTTCGCGGCCTGGGCACTGCGCTGGGCCAGATTGCGTACTTCGCTCGCTACGACGGCAAAACCACGCCCTTGCTCACCGGCACGCGCTGCTTCTACCGCCGCGTTCAGCGCCAGGATATTGGTCTGGAAGGCGATACTGTTAATGACGTTGGTGATCTCAGCAATTTTCTTCGAGCTGCCAGAGATATTGTTCATGGTTTTCACCACGCCATGCACCAACTCACCACCGCTACGGGCTTTACCGGAAGCATCCGCAGCCAGTTGACTGGCATGATGGGCGTTCTCCGCATTTTGCTTCACGGTCGCGGTGAGCTGTTCCATGCTGGCAGCGGTTTGCTCCAGCGCGGAAGCCTGCTCCTCAGTGCGTGAAGACAAATCGGTGTTACCGGCGGAGATCTCGCTGGAACCCTGATAGATGGCAACGGCGCCTTCGCGGACGGTGCCTACGGTACGCACCAGTGCGGCCTGCATCAGTTGCAGATTATGCAACAGGCTACCGATCTCGCTACGGCCATACGCTTGTTCCGGTGCGGTCAGATCGCCCTGCGCAATACGCTCAATACGCTCAACCGACTGACGCAGCGGGCTGATCACCACACGGCGGAGGAAGACGAAGGTGAGGAGCACCAATACCAGTGCAGCAGCAAAGGCCACAGCCATGGCAATAAAGCCGACGCGGGACTGGTGCGCAGCTTCCGCGTTGATCGCTTCGGCACGGTCAGTACGAATTTTTATCGCTTTCAGTAATACCGCGTTATACGCATCATCCAACTTGCGTGTCACGTCGGTTTCCTGCGCCACGATCCCTTCGAAGCTGCCTTGCTTAGCCGACTCAATCATCGGCTTCAATCCCTTGTCGATATAGTCATTGAATGCCGCGGTGAGTGGCGCATCCAGCGCGATATCCTCCGGCGTTTTCGCCTTGCGGTCCATGTAAGTTTTAAAACCGTCTCGTGCTTGCTTGATGCGGGTCTCCGTGCGCGCCAGATCGGCACGATAGCCGTCCATTTCACCGATGCGGGCAGCGGCGCCGGATTGCAGCACGTTCAGACGAGCGGTACGCAAATGGTTCGAGCTATTAGAGATGCCCATACGGATTTGAATTTCATCCGTCGCATCGTTGAGGGAATTATTACTCTGGATTAAAAAATAGCTGGCGAGGCCGATACACAGGGCAAAAAGCAGCAGAATGCCACCAAAGATCATGCTGAAAAGAGGCATCAGGCGCAGGTTCTGCCAGATGCTGAGCTTATATTGCTCATCAATCGATGCTGTTTTCATATCCTTGCTCTCATTTTGGGTAGGTGTTCTGAGAACAAGCATCGGCAGTTCAGGCTAAAGGATTAGGGGGCGAAGTGAGACCTGGCTCGCAGATCCAGGCAAAACGACAAAGGGCCAATCTGCGGATTGGCCCTTTGTCGGCTACGGCTATTTACTCAAACTGTTTACATGCAGGACTATCGCACGTTGACATAAATACCGGAGGTCACATTATCGGTCAGTCGCACCACATGATAAATAACCTGTTTATTATGTGTCTTAATTTTGCGTTTTATATTACCTTTGTGTGACGATACCGTTTTGGCTTTAATTTGCATCTTGTCTGAAATTTGAATGGTGTCATGTCCTGACATCCACATTTTCAGCATATTTGATTCAGTCTGACTTAATGTCAGTGGGTGAATATCCAGGCCTGCTGAAATACGCGGGGTAGCGCTGAGTTTCTTTTGCAAGTAAGTACCGAGCAGTGAATCCAGAGTCGAGGTTTTCACCGATTTTGACGTAATAATCAGGTTCTTACGAACGTAGAGGTATTCCTCAAAATGGATGTTCGAGATCGCCATAAAGATAAAAAATAGCGTATCTGGATGCTGCATAATAATGGCACGAATACGATCGCTGGAATCGGATTCATGAATGAAGCATTCTTCGTTAATAAATACGACACCAGGCTTTAACTGTTCACATCTTTGTTGCAGTTGTTCAATATCAGAGACCGGAGTAATATTTTTCTTTTTAACTCCTTTGGCCGACATATAGTCTGATAATCCCAGGCGTGTGTAGTTACATGAATCCATAATAATCGTTGGCATTATAGCGACCCTCACCAATTTGTTATCCGTTTAAATCAACGATGAATACGCGTTTGCGGTACGAGAGAGATTTCCAAAGACACTTTTTTATTCTGCTCGGCAGACTGGCGAATGATATCCGTGCGCCATCATGACTCTATCCCTGAACCCTTCTGCGAAGTTTATTGTGTTACTTCCACGTCACTCTTGTCCCCGCGATAGTGGGAATCGCCGGGAGTTTGCATTAAGTGTGTAATTCGCTCTGTTTTTGAGAGCCCTGTCACTATCGCGCAAGTCACAGACAAATCTGATAGGACAATTCTTAAAAACATTTGAATCGCGAAAGTGTGACGTTTCAGCGAGTGTTGACAATGCCGGAAAAAAGGGATTTAGACAAGAAAAATCGCTGTAAAATTTTTTTTGTTTAAAAACAGCCCTTTGAGCATTTATTCAACCAATTCTCAAGGTTTATCACCTTAGGAATCGTCTGACTAAAATACGCGAAGCGCCGTTTAATAAGAATAATTTTCACCTGAAATGCGCATTTATCAGAATAACCTCAGTTGATTTCTGAGAAATATGGTTCGAAAAATGCACAGATTGATTTTGAATACTTAACTATCGCATAAGAACTACTACAGAATGGTTAATCAGCGTGCGCGGGAGAGTTCTGACACAAACTGCGCGAGTAAATCAAAGACTTCGCCGAACAGATGTTCACAGAAGGGGGCGAGCAGCGGCATCATCATACCCAGGCTGAGGATCCCCACCGTTAAGGTAATCGGAAAGCCAATCGCGAAAACCGACAGTTGTGGTGAAACACGGTTTAACAAACCTAGTGCCATGTTTAGCGTGAGCAATAAAACAATTAAGGGCAGCGCTAACATCATCCCATTAAGGAAAATTAACCCGGCGGACTTCACCAGCGCCATAAAAGCATTGGCGTTGAGGGGTTGATCGTTAATCGGCAGGGTATGAAAACTGTCCACCAGCAGCGAAATCAGCCACAAGTGTCCGTTGAAGGTCAGAAACAGCAGCATGGCCAGCATATCGAGAAAACGCGCCAGCACGGGCATGTTAAGGCGGCTGCCAGGATCAAAGAAGGTGGCAAAGGATAAGCCCATCTGTAATCCCACGACTTCACCGGCCATACGCACGGAGGCAAACGCCAGTTGCATCGTCAGGCCAATCCCCACGCCAATCAGTAATTGCTGTAACAGGATCCAAAAACCGGCGGGGGTAAATAACGTGACTTCTACCGGAGGCAACACGGGAATGACGATCCAGGTCGTCAATACCGCGAGGCCCACTTTCACGCGCTTGGGAATGGATTTCTCACTCAGCACTGGCGCACTGGCAAAGAGTGCCAGCAAACGTACCATCGGCCAGAAAAATTGCGCGACCCAATGGACCAGCTGGCTGCTATCGAGGTTAATCATCAGCCGATGATATAAGGTAAGTTGGTCAACAGATTACGCATGTAATCCAGTATCAGATTCAGCATCCACGGGCCAGCAATCACTGCGGTCGCGGCAACGGCAAGGATCTTAGGAATAAAGGAGAGTGTCTGTTCGTTGACCTGCGTGGCCGCCTGTAACAGGCTGATGATCAGACCGCTGACCAGTGCCGCCAGCAACAGCGGGGCGGCGAGCATCAGGGCAATTCGCATTGCTTCCTGGCCGATGACCATAACCGATTCGGGTGTCATGCTGCGCTCCTGGCGTTATATGTTACGGCCTTCAGGCCGACCGGATTGAGAGTTGCCATCGACTTCCAGGTGTGCCGCTAGGAGTAGAAACTTTGTGCCAGTGAACCCACCAGCAGCTGCCAGCCATCCACCAACACAAACAACATCAGCTTGAATGGCAGAGAAATGGTCGCCGGCGGCACCATCATCATCCCCAGCGCCATCAACACGCTGGCAACCACCAGGTCGATGATCAGGAACGGGATGAACACAGTAAAACCAATCTGGAAAGCAGTTTTCAGTTCACTGGTGACGTAAGCCGGCAGCAAAATGCGCATCGGTACGGCTTCCGGACCTTGAATCGGCGCGGTGTTGGCAAGACGAGCAAACAGCGCTAAATCGGCTTCACGCGTCTGACGCAGCATAAATTCACGCAGCGGTTGAGCGCCTTTGTCGATCGCTACGTCCATGCTGATTTTGTCCTGACTGAACGGCAAATAGGCGTCGCTATAAATCTTGTCGAAGGTCGGCGCCATAATAAAGAAGGTTAAAAACAGCGCAAGGCCAAGCAAAACCTGATTGGGGGGGGCAGAAGGCGTGCCTAAGGCGTTACGCAGCAAACCAAAAACAATGATGATGCGCGTAAAGCTGGTCATCATCAGCAAAATGGCCGGAATAAAGGTCAGCGAGGTGATAAACACCAGCGTCTGCACCGGCAGTGACCAGCTCTGGCCGCCATTTGCCAGTGGCTGGCTGACCAGTCCTGGCAATTGCGCATGGGCAACCGGTGCCAGCAACAGCAGCGGCAAGAGGGGAAGCAATCGACGCATCATTGGGGTTTTCCGGGACGTTTAACCAGATTCTGGAACAGCTGACGAAAATCCTGCGGCGCTACGGTTTTGTTCACCAGCTCTTCAGGTGGCAGCGGCGGCAGCGAATGCAGATGGGTAATTTGCTGGGCGGTGACGCCCAGCACTAAACGCGCATCGGCGGTGTCAACAATCACCACCCGCTCCTGACGACCCACCTGCACGCTGGCGCTAATTTTCAGCGCCTGGGTGTTGACGGTTTTGGGCGCAAAGCCAAGGCGTTTTGCCAGCCAGCCACAGGCCAGAATCAGCAGAACAATCACTGCCAGTACGCTGCTGACTTGCCCAATCACCGAACCGGTAGAAACCACCGGCTGGCTATGAACAGGCTGGCCAATTTGCGCGTTCTTTAACATGCTTAACGGCTCAGACGACGCATACGTTCAGATGGCGTAATAATGTCGGTGATACGCACGCCATATTTGTCGTTCACGACGACGACTTCGCCCTGCGCAATCAGGTAACCATTGATCAAGATATCCAGTGGTTCACCGGCCAGGCCATCCAGAGCCACCACGGAACCCTGCGTCAGGCGCAGCAGCTCTTTGATGGTCATTTTGGTGCGACCCAGTTCCACGGTGAGTTTGACCGGGATATCCATAATCAGATCGATGTCTTGCAGCGAGCCACTGGCACCGTTGCTTTCAAACGATTTGAAAACGTTCTCGGTTGGATCAGGCGTGCTGGTGGTTGCCTGCTCGTTCATTGCCTCAGCCCACAGGTCGTCCGCAGAAATATCATCGGACGGTTTTTTGCTGTCACTCATCGGGCTGTTCCTCGTTCAGCGAATTCAAAATCGGGTTAATCAGGTGTTCAACACGCAGCGCGTACTGGCCATTCATGGTGCCATATTGGCTGGTCAGCACGGGTACGCCATCGACGTGAGCAATGATGCGGTCCGGCTTCTCAATGGGCAGGACGTCACCAGGTTTCAGTTGCAAAATACGTGACAGGCGCATGGATGTTTCCGCGAAGTGGGCAATCAGCTCCAGCTCCGAGTGCTGCACCTGTTTCACCAGATTGTCGCGCCAGTGCGTATCTTCCTGACGGGAGTTTTCCAGTGGTGGATTGACCAGCAGCTCGCGCAGCGGCTCAATCATTGAAAACGGAATACAGATATTAAATTCACCCACCAGATTACCAATCTCGACCTGGAACGGGGTGTTGACGACGATATCGTTCGGCGAAGTGGTGATGTTGGTAAATTTCACCTGCATTTCCGAACGGACGTACTCAACATCCAGCGGGTAAATCGCTTTCCAGGCATCGCTGTAACCATCCAGTGCCAGCTTCAGCATGCGACGGATGACGCGTTGCTCGGTATGGGTAAATTCACGGCCTTCCACTTTGGTCGGGAAACGGCCATCACCACCAAACAGGTTATCTACGGCGATAAACACCAGACTCGGTGAAAATACCACCAGCGCAGTACCGCGCAGTGGTTTCAGGTGGATCAGGTTCAGGTTGGTCGGCACCGGTAAATTGCGGGCAAACTCATGGTAAGGCTGAATCTTGATCGCACCGACACTGATATCCGGGCTACGGCGCAGCAGGTTAAACAGCGCCATACGAAAATGACGGGCAAAACGCTCGTTAATGATCTCCAGCGCCTGCAGACGCTCGCGCACCACGCGACGCTGAGTATTAGGATCATAGGGACGGATATCGCCATCGGTCCCTTTGGAACTGTTCTCTACTTCCGCGCTGTCACTGTCGCCATTAAGCAGCGCGTCAATCTCAGCCTGGGAGAGAATGCTATCGCCCATTAAATCACCTCAAAATGAAGGCGGTAAACAGCACGTCACTGACCACCTGTGGCGGTTGCGTTTTTACCAGCGGTGGCGCCAATGCCTGTTTGATCTGCTCAACCAGGGCCTGCTTACCTTGTTCTGTGGCAAGCTGAGCGGCACTTTGACGCGAGAGCAGCAGCAGTAAACGGCTGCGCACCTCAGGCAGGTAATCATTCAACCGACGACGGGTATCCTCATCCGGCAGACGCAGGGTAAAGCCTACGTACAACACACGGTCGGGATCGTTGTCAGGATTGACCAGGTTAACCGTAAACGTATCCATTGCAAAAAATACAGGGGCGGCCGGTGGCTCTACTTTCGCCGCTTCCGGTTTGTCATCCCCGTGTTTATTCATCATTCGCCAGACTGCATAGCCTGCCACGCTGCAAGCGGCCAGCGTTACAATCAGTAACACCGGTATTAGTAGTGAACGTTTGCGGCCTTTAGCTTTCGCGTTATCAGACATGTTTGCAGTTACTTCCTGTGAATTATGGGCAAGCCTCTCGGCTCGCCTGGACAGATTATCCCGCGTCTTAAGTCAAACAATGGGAAGAAAAGACGCGGGTTTTACGCTTACCTTCAGCGTTTAGCCGCTGTCAGGCAAAGATATCGACAGCGCCATTACCTGTCGCGCGCGCCTGAAGGGCTGCCGGGACGGCAATAGGCGTTATCTCATTTTCACTGTCCTGGGAGAGGGTAAAGCTGCCGTGCTGGCCATCACGACGTCCTTCCTGCTGGCCCTGATAATTCTGGCTTTGTGCGAAGGCGTCGCTGCTGACATTACTCTGTCCCAGGTTAATACCGCTCTCCGCCAGCGCTGTACGCAGCTGAGGGAGAGCCGCTTCCAGCGCGGCCCTCACTTGGCTGTGGCTGGAAACCATACTTAACTGCGCCTGATCCTTGTCGAGGGTCAGGTTGATCTGGATAGCACCCAAATCTTCGGGATGTAAGCGCAATTCGGCATTTTGCTGACCGTTGCGACTAAACATCACGATTTGCTGGCTTAACGCCTGCTGCCACTCATTGCTGCCGAGTTGGGCATTCAGCATCGGCGTCGACGGAGTGGTGCTGGTCGTCGCCGTGCTGTTGGTCAGTGTGCTACTGCTGCTGACCGGGGCGCTGGTTAATGCTGTTACCGTGTCGCTCTGAGTATTACGATGTTCTTCCGGTTTGCTGAGCGTGCTCAGCACCTGCTTAAAGCTTTCATCCAGTGACAGTGCGCTGTTGCTGTTACTGCTGCTGGCCGTGGTGCTGGCGGCAGCGGCACTGCTACTGGCTGTCGTTGTACTGACATCACGGCTGACACCGCTCAGCACATCGCTGGATTTCTTATGAGGCGTACTGTCGGACTGTGCCTCTTGTTCATCTTTCACGGCGTTCTGCAGCGTTCGGCTTAACAATGATCCGTTTAGCGTAGTCTCTGCATCGGCAGAGGTTTTATCCGTGCTGGCGCTGACGGCGCTCTGACTGTTTCGCGCTTCAACCGCAACCGGTAACATCGCGAACAGTGCCTGCACATTCTGTAAGTCGCTGGCACTTAACGAACTTGCTTCAGACTTGTCTTTATCATCGGCTGATTTCAGCGTGGCTTTAGTGTTTTCCGGTTGTAAAAGTGCGTTTAACGCCTCTGGTTTGTCCAGTGCCTGCAATAACGCGCTTAATGACGCTTTTGTGACGCCTTTTTCATCGACTTCTGCTGTCAGATCAGTCGATTGCGTGTTAACACCTTGTTGCTGAGCCAGCGTCAGTAAGCGGTTACCCAGTTCAGTGATAAATCCCTGTGGCAGCGCATCTGTACCCAGTAAATTGTCCGATGCTACAGCACTGTCTGCATCGCTGACTTTAGAGGTTTGCGTAACCATAGTTGGCAGCGTAATCATTCGCCTCTCCTCATAGCGGCCCGTTGGGCAAATTCATCCATCCGTTTCTGATCGAGACGGTTTTCTTGTCGTAATGCGTTTTCGGCAGCGCGAGTGATCAGTGTTTGATACGCATTCAATCGCTTATGCTTTTCTTGCCAGCTGCTCAGCGCCTGATCCAGACGTTGATTCCACTGATTCAGCTGTTGCCGATGCTGTTCAATGGCTTTCTCCAGCGTCTGAATAAACTGGTGGTAATTGGTCCAGCGCAGGCTGGAAATACCGCCTGACATATCGGTGTTGAGCTTATTGCGGTACTCATCCTGATAGTCGAGCAGCATGGTGAGCTGCTCATCCGCCTGCTTTACGCCACGGCGCATGTCACCTAAATGAATCACGGCCTGTTCCAAATCCTGCTCCGCCATATCGCGCAGCTTATCGATTGCACTGGCAGTTTTCATGGCTTACCTCGCTTGGGCTCGCGCTAGCCGAACATGGCCTGCAGGTGCAGACTGGCGTCGTCATAGTCGCTGCGTTCGAAAATACCCTGTTGCAGGAAGGCTTCCATCTCCGGGTAAAGCTTGATGGCTTTATCGAGCATCGGATCGCTTCCAGCGGCATACGCGCCTACACTCACCAGATCGCGGTTGCGCTGGAAACTGGAGAGCAGTTGTTTGAACTGACGCACCCGCGCGTAGTGGGTGTCATCAATTAACGCGGTCATCGCACGGCTGATTGAGGCTTCAATATCAATCGCCGGATAGTGACCGGCTTCGGCCAGACGGCGCGACAATACAATGTGACCATCAAGAATGGCGCGCGCCGAGTCGGCAATCGGGTCTTGCTGATCGTCACCTTCGGTAAGCACGGTATAGAAAGCCGTAATCGAACCGCCGCCGTGGGTGCCGTTACCGGCGCGTTCCACCAGGGCGGGGAGCTTCGCGAACACGGAAGGTGGATAACCTTTGGTGGCCGGTGGCTCACCAATCGCCAGGGCGATCTCACGCTGAGCCATGGCGTAGCGGGTGAGGGAGTCCATGATCAGCAGCACGTGCTGGCCGCGATCGCGAAAATCTTCCGCGATGCGTGTAGCATACGCGGCACCCTGCATACGCAGCAGCGGCGAAACGTCAGCCGGTGCGGCGATCACCACCGAGCGCGCACGGCCTTCTGCGCCGAGGATGTTCTCAATGAATTCTTTGACTTCACGGCCACGTTCACCGATCAGGCCAACCACAATCACATCGGCTTTGGTATAACGCGCCATCATGCCAAGCAACACCGACTTACCGACGCCGGAACCCGCAAACAGGCCCATACGCTGACCCCGTCCGACAGTCAGCAGGGCGTTGATCGCCCGTACGCCGGTATCCAGTACATCGTGGATTGGCGTACGTTGCAGTGGGTTAAACGGGGCGGTGATCAAGGGCGCACGATAGCCGGTATCCGGGGCAGGTAAACCATCCAGCGGTTTGCCTGCGCCATCCAGCACGCGGCCGAGCAGTTCTGGCCCAAGCAATAGCTGTTTACCGCCTTGTGCGTTGTCACCGCTAAAACGGGCATAAACGCGCGCACCCGGCAAAATGCCGTCCACTTCTTCCAGCGGCATCATCAACAGTTTCTGACCGTTGAAACCCACCACTTCACTTTCCACTTCAGTGATGTTGTTGCCGTCGTGACGTTCGATGATGCAGGTCGCACCGAGCGGCAGTTGCAGCCCGGTGGCTTCCAGTACTAAACCGGTGGCACGGGTCAGACGGCCATAGCGGCGCACGGTTTGCACCTGCGAAATACGATCCTCGAAGGCATCGAGTGCGCCAAGCCAGCGGGAAAGACGCGACGAGGTCATTACAAGGTCCCCGGTGCGGCCAGACGGCACAGTTCCTGCCAGCGGGTTGCCACGCTGGCATCGAGATCACCATCTTCGGCGCTGAGTTTACAGCCGCCGGGATGCAGTGAATTATCCGCCAGCAGTTTCCAGCCGTGCAGATCCAGCGTCGGGCCCAGTGTCTGCTCAATGCGCTGTAAATCATCAGGATGTACACGCAGCTGCGGTTTGCCGCTGAACATGGGTTCTTGTTGAATCAGTTGCTGAATCTGGCGCAGCAGGGCGGTGCCATCCACTTGTGTGGCCTGGCCAATGACCGTGCGCGCCGCTTCCAGGGCCAGCTGCATCAGACGTGAAGCGATGACGCTATCCAGCGCTTCCAGCGTGTGATGGAACTCAGTGACTAACTGCTGCATGCGCGCTTGTAAGGGCGCCTGCTGCTGTTGGGCATCGGCGAGTCCCTGCTGGAAACCGGCGTCGTAACCGTTCTGCTGTGACTCGGCAAAACCCTTTTGATAGCCTTCGCTGTAACCTTGCGTCTGTGCATCTTTGCGCATCTGCTGTTGCATGCGCTCCAGCATCTGCTGTTGCTCAGCTTCGGCACTCATTTCGACATCCACAGCCGGCTCTTCCTGCGGCAGTTCTTCCGCCACTTTGAAGGTGCTGCCTAAATCATCAGGCTGCCAGCGCTGCCACGCACGGGCGGAAAAGGCATCAGACATAAGTTTCCTCGCCACCACCAATTACCATTTCGCCGGATTCTGCCAGGCGACGGACCACCAGCAGAATCGCTTTCTGTTCGTTCTCCACGGCCGACATACGCACCGGACCACGGTTGGCCAGATCGTCGCGCAGGATATCGGCTGCACGCGCTGACATGTTCTTGAGGAACTTCTCGCGCAGCGGCTGTTCGGCACCTTTCAGGGCGATCAGCAACTGCTCGGACTCCACTTCCTGCAGCAGGCGCTGGATGCTGCGATCGTCCACTTCCACCAGGTTTTCGAACAGGAACATCTCGTCGATGATCTTCTGTGCCAGCTCGCCGTCGAAGTCGCGTACCGCTTCGATAACCGCTTCTTCCTGCTGCGTTTTCATCAGGTTGATAATTTCGGCTGCGGTTCTCACGCCACCCATCTTCGCACGCTTGAGGTTGGTGCCATCCAGCAGACCGTTCAGGACTTCGGTCAGTTCTGCCAGCGCCGCTGGCTGTACACCGCCGAAGGTGGCGATACGCAGCATCACGTCGTGACGCAGGCGTTCGTCGAACAGCGCCAGAATATCCGCGGCCTGGCCACGTTTGAGGTGCACCAGGATGGTGGCGATAATCTGCGGATGCTCGTCGCGGATAAGGTCGGCCGCTGCCTGAGGTTCCATAAAGTTGAGTGTTTCCATGCCGCTGGTGGTCTCGTTTTTCTCGAGAATATCTTCCAGCAGGCTGGAGGCGCGCTCCTCGCCCAAAGCTTTCACCAGCACCGAACGCAGGTAGTCATTGGAGTTGAGGCTCAGCGCAGCAAACTGCTCGGCATCCGCCTCAAACTCGCGCAGCACTTCGGTTAGCTGCTTGTGCGACACCTGACGCATTCCCGCCATCGCGGCGCTCAGGTGCTGCACTTCACGCTGGTTGAGGTGTTTGAATACCTCGGCCGCACGTTCTTCGCCAATGGTCATCATCAGAATGGCGCTTTTTTCAGTACCGGTCAGACTCATAGTTCTTTACTCATCCATTCGCGGATAACCAGCGCTACAACGCGCGGATCGTTTTCAGACATATCGCGGATGCGTTGGCTCATCACCTCGGCGCTCATGCGGTTATTTGATTTACGCTCTTGATCCAGCTCATCTTTGCTGAGCTGCACGCTATAAGCTTCTTCAGATTCCAGCGCTTCCGCACGCGCTGCCGCTGCTTCTGCTGCCGCTTCTTCCTGCGCTTTCTTACGCATCAGCTGTGGACGCACCAGCTTGCGATACAGGATGAAGGCAACCAGCGCCACCAGCAGCCAGCGACCGCCGCTCATCAACATGTCGAAGAAAGCTTGCGACTGCCAGAACGGCAGGTCACCGCCAGTCGGCTCAGTGATGTTGAACTGCGAGTTCACCACGTTGACGCTGTCGCCACGATTCTGCGAGTAGCCCATCGCTTCACGGGTCAGGTCTTCAATCTGTTTGATCTGCTGATCGTTCAGTGCAACGGCTTTGCCTTTGCCGTCATCACGGTAGTTCACCACCACGGCCACCGACAGACGCTGCACATCGCCCACATTGACCTTGGTGTGGCGAATGGTGCGGTCCAGTTCGTAGTTCACGGTGTCGTTACGGCTTGAGCTGCTCGGGCCGCTGCTTTGCTGCGTGCTGGTGGTGGTGCCGTTGTTGTTTGCCGCGTTGTTCTGGCCATTCGCATTCTGGCCGTTGGCATTTTGCTGCTGCGGATTGTTAACCGGTGCAGTATTCGCAGGGGCAGGTTGATTCGACAACGCACCGGGCACGCCACCTGGGTACGGGCTGCCATTCTGCTGGTTGGTATTGGTCTGACGCGAGCGAATCGCCGTGCTGTTCGGATCGGCGTTCGGTTTGTACTTCTCGTCGGTTTGTTCGCTGCGGTCAAAGTTGATCTGCGCTGTCACCTGCGCATGCACGTTGCCCTGGCCAACGATTGGATTCAGGATGGCTTCGATACGCTGCTGATAACGCGCTTCCACTTCAGACGCGTACTTCAGCTGAGCATCATTCAGGTCACGACCTTCGCTGTCAGAACGGGTCAGCAAACGACCGGCCTGATCCACCACGGTCACGTTGCCAGGCGGCAGACCGGCGACGCTGCTCGAAACCATATGCTGAATGGCCTGAATCTGGCCTTCATCGAGTGCGCGACCCGGTTGCAGGTTCAATGTCACGGAGGCCGAAGGCGCTTTCTGCTCACGCACGAACAGCGTGGGTTTTGGCATCGCCAGATGCACGCGCGCGCTCTTGACCGGGCCGAGCGTTTCAATGGTGCGGGCCAGCTCACCTTCCAGCGCACGCTGGTAGTTGATCTGCTCGCTGAACTGGCTGATGCCGAACTTCTCTTTGTCCATCAGCTCAAAGCCAACAGAGCCACCTTTCGGCAGCCCCTGTTGCGCCAGGCGCAGACGCAGTTCATGTACCTTATCGGCAGGCACCATCAAGGCACCGCCGTTTTCGGCGAACTGGTAAGGAATGTTCATTTGCGTTAGCTGGGTAACAATCGCGCCGCCATCCTCATCGGAGAGGTTGTTATAAAGGACGCGATAGTCAGGGGCTTTAGCCCACAGCACCAATGCAAAAACCACTGCGATAGCGGCAGCGGCAGCAACAATGATTGGAATTCGCGGATTGGCGCGCAGGCGAGCCAGAAGGTCATTGAAACCTTTCTTTGCGGTATCTTGTGTGGCGGCTGCACTCGCATTCATGACCGATTCCTGCCTGACATAATTGACCGGGTTAGTTGTGGTGACAAAACAGACTCCCTGAAGCAACGTCTTAAATGAAATTCCAATCTTATGGCTGGCATTATTGATGAATCGGGTCACTTCGATGGCTGGATAAGCTGGGTTTTTTACGTTTATTTAGCGCCTTTGTCCTATTGACAGTGTGTTAACTTTTGCAGCGTGAAAATTTAAACCCTTCTTTAATGAGGTACAGGCAATGTCGATTCAGGCAATTGATGGTGTGTTGCAGCAGCTGCAGTTAACGTCGTTACAGGCCAGCGGCAAGCAGGCCGAGTCAACCAATCAGGTAGATTTTGGTGCCACCATGAAAGCAGCACTGGATAAGATCAGCGACACGCAAACCGCGGCTCGCACCCAGGCGCAGGATTTTGAAATGGGCAAACCGGGCATCCAGTTAAACGATGTGATGGTCGATCTGCAGAAATCCTCCATTTCCATGCAAATGGGGATTCAGGTGCGTAACAAACTGGTATCGGCGTACACCGATATCATGAACATGCAGGTGTAGTGGCTGCAAAGATTGTTGCGGTGTCAGGCGGGAAAGCATTTATCTTTTTCAGTAACAGCGGCATGATGCTGGCCTGACACACAGCGTATATCGAGAAGAGGATTCTCACGTGAAGCCCACCCTGCTGCTGCTGATGGCAACGATCATGCTATCCGGCTGTGATAATAAAAATGCGGACTTTGCACCGCAGATGAAAAATTACGCTTACCTCTATCAGTTCGAAGCCATTCCCGGCAAAGTCAAAAGCACGCATCAGCGCCTGTTTAGCGCCGACGACACGCCAATCTTTGATGTCGATATCGCGTTCGATGGGCAAGGCTGTATTGCCCATGTGAAATCCATTGATAAAGCCGGAGAGATCACCGAAGTGACGCGGGAAGGCGATAAACTGACTGGCACAGAGAACGGTCAGGATGTGGTCGTCACGCTGAATAAGCAGTGCGCGGTAATAAAAAAAGTCACTCCCAGCATGACGGTGGATATTGGCTATAACGATCAGGGTTGGGTTGATCAAATCTCCTCTCCCGCCTCCGATGTTAAATTCCATCTGACCTACAATAACGTCGGTGATATGACGCTGTTGAGTATTAAGAAGGGCGATGAGGAAGTGTCACGCGCCAGTGCCAAACATGATACGGACGCAAAAAAGATATCCGATGTGGTGACGACGGTGCAAAGAAACGAGCAAAGCAAGACGGTTACCACGCAATGCCAGTATAAGAATGATGTTCCTTTCCGTTGCGATACCGTGACCACTGATGCCGAAGGGCAAGTCACGGATAAGCAGTACGGCACCATTGATGTCACCTATTATTGATGCCTGAGTAAGCCGCGAATGCGGCTTTTTTTATGCCGTTAATATCGGCGTCGATAAGCGAAGCGCTAAATAAAACAATCACTTACTGATCAATTGTGCGCTCGGTATGCTAAAGTGTGGGCCTTAGGTAAGCATTCGTCAGAGCAGGGAACTCGATGTGCAACATGCGCATCACGCGAGGCGTTGAGGAGTGTTGAGTAAGGGTTGCAGCGACAAGAAGCGTGTAAGAATGAAAGAAGGTTATTACTGGGTTAGAGATAAAGATAACCCACCAGAAGTCTGGCGATATATAAAGCAATTTGGCTGGTACCGTCCCTGCGTTGCCGTGCCCATCACCTTAAGTTCTTTTAAGTTGATGAACTACCAGGTCATCAGCGATCGATTATTACCACCGGGTTACTTCCCGCTTTAAATGCAAAAACCGCCGGTTAAAGGCGGTTTTTTTATTCTCTCTAACCGTTCGCTATTTGATTTCCGGCCAGGCGATAGCCGGGAAACCATTTAATTGCGGACGCGCGAACAGATACCCCTGGAACTGGCTAATGCCTGCCGCTTCCAGCCACATCCACTCCTCGGCTTTCTCCACGCCCTCTGCAATCACCGCAATCTCCAGCGAGTTACAGCACTTAATGATGGCATGCAAAATGGCCTGTTTAGGACCGCTTTTGTGCACATCGCTAATCAGCTCACGATCAATCTTAATTTTGTCCGGCTGAAATCTTGATAACAGTGACAGGCCAGCAAAGCCCGCGCCAAAATCATCCAGGGCCAGACTGATACCCGCCGATTTTAGTTTGCGCACCTGTGCCGCAAACTCATCGGTGCGCGAGATGATCTCATTTTCTGTGACTTCAACAATCACCTGCTCGGGGACCAAACCATTGGCTTCAATCTGCGTCAGCAGAAAATCCACCGCATCAGGAACCGTGACCAGGGACATTGGCAGCAGGTTGATGGAGATACTGTGTTCGCCAATGCCTAATTTTTTCGCCAGTTCGAACGCCAGTTTTTTAGACTGAATATCCGCATGATAAACAGCCTCGCCACCGAATGCCGAAAAGTATTCACCTGGTGAACCGCCATTCGGGGTACGGATTAACGCCTCATACGATGCCACGCGGCGTGCAAACGGATCGATAATCGGCTGAAAGGCGAAGTGGCACTCTTTCAGTGACTCAATGACTTCATTCTGAAGGGTACGAGATGGCTCATCCGCAATAAATTCCCATGTGCTGGCTGCAGGGATTTCAAAATAGTTCTCTTTATCACGAGCGATAACAAAGGTGCGCAGGAACTGCAACGCGCGATCATCGTAGGTCAGTTGATAGCGCGAGGTGCCTTTGTCTAACACGGCTTGCAGCACCATGGATTTATCATGCTCGCGTAAATCAAACAGCTCCATTCCCACTTTGCCAAAGCGGCGAGCGGGGGCAAAGTCATGCATCAACTCCACCAGATTGTGGTGGCGGGCGTCCAGGCAAATGCGATCATAAATACCCTGCACAGCGTCACGGGGCCCTTCAAGTAACTGGAAGAAGTGCAGTCCATCAAAAAGCAGAATGCCTGTGACATCGTGCGAGCTGTTTTTGTTATTCGCTTTCGCCACCATGTCTTCAAGGGTTTTGATAGGAACATGATCATGGAGGTGACTGCGATAAATGATGGTGGTGAGCATAGCGATTGTCCGAACAACTTTTTTATTGTGGCGCCTACATTAGCAGGCCTGGGGCGGGGGCTGTCCACCAATATAGGCTCGAATCGTAAACTATTTTCCAATTAATGAGTTAACCGAAACGGCTAGCGAAACGGCGTCAAATCGAATTGTTAATTAATTGCACCGGGGGAGTATTTACGATAAATAATTTCTATTGAATGGATAAATAAAAAGCGTATCTTGACCCTCGTTAACCAGAGGTGAGCATAATGTTACGCGACTATTTAAAGATTGATGATAGCGACCGTTTAGTTGAACAGAGCGTATTAAGACTCAACAACCGCGGTCAGGAAGATGTCACTGAATGGCATATTGTAAGCGTAGACGGCAAGCAAAAAGGCAGCGTGACGCTGTTCGATAAGCTCTGCAACCGCCGCTCATATTGTGTTAACTATCGCATTACGCAGAAGGATGTGCACGGGAGGGTTGTCGTCGATCATTTGACCGACGTTTTGTAATAATTGCCGTAGTTTTGCTGGTTTTAACCCGCTCATAGGCGGGTTTTTTGCATTCTCTTATCTGGCACGATAGCGGCGCATTTCCATCATAGTTCCCATTAATTCAATCTTTTTCTCCGATGATGTCTGTACAGGAAAATCATCATTTAACGGCCGCAACGAGAAAATTTGCTCGTCATGCTGTTCGGCCATCAAACGATAAATGCGCACCTGCGCAACACCTTTGATGAGCGCCAGCACCACATCACCCGGTTGTGGATCAACGGCAGGATCGAATATCAGCGTGTCGCCGGGTCGGTAGTCAGGTTGCATGGCGGTATCCTCAAGGGTGATCGCCAACGCTGATTCACTCAGTCTGCTATCGCTGTAGAGAAAGCGGGTCGCCTGCTGCTGAATCAATAAGCGTTGCTCCTGCATCCACGCAGCCGCTTGCGCCAGAGTGATCAACGGCAGAGCACTGACACCACTGACGTTAAGCGGGGCGGCAAACACCTCGCCCTCGCCATCAATTATCCATGCTGCCGTACATTGCAGCAGTTCTGCCAGCCGCAACAGGTTCTCGCCGCGCGGGACCGTCTCATCTTTTTCCCATTGTGAAACAGCGACATGTGACACGCCAATGCCACTTGCCACCACTAACTGCGTGAGCTTCAGCGCTTTACGACGGTTGCGAATGCGTTCACCTGCAGATTCTTTTTTCATCATCTTGACAACTCCGCTGGGTTTTACTTAAGTATACTTAAATTCATTAATTAAAGTAAACTTAAATTATGGTGTTGGCCGCGCAACTGGCAAGGGCGGACAACATGTTTCTCGGGCGGATCCCTTGCCAGTGAAGAGAGGTGAGGCATGGAAAGTAGTTTGGTGACCAGCGTCGGTGCGCTGCTTCTCGGTGGCGGTGCGGCAGCTGTGTTCTGGAAACCCTTAATGGCCGGCATCGCGGCCATCGTCACCAGCAATCGCGCCGGCGGCGAGATCATCACCAGCTACAAAGAACAGGTGATGCTTCTCAAGGAGAGCCATGCGCTGATGCGCCAGGAGAACGATGACCTGCGTATTCGCCACGACAAAAACCTGCGGCGCATCTCTTCGCTGGAGACCGATCTACGGCTGATTAAGAACGCGTTGGGCATTCTGTTAGCCACCACGGAATCTGATCATAGCGATAAATTCCGCAGTCAGATCAATCAACTGATCACCACTTTAGAGGAGAGTCGCGATGGTGCAGATAAACAGTGAATTTTCAGTACGCGGCCATCGGCGTCAGCTACTGCTGGGCGGTCTGCTGCTGATGCTGTCGCTGCTGTGTGTGGCGATGACCATTATGTTCGTGTTCGTGAATAACAGCGCCAACCGACGGGTGGAGGATATCCGACAGCAGTACCGTGCGATTTCCGATCGGCGGGAAGCGCGGGTGGCGGAACTGACCAGCCAATTGGTGACATTGCAGAAAAAACTCGATGGCTTGCCGGACCGCACCGCGAACAAGACAGCGGACAAAGTGAAGCAGGTTGTGGGGGAAGACGCGCCACCCGAATCGACGCATTAAGGAGGCCATGATGAGTATTACTGAGCGGATTGCAGCCAGCTTCGGCCGACTGCGGTCTTTATTAAGCAAGAAGGAGAACATTATGAGCGACCAAACTGTAATCGAAAATAGTGCAACAACTGCAACACCGGATGCCATCATGCTGTCACCATTAGAGAGTTTTGCTAATGAAGTGGCGGTGCCGGTGGCAAGCAGTGCGCCCGCTGCGGATGCCCCGACGGCAGCGGTGAGCAGCGCGGCAGGACAGGTAGGCACAACGTCAGCGGTGAGCAGTGCGCCAGCACCTGACGTCTCAACGCCCGCTGAGAGCAATACGCCAGCTCCGGACGTCTCATCGTTGACAGCAAGCGACGTGCCCGCATTGGACACCTCAACGTCAGCCGCGAACGCTGGCAGCGAGACACAAGTGGCGGCGGATGCAACGGATCTCACCCAGCAGTTGGCCACGCCCGATCCTCTGGCCAACGGTTCTGCCAGCGCTGGGCCTTCATCGGCTTCTACCGTCGGGATTCTCGCTGAGCAACCTGCCGTGGGAGTCATTACGGATGCTGTCAGTCAGGACATCAACGCCAGCGTGAAGGACTTCACTCAGGCATTTAACTTTGTCGAAAGTGGCGTCGAGAAATTAGGTGTAGCGGCAAAGGATGAGCTAATCGCCCTGGCGCGCAAGTATCTGTAATCTTCAGGCGGCCTTCGGGTCGCCTTTTCATCTTCCGATTATTCTTAATGCGGTCTCGCTATTTTCTACTAACTTTAATCATTCAAACGTTATTTAAACGGGTTTAATTAGCGAAAAGGAAGATAGCATGAGTGATACAGAGGCAATCAAAACCAAAACTGACTACCTGCGTGATGTCACCTCCCAGCTAAAAGAGATGCGTCACTATGCGCAGACCAATACTGAGACGCTATCCAGCCACTGGTTGGCATTTGATGCAGGCGAGTACAAAGACAAAGAGTATGCAGGACGTTTTGACACGCTGCTCAACAAGCAGGGACAGCTGTTAGATGATATCGAGCTGGCGATTCAGGATTTAGAGATCGCCATCAATCACAGCGAGCAAGAAAGCTGAGTTCCCTCGCGCTGGTGGCTTACTCGGCCACCAGCCACATTTCGGCTTCATCGAACATCTCTTCGACAATACGTGCCACTGTCGCTTTGTCGTTCTTACTTAAATCGGTATCGATAGCATTGCGTTCCATCGGTTTAACGCGCACCTCAACCTCTGGAAACACGCGTTGTACGCGTTTCTCAAGCTCCTGCAATATCATCTCACGTGCGCCCGGCAGACCGGCAACGTTGCGTTTATCGTAAATCAACTCCACAAACATCAGGGCATTCCATTTATCAAGCGGGTGCGCCATATTACTGTAAATAAAACCAGTGGCAAGCGATGAACCGTTGCGCTGCTAAATTTTTTTGTTTCTGGCAGGCGCAGCACCGCTTTTGCGCTGATACTCAACAGCGTTACACAGGGAAATGGACTCATGAGGGGGTAATATGCGGCAACTGGTGATCGATATTCTGCTGAAAATGGCAAAGATGGATACCGAAGCAAAAGAGCTGGTGGCGCAGGTTGAAGCGCAGTCGCTGTTACTGGCGGCATTACTGATTCAGGCTAAAGAAGACAACACGCTCACCATTACGGAAACCGTGCAGGATGCCATTGTTACTGCATCGCGCTCTGGTGAGCAGTTCCTCCAGTCAGATGTGGATCTGCTGCTGACACACATTAATCGGCTGCTGGCCGTTGCGCGTTATGTCGAAGTGAAGGGGGTCGAGCGAGAAGGATAGCGGAAAAAATACTACCTCTGGAGGGGAAATCCAGCAACTCCTCCAGAGGCGGCGCAATAGCACCTTCGTTCAAGGACAATCTACGACCGAAGCCGTCAGATACAAGTTATACAACTTATTCGGGATTGTACAACTTTTTCCTTGCCGATTTGTGTGGTTGGAGGTGTGTTTGAGATATATTTTTAGAGCCGCTGCGCTTAAAGTTCGTTCTTAATGCAAAACTCTTCCCACGTCATGCCGAGCGCTTCCGCATGGGATTTCAGGTAAGTTTCAATCGCTTCAGCAGCAACCGCTTTATCAGGCTCTGCCAGTTGGATGGAAAACAGCATGCCATCCAGCTTTTTCTGGCGTAAGAATGCGGCATAAATGCGCTCAGCGTGCCACTCGCGCAGTTGGCGCAGTGACAAGTTGGCCGCGCGCGCGTCGCTCTCGGTTAGTTCATCCAGCGCGGCTTGAAAATCGGCGTGCGCGGCAAAAAACATCGTGCGTGCCTGGGCGTAATACTCTTCTGGGGTTTTCATGCGAGTTTCCTGCTTATCGACTTGCGCGCTAGTGTAACGTGCGCGAACTGTCTTGTCAGGCTCAGCCGGGTTTTCGCCGAGATTCCTTGCGTAACTTACGCGAAAAATTATAACGTAGCCGCCATTGAGGCGAGTGTAGGGACCAGGAATGAAAAAGTGGATGGTATTGGCCGCGCTGGGCTTGAGCGGATGTGCGCAAATCAGCAATTACGATGAAGCGGTAAAAACCCCGGCACCAGTGGAATTGCAAGGTAACTGGCAGACTGTCGGACCGCAGAGCAAGTTGATCAGTGGCCAGGCGATGGGCAGCCTGATCATTGGTGCAGAAGGCGACACGCTGGACTGCCGCCAGTGGCAGCGCGTGATTGCCAAGCCAGGCAAGTTAACCCGCCTGAGCGATGAGTGGGTCAACGTGACGCGTCAGGTGCGCGTGATGCCGATGACGCTGGAGAACGGTGAACTGCGTTATGACGGCTTGCGCATGCGTAAGGTCGATCAACCCACTGTTGAGTGCCAGCAGGCGCTGAAAGAAGTGGCGAAGCGTCCGAAGGATGCGGTGATTCAGAATATTCAGCCGCAGATTATGGAGCCGGTGTCGTTCCCTGCGCAGGAGTGATTTTGTGAGCACAGTTCCAAATAAAAACGGGTGAGCATCAGCTCACCCGTTTTTCATTCAGCCCGCCGCGAATTAATTCTGTGGCAGATAGACATTACCTTGCTTGCCGTACGCGCTCATCACCGATTTCTGCTTCGATGATTGGCCCACCAGTTGCGTCAGCTCGTCCATACGCAATTTCAACAGACGTTTGACTTCACTCTCATTGTCGAGGATATGGCGCAGTACCGGACGCAGCTGATCCTGCAACTGGCTGGAGGGCGGAGCCGCTTCGGTCGAGCGGGCCAAGGTTTGCACCGCACTGACGTAATCCACTTCCTTTGTAATCAGGTCATCCCATTCGCCGTCTGCGGCCAGGCGCAGCATTCCATGGCTGAGATCGAGTAACTGTTGGTAAACGGTAATCAGATGCGGTGCATTGTTCATTAAACGGCGTCCTGAAGGTGTTGAGGTTGTGCGACTTCTTTCCAGGCGTCAGCGATATTACGCAGGAGACCTTCGACTTCTTCGATGGCTTCTACGTCATTACGCAGGTTGGCCTGCAGCAGACGGCGGACCATATAGGCGTAAAGTCCCACCAGATTATCGGTGAGCTCATCGCCGCTACCTTCCACCAGACCCTGCTTAAGTCCGTTTTCGATGATGTTGATCGCTTTAGAAAGCGATGAACCTTTGCCTTCAATATTGCCATCCTGCAAAAACAGGCGGGCACGAACCAGCGCGCTGAGCGCGCCGTCAAACAGCATGGAGACCAGCTGCTGCTGGTTGGCGCTCATGACAGCGCTCTCCACACCAATTTTTGCATAGGCTTTAGTGCCATTTGCGCTGTACATGATCACTCCTTATTACGATGAGCTGCTGGAGCTAGAGCTGCTTGATGACTCGAACTGCTGTGTCAAATAGCTACTGGTTTGGTTCAGTGAGCTCATCAGTACGTCGAGAGCGGTAAACTGAGTTTTGTAGCGCGCCACCATATTATCGATGCGGGTGCTCATGTCGTTGTACTGATCGGTTAACTCGTTCAGCGTTTTACTCACGCCGTCGGTGGCAGCCTGCACGATACCGGTTGTAGAAAGCCAGCTGGTCAGATTGGTGGCGATAGTGGTGGTGATGCCGGTGGTTGTACCGTCACCAACTATCATCTCTTTCACGCCGTCTGGGTCGCTGCTCAGTGCTGTTTCTAGTTTGTCGGAATCGGTTTCCAATTGACCTGTAGTGGGATCGGTGGTAATACCAATCTGAGCCAATGTTTTGTAAGTTGAAGAACTTTGTGCATTGGTCAGCATGCTTTTCAGCTGCGTCTGAATAGTTCGCAGCGTACTGTCGCCCAGCAGCGCGCCATTGCTGGAGTCCTGAGCATCCGCCCCCACATCTACCGCAGTATATTTGGTTAATGTGTCGAACTGATCCAGCAAAGTGTTGTAAGCGCTAACCCAACTATTGATTGCACTCTCTGCTTTAGAGGTGTCCTTGGTAATCGTCAGTGTCTGATTACCGGTGGTGGTATCGTTCAAATTGAGAGTAATACCTTCCAGCGCATCATCAATGGTGTTGCTGCTGTTCTCAATCTCAACATTGTTCACGGTCAGCTTGGCATTTTGCGCGGCGACGCTTTCAGTCATCGCATTGCTGCTGGCGGTGGAGTCGTAACCAACGATCCCCTGTAATGTGTCATCGCCTGTCACGCTAATCGAAGTCACGGCATTATCGCTACCGGTTTCGCTGGAGGTCAGGGACAAACGATAGCTACCATCACCCACCTTAATAATGGTGGCAGACACGCCCGCATCAGCACTGTTGATCGCATCGCGCATCCCGGTCAGTGAAGTTTGATCGCTGGTCAGGGAAATGTCTTTGCTGCTGCCATCTTTGAGCGCGATGGTCAGTGTGCGGCTGCTGGCAGAGCTGTCGCCCAATGCAGTGGTGTTACTGGTTTGCACTGCTGAGGTCAGGGTTTGCGCCTGCGCCAGCTGCGAAACGCTAATTGTATATTTACCTGCAACCACTGAACCGGATGTTGTAGCACTAAAGGCACTACTACTGCTGGTTGCGGAGGTTGCCGTGAACAGATCTGCATCATTCAGCGTGGTGTTAGCGGTCTGGAAAGTGGTCAACGCGCTTTTCAGCGTGCCGTAAGCACTCAGTTTGGCAGTGTAAGCGGTCTGCTGCGTTGAAATCGGCGTCAGAGACGCTTTTTCGGCGGTTTCCAGGTTATCCAGAATAGTACTTAAGTCGAGTCCTGAACCGATACCGAGGGTAGAGATACTAGCCATGTTGTTTCCTTTTATACCGACACGGAGAGTGAATACCGGGGTTATCGGCTCTTAATAGGCAAAGTTTAAATTTATTTAACGGCGAGTGATAAAGCGAATAAGGCATATAGAGAAGGGTAATTCTGACGCTAGAAAAGTATTGGTTTCGCACTAAAGAAGTGCGGGGTGAGGGCGATAAAGATAAGCGTGACAGGTTGAAGAGAAAAAATTTCGCCTGGTACTAAAAAATCTCTAAAGGTTGTTTAAGCACAGACGATAACAACTTTGACGGCGCTGAAGCCGGCGGGTTGAAGCCCAAACCATAACCAAAGACTTGATTAATAGGAACTTAAACCATGGCTCAAGTAATTAACACCAACAGCCTCTCGCTGATCACTCAGAACAACATCAACAAGAACCAGTCTGCTCTGTCTACCTCTATCGAGCGTCTGTCTTCTGGTCTTCGTATCAACAGCGCAAAAGATGACGCTGCTGGTCAGGCAATTGCCAACCGCTTCACCTCTAACATCAACGGCCTGACTCAGGCTGCTCGTAACGCCAACGACGGTATCTCTGCTGCGCAGACCACTGAAGGCGCACTGTCAGAAATCAACAACAACTTACAGCGTGTTCGTGAACTGACCGTACAGGCACAGAACGGCACCAACTCTGATTCTGACCTGTCTTCAATCCAGGACGAAATTAAATCCCGTCTGGACGAAATTGACCGTGTATCTGGTCAGACTCAGTTCAACGGCGTGAACGTGCTGGCTAAAGACGGCACCATGAAAATCCAGGTTGGAGCAAACGATGGTCAAACTATCGATATCGACCTTAAAAAAATTGACTCATCAACTTTAGGTTTAGATGGATTTTCGGTCTCTAAGAACTCATTGAGTGTAAGCGATTCAATTACATCTATACCTCAAGCTGCTGGCGATGCACCTGTAGCGGTAAACTACGGTACTGATGCTGCTGCTGCTGCCTTGGCTACGAAATTGGGTGTAAGTGACACCTCAGGCCTGTCTTTACATAACATCAAAAACTCTGATGGAACAGCTTCTGAAAATTATGTTGTTCAGTCAGGTGATACTTACTATGCAGCTTCAGTAAGTTCAACCACCGGTACCGTAACATTAAACACTACTGATGTTACTTACGATGATTATGCCAATGGTGTAGATGATGCTGAACAGACAGGTCAATTAATTAAAGTTTCAGCTGATTCGACTGGTGCAGCACAGGGTTATGTTACAGTTCAGGGTAAAAATTACTCAGCTGGTACTGCAGCAACTGTACTCGAAAATGGGGCAACTGGGCTGACAACTACTGGGCTGAATTTAAGTGACGTTAAAGATGCCTCAGGTAACGTCACAACTGCAGCAAGTACAGAATTCGCTGGCGCAGCAACAAATGATCCTCTGGCACTTCTGGATAAAGCAATTGCTACTGTGGATACCTTCCGTTCAAGCTTGGGTGCGGTGCAGAACCGTCTGGACTCTGCTATCACCAACCTGAACAACACCACCACTAACCTGTCTGAAGCACAGTCTCGTATTCAGGATGCTGACTACGCTACTGAAGTTTCCAACATGTCTAAAGCACAGATCATCCAGCAGGCGGGTAACTCAGTGTTGGCTAAAGCTAACCAGGTTCCACAGCAGGTTCTGTCTCTGCTGCAGGGCTAATCGCTCTAAGCTTATTGTTTATCAAACCCCGCTTTGGCGGGGTTTTTTTATATCTGCATATCATGAATATGCAGATACACTCACAGCTCTCACTTTTCACAGGACGTGAACCATGCATCATCGCATTGCCCTTTTAACGCTTCTCCTGCTCTCTGGCTGTGCGCCAATAAAGCATCCTCGAACTTATTCTCAAAATCCTCTAGCGCCCGTGGTGACCGATCTCAAAAGCTACTATTACGCCGTTACCTTTGCTATCCAGACACAGTTTTTTGACGCTGACCATTACATTGGCAAAACCTGTCAGATAGACATTGATCTGGATGAAAAAGGGCAGTTGAACGGCCTACATATGCGCACCGGCGATTTATCGCTCTGTACCGAAGCGTTGTATGCGGCTAAGCATGCTGAACTTCCGGCACCGCCTTCGGCAGAAGTGCATGAGAAGACCAAACATATGGTGATCATGTTTGCCCCGCAGTGATTATTCCTGCATTAAACCAAATTTGATTTCATCAGCGATGATGATTTCCCCCAGCACCCTATAAGGCAAGAAAAGTAACCAACCTGTTACAGTCCCTCCTAAAAATGCCGATAACTTCCCCAGAATCATTCCCATTTTTTGCACGATTTTTTCTTTTTCTGGGGTGTCTATGCGCTTCAATTATGACTTGTTACCGGGTGAGCTTCTGACCTTCGAAGAGATCGCGTTGCGCTATGCGCAGCAGCATCCTGATGAGAAAGAACTCACCGCCCGCGGGTTGCTGAGCCCGTCGACCAGCTTTCGCAATTTGGTGATCCGCGCGGTATTCGCGCAGGAGGAGATTAACAGTCCGTTGGAGGATCTGCTGTTCGTCTCTGACGATAACGAGCGCAAAAACTATCTGCGTCGTTTTGAGCACTATCTCAAAAGCCAGCAGGCTTTCCTTTATTTCCGCCGTAATGATGAAATAAAGAAGGAGGGGCGCTGGAAGGTGGTGGGTGAAACCCAGGTTTACGCCATGCTGGATCCGAATTCGGCAGAAGCGCAGAACCTGCTCACCAGTCGGGGCTTCAAGCTGGTGTTGATGCGACAGACGGAAGAGGAGGAGTACTGGCAGCTGTTCGATCCCCATGCGCACCCTTGCTTCCCACTGTCGCGCAAAATTCAGTTTCTGGTGGTGCTGAGTACGCCGCAGCATAAAGTGCCGACGGCGGTGATGCCAGGCACAGAAGTCGGGCGGCGCGTAAAGGCGAAAGTGTTCCAGCGTGCCAGCCAGGCAGAGTTTAATTCAGCCGTTAAAGCGCGCTATGGCGCCTGTATTATTACCGGCACGCAGCTTACAGAACGTCACAGTTGGCCATGGGTGGAGGCCTGCTATATCGATACCCAGGAAAATGAAGAAGGTTTTCTTGCCGATAACAGCGTCGATAATGGCTTGTTCCTGCGCAGTGACTTACAGCGATTATTTATCAATAAAATGATAAGTATCGACGCGGAATCCGGGCAGGTGATGTTTAATCCGCTGCTCGAAACTGAAGCGCCGATTAGCGATTTTTATCAGGCACTTGATGGCAAAACCTGTGCACTGTGGGACGCGGTGCCGCCTGGCACGCGGCAACGGCTGCGCAATCTACGCTAGCGGCTTCGCCTATGGCGGTGCATTCCACCGCCATCCATAACAAATTTGAAATAACCTCGCTTTTGCCCGCCTATTCTGCCAATCGAAACCCCTACAGAATTGGATAATCATGCCGATAACTTTATTAACGCAGGGTAGTCACCGTGAACGATCTCTATACGCCCGAAGGCGTGATGGATAAACATTCGCTCTGGCAGCGCTACGTTCCTCTGGTGCGACACGAAGCGTTGCGCTTGCAGGTACGTCTGCCAGCCAGCGTTGAGCTTGACGATCTGCTGCAGGCCGGTGGCATTGGTTTATTAAATGCCGTGGAGCGCTACGACGCGCTGCAAGGCACCGCCTTTACCACTTATGCCGTGCAGCGTATCCGGGGCGCAATGCTGGATGAACTGCGCAGCCGCGACTGGGCACCTCGCAGCGTGCGTCGTAATGCGCGCGAAGTGGCCGGTGCGATGCATCAGGTAGAACAAGCGTTGGGGCGCTCGGCTACTGAGCAGGAAGTGGCTGAACAGTTGAATGTTTCGCTGGAAGAGTATCGGCAGATTCTGCTCGATACCAATAACAGCCAACTCTTCTCCTACGACGAGTATCGGGAAGAACACGGTGACAGTGCGGAGCTGGTGACGGAGGGGCATGAAGAAGCCAACCCGCTTCATCAGTTAATGGAAGGAAACCTGCGTGATCGCGTGATTGAAGCCATCGAGGCATTGCCCGATCGTGAAAAATTAGTGCTCACACTGTACTACCAGGAAGAACTGAACCTGAAAGAGATTGGCGCAGTGCTGGAAGTGGGGGAATCCCGCGTCAGTCAACTGCACAGTCAGGCGATTAAACGCCTGCGTGCCCGGTTAGCGGGGGCGCGCTGACAGACTCAGTACCTGGCATCGAAAAAATAAAAATACCGGGGACTCAGCAATGGGAGCCAAAGCCAAAGCCAGACCTTTAAGTCGTTATCTTAAAGACTATAAACACAGCCAAAGCAACTGTTCACATTGTGGCAAAGTTTTAGATCGTATGGCGTTAGTGTTTCGTGGACAGATCATCAATAAAGAGGCCATCGCGCGGATGGACCAGATGATTGATGACCAGGTATGGATGAAACTCCAGCCGGAACTGACCGCGTTATGTCGTTTCTGCAGCGATATTTTTTGTAATACCCATCCTAATTACTTCGACATTATGGCGTTCAAACAGTATCTGTTTGAGCAGACCGAGATGAGTCACAGCACCATTCGCGAGTATGTGGTGCGGCTGCGTCGTCTTGATGACATGCTGAAAGCGAAAAATTTCCCGGCCGACAGATTACGGGGCAACAGCTGGCATGAATGTCTGGAAAACGATTTGCCGGATGCGGGTAACAACAATTACCGCATCGCACTGCGTAAATATGACCAGTTTTTAGGCTGGCAGCAGGGCTGATTGTGATCCTGCCCTTGTTGTTGCTGAGCATAGCAGCAACAGGGGCCGCACTCGCAGAATTCCGGGTGCGACTTTTCTCATCTTCTGCAACACTGTATGGATAATTGCACATTGCCCGAATGGAGGCTGCATTGTCTTTACATCTCTTGCACCAGTTCCCACGTCTTGAATTACTCGGTGCACCTACGCCGCTTGAGCATCTGCCACGGCTTTCTGATTATCTCGGTCGCGATATCTTTATTAAGCGTGATGACTTCACGCCTGTGGCAATGGGCGGCAACAAACTGCGCAAACTTGAATTCCTGGCGGCCGATGCGCTGCGCGAGGGCGCGGATGTCCTGCTGACGGCGGGCGCGATTCAATCCAACCATGTGCGCCAGACGGCGGCGGTGGCGGCGCGCCTTGGCCTCAAGTGTGTGGCGCTGCTGGAAAATCCGATTGGCACGACCTCAGAAAACTACCTCACCAACGGCAACCGCCTGATGCTCGACCTGATGGATGTCGAGGTGGTGATGGTCGATGCGTTGCACAATCCCACTGAACAGCTGGCCGAACAGGCTGAACGTCTCGAAGCCCAAGGCTTCCGTCCTTATATTGTGCCGGTTGGCGGTTCCAACGCACTGGGCGCGCTCGGCTATGTGGAGTGTGCGCAGGAGATCGCGCACCAAAGCGAAGGCGTGGTGGATTTCGCCGCTGTAGTGGTTGCATCGGGCAGCGCCGGCACCCATGCAGGTTTAGCGGTAGGGCTGGAGCAGTTGCTGCCTGATACCGAGCTGGTCGGTGTGACGGTTTCACGCAAAGTCGACGCGCAGTTGCCGGTGGTAGAGCGCATCCGCAGCGCGCTGGCTGAACAGCTGGAAGTGCAGACGCACGCGCCGATCACGCTTTGGGATGACTATTTCGCGCCGCGTTACGGTGAACCTAATGATGAAGGCATGGAAGCGGTGAAACTGCTGGCGCGTCTTGAAGGCATCATGCTGGACCCGGTTTACACCGGTAAAGCGATGGCCGGATTGATTGATGGCATTGCGCAGAATCGTTTCCGTCGTGAAGGGCCGCTGCTGTTTATTCATACTGGCGGCGCGCCTGCGTTATTTGCTTATCATCCTTCGGTCTAAGGCTAAGATAAAAAAGGTTTATAATCCGGCAGCTGTTGTTCTGGCCTGAAATGGGCCTGAATGCAGCGCCAATAACGAAAAGGCGGCAAACCCCGGTTTCGCTGCCTCATAGCACACAACACATCACAATAAATGGGGTAAACATGGCTTTCTCTCCAATTCGTCGCCAACTGGTGATGGGCATGATGGCGGTCGCGCTGGTCGCGGGCGTTAACGTTAAAACGTTCGCCGCAGAAGATCTGCTGGCACAGGTGAAGAGCAAAGGTGAGCTGCGCGTGGGTCTGGAAGGCACTTATCCGCCGTTCAGTTTCCAGGATGAGAGCGGCAAGCTGACTGGTTTCGAAGTGGAGTTTGCGCAAGAGCTGGCGCAACACCTTGGCGTCAAAGCGGATCTGAAACCGACCAAGTGGGATGGCATGCTGGCGGCACTGGATTCTAAGCGTATCGACGTGGTGATCAATCAGGTAACGATTTCACCCGAGCGTAAGAAGAAGTATGACTTCTCCACGCCATACACCATCTCTGGCGTTCAGGCGCTGACGATGAAGAAAAATGCTGGCAGCATCACCAAGCCAGAGGATCTCTCCGGTAAGAAAGTCGGTGTCGGCCTGGGCTCTAACTACGAGCAGTGGCTGCGCGACAACGTTAAAGGCGTCGATATCCGTACCTATGATGATGACCCAACGAAATATCAGGATCTGCGTTCTGGCCGTGTTGATGCCATTCTGGTGGACCGTTTAGCGGCGCTGGATCTGGTGAAGAAAACCGGCGACACCATGGCGGTAGCGGGCCCGGCCTTCTCTCGTCTCGAATCCGGCGTGGCGCTGCGTAAAGGCAATGACGATCTGCTGAAAGCCATTGATGCAGCGATTGCTGATATGCAGAAAGATGGCTCGCTGAGCAAACTCTCTGAGAAATGGTTCGGCGCGGACGTCACTAAATAATGCAGGAAAGCTTACAACTGGTGCTGGATTCAGCACCATTCTTACTCAAAGGCGCGCTGTTCACGCTGCAGCTGAGTATCGGCGGGATGTTCTTCGGTCTGGTACTTGGCTTTGTGCTGGCGCTGATGCGCCTGTCACATTTCTGGCCAGTAAACTGGCTGGCGCGTATCTATGTGTCGATTTTCCGTGGCACGCCGCTGATCGCCCAGCTGTTTATGATCTACTACGGCTTGCCGCAGTTCGGTATCGAGCTGGATCCTATCCCATCAGCGATGATCGGTTTGTCACTCAATACTGCCGCTTACGCCTCTGAATCCCTGCGTGGCGCGATTGCGGCGATTGAACGTGGGCAGTGGGAAGCGGCGGCCAGTATCGGCATGACGCCATGGCAAACTCTTCGTCGTGTCATCCTACCTCAAGCGGCACGTACCGCCTTGCCACCGCTCGGTAATAGCTTTATCAGCCTGGTGAAAGACACCTCGCTGGCGGCCACCATTCAGGTGCCGGAGCTGTTCCGTCAGGCGCAATTGATCACCTCACGTACGCTGGAAGTGTTCACCATGTATCTGGCTGCCTCGCTGATTTACTGGGTAATGGCGACGGTGCTGTCGGCATTACAAAATCGCCTGGAAGCGCATGTGAATCGACAGGATCGGGAGGCAAAATGAGTGCGATTGAAGTACGTCAACTGGTCAAGCAGTTCCACGGCCAGACCGTGTTGCACGGCATTGATCTGGATGTGGCACCGGGTGAAGTGGTGGCGATTATCGGGCCAAGCGGTTCGGGGAAAACCACCTTGCTGCGCAGTATCAATCTGCTGGAAGTGCCCGATAGCGGCCGCGTCACGGTGGGTAATATCACCATTGATGCCAGTATTGGGCTCAACAAGCAGAAAGAGCAGGTTCGCCGTTTGCGTCAGCAGGTGGGTTTCGTGTTCCAGAACTTCAATCTGTTCCCGCATCGTTCAGTGCTGGAGAACATCATTGAAGGGCCGGTGATCGTGAAGGGTGAACCGAAAGCAGAAGCCGTGGCGCGCGCCCGCAGCTTGCTGGAGAAGGTCGGTCTGCACGGCAAAGAGGAGAGCTTCCCGCGTCGCCTCTCTGGCGGGCAGCAGCAGCGTGTCGCCATTGCGCGAGCGCTGGCGATGCGCCCGGAAGTGATTCTGTTCGATGAGCCGACTTCGGCGCTGGATCCTGAGCTGGTGGGCGAAGTGCTGAACACCATCCGCGCGCTGGCGCAGGAGAAACGCACCATGGTGATCGTGACGCATGAGATGAGTTTTGCGCGTGACGTGGCCGATCGGGCGATTTTTATGGATCAGGGCCGTATCGTGGAGCAGGGCGCAGCGAAAGAGCTGTTCAGCCATCCGCAGCAGGCACGCACCCGACAATTTCTTGACAAGTTTCTTAACCAATAGTCTCAAGCGTCGTCATGCACAGGCGACGCTTATTCTCTTTGCCGCGTTGTACCCTCCCTCAGTTTGTTCTGAAAATATTTACGCCACACTTAAGTAAAACTATGAATTATCTGCTTTTATCTTAATGAAATATTCACAGGCAATAGGCTGGGCCATTTTTAAGAGCCGCCCGATTGAGACATCTTTGTAAATATAAATAATTCTTTACAAATTCATGGCGCAATCAGGATCATAAAATGAGTAATGCCAGAAACGAAGTCCTCTGGATCAACACGCTAAAAGGTGCCTGCATCTTGCTGGTGGTGCTACATCACTCGATCATCACCACTTTCGCTCCCTCCCTGCATCACCTCACGGCCGGCATGGTGCCTGCGCACTGGTGGGTGACCTTCAATACCTATCTTTCACCGCTGCGTATGCCCGCTTTTTTCTTTGTCTCAGGTCTGCTGGCGGCCAGTTCGATCGTAAAAAAGAGCTGGAAAGAGGTGTTCACCAAGAAGTTCAGCAATATCGTGTATCTCTATTTGCTGTGGGGGGTGATTCAGTGGCTGAGCATTCACTATATCTCCACGCACCTCGGTGAGCGGCTGTCCAGCACCAAAAACGCTGCCTATGCCGACACGCCGTTTGAGTTCCTTAAACTGCTGCTGACTTCCATGACCAGCCTCTGGTATCTGTACGCGCTGGCGGGCTTCTTCCTGTTCACCAAGCTGTTCCACCGCCAGAAAATGGCGCTGATGGCACTGGCGATTGTCGCGACCTACGCTGCGCAGTTTAGCCTGATCCCGGGTTGGGGGCCGGCCAGCGTGGCGCAAAACTATCTCTACTTCCTGCTTGGCGTATTCTTCAGCCAGTCTCTGATTGAGATTAGCCAGCTTAAGCGCCAACACTGGCTACTGCTGGCAGGCATCGCGGTGATTGGCGTGGTACATCATGTGGGGGGAATCTATAAAAACCCGTTCTACAGCCTGCTGACCATCGTGTTTGGTATCGTCGTGTGCCGTTTCCTCAATGAGCGCCTGAACATGGCCTGGCTGAACTGGATTGGCCGTAACACGCTGCAGATTTACGTACTGCACCGCATCTTCATAGAGTTGCTGGGACTGAGCGCGATTGCCCTGGCGCTGCATTACGGCTGGTTTGGTCATGCGGCCTTCAGTTGGGCATGGGCGCTGCTGATGCCGATGACGGGCGTGGCGCTCTGCGTGACGATCTCACTGGCGGTGTGGTCACTGCTGAATCGCGGTCCAGGCAGAATGTTATTCATCTATCCGCGACTGTTGAGAAAACCAGTGCCAGAGACAAAAGCGGCACCGCTGCAATAATCAAAAAGGGCCAGTTCGCTGGCCCTAATTATTTTCTCTTAGCACAATATTAATATCCGCGTTTATCCATCTGCCACATTTCATAATTATCCGAATAAAATTTGATTTTAATTTGGTTTGATTGTGGTGGATTGCTCTTAATTTCCCTGTATTAATTGCTAACCTTATTTCCCTCGTCATACCCTTAGTGACTCTAATTTGGGAAGATATTGTTAGTCTGCTTAGCATTTGATTAATGTCTGGAACTGTAAAGTATTGTTATATCAGGACCAGTAAAAAACTTTTAGGACTTTCGCTAGAGTCATCCCCCGCCAGCTTGTTTAATAATCGTTGAATAACCAGAAATGCATCATTGTTTATTTCCTCATACTTCTCCTTTAAGACCTACACAGCAGCGGGAGTTAATCATATGAATAACGCCAGGAAAGAAGATATTGCATGGGTCAATACCCTGAAAGGGGCCTGCATATTGCTGGTGGTGTTGTACCACACCGTATTACCCGGATTTGAAGGAACGGTGAAATTATTGACGGCGGGTTGGATACCGGCAGAAATATGGGTGCAGTTTAATACTGTTTTATCTCCGCTGCGTATGCCAGCCTTTTTCTTTGTTTCGGGCTTGCTGGCAACCAACGGGATTCTTAATCGTCCGTGGAAGCAGGTATTTACCAGTCGTATTACCAACCTGTTCTATCTCTATATTTTGTGGGGCTTTATTCAGTGGTGGTCGATTGTGGGTATCTCGACAGAGATTACCGGCCAGCGTATCTCACACAATCTGAATGCCGCCTATGCGGGTTCACTGTTTGAGTTCCTGAAGCTGACGTTTATGGCGATGAGCACCTCGTGGTATCTGTACGGACTGGCACTGTATTTCCTGTGTGCGAAGATCTTCCACAAACAGAAAGTGGCGTTGCTGGTGGTCGCGGTTGCGCTTAACTATCTGGCGGTGGAGAAGATCATTCCGTATTGGGGACCGCAAAGCGTGGCGCAGTACTTCCTGTTCTTCCTGCTGGGCGCGTTCTGGAGCCCGCTGATGCTGCGTATGAGCGAATGGCGTCGTGAAAATCTCGTGCCATGGGCGCTGCTGGCGGCGGTATCAGGGATTCACATTATCTTCGGTCTGGATAAGAGCCTGTTCCTGTGCATCATCGCGGTGCTGGCGAGCGTGGCGGCCTGCCGCTGGCTTAACGCGCACTTTAAGATGACGTACTTTAACTGGATTGGCCGTAACACCCTGCAAATCTACGTGATCCATCGTATTTTCATTGAGTATTTTGGCATGTCAGCGATTCTGTTCGCTCAGCGCCATCATCTGTTTGACTATGCCTGGTTCTCCGTGTTGTGGGCGTGTTTCTATCCGGTTGCGATTGTGGGGATTTGCTCGCTGCTGTCGGTGGCGGTGTGGTCTGTCACCAATCGCGGGTTGGGGCAGTCGCTGTTTGTCTTCCCGACCTTGATTGGCCTGAAGCGCAACAAGTCTGCGGCTTAAGCTCAAAGTACAAAACAGTAGCGCCGCAACAAGTGGATATACTCGTCGCGGCGCGCCATGAAAAAGGGCCCTTGCGGGCCCTTATCTTTTTAACCAATGGTCATCAGACTGGCGTTACCACCCGCTGCGGCGGTATTTACACTCAGTGAGCGCTCTATCAGCAGACGTTCCAGCAACAGATTGGTTTCGCCACGCGCGAAGCCCTGCACCGAAACAATCGCACCGTCCCGCGCGGCAACCTGCTCGCACAGCACGCGCAATTGATCCGCGTCACCGTGATAGATCACCGCATCAAACTCTGCTGCCAGCACATCTTTCACCAGCACCACGTGTTTTTGTACGGCGGCAGGCAGTGATTTGCGCAGCGCGCGATGCAACTCATCATCCTGCCAGATTGCCTGACTGCCCACGCTGGTCACTGCTGCCAGTTGCGTCAGTGCGTCCTGCTCGTTATCCGCAATACAAAGGACATGATCGCGCGGCAGAAGCGTGAAGGTGTTACGTTCACCGGTTGGGCCTGGCAGCAGTCGCACCGTACCCGCCTGCGCCAGCTCGTCATAACGCTGACAGAGTGCCAGCAGTTCAGGTTTATCCTGCGCCCAGCTCTGCAATGACTGGTGCGCGCTCATCAGCTCAGCACGTACGGAACTGTCGACTGGACGCTCGGCATCCTGACGATCGAAGGTCTTACGCAGTGCACTGTCTGGGCGGTTTGCCAGCAGGCGATAGAGATACAAAGGACCTCCGGCTTTTGGACCGGTGCCGGATAAACCTTCTCCACCAAAGGGCTGCACGCCGACGACCGCGCCGACCATATTGCGGTTCACATACAGGTTACCGACCTTCGCGCCTGCCGTGACTTGCGCGATGGTTTCATCAATACGCGTATGCACACCCAGTGTCAGACCGTAACCAGAGGCGTTAATCTGATCGATCAGCTGTGGCAGGCTGTTACGCGCATAACGCACCACGTGCAGCACTGGGCCAAACACTTCTTTATCCAGATCGCTTACCTGACCCAGCTCGATCAGGGTGGGCTTGATAAAGGTGCCGCTGGTCCACTCTTTGCTGTCTTGCGGATTGTCCTGCGCCGCCTGATACACGGTGAAACCTTTATCGCGCATCGCCTGAATGTGGCGCTCGATGTTACCTTTGGCTTCGGCGTCGATTACCGGGCCGATATCCGTAGAGAGACGTTCCGGATTGCCCATGCGGCATTCAGCCATCGCGCCACGCAGCATTTTAAGGGTGTGATCGGCGACATCATCTTGTACGCACAGCAGACGCAGCGCCGAGCAACGCTGTCCGGCGCTGTCAAAGGCGGAGGCAACGATATCGACCACCACCTGCTCAGTCAGCGCCGAAGAATCCACGATCATGGCGTTCATGCCGCCGGTTTCAGCAATCAGCGGCGTTGGGCGGCCTTGCGGATCGAGACGACCCGCCAGATTGCGTTGCAGCAGCGTCGCGACGGCGGTGGAACCGGTGAACATCACACCGCGTACTCGCTCGTCACCCGTTAACTGTGCACCGACAGTCTCGCCCTGGCCCGGCAGCAGTTGCAGCACACCTGATGGCACGCCCGCATCCAGCATGATTTGTACCGCCTGCGCGGCAATCAGCGGCGTCTGCTCAGCGGGTTTCGCCAGCACGCTGTTACCGGCTGCCAGTGCTGCAGCAATCTGACCGGTGAAGATCGCCAGCGGGAAGTTCCACGGGCTGATGCACACCACTGGGCCGAGCGGACGATGGGTTTCGTTATCGAAATCATCACGCACCATACCGGCGTAGTAATAGAGGAAATCAACCGCTTCACGCACCTCGGCAATGGCGTTGTTGTAGGTCTTACCTGCTTCACGCACCAGCAGGCCAATCAGCTGCTGCATCTGGCCTTCCATCGCTTCGGCGGCGCGCTCCAAAATGGCTGCACGTTCTTGTGGCGGGGTGGCAAACCAGATTGGACCGGCATTCACTGCGGCATCCAGCGCTTCCGAGACTTCTGCTTCGCTGGCATCGCGCACGCTGCCCACCACATCGGCTGGCGCAGACGGGTTGAGTACCGGACGGCTCACGCCGTCACCCAGCTCACCTTCGACCAGCGGCTGGGCAATCCATGGCTGGCTGGCGCTATTGAGCAGGGCGCTGGAGAGTGATGCCAGACGATGTTCGTTAGCCAAATCCAGACCGGCTGAGTTGGCGCGCTTCTCACCATACAGATCGCGCGGCAGCGGGATTTTCGGATGCGGTAAACCGACTGCGCCTTCGGTCAGCGCCATCTTCTCCACCGCAGAAACCGGATCGGCAACCAGCTCATCCAGCGGCAGGGTGTTATCCGCGATGCGGTTAACAAACGAGGTGTTGGCCCCGTTTTCCAGTAAGCGACGTACCAGATAGGCGAGCAGGGTTTCATGGGTGCCGACCGGTGCGTAGATACGGCACGGACGGTTCAGTTTGCCGTCTGCCACTTTGCCGACCACCTGCTCATACAGCGGTTCGCCCATGCCGTGCAGGCACTGGAACTCGTACTGACCCGGATAGTAGTTATTGCCTGCGAGCTGATAGATCGCTGCCAGCGTGTGAGCGTTATGAGTAGCAAATTGCGGGTAGATCAGATTCGGTACCGCCAGCAGTTTGCGGGCGCAAGCCAGGTAAGAGATGTCGGTGTACACCTTGCGGGTATAAACCGGATAACCTTCCAGCCCTTCAATCTGCGCACGTTTGATTTCGCTATCCCAATACGCGCCTTTTACCAGACGGATCATCAGGCGACGGCGGCTACGTTGGGCGAGATCGATCAGGGAGTCGATCACAAACGGGCAGCGCTTCTGGTATGCCTGAATCACAAAGCCAATCCCGTTCCAGCCGTCCAGTTCAGGCTCGAAGCACAGTTTTTCCAGCAGATCGAGCGACAGTTCCAGGCGGTCTGCTTCTTCCGCATCAATATTGATACCAATGTCGTAAGAGCGCGCCAGTAAGGTCAGTGATTTAAGGATCGGATATAGCTCTTCCATCACGCGTTCATACTGCGCGCGGCTATAGCGAGGATGCAGGGCCGACAGTTTGATCGAGATGCCTGGACCTTCATAGATGCCACGGCCATTGGAAGCTTTACCAATGGCATGGATCGCCTGCTGATAGGACACCAGATAAGCTTTGGCATCGCTGGCGGTCAGCGCCGCTTCACCCAGCATATCGTAGGAGTAGCGGAAGCCTTTCTCTTCCAGTTTGCGCGCATTGGCCAGTGCTTCCGCAATGGTTTCGCCGGTGACGAACTGCTCGCCCATCAGGCGCATCGCCATATCCACGCCTTTGCGGATCAGCGGTTCTCCACTCTTACCAATAATGCGATTAAGTGAACGCGACAAGTTGGCTTCATTGTGAGTCGATACCAGACGTCCGGTAAACAGCAGACCCCAGGTCGCGGCGTTAACGAACATCGACGGGCTGCGGCCCAGATGCGACTGCCAGTTGCCATTGCTGATTTTGTCGCGAATCAGCGCGTCACGAGTTGGTTTGTCGGGAATACGCAGCAGCGCTTCCGCCAGACACATCAGCGCCACGCCTTCCTGCGAAGAGAGGGAGAACTCTTGTAACAGGCTTTGCACCATTCCGGCGCGTCCGGTTGCACCTTTTTGGTGACGCAACTTATCCGCCAGGCTATAAGCCAGCTGATGGGTTTTCTCGGCCAGCGGGGCAGGGAGACGCGCCTGCTCCAGCAGCATCGGTACCGCATCGGTTTCCGGACGACGCCACGCAGCGGTGATGGCAGAGCGCGTGACCGACTGCGGCAAAATATGTTCAGCGAAGTCGAGGAAGGGCTGGAATGACTCGTCTGCCGTGCCTTCTTCACTGGCGGCGTCGGCGAGCTGTAGGGGAATTTCCGGCATTGATTCACCGGCTTCCAGCTGCGAAAGGTAGTTAAAAATCGCCTGTTTGATCAGCCAGTGTGGCGTACGGTCAATTTTACCTGCCGCCAATTTAATGCGATCGCGGGTGGCTTCATCCAACTTCACCCCCATGGTGGTCGTTCCCATGATTTCCTCGTCCTCAAAATATGATTCAACATCAGCGTGGGCTGCACTATCACTCATGTTGCAACTTTGTGCAACCATGTTAAATGTGACCTGAGTTGCACGTTTATCAACACTTAAAATCGGTCATGTGAAAAAACGGCACAAAACTTGCTGCAAGAAGCTCGCCAAAGTTGCAACTCCCGTCAACGAGAGCACTCTTATGTTGAACAAGGTGCAACTCAAAGTGTGAGCGTGTGCAACCTATTGGCATTAAATCAGCGAAGTCAGGTGAAACCATTGTGACAGCTGTGTTAAATGCATTGTGCGCGCCGCCCCTTTGCGGCAGGATACCGCGCCTTAAGAGAAATCGCTTTCTCTGGATGCGGTAAAGCCCTGATGCCGTCCCGTTCCGGTGGCTCAGGAAAAAAGATTTCTCTTAACGGATTAAATAATAAGTGGAGAGAGTATGAGTATGAGTACACCGATGTTGGTGACCTTTGTAATTTATATCCTGGGAATGGTGCTGATTGGCTTTATTGCCTACCGTTCGACCAAAAACTTTGACGACTACATTCTGGGCGGACGCAGTTTAGGCAGTGTGGTCACCGCACTGTCAGCGGGTGCATCAGATATGAGCGGTTGGTTGCTGATGGGCTTACCCGGCGCCATCTTCCTTTCCGGCATTTCAGAAAGCTGGATCGCCATTGGCCTGACCATCGGTGCCTGGCTTAACTGGAAAATTGTGGCAGGTCGCCTGCGCGTGCAGACCGAACATCACGATAATGCCTTAACGCTGCCGGACTTCTTCTCCAGCCGTTTCGAAGACAAAAGCAAGCTGCTGCGTGTTATCTCCGCAGTAGTCATTCTCATCTTCTTCACCATTTATTGCGCATCAGGCGTGGTTGCGGGTGCACGTCTGTTTGAAAGCACCTTCGGTATGGATTACCAAACTGCGCTGTGGGCCGGTGCTGCTGCCACCATTCTTTATACGCTGGTGGGCGGATTCCTGGCGGTGAGCTGGACCGATACCGTGCAGGCCAGCCTGATGATCTTCGCGCTGATCCTCACCCCGGTGTTTGTGATTATCGCGGTAGGTGGCCTGGATGATTCACTGGCGGTGATCGAAGCAAAAAGTCTTGAAAACCTCGACATGCTGAAAGGGCTCAACTTTGTTGCCGTTATCTCCTTACTCGGCTGGGGCCTGGGCTACTTTGGACAACCGCATATTCTGGCGCGCTTTATGGCGGCGGATTCACATCACTCGATTCGTACTGCACGTCGTATTGGCATGACCTGGATGATCCTGTGCCTGGCCGGTGCCGTGGCGGTGGGCTTCTTCGGTATCGCCTACTTCCAGAACCACCCTGAACAAGCGGCAGGCGTAAGCCAGAACGGCGAACGCGTGTTCATTGAACTGGCGCGTATCCTGTTTAACCCGTGGATTGCTGGCATCCTGCTGTCTGCGATTCTGGCAGCGGTGATGTCCACCCTAAGCTGCCAGCTGCTGGTGTGCTCAAGCGCCTTGACAGAAGACCTCTACAAAGGCTTCCTGCGTAAAAATGCCAGTCAGAAAGAGCTGGTGTGGGTAGGGCGTTTAATGGTGCTGCTGATTGCGTTGATCGCCATCGCGCTGGCGGCCAATCCGGAAAACCGTGTGCTCGGCTTAGTCAGCTATGCATGGGCGGGCTTTGGTGCTGCCTTCGGTCCGGTTGTTCTGTTCGGCGTATGCTGGAAACGTATGACCCGCAATGGCGCGCTGGCCGGGATGGTGATTGGTGCACTGACGGTGCTGCTGTGGAAACAGTATGGTTACACCGAACTGTATGAAATCATTCCTGGCTTCATCTTCGCCAGCATCGCGATTGTGGTGTTCAGCCTGATCGGCAAAGGCCCATCAAAAGAAGCACAAGCGCGCTTCGCCGCCGCTGAAGCTGAATACAACACCAAGTAATTCTGTCTCTGACACACTAAGCCCGCCCGTATACGGCGGGCTTTTTTTATGGAATCGACCAGGCTTCAGCATTCCCTTCAAAGCAATGACATAGTTAATCGTCCAATAAAGGCCATGCCGAGGAGCGAAGCGTCCGCGCCATGGACGGTGCGGCCGATCTGCAGGGATGCGTGGTTTCTTCGCGATCGGGATGGCCTTTAGTGGACAATGCGCTGAACTCAAAGCGACACCTCTGCACTGAACCTGAAGCGATAACTCTGCACCGAACGTGCAGCGAAAACCCGGCACTGAACCTGCAGCGATATCCCCGCACTGAGCTTGCAGCCACACCCCAGCACTGAATATTTATCTGAACGCTGAAATCCCCATCACCCATTTTCATTGAATCCGTTTCCCAGCCCGCAAATGAGAAATAATTTCATTCAGTGACTTGTAATTTTACCCGCGATAATGATAATCGATATCGTTTGCACTTTACGTATTTTTACCTAAGGTTTACCCTCCTTAACAATCAAGAGGTTGGTGATGTTCGTACCGTTTCTCATTATGCTGCGTGAAGGTCTTGAAGCAGCGCTCATCGTCAGCCTGATTGCCAGCTACCTGAAACGCACTCAGCGTACACAGTGGTTCCCTGCGATGTGGGCGGGCGTCTTCATTGCGGCTGCACTCTGCTTAGGCCTGGGCATCTTCATCAACGAAACCACCGGTGAATTCCCGCAAAAACAGCAAGAACTGTTTGAAGGCATCGTGGCGGTCGTGGCGGTGGTCATCCTCACGTCCATGGTGTTCTGGATGCGCAAAGTCTCGCGCAACATCAAAGCCACACTGGAACGCTCGGTGGACCAGGCATTGCAAAAGCAGGGCGGCGGTGGCTTCCCGTTGGTCCTCATGGTCTTTCTGGCGGTGGCGCGTGAAGGGCTGGAATCGGTATTCTTCCTGCTCGCTGCTTTCACCCAGAATGTCGGCTACGCGCCGCCGATTGGTGCAGTACTCGGCCTGTTGACGGCGATTGTATTGGGCATGCTGCTCTACTACGGCGGCATCCGCCTCAACCTGGCGAGTTTCTTCCGCTGGACCAGCTTATTCATTCTCTTTGTTGCCGCAGGTCTCGCGGCAGGTGCGATCCGTGCTTTCCATGAAGCGGGGCTCTGGAACCACTTCCAGGACATTGCTTTCGACCTCAGCAACACGCTCTCCACCCACTCGGTGGTCGGTACGCTGCTGGAAGGCATTCTCGGCTATCAGGAAACGCCAAGCGTCAGTGAAGTGGCGGCCTGGCTTATCTACCTGATTCCGGCGCTGCTGCTGTTCTTCTTCCCGGCGCGCCCAACGGCCAGTGCTGCGCGCACCACGCGCTGAAATTAAATCAGGCGCGATTGCGCGCCTGTTCTTCCATGTAACAGGGATATCACTATGACGATTCGCTTCCGCCGTAAGGCGCTGTTGGTTTCAATGCTGGCTCTCTCAGGCGCTGCATCTGCTGCATCCATCCCGCAAGTCACGGTCACCGTCACTGACAAACAGTGTGAGCCGATGTCGCTTAATGTGCAGGCGGGTAAAACCCAGTTCATCATCAAAAACAACAGCCAGAAAGCGCTGGAGTGGGAAATCCTGAAAGGGGTAATGGTGGTGGAAGAGCGTGAAAACATCGCGCCGGGCTTTAGCCAGAAACTGACTGCGAACCTCGAAGCAGGCGAATATGACATGACCTGTGGCTTGCTGACCAACCCGAAAGGCAAACTGGTGGTGTCGGGTGAGTCGAAAACCGCTGCCAAAGGTAAAACCGACATCATGCAGCTGGCTGGCCCAATCACAGACTACAAAACCTACGTGATGAGCGAAGTCAAAGAGTTGGTGGCTGGCACTCAGGCCTTCACCGATGCGGTTAAAGCGGGCGACCTGGAAAAAGCCAAAGCGCTGTACGCACCGACCCGTGCGCACTACGAGCGTATCGAACCGATTGCTGAACTGTTCTCCGATCTGGACAGCAGCATCGATGCCCGTGAAGATGACTTCGAGAAAAAAGCGGATGATCCGAAATTCACCGGTTTCCACCGCATCGAAAAAATCCTCTGGGCCGACAAAACCACCAAAGGTGCAGAAGAGTTTGCGACTAAGCTGAATCAGGACGTGCTGGATCTGCAGACCCGCATCAGTGAACTGGCCTTCCCTCCGGCGAAAGTGGTCGGTGGCGCAGCAGGTTTGATCGAAGAAGTGGCGGCCAGCAAAATCTCCGGTGAAGAAGATCGCTACAGCCGTACCGACCTGTCTGACTTCCAGGCCAATATCGACGGTGCACAGAAAATCGTTGACCTGCTGCGTCCACAGCTGCAAAAAGCTAACCCGCAGCTGCTGGCGAAAGTCGATGCTAACTTTAAGAAAGTCGACAGCATCCTCAGCAAATACCGCACCAAAGACGGTTTCAAATCTTACGAGAAACTGACTACCGCTGACCGCAATGCGCTGAAAGGGCCGATCACCACTCTGGCGGAAGATCTCTCCCTGCTGCGCGGAACTTTAGGTCTCGACTAATCATGAGCCATAAAAATGACGCGGCAGAGCCGTCGCGTCGTCGTTTATTGCAGGGGTTAGGTATGTTGGGCGGCGCGGCCGCCCTGAGTGGCGGTTGTCCGTTCCATACGGCAGCCGCGGCTGACAGCTTCTCTCCTGGCACGGTTGCACCCGATGCGCGCCAGCAGGCGCAACCTTTCTACGGCCCGCATCAGGCTGGCATTGTCACCCCGCAGCAAGCTTCGATGATGCTGGTGGCCTTTGACGTCTTAGCCAGCGATAAAACCGATCTGGAGCGCTTGTTCCGTTTGTTGACCGAGCGCTTCGCTTTCCTGACCAAAGGAGGCGCCGCGCCAGTTGTCACCAACCCACAGCTGCCGCCAATGGATTCCGGCATTCTTGGCGCCGATATCGCACCCGATAATCTCACCATGACGCTGTCCGTGGGCACCTCGTTGTTTGATGAGCGCTTTGGTTTGAGTGCACACAAACCGACGCAACTGCAAAGCATGACGCGCTTCCCCAACGATTCGCTGGATGCCGATCAGTGTCACGGCGATCTGCTGCTGCAAATCTGCGCCAATACGCAAGATACGGTGATACACGCACTGCGCGACATCATTAAGTACACGCCCGATCTGCTGGCCGTGCGCTGGCGGCGCGACGGCTTTATCGCCGACCACGCCGCACGCAGTCACGGTAAAGAAACGCCGATCAATCTGCTGGGCTTCAAAGATGGCACCGCTAACCCTGACACGCATAATCCTGCGTTGATGGATCAGTTGCTGTGGGTCACTGCAAATCAACAAGAACCCGCATGGACGCAGGGCGGCAGTTATCAGGCGGTGCGTATCATTCGTTTCCACGTTGAAATGTGGGATCGCACTCCACTGGGTGAACAGCAAACGATATTCGGTCGTGAGAAACTTTCCGGTGCGCCGCTGGGCATGAAAGAGGAACATGACGTGCCGGATTACAGCAAAGATCCGGATGGCGATGTCATCGCGCTGGATGCGCATATCCGTCTCGCTAACCCACGCACGCCGGAAACCGACAGCAGTTTAATGCTGCGCCGGGGTTACAGTTACTCCTCAGGGATTACCGGTTCGGGGCAGCTAGATATGGGACTCTTGTTCGTTTGCTATCAGCATGATTTAGCCAAAGGCTTTATCACCGTGCAAAAACGTCTCAATGGCGAAGCGCTGGAAGAATATATTCGTCCGATTGGCGGCGGATACTTTTTCGTTTTGCCCGGCGTCCCTGACGAAAAACATTACCTTGGCCAGCCTTTACTGCAGGCCTGATTAATAAACGCACCGTGCCAGCACAGCGATAAGGTTGCGCTGGCGCTTTTTTCACCGACCGTAAACTTTCCCCTGGTCGCTTCCACTTCCGAATGTTCCGAAAAAGTTCGTCGCACGTCAAATAATCCATCCCACTGAAAATGCGAGATAATTTAATTTAAGACGAAAATTCTCATGCTTCGCTTATCTGTTTTTCTTTGTCGTGACGTAAAAATACTGTTGCAAAGCATGGTTAATATGATGCACTTTACTCATAAGCGTTGTCAGTTGTGTGGCTAAGTCCACTGGAGTTCGCGCATGACCCGGTCCTTCTATGGACAGTTAAATACACTTCAGCTAGCGCAGTACACTGCGGGGGATTTCTTCCCTCCAAAGTATCCTCTTCACTTTTCAATTATCGTTTCCGAACTAACGCCAATTCTCTACCGGTGCGCTTCAGCGCTTCGTCGTTGTTGCACACTATTTTCAATGGCCAGACCCGGCTTACAAGGAAGCCAAACAAACCTCTAAAGCGTTCAAGTCATCGCCGCGGGTGATCCGCCGCGATAAATGAAACCAACTGTAAGGTGCCACTATGGGAAGACAGAAAGCAGTGATCAAAGCGCGTCGTGAAGCAAGAAGAGTCGTTCGTAGTGATTCTCGCAGTCACCGTCAGCGCGAAGAAGAATCGGTCACTTCGCTGGTGCAGATGGGTGGGTTGGACTCAATTGGTATGGCGCGTGATTCACGCGATCGCGGTCCGATTGAAGCCAGAAATGAAGCTCAGGCGCACTATCTTAATGCCATAGAAACGAAACAGCTGATATTCGCCACCGGTGAAGCCGGTTGCGGTAAAACCTGGATTAGCGCAGCCAAAGCGGCTGAGGCCCTGATCAATAAGGATATCGAAAGGATTATTGTGACGCGCCCGGTTCTGCAGGCGGATGAAGACCTCGGTTTCCTTCCTGGGGATATTTCCGAGAAGTTCGCCCCGTATTTCCGACCGGTATACGACGTTCTGGTTAAACGTCTCGGCGCTTCCTTTATGCAGTACTGCCTGCGGCCTGAAATTGCCAAGGTAGAGATTGCGCCCTTCGCATATATGCGCGGACGTACGTTTGAAAATGCGGTAGTGATCCTTGATGAGGCACAAAACGTCACTGCGGCACAGATGAAGATGTTCCTGACACGCTTAGGCGAGAACGTGACGGTTATCGTCAACGGTGATATCACCCAGTGTGACTTGCCGTCCCATGTCAAATCCGGTCTTGCTGATGCGCTGGCGCGTTTCGAAGAAGACGAGATGATTGGTGTGGTGCGTTTCGACAAAAACGACTGCGTCCGTTCGGCACTTTGCCAGCGCACGCTGCTGGCTTACGGTTAACCATTGAGTCGTAGTTGATTGAGAGTGTAGCGAAGCAAAACCCGGCGCAAGCCGGGTTTTTTTATTGCTACTTAGCCTGGTTCAATGAATAACTGCTGGTTAGGAAAATCGATCAGAACACGATGGTGCTGTAAGAAATCGGTGCCTAATAAACCCTCCGCTGCCATTCGCGAGTCAACATCATCTAATAGCACGACATCGATATCTATTTCCCCGGATGTCGCGTTTTTGATATTTATTTGAGTCGCCCGGCAGCCTTCATAATCCAATTCGGCGATGACTTCTTTGCAGGGATAAACGTTCTCTGTTCTATTTAAACGTTTACTCCACAGCATTGTGTGTGATGCACCGGTATCCAGCAGCATATTAAAGATTTCATTATTCTTCATTGCCTCAATGATAATACCCTCATGGGTTAAGGTTAACGGCAGCGCTAACCATTGCTGACGATCGATATTGAAATCGTCCAGCCGATCAGCAACGGAAAAAAGGCGATGCTGATAATCGATGAGCAGGGCTTTCTGCCGGAATAGCCCCAATCCGATAACCATACTTTCCGGACGTTTGCCGTCAGGCTGCAGCGTCAGCCCCCATGGAACCAGGGAAATCCCTTCAACATTCTCAAAGTTCATACCATTGACGTAAACATGGTGGAACATGAATTTATCATGCAGGAACACTTCGCCGGTCAGATCGGTGGTGCGCACTTTCTCCTTTAGGGGTTTTAACCAGGGCACCTGTCGTATAAATGACTGATCAAAATGGAAAGCAAATGCGGAGCCGGTATCAAGCATGAACTCGCCATCCTGACCATTAATATTCAGTGTTGCAATCGGTACTGCACTCTCATCGAATTTAAACGGAATTTCAATTACCGCTTCAGCTAACGAGGTGAATGTCATGGCGCAGATAAAAATGCCATGATGCATAAATCCCTTCATTTATTATTTTTCCCTATATTAGTATTAACTTCCCCAGGCGTTTTCAGTGTCGGTATTCATAAAACGCGAAAGGTTTACTCCTCATGCTGCGTTATTTTTTATCCAAAAATGTTTTACGCGCCATTTTGTGATCGAACACAGGAACATCTTCGGAGAACCGTGCAGTACGTGCATCACGCTCATAGCCCTGAGGTTCACACAGGAGTTGATAAAGCTCCGGGCGACGACCATGGATCCAGCGGCGTCCGGTAGACATCGCCAGTAACGAGAGATCCAGGTCGGCACTCACCAGCGTATCCCTGAAGGAAGTGGTTTCGTTGACGATGCGGCCATAGGGGTCAATCACCATCGCATTGCCGGTACGGATCTCGCCGTTATCCAGTCCGACGCCATTACTGAACAGGACGAAAAGACCGTTATCGTGCGCACGCGAAGGCAGCCAGCGCATCAACCAGCCTCGACCGCTGTCGCTAGCCAGAGCGATTTCCAGTGCGCTGGGATCGCTTTCTCGGTTTTCCCACAGGCTCACCGGAATGGGTTTCATACCAAAGGGACTGCGTGAATGGGTGCCACCTGTTTGATGCGGGGCAATCAGAATATCGGCTCCCATGAGCGCGGTGATGCGGACGTTATCGGTTAAATTATTGTCCCAGCAAATCAGAATCCCGACTTTCACCCCCCATGGCGTGTCAAACACGGTGAATTCATTTCCCTGGACGATGCCCGCATGTTCGAAAGCATGGATCTTACGATGTACATGGCGTTGGCCATCCGGCATGCAGACCGCATAGGCATTGTAGAGCAGTCCATTATCATGCTTTTCGATGTAGCCGGCGCCGATCGCCATCTGATGCTTTTCCGCCAGGCTCGCGATACGCGCCAGTGACGGGCTGTTTTCCGTGCGCTCGGCCAGGGCTTCGACCTCTGTAATGGGCAGATCCGGCACATGCCAGTAACCCGTGATGCACATTTCAGGAAAGGCTAATATTTTGACTTCTTCTTGTGCGGCCTGCGCGATAAAGCGCTCCATCACGGAAAGATTGTAAGCTTTGTCGCTGGCGCGATGGCAAAACTGCACGGTGGCAACGCGAAGTGAATGTTCCATGGTGATTCTCCTAAAGGAAATAGGTCGCTATTTCACCAGAGGGAAAACCACCGTGTATAATCACAACTTCTCCCACTTTGATAACCGATTGGAATGGATATTAAACTGTTACGCGCCTTTGTGACGCTGGCGCAAGAAGGCACCTACCACTCGGCGGCCAATAAGCTCTGCATCACCCAGCCCGCACTCTCGAAACAGATCCAGACACTGGAGCACCTTTCTGGTGTGACGTTATTTCATCGCGGACGGCATGGTGCGCGGTTAACGGTGGCGGGAGATCAATTGTTAGCGGCTGCCAGCGAGGCAGTGGAGCGCTACTCGGATTTCTTTGCTGATGTGACGGCGATCCAAAGAGGGGATTCAGGAAAACTCACTCTGGGTTTTGGCATCTCTTCTTATCTTTTTGCTGCCAAACGTGTCGCTGCCTTTCGCGTTCGTTATCCCGGCGTAAAGGTCTCGCTCAACGATATGCCTTCGGCGGTTCAGACCCAATGGCTTGCTGAAGGACGACTGCAGGTGGGATTTGTGCGCTTACCCGTGCCTGAACCACTGCAAAGTCACAGTCTGGATACGGAACAATTAGTGCTGGCGGTAGCCGCTGATCAATTATCGAGTCACTTAGAAACAACACAGGTTATTGAAAATCATCAACTCTTACAGTTGGCACCTCAGCGGGGCGAAGGGCTCACTACGCAGGCCCATCAATTCCTGACCGCAAGAAACCTCACGCCGCGCACGGTGTCGGCTGCTGATGATATTCAGACGTTACTGGCGCTGGTGGCCGCTGGTGATGGTGTGGCGTTACTGCCGGCGAGTGTGAAACACATCCTGCCTGTAGGCGTCACACTATTGCCTCTGGAAGGCGAGCATACCCAATGGCACACCGGTTTGGCGTGGAATGGTCAGATTAAGGACCCGCTAAGAGACAAGTTTTTAGCGATGGTAATGGAAGATGGCCAGATAAATTAACGATGTGGCTGAATTGAAGACAAAAAAAAGCCTGAACTTTCGTTCAGGCTCTTCTTCAAAATGATGGCGGTGAGAGGGGGATTCGAACCCCCGATACGTTGCCGTATACACACTTTCCAGGCGTGCTCCTTCAGCCACTCGGACATCTCACCACATTTTTTCTGCCAACCGCACTGGGTCAACGGGGCGCTACTATAGGGAGTTACCTGAATACGGTCAAGCCCTATTTTCTCCTTTTGTTCTATCCGCTTAAGCTCTGTGCAGCTTGCTGCATCTCTCGCCGAACTGCGTGTTCTGTCATCAAATTATTCCTTCTCTGCCACAAAAGTGTCACCAGACTGTCGCAGACTTGTCTGCGGAAACATTTGGTTATATTTACTGATAAGGATGCTTATAAATGAAACACATACCTCTTTTCACGGTTTCTCTGCTGGCTTCACTCATCGCGACGTCAGCAGTGGCAGACACAACAACGTATAGCCGCGCCGCCACCGGTGATATCACCGAACACGGTGGCGCGCGCCGCCTCAGCAGCGACCAGACGGAAGCGCTGAAAGCCTCACTCGTTAATACCACGGCCAAAAACGTCATCTTATTGATCGGCGATGGCATGGGTGACTCGGAAATCACCGCCGCACGAAATCAGGCGATGGGCGCGGGTGGTTTCTTCCCAGGCATTGATGCGCTGCCGTTAACCGGTCAGTACACCCACTACTCGTTAGACAAGAAAACCCACAAACCGAATTACGTGACCGATTCGGCTGCCTCCGCGACCGCCTGGGCAACCGGCACCAAATCCTACAACGGTGCCATCGGCGTAGACGTCAATGGCAAGGATCAGGTCACCATTCTGGAGTTGGCGAAAGCCGCTGGGAAAGCCACCGGTAACGTCTCGACTGCAGAATTACAGGATGCCACGCCCGCCGCTTTGATGGCGCATGTCACGTCGCGTAAATGTTATGGCCCGGAGAAAACCAGCGAGCTGTGTCCCACCAATGCGCTGGAGCAGGGCGGTAAAGGGTCTATCAGCGAGCAGATGCTGAAGACCCGCCCAGATGTCACCCTTGGCGGCGGGGCGAAATCGTTCTATGAAAGCGCCAAAGCGGGTGAATATCAGGGTAAAACCCTGCGCGAGCAGGCTCAGGCGCTGGGCTTCCAGCTGGTTGATAACCTTGATGGCATGAATTCAATCAAACAGGCCGACCAAACTAAACCGGTACTGGGGCTGTTCTCCGATGGCAATATGCCGGTTCGCTGGCAGGGGCCAAAAGCCAGCTATCACGGCAATATCGATAAACCGGTTGTGACCTGTGAAGTCAATAAAGATCGCCCGGCATCAACACCAACATTGGCGCAGATGACCAAAAAGGCGATTGATCTGCTGAGCACCAATGAGAAAGGCTTCTTCCTGCAGGTGGAAGGGGCTTCAATAGATAAGCAGGATCACGCGGCGAATCCGTGCGGCCAGATTGGCGAAACGGTGGATCTGGATGAGGCCGTGCAGCAGGCGCTGGCTTTTGCACGTGAACACGGTGACACGCTGGTGGTAGTGACGGCAGACCATGCGCATAGCAGCCAGATTATTGAAAATGGCAGCAAAGCCCCAGGCCTGACCCAGGCGGTGAACACCAAAGATGGTGCGGTCATGACCATCAGCTACGGTAACTCTGAAGAGGATTCTCAGGGACATACCGGCACACAGCTGCGCATCGCGGCCTATGGGCCTTATGCGGCTAACGTAGTGGGTTTGACCGATCAGACCGACTTGTTCTTTACGCTGAAGGATGCAATGGGCATCAAGTAATCGCTGCCAATAGCAACGAGAATCCCCGCATCAGCGGGGATTTTTTTTGGCAGCAGATTGGTGCGAATTACAGTCCGCGCTGCGCCATCAAGCGCGCTAAATCCACCAGACGATTTGAGAATCCCCACTCGTTATCGTACCAGGCGAGGATTTTCACCAGGTTGCCGCCAATCACCAGGGTAGAGAGCCCATCAATGATCGATGAACGCGGATCGCCCTGATAATCGCTGGAGACCAGTGGCTCATCGCTGTATCCCAGAATGCCTTTTAATGGACCTTCAGCGGCGGCGGCTTTAAACGCGTCGTTGACTTCTTCTGCCGTCACATCACGTTTCAGCGTCACGGTAAGATCCACAATCGACACCACCGGCACCGGTACGCGCAATGAATAGCCCGTCAAACGTCCATCCAACTCGGGAATAACACGGCCCAGCGCTTTAGCCGCACCGCTGGAGTAAGGCACGATTGACAGCGCCGCCGCGCGCGCGCCGCGCAGATCTTTCTCCGGCTGATCGTGCAGCACCTGGCTATTGGTATATGCATGAGTGGTATTCATTAGACCATGCTCAATACCAAATGCCTGATGCAATACTTGCGCGGCTGGCGCGAGGCCGTTGGTCGTGCAACTGCCGTTACTCACCACGAAATGCTGCTGGGGATCGTAACGCTGGTCGTTCACGCCCAGCACAATCGTCAAATCATCGTTTTTACCAGGAGCGGAGATGATCACCCGTTTTGCGCCGCCGTGCGTGATATGTACTGCCGCTTTCTCGCGCTCGGTGAAGAAGCCGGTGGCTTCAATCACAATATCAACACCCACGTCACGCCAGCGGATATTGGCCGGGTCGCGCTCGCTGAACACGCGTACAGGCTTGCCATCAATGCGCAGCTCACCTTCACCGGCCTCAATTTCTGCAGGAAGTCTGCCCAGCAGTGAATCGTGTTTAAGCAGATGCGCCAGCGTTTTGCTGTCGGTGAGATCGTTAATCGCCACAATCTCAATATCGTTGCTGCCGAGTGCGGCGCGGAACACGTTACGTCCGATACGGCCAAAGCCGTTAATGCCAATCTTAATCATCATTGACTCCTTATCCGAAGTGGTTGCAGTCAATGTAGGACGATGTGTGATTGGCGTAAACGACAAAAAAGGATCACTTTACGCCATTTTGCGGCAGTGAAAGCGTTGGCGATATTCACCCGGAGTGAGATGCAGCTGGCGCTCAAAACTGCGGCGCAAATTGATGCTGCTGCCAAATCCGGTGTCAAGGGCGATGCGTTCCAGCGTCGCGCGACTCTGCTCCAGCTGTTCTCGTGCGGCGGCCAGTCGCGCTTCTGCGACATAGCGCGCCGGTGACGAACCAGTTTCACGGGTGAATACGCGGGTGAAATTGCGTGGACTCATGGCGACACGTTCGGCCAATTTCTCAACCGACAGATCTTTCGCCAGGTTGGCGCGTATCCAGCTTTGCAGATCGTGGATCGGGCCGGTGCTGGTTTGTTGTAGCTGGTAGCGGCTGAACTGCATCTGTCCGCCGGGGCGACGCAAATACATCACCATATCCTGAGCGATATCGCGTGCCACGCTGAAACCAAAATCCTCCTCAACCAGCGCCAGCGTGAGATCAAAGCCGGAACTGACGCCACCGGACGTCCAGATTGGGCCATCCTGAATATACAGCGGACCCCCTTCCACCTGAACACGGGGGAAACGAGTTTGCAGGGTTTCCAGCAGACGCCAGTGTGACGTGGCGCGGCGTCCGTCGAGCAAACCGGCTTCGGCGAGCAGCATCGCACCGCCACAAATTGACACCACGCGGCGAGCCTGCGGAGCCGCCAGCCTGATGAAATCCACCACCATATTGCCTTCTTCAACGCTGTCACCGCGTCCGGTAATCATGATGGTGTCCCAGGCGGCGCGGGGATCTAATTCGGCCAGCTTCAGGTCAGCCAGCAGGTTGAGGCCCGACTGACCATGGATCACCTGATGCGGCTGCGTGGTGGCGATACTGACGCGATAACGTGGCTGATCAACGCCAACGGGCAGGTGCAGGTTGGCGTGCATCAGGATGTCGGCAATACCGGCGGCTTCAAATAACATGCCGCCATCGGGTACGATAACGAGAAAGTGCTTCATGGCGTAAAATGCTCATCGTGGCAAAATAAGCCAGATTATCGCACGGCGCCGTTATTTTTGCTGGTAATACGGTCCCTGGGTGATCGAATTACGCAGCACCAGTCGGCCCGGCATCAGTGGCTGCGCCGTCACGCTTTCGCCATCCAGCATTTTAGACAGTTGCGTTAATGCGCTCGACACCATCTCAGCAACCGGAACATGCACCGTGGTTAACGCCGGCAGGAGATAGGGCGCAACCGGGATATCATCAAAGCCCAGCAAGGAGACGTCATGCGGGATGCGCAAACCCGCGTTGTGCAAGGCGCAGGCGGCGCCAATCGCCATATCATCATTGCTGGCGACAATCGCGGAAAATCTAACTTTACGACGCAACAGTGCTTCAACCGCCAGCTGCCCACTGGCGCTGGTCCAGCAGCCATCCAGCATCAGGTTTTCATCGTATTCAATGCCATTTTCCATCAACGATGAAATATAGCCTTTCAGACGACTTAATCCGGTGTGAGAGCTGCCCATTCCTTTGATAAAAGCGATCTCGCGGTGGCCCTGAGCAATCAAATGATTCACAGCGTTGAGGGTGTCATTTTCGTGGTCAGCACACACCGAATATTGCGGATGCTGCTTCAAACGGCGGTTTAACACGATTAACGGCTTACTCATTCCAGGAATAAGTGCATCAATATCTTCCACGCTTAAATAGCGCGGATAGATGATCACGGCATCGCAATAGCTATCGATTAAAAAGTTTATGGCTTCGCGCTCTTGCTGCGCATTGTGTTTACCATCGCCCAGCACCAGTTGTGAACCGAGTTTTTCCGTCATGGTCGCGGCCTGGAATAACAGCTCGGTAAAAAAGGGACCATTGTAAAGCGTGTTGGGCACCATCAGACCAATACTGTGCGAACGGTTGGTCGCAAGACTTCGTGCCAGCAGATTAGGACGGTAATCCATCTCATCTATGGCCAGCATCACCCGATCCCGCACCGTTTTAGACACATAAGCATGGCCAGCCAGCACCCGTGACACCGTGGCTTTTGACACACCTGCGCGTTTTGCGACATCAAGCATTGTCGTCATTTATCTTCCTTCTCAGCGTTCTCGCGCATTGTAGCGCAAAAGCTCAATCTGAAAACCGCAGAGTGAGGCTCTTCTAACCGATAACGTTTTTTCTCATTATCATCCGATTTCATCACATATTTAAAAGGCTAACATAAAAATAATATGAAACCGGTCTCAGATTAATCATATTTTCACTCTTTAAATAAGGTTTAACGGTTTGAGTTATGGATCACAAAAAGAACAAATTGAATCTGTAACCGGTTGCAGAAACGATTCTCGGCGCGTAATTATTTAAAAAAAACGGAGGGTGTCATGGTGAAAATTCTATTGTGTTGTTCCGCAGGTATGTCAACCAGCATGGTCGTACAAAGAATGCAGAAAGCCGCTACGCAGCTGGGTTTAGAAGCCAAAATTGATGCCGTTGGCATGGAAGAGTTCAGTGAAAAAATCGCCGAGTATGACTGTTGTCTGCTAGGCCCACAGATCAAATATAAGCTGGCAGATTTCGAACGTCAGGCGCAGGAGTATCACAAACCGGTTACCGTCATTAATACCATGGATTACGGCATGTTAAATGGCGAAAAGATCCTGAAGTCGGCGCTCGCCCTGATTGATGCTAATAAGGGGGCATGATGAGTACACTGGCTGACTCCTTATTTGGTGTGATTGAAAACCGCATCAGCCCGATTGCTGCGCGACTCTCATCGCAACGGCATGTGGTGGCGATCAAGGACGGATTTATTGCCTCAATGCCGTTCCTGATTGTCGGCTCATTTATGCTGCTGTTCTCACATCCTCCTTTCAGTCAGGACAGCCAATGGGGCTTCGCACAGTGGTGGCTGGGTATGGTGAGGCAGTACAACGACCAGCTGATGATGCCCTACAACATGACGATGGGCATCATGGCGGTGTTCATCACCGGCGCGATTGCCTATAACCTGGCGCAAAGCTACAAACTAAATGGCCTGATGGCGGCGCTGCTGTCGCTGATGACTTTTTTGGTGGTGGCTGCACCGGAAAAGAACGGCGCATTGTCCGTCGCTTCGCTGGGTGGGGAAGGGATATTCACCGCCATCCTGATCAGCCTGTACTGCACGGAAGTGATGCACTGGCTGGTGAAGTACAACATTGGTTTCAAACTGCCGGAACAGGTGCCGCCGAAAATTCGTCAGTCCTTTGACCTGCTGATCCCCATCATGGTGATTTTCCTGACGCTCTACCCGCTGAACCTGTTTATGGAGAGCCACTTTGGTCTGTTGATTCCTCAGGCCATCATGTCAGTGTTTGCGCCAATTATCTCAGCAGCCGATTCACTGCCTGCGGTGCTCATCGCCGTCTTGCTATGTCATTTGCTGTGGTTTGCCGGCATTCACGGTGCGGCGATTGTCGGCGGCATCCTGCAGGCATTCTGGCTGAGTAATCTGGGGCTGAACCAGGAAGCGTTAAATGCCGGGCAAGAGATCCCTAAAATCTTTATCGAGCCATTCTGGCAGTTCTTCATCACCGTAGGCGGATCGGGTGCCACCATGGGCCTGGTGATTCTCTATCTGCGCAGCCGCTCCGCGCATCTGCGCGCCATCGGCCGCCTCGGCTTTGTACCCGGTATGTTTAACATCAATGAGCCGATTATTTTCGGTTCACCGGTGGTGATGAATCCGCTGCTGTTTATTCCCTTTATCACCACGCCGTTGATCAACGCGGTTATCGCCTGGACCGCCACCCGCACCAACCTGATCAACCACGTCATTTCGCTGGCACCCTGGACCACGCCGGGACCGATTGGTGCCGCCTGGTCAACCGGCTGGGACTGGCGCGCAGTGGTGTTAGTCGCGTTCCTGATTTGTTTATCCACGCTGATTTATTACCCGTTCTTCAAAATGTATGAACGCCAACTGCTTGCGCAGGAAGAAGAGATGGCGCAGGAACAACTGGCTGAGGAGATGAAGTAATGCAAGAGATGCAGGAAATGGAAAGCACGGTGATGGAGCTGATCATTCATGCAGGGGAAGCCCGTTCATCATCGATGCAGGCACTGCAAGCGGCCCGAAAACACAACTGGCAGGAAGCCGATGCGTTGCTGGCAAGTGCACGAGATGCCGCGCGCGAAGCCCACAAAATTCAAACCGCGTTAATCGGCGCGGATGAAGGCTGCGGCAAAATTCCGGTCAACCTGATTATGGTGCATGCGCAGGATCATCTGATGAACGCCATGTTGTGCCGCGATTTAGTTGAAGAGCTGATCTATCTGCATCGTCAGGTGCAGGAGTTATCGAAAACCCACTTGCAGTAAGACGCAGTTAATCACATGAAAGGATGGATTATGTCTCAGTTACCGGCTGATTTTTTATGGGGCGGCGCCGTTGCCGCGCATCAGGTTGAAGGTGGATGGAACGAAGGCGGTAAAGGGCCGAGCATCGTCGATGTGTTGACGGGCGGAGCGCATGGTGTTGAACGTGAAATTACCGATGGCATTGTCGAGGGTAAACACTACCCCAATCATCAGGCCACCGATTTTTATCATCACTACAAAGACGATATCGCGTTGTTTGCCGAGATGGGTTTTAAGTGTTTTCGTACCTCGATTGCCTGGACACGCATCTTCCCGAAAGGCGATGAGCAACAACCTAACGAAGCGGGCCTGCAGTTCTACGACGACATGTTTGATGAGCTGCTCAAATATGGCATCGAACCGGTGATTACGCTGTCGCACTTCGAAATGCCATTGCATCTGGTGCAGCAATATGGCGGCTGGCTCAATCGTGAATTGATCGATCTCTTTGTACGCTATAGCGAAGTGGTGATGAAGCGCTACAAAGGCAAAGTGAAATACTGGATGACCTTTAACGAGATCAACAACCAGCGTAACTGGCGCCGACCGCTGTTCGGCTACAGCAACTCAGGCGTGATTTTCACCGATCATGAAAATCCGGAAGAGGTGATGTATCAGGTACTGCATCATCAGTTTGTGGCCAGTGCCAAAGTGGTGAAGCTGGGGCATCAAATCAATCCTGAATTCAAGATCGGTTGCATGCTGGCGATGGTGCCGCTGTATCCGTGGTCATGCCATCCTGATGACGTAATGTATGCGCAAAAGTCGATGCAGGAACGTTATCTGTTTGGCGATGTGCACATGCGTGGTGCCTATCCTTCCTACATTTTGAAAGAGTGGGAACTGCGCGGATTCCACATTGAGATGGCGCCGGAAGATGCACAAACGCTGCGAGAAGGCTGCACCGACTATCTCGGCTTTAGCTATTACATGAGTAACGCCGTGGAGTATGCCAGCGCGACCCGCATGGACAGCGCACTCGAAGCATTCCCCGGCAGCCGAAAAAATCCGCATGTGCAGGCGTCAGATTGGGGATGGCAGATTGATCCCGTTGGCCTGCGCTACACACTAAATGCGCTGTATGAGCGTTATCAGAAGCCGCTGTTTATTGTGGAAAATGGGTTTGGCGCCGTCGATCAACGTGAGGCCAACGGCGAGGTCAATGATGACTATCGTATTGCCTACCTGCGTGAACACATCGAGCAAATGAAAACAGCCGTACTGGAAGATGGCGTGGATTTAATGGGCTTCACGCCCTGGGGCTGTCTCGACTGTGTCTCTTTTGGCACCGGCCAATACAGCAAACGCTACGGCTTTATTTACGTCAACCGTAATGACGATCAAACCGGCGATTTTTCGCGCTCGAAGAAAAAGAGTTTTGCCTGGTATAAAAAAGTCATCGCCTCACAAGGTGAAGCGCTTTAATTCGGATTGCCCGGGCAGGAAGCCCGGGTAAATCAGAGTTGTCATCTCTTCGGCAGTGAATATCCTTTCCAGCCTGCGCAGGCAGGCTGAATAAATAACATAAACCTGAGCCAGGAAAAATATCATCCATGCGGTGAGGCGCAATGCTGCCTGAAACGGCGCTTTTTACTCACCTGATTGCAACCAAACGGAGTTATATCCTATGCCAAATAAGATCAAGATTGTCACTATCGGTGGGGGTTCCAGCTATACGCCAGAGTTGATTGAAGGACTTATCCTGCGTCAGGAGCAGTTACCGATTGCCGAGTTGTGGCTGGTCGATATTGAGGACGGCGCAGAGAAGATGGAAATCGTTGGCAGTATGGCAAAACGCATGATCGCGGCTGCCAAACTCGACTGGCAGGTGCATCTTTCTCTCGATCGCAAGGAAGCGTTAAAGGATGCGGATTACGTGACCACCCAGTTCCGCGTGGGGTTGCTGGATGCACGCTTAAAAGACGAAGTGATTCCATTAGCCAATGGTTTACTGGGCCAGGAAACTAACGGCCCGGGCGGGATATTTAAAGCGTTTCGCACGGTGCCGGTGATTCTCGACATTATCGAAGACATGCGTCAATTATGCCCCAATGCCTGGCTGGTGGATTTCACTAATCCGGCAGGCATGGTCACCGAAGCGGCGATTAAATATGGCAAGTGGGAAAAAACCGTTGGCCTGTGCAATGTGCCGTTCGGCCATATCACTCAGGCATGCAGCGTGCTCGGTGCGGAAGAGAAAGATCTCTATTTCAAGTTTGCCGGGCTCAATCATTTCCACTGGCATCGCGTCTGGGATCAGCAGGGCAATGAACGCACCGCTGAACTGATTGATAAAATCTATTCCCCAGACCAGCAGGAAAAAAGCGATGAAGGGCTGAAAAATATTCATCAGATTCCTTTTAACTACGATCAGGTAAAACATCTTGGCCTGCTGCCCTGCGGTTACCATCGCTATTACTATTTGCAGGAACCGATGCTGGCCCATGCCATCGAAGAGTTCGAACAGTATGAAACGCGTGCTGAAGTGGTGAAGAAAACCGAAGCGCGGCTGTTCGAGTTATATAAAGACGTCAATCTTAACTACAAGCCTGAAGAGTTAAGTCAGCGGGGCGGGGCGCATTACAGCGATGCGGCTTGCGATCTCATTGCATCGATTCAAAATAACAGCGGAAAATTAATGGTGGTCTCAACGCGCAATAATGGCGCGATTGCCGATTTACCGTTTGATTGCGTGGTGGAGGTCACTGCCGCCATCACTTCTCATGGCGCAGAACCGCTGCGTTGGGGAGCGTTACCGCCTGCGGCGCGCGGCATGATTCAGTTAATGAAAGCCATGGAGGAAACAGTGATTGAAGCCGCCGTTACTGGAGATTACGGTGCGGCATTACACGCTTTCACCATTAATCCGCTGATTCCGGCGGGCGACACGGCGATCAAAGTGCTGGATCAATTGTTGTATGCCCATAAAGCCTATTTGCCGAAGTTCGCCAGCAAAATTGCGGAGATTGAGCAGACCAAACCGGAGATCGTTACCTTCGTCGATCAGTTACTGGCCGACAGGCAAGCGCACGCGCATAAGGGTTGATGAGGTTTTATCAGGATCGAATGAGGCAGGCAGGAGACTGAAAACGGTGCCCGTTTGAACATCGCTGGGCACCGGGAAAAGCACTCACCGTCTTGTTGGGCGGTGAGTGGATCAGCATTACGCGGTGAGTTCGTTACGTACGATAGCAGCACCCGCGCTCAAGGCTTCCAGCTTACCTCTGGCAACACGGCGCGACAGTGGCGTCATACCGCAGTTAGTAGAAGGATAAAGCTTATCGGCGTCGACAAACTGCAGTGCTTTACGCAAGGTATCAGCCACTTCTTCCGCAGTCTCAATGGTGTTGGTCGCCACATCAATGGCACCGACCATCACTTTTTTGCCACGGATCAGCTCAATCAGATCCATTGGCACGCGCGAATTCTGCGCTTCCAGTGAAATGATATCGATAGAAGACTTCTGCAGTTTAGGGAACACTTCTTCGTACTGACGCCACTCAGTGCCAAGCGTCTTTTTCCAGTCGGTATTCGCTTTAATGCCGTAGCCATAGCAAATGTGCACGGCGGTTTCGCACTTCAGACCTTCAACGGCTCTTTCCAGTGCGGCAATACCCCAGTCGTTCACTTCATCGAAGAACACGTTAAATGCGGGTTCATCAAACTGAATAATATCAACACCGGCTGCTTCTAACTCTTTGGCTTCCTGGTTAAGAATTTTGGCAAATTCCCAGGCGAGTTTTTCACGGCTTTTGTAGTGACCATCATAAAGCGTATCGATCATGGTCATTGGGCCTGGCAAAGCCCACTTGATCTGTTGTTTGGTTTGCTGGCGCAGGAATTTAGCATCTTCAACAAACACTGGTTTTTTACGTACGACTTCACCGATCACGCTCGGCACGCTGGCGTCATAGCGATTGCGAATTTTCACAATCTCACGCTTTTCAAAATCAACGCCGCTGAGATGCTCAATAAAGGTGGTGACGAAATGCTGGCGCGTTTGCTCGCCATCACTGACGATATCAATACCCGCCAATTGCTGATCCTGCAGGGATAACAGCAGGGCATCTCTTTTGCCCTCGGCTAATTCATCACCCTGCAATTTCCATGGCGACCACAGCGTTTCAGGTTGAGCAAGCCAGGCCGGTTTCGGTAAGCTTCCTGCCGTTGAAGTAGGCAATAACAATTTCATAATCAATAACCTTTTATTTTGGCTTAATCAAAGAACGTAATGTGCAGACCATTGCTCAAGAATGTCTTGATAGGGTTTGATGAAGTGCTCTTCCGTATACTTCCCCTGCTCAATTGCCAACCGGCTGCGTTCTTCTCGATCGTAAACAATGCGCGTTAATGAATGGTCGCCATGTGTCAGGCTTGGCTGATAGCACTGGCCTGCGGCAGAGTTGGCATTGTAAATTTCCGGGCGGTAAATCTTCTGGAACGTCTCCATAGTGCTGATGGTGCCGATCAGCTCCAGATCCGTGTAATCATTCAGCAAGTCACCGGTGAAATAGAAAGCTAATGGCGCGACGCTGTTTTCAGGCATGAAGTAGCGCGCCTGCAATCCCATTTTGCCGAAGTAATGGTCGGTGAGAGACAGCTCATCTTGCTGATATTCAAAGCCCAATACCGGATGCTGATAGTCAGTGCGGTGATAGGTGTTCTTGCTCGATACGCTCAGGCAGATCACTGGCTTTTTATTAAAGCGTTCCTGATAAGCCGCCGAGTTGACGAAGCTTTTAAAGATATTGCCGTGCAGATCACCGAAACCTTCCGGCAGGCTGAAACCGGAGTTATTGTTATTGGCCGCCAGCAGACGCACGCTAAAATCGTAATCACGCACGTAAGACGAGAAGTTATTGCCTACGATGCCATCGGTACGCTGCTGAGTTTTGCGATCAACAATATTGGTTTTCAGGATCTCGATCACCGGGAAGGTTTTGCCATTGCCTTCAATATCAATTTCCGCAGAAATGATTTCCAGCTCAACAGCATAACGATCGCCTTTTGGGTTGTCCGCGTGCGCCAGAGAGTTGAAACGGTTGTTCATCATCATTAAGGCATTGCGCAAATTCTGCTGGCGATGGGTTCCACGTGCCAGGTTAGCAAAGTTCGTGGTGATGCGCGTATTTTCAGATGGATTGTAGTTCTCATCGAAAACGCTGCTCTTAATTGAAAATGCAAAATCGTTGCTCATGATGCTCGGGTATCCTGATTTCAGCTGCAAAACCTTTCCGGCTTTAGGCGGGTAGACCTGATACTTCGGCCTATCACCTGCGGTAGATTTCACATTGTCTTAAGTCAATAACAATGCGAATTTTATGCCAGAGTCACTCAGTGATTGAAAGTGATTAAACTTCAAAGCTGCATGAGCCAATTTCATGATCGGGTTCACACTCTGAAGCAGGGTGGTCAGAAGGGGGATTTTTGCGGAAAAGCGAGCGGTGAATGTTTGTTAGGCCAGCGATAAAAGCGATGTGATGGCCAACACGCCCGGAGGGCAATGCGGAAGAATCTACCTAATGGGAAATAAAAAATCCACGCCAGGCGTGGATTTTTTTGGCTGAATTTAATTCAACAGGGTCAAATCATCGACTTGAAGATTAGACGTTGAACAGGAAGTTCATCACGTCGCCATCTTTCACGATGTACTCTTTACCTTCTGAGCGCATCTTGCCGGCTTCTTTCGCGCCTTGCTCACCTTTATAGGTGACAAAATCATCAAACGCGATGGTCTGCGCACGGATAAAGCCTTTCTCGAAGTCGGTATGAATTTTACCGGCAGCCTGTGGCGCGGTCGCGCCCACTGGGATGGTCCATGCACGTACTTCTTTCACGCCAGCGGTGAAGTAAGTTTGCAGGTTGAGCAGGGCATAACCTGCACGGATCACGCGGTTCAGACCCGGCTCTTCCAGACCCAGCTCTGCCATGAACTCGTCACGCTCTTCGTCATCCAGCTCTGCGATGTCGGATTCAACGGCTGCACATACCGGCACCACCACTGAACCTTCGGCTTCTGCAATCGCACGCACCTGATCAAGATACGGGTTGTTTTCAAAACCGTCTTCGTTGACGTTGGCGATGTACATGGTGGGTTTCAGGGTCAGGAAGCTCAGGTAGCGAATAGCCGCTTTCTCATCAGCATCCAGTTTCAGCGCACGCAGCATACCGGCTTCAGACAGGTGTGGCAGACATTTTTCCAATGCAGCCAGCTCAGCTTTAGCGTCTTTATCTCCGCCTTTGGCTTTCTTCTGGCAACGCTGAATAGCACGTTCACAAGTGTCGAGATCGGACAGCGCCAGCTCGGTGTTGATGACGTCAATATCTTCCGCCGGGTTCACTTTGCCGGAAACGTGAATAATATTGTCGTTCTCGAAGCAGCGCACCACGTGACCGATAGCTTCGGTTTCACGGATGTTGGTCAGGAACTGGTTACCGAGGCCTTCACCTTTGGATGCGCCTTTCACCAGACCGGCGATATCGACGAATTCCATGGTGGTCGGCACAACACGCTGTGGCTTAACGATTTCGCTCAGCTGATCGAGGCGCAGATCGGGCATTGGCACCACACCGGTGTTAGGCTCGATGGTGCAGAACGGAAAGTTGGCTGCTTCGATACCCGCTTTAGTCAGCGCGTTGAACAGGGTGGATTTACCGACGTTCGGCAGGCCCACAATACCGCATTTAAATCCCATGGTCTGATTACCTTTCTCACTGAGTGTACGGCACTGGCTGGCAGCGCCGACAGATTCAAAAAATTTTGCGCATTATACACAGAATTGCCTTCTGCGGCGCGGGAATTGGGCTTAGCCAGCCTTGAACGCATGCAGGCGGTTCATCGCCTTGATTTTGTCTTCTTTCAGCCACAGTTCTGTGCAGCGCACCGCTTCATCCACGGCATCGTCAATCAGTTTTTGCTCGCTGGCAGGCGGTTTGCCTAACACGAAGCCGGTAACCTTATTGCGATCGCCGGGATGACCGATGCCAACCCGCAGGCGATGGAAATTATTGTTATTGCCAAGCTTGCTGATGATGTCTTTGAGACCGTTATGCCCGCCATGACCACCGCCCTGTTTGAATTTGGCGATGCCAGGAGGCAGATCCAGTTCATCGTGTGCCACTAAAATCTCTTCTGGTGCGATGCGATAAAAGGTCGCCATTGCCGCAACCGCTTTGCCACTCAGGTTCATAAAAGTAGTGGGCACCAGCAAACGGACATCTTCACCCGCCAGTGACAGGCGTGCAGTGTAGCCGTAGAATTTCGGCTCCTCTTTCAATGACTGATTGTTCCGGTCGGCCAGCAAATCCACATACCAGGCACCTGCGTTATGGCGCGTTGCGGCGTATTCAGCGCCGGGATTGGCCAGCCCCACAATCAGTTTAATGCTGCTCACGATGTTTATCCTGTCTTGCTGCGGAAAGGGCGATAGTTTACTGCCTGCAAGCGGCGATGACAAAGGGTGCTGAGTACAGATGATACCTCTGCGTGACTTATCAATTTCTATCGAAATCAAGCCTCTGGCCGTAAAGAAATGTCAGAGATTGTGAAGGATGTGTGATCCTGTACGCAACTTAACCGGCAGTCATTGCCTAAACTTATGACAAGTTAACCATACGTGCTGTTTTGCTTTTTCATAAGGATGGAGGTGAATCATGAAACGTCAACAATGCCGCTATTTAGGTAATGGCCTGATGTGTTTAGGTTTACTGACGATGGTATTAGGCGTCGGCTATTCCATTATTAATCAGCTGCCTGCGTTAAACCTGCCGCAATTCCTCGCGCATGGTGCCATGTTCAGCATCTTTGTCGGGGCACTGTTGTGGCTGGTAGGGGCGCGCGTCAGCGGACGTGAGCGTGTCGAAGACCGCTACTTCTGGTTACGCCATTACGGTGACAAACGCTGCCGCCGCAATCACTCTTCACATTAAGAGAGAGCGGCTTCCTGCACCGGCTGTAACTGCACAAAATAACGTTCGACGCGGTTACGGCCACTGGCTTTTGCACGGTATAACGCTTCGTCCGCCAGGCCGAGTAAAATCGGGAAGGTGTGATCGCGATGGTTAGCGGTAGCATAGCCAATACTCACGGTATAGCAGACGTCGTTGGGCTGCGACAGCTGTGTCGCCAGACGGATACGCTCACACACCCGTTCTGCATCCTCGCTATTGCCCGGCAGAATCGCCGCAAACTCTTCACCGCCCAGACGGGCAAAATGACCTTCTGCGGGCAGCAACGCCTGCACCACCTGACAAAAATCGATTAATACGCGGTCACCTTGCAGATGGCCGTAACGATCGTTAATGCCTTTGAAATGGTCAAGATCAAACAGCACGGCCGAGTAAACTAATGGCTGCGGATTGCGCGTATTGCGTAACACTAATCTATCGGCTTGCTCGAACAGAGCGCGACGATTCCAGACGCTGGTCAGGGGATCGTGAAGCGAGGCCCGTTTGTGAGCTATCTGCGTGCGCTCATTGACCATCGCCAGAATGGTAAATGTCAGGCCAATCACAAACAGAATGGATTCAAGAATCACGTACACCGAAAAGCTGGAACCGGCTATCGCGCCGCGCACCGGGGTGGCGATGGCATCATCCAGGAATATACGCGCCACGTGAAACAGCAGATGGATCCACAGCAACATCTGCGCCGGCCAAAAGGTCACCTGCAGTGCATCGCGCGATTGCCACAACAGGCGAATCAGGGCACCGGTGTAAATAATGCAAAGCAGACATATGACTAAAACGCGTTTAGGTTGGCTGGCGTAAAACTGCGGGAACGCGCAGAGAATGGCCCATAACAATGCAGCCGCTAACCAGCTGAAGCCGAGAGGTTTATTGCAGAATGCTCGAAAAGCGTTCAGCAGATTGCCATAGGCCAGCATCATCACCACGTTGCCGACAGCGATGGGAAGAAAAACAAATCCAGCACTGCGCAGACTGCTGAGAAACACCGCTGTCAGGGTCAATGTGAGCGCCAGCGTAGTGAACCCCAGCACGCGATCGTACTGCGCACCCACCCAGGCGAACACCAAAATAATGCTCAAAAAACCCAGCACATAGAGCTCGCAAACAAATAGTGTGTAAATGTCGAGAGTCATAGTGGTCGGAGTTCTCAGAAAAAAGTGTGGAGAAAAATACCACTAATCAATGGCCCGCTAAAGTGCAGCATCGCGAGTCGAATGAAAAGAGTGTAAGGCAGGGAGAATAGCGAATTTTAACGAAATTTATCGCGAAAATATCTGTAGCGAGAGCGGCTTAATCGGTAAATGAAGCGGATTGTTGGGAATAAAAACCGGGCGCGGGGCCCGGTTTCATGCAATGTGTTAATGTTCGAACATTGCGGAGATGGACTCTTCGTTACTGATACGGCGAATCGCTTCGGCCAGCATGCCAGAGAGCGTTAAGGTACGCACGATTGGCAGGGCTTTCATCTCGTCTGACAGCGGAATAGTGTCGCACACGATAACCTGATCGATCACTGACTTACGCAGGTTTTCGACCGCGTTACCAGAGAAGATGGGGTGAGTCGCATAAGCGAAGACACGTTTCGCGCCGCGCTCTTTCAACGCTTCAGCTGCTTTGCACAGCGTACCGCCGGTGTCGATCATATCGTCGACCAGTACACAGTCACGACCTGCCACGTCACCGATGATGTGCATCACCTGAGAAACGTTCGCACGCGGGCGACGTTTATCGATGATAGCCATATCAGTGTCATTGAGCAGCTTAGCAATAGCACGCGCACGCACGACGCCGCCGATGTCCGGGGAAACCACAATCGGGTTTTCCAGGCCAATCTGCAGCATATCTTCCAGCAGGATTGGGCTACCGAACACGTTATCAACCGGGACATCGAAGAAGCCCTGAATCTGTTCGGCGTGCAGATCAACCGTCAGAACACGGTCAACACCCACGCTGGAGAGGAAATCGGCAACCACTTTGGCGGTGATAGGCACACGAGCAGAACGCACGCGGCGGTCCTGACGGGCATAACCAAAGTAAGGGATAACAGCAGTAATACGACCAGCAGAAGCCCGACGCAACGCGTCGACCATCACAACCAGCTCCATCAGATTATCATTGGTGGGGGCACAGGTGGACTGGATGATGAAAATATCACCACCGCGTACATTTTCGTTGATCTGTACACTTACTTCACCATCGCTGAAACGGCCGACAGCGGCGTCTCCGAGGCTAGTGTAAAGGCGGTTGGCAATACGTTGTGCTAGTTCCGGGGTGGCGTTACCAGCAAATAGCTTCATATCAGGCACGAGAAGAACCTCAGGCTTGGCGTCCAGAGAATGAACGTTTCAAAAGTAACCGGCGAATACTTTTGAAGTCGTTCATACGGGTGTGTTAATGCGTCACGTGCAGTGCCTGGAACAGGGTGGCACTGTCACGCAAACGCTTAGAGCCCGGAAAGGGTACGTTGCAACGGCGAGATATTAAGTCCGCGCGCCACAAATCCGTTAATCCATTTCGGGGCAAGCTCCAGCACCTGACGAGCAGCGGATTCGGTGCTAAATTCAGCAAATACACAAGATCCGGTCCCGGTCAGGCGCGACGGCGCGTATTCTAGCAGCCAGGAAAGCAGCGCATCAACCTCGCGAAAACGTTTTCTTGCCACAGCTTCACAATCATTGTGAAAAGGACGCTGTAACAGTTCATCTAATGTGCGTATCGGTGAATTGCGCGTCAAGTCAGGATCGCGAAAGATATCCGGCGTGCCGATGCTAATACCAGGATGTGCCACCAGATACCATTTTTCTTCCGGTTCAGCAGGCTGAATCTGCTCGCCAACCCCTTCGGCAAAGGCGGCGTGCCCACGCACGAACACCGGAACATCAGCACCAAGCTGCACGCCAAGGGTGGCTAACTCATCCACGCTAAGCCCGGTTTGCCATAAATGGTTCAGCGCCACCAGCACGGTCGCGGCATCCGATGAACCGCCGCCCAGTCCGCCGCCCATCGGCAGACGTTTTTCCAGGGCTATCTCCGCACCCGCGTTTTCGGGCAGCGTACCGCGAACGACCGCGGCTTGCTGTAACATCCGCGCCGCCCGCACGATCAGGTTATCGTCATCGGCGACGCCCGCTAACGGCGTCAGCAGAGTAATGTTCCCACTGCTGTCAGGCGTGATCTCAAGCGTGTCGCCGTGATCAAGAAACTGAAACAGCGTTTGCAGATTGTGGTAGCCGTCAGCGCGACGGCCCGTAATGTAGAGAAACAGATTCAGTTTTGCCGGAGCAGGCCAGGTGGTGATCATTGCGTGGTCCAGCTATCCATGCGCAGTTTGATACGCTGACCACCTTCTGTCAGTTCCAGGTTGGCCGGCAGCGGTGGATTGACCTTGCTGTCGTAATCAGAGATGTTCACTTTCCACTGCTGGCCATTACGGCTGTAATTCACACTCTGCAACTGATAGCTGCTATTGAGCTGATAATCCGTGGCATCACCCGGCAGACCCATCATCCACTGACGCAGATTCGCCAGCGGAATATCCATGCCGGTCAACTGTGAAATCATCTTCTCAGCGTCATTGCTCACATAGCGCTTGCCTTTGTTATCGACAATTTGCACCACCGACCCCTGCGCATCCAGCTGCAACTCGGTGCTGCCCAGCGGATTGGTTAACAACAGACGATAGCGATCGGCGGCGGTTTGCTGCCAGTTAAAGCGCGCATAGACTTTTTGCTTATCGGAAAGATAGGCAAAAGCGCCACGCGTTTGATATTGGGTGATTTTCTCAACGGCTTGTTGATGCTGCTGCCATTGCGGTGAGGTGGTGCTGGGGCCAGGACCTTGTGGTTTGTTGATGCTACAAGCAGCCAGCAATACGCTGGCAAGGGGCAAAAGGCGCAACAGCTTGCGCGGGGGCAAATGCATCACGTGGTCGTCTCCTCAGACACGTTTTTACTTCGTAACCGATAACGCTAACCATCCAATACTATGCCGTCAATGCCGATGTAAGGATAATTGCGCACGATCAGTTTAATCTTATTACAGTCATAGCCTTTGTATGGCTTTTCTTGATCTGTGGCATCTTGTAGAATGCGCTTCACAAAGCCCTGACAAATATTGGGACATCCCAACCCGAATCACCATGACGCTGCTTGCTCTCGGAATCAACCACAAAACCGCACCTGTTGCGCTGCGCGAACGCGTTGCGTTTCTGCCAGACACGCTGGATCAGGCTCTGAATAGCCTGTTGTCCCAGCCGATGGTTCAGAGTGGTGTGGTGCTCTCAACCTGTAATCGTACTGAACTCTATCTCAGCGTAGAGCAGCAGACAGATTTGCAGGAGAGGTTGGTGCGCTGGTTGTGCGAGTATCACGATCTGCGTGAAGAGGATGTCCGTGCCAGCCTTTACTGGCATCAGGACAACGCCGCCGTCAGCCATCTGATGCGCGTTGCCAGCGGTCTGGATTCGCTGGTATTGGGCGAACCGCAAATTCTCGGCCAGGTTAAAAAGGCCCATGCTGATTCTTCGCGTGACCATGCGCTAAGCAGCGAGCTGGAGCGCATGTTCCAGAAGACCTTCTCCGTCGCTAAACGCGTGCGCACCGAAACTGAAATCGGTGCCAGCGCGGTCTCTGTCGCCTTCGCCGCCTGTTCTCTGGCGCGTCAAATCTTCGAATCACTCAGCACGGTCAACGTGTTGCTGGTGGGCGCCGGGGAAACCATCGAGTTAGTGGCGCGTCATCTGCGTGAACACAAAGTGCAGAAGTTGATGATTGCCAACCGCACCCGCGAGCGTGCGCAGCTGCTGGCCGATGAAGTGGGCGCAGAAGTGATTGGGTTGGGTGATATTGAAACCCGTCTGGCCGATGCGGATATCATTATTTCTTCTACTGCCAGCCCGCTGCCGATTATTGGCAAAGGCATGGTGGAGCGCGCCTTGAAAGCACGTCGCAACCAGCCGATGCTGCTGGTGGATATCGCCGTACCGCGTGATGTCGAACCTGAAGTGGGTAAGCTGGCGAACGCCTATTTGTACAGCGTCGATGATCTGCAAGCGATCATCGAGCAGAATATGGCACAACGCAAAGCCGCTGCAGTCCAGGCCGAAAGCATAGTTGTGCAGGAAAGTGGCGAATTTATGGCATGGCTACGTGCGCAAAGCGCGGGCGACACCATTCGCGAATATCGTTCACAGGCGGACGACGTACGTGCCGAGTTGCAGGAGCGTGCGATTGCCGCGCTGCGTCAGGGCGCGGATGCCGAGAAAGTCTTGCAAGAGTTAGCGCACAAGCTGACCAACCGTCTGATTCATGCACCAACCAAATCACTGCAGCAGGCCGCGCGCGATGGCGACAACGAACGCCTGCAGATCTTACGTGACAGCCTCGGTTTAGAGTAATCTGGTCTGTCACGACCTATCACTGGGATACCCTCTATTACATGAAGAGCTCTATTGTTGCCAAGCTGGAAGCCCTCCAGGAACGCCACGAAGAAGTTGAAGCGTTGCTGGGCGATGCCGGCGTCATTGGCGATCAGGAACGTTTTCGCGCCTTATCACGCGAATATGCACAGTTGACCGATGTGACCCGTTGCTTCCGCGACTGGCAGCAGGTGCAGGAAGATATCGAAACAGCTGAAATGATGCTCGACGATCCTGAAATGCGTGAAATGGCTAACGAAGAGTTAAAAATTTCGCGTGAGAAGCGTGAAGTGCTGGAACAACAGCTTCAGGTGCTGCTGCTGCCAAAAGATCCCGATGATGAACGTTCGTGCTTTGTGGAAGTGCGCGCCGGAACCGGCGGAGATGAAGCGGCAATTTTCGCAGGCGATCTGTTCCGTATGTACAGCCGTTATGCCGAAGCACGCCGCTGGCAGGTCGAGATCATTAGCGCCAACGAAGGCGAGCACGGCGGCTACAAAGAAGTTATCGCCCGAATTAATGGTGAAGGCGCTTACGGTCGTTTGAAATTCGAATCCGGCGGTCATCGCGTTCAGCGCGTCCCGGAAACCGAATCGCAGGGCCGTATTCATACCTCTGCCTGCACCGTGGCGGTGATGCCAGAATTGCCGGAAGCAGAAATGCCGGAAATCAACGCGGGCGACCTGAAAATCGATACCTTCCGCTCCTCAGGTGCCGGTGGTCAGCACGTTAACACCACCGACTCCGCGATTCGTATTACCCACTTGCCCACCGGTATTGTGGTGGAGTGTCAGGACGAACGTTCCCAGCACAAAAACAAAGCCAAAGCGCTGGCGGTATTGGGTGCGCGTATTCATGCCGCCGAAACCGCCAAGCGTAATGCGGCAGAAGCCTCAACCCGTCGCAACCTGTTGGGCAGCGGCGACCGTTCGGACCGTAACCGTACTTACAACTTCCCGCAGGGTCGTGTTACCGATCATCGTATCAACCTGACGCTGTACCGCCTGGATGAAACCATGGAAGGCAAGCTGGATACGCTGATCGAGCCGATTGTGCAGGAGTATCAGGCCGATCAGCTGGCCGCGCTGGCTGGACAAGACTGATGATGATTCGCCACTGGCTCAAGCACGCAGTGGTCGCGCTCTGTGGCGGAGACAGCCCGAAACGGGATGCGGAGATTTTGCTGGGTTTTGTTACTGGAAAATCACGCAGCTGGCTGGTGGCGTTTGACGATCATGAACTCGACGCTACTCAGCTTGCCGAACTTGATGCGCTGCTGGCGCGTCGGGTGAAAGGCGAACCGATTGCGCATCTGGTGGGCGAGCGTGAGTTTTGGTCGCTGCCGTTGCGCGTCAATGATGCCACATTAATTCCGCGTCCGGATACCGAAGTGCTGGTGGAACAGGCGCTCTTACGTATTCCCGCAACCGCCTCCTCCTTACTCGATCTTGGCACTGGCACCGGAGCTATCGCGTTAGCGCTGGCGAGTGAGCGTCCTGACTGCCAGGTGTTGGGCTGCGACCGTATCCCAGCAGCTGTGGCGCTGGCTGATGAGAATGCTCAGCGGTTGCACATCAGCAATGCGCGTTTCCAGCTCAGCCACTGGTTCGATGACATTCCCGCCCAGCGTTTCGATCTCATCGTTAGTAACCCGCCTTATATCGATGCCGCCGATGAACATCTGCAGCAGGGAGATGTGCGCTTTGAACCGCTCAGTGCACTGGTGGCCGATGAGGCCGGGCTGGCTGATTTGCGTTTGATTATTCACCGTACGCCGCAGTGGTTAAAGCCCGGTGGCTGGCTGTTGCTGGAGCACGGCTGGCAGCAGGATAAAGCGGTGCGCGGCATCATGACGCAGCACGGCTATCAGCAGGTCAGCAGCATTAACGATTATGGCGGCAATCCGCGCGTCACACTTGGGCAATTTTTTTGATTTAAGGAAGCACCATGGCAAGCTGGTATCCGCTGATTAAACATTTTCACCTGCTGACGGTTGCCCTGACTATCAGTCTGTTTTTACTGCGCTTTTACTGGCTAACCACCGGTTCGGCAATGCTGCAGCGCCGCTGGGTTCGCATTGCGCCGCATATTAATGACACCTTTTTATTGCTCAGTGGCGTATTGCTGGTGGTGATTACGCACTTTTATCCGTTCTCACCGCAAGGAAGCTGGCTGACGGAGAAGCTGTTAGGGGTTATTATCTACATCGCCTTAGGTTCCGTGGCATTGAGCCGTCGCCCACGCAAGATGGGGACACGTTGGATCGCTTGTCTGATTGCAATCGTAGCACTGCTGTTTGTGATTAAGCTGGCGATGACCAAAATGCCGTTATTGGGGATAGTATGACCTCGCCAGAGCTAGTTGATTACAGTGAAACACCGTTGAGTGAAGCGGTGATTGGCGCAACCTGCGCCATACGCAATGATTTTTCTGCGCCATCCGTTCAGCAACAGCTGGCGGCATTAGTTGAAGAAGCACGGGAATACGTCAGCAGCGAACAGGATGCCGACTTGCAACTGGGCAAGCTGCTTGAATTGTTTTATCGCCAGTGGGGCTTTGGTGGCGCCAGCGGCGTCTACAATTTGTCCGATGCGCTGTGGATCGATAAAGTGCTGAAGAGCCGACAGGGCACTGCCGTATCGCTGGGGGTGATACTGTTACACATTGCCGACGAGCTGGAGCTGCCGCTGATCCCGGTGATTTTCCCCACCCAGTTGATTCTGCGTGCTGACTGGCTGGACGGTGAAATGTGGTTGATCAACCCTTTCAACGGCGAAACGCTGGATACACATACGCTGGAAGTGTGGCTGAAGGGCAATATCAGCCCGACTGCGAAGCTCTACAATGATGATCTGGATGAAGCCAAAACCATCAACGTGATGCGTAAAATGCTGGATACGTTGAAAGCGGCACTGATGGAAGAGAAGCAGATGGAACTGGCGTTAAACGTCAGCCAGGTACTGCTGCAGATTGATCCCGATGACCCGTATGAAATCCGCGATCGGGGGTTAATCTACGCTCAGCTTGAGTGTGAACATATCGCACTGACCGATTTGACCTACTTCGTTGAACAGTGTCCAGAAGACCCGGTCAGCGAAATGATTAAAGTGCAGATTCACGCAATTGAACAGAAACAGGTGACGCTGCACTAAGCGTCATCTCGACAATAAGGAAAGGGCATGACTCAGAAAGTAGTAAATATCGGCGATATCAAGGTCGCAAACGATCTGCCATTTGTTCTCTTTGGTGGTATGAACGTGCTGGAATCGCGCGACCTCGCCATGCGTATTTGCGAACACTATGTAAAAGTGACCGACAAACTCGGTATCCCTTACGTGTTCAAAGCCTCTTTTGACAAAGCTAACCGCTCTTCCATCAAATCCTACCGTGGTCCGGGTCTGGAAGAGGGCATGAAGATTTTCCAGGAGCTGAAACAGGCGTTCGGCGTGAAAATCATCACTGATGTGCATGAAGCTTCACAGGCGCAGCCGGTGGCGGATGTGGTGGATGTGATTCAGCTGCCTGCGTTCCTGGCGCGTCAGACCGATCTGGTGGAAGCGATGGCGAAAACCGGTGCAGTCATCAACGTTAAGAAACCGCAGTTCGTTAGCCCAGGCCAGATGGGTAACATTGTCGATAAATTCGCGGAAGGCGGTAACGACAAAGTAATCCTGTGCGACCGTGGCAGCAATTTCGGTTACGACAACCTGGTTGTCGATATGCTGGGCTTCAACGTGATGAAGAAGGTCACCAACAACAGCCCGGTTATCTTCGACGTGACCCACGCACTGCAGACGCGCGATCCGTTCGGCGCGGCTTCAGGTGGACGTCGCGCGCAGGTAGCTGAACTGGCTCGCGCGGGTATGGCGGTGGGTATCGCCGGTCTGTTTATTGAAGCCCACCCTGAGCCGAATAGCGCGAAATGCGACGGCCCATCCGCGCTGCCGCTGGATAAGCTGGAGCCATTCCTGATGCAGATGAAAGCGATTGATGATCTGGTGAAGAGCTTCCCGGAACTGGATACCAGCAACTAATTGCGTTATCCAGATGTAAGAAAGGCGCCGATGGGCGCCTTTTTTTGCTTTGAATCTGAGCGTCAGACGCTACAGCATAATTGTCAGTAAATAGCCGGCAAACAGTGCCAGATGCGCGGCGCCGTTCAGCACATTGGTACGCCCGGTTGAGAACGAAATATGGCACAGAATCAGCGCGGCACTCATGATCACCATATGTGGTGGCTCAAGACCAAATATCAGCTGCTGACCGGTCAGGGTAGCGATGATGCTGACCGCCGGCACCGTCAGAGAGATGGTGGCTAATACCGAACCAAAGAACAGGTTCATCGCACGCTGTACCTGGTTCATTAACACCGCTTTGATGGCCCCTAACCCTTCCGGCGACAGAATCAGCAAGGCCACCAGGAAACCGGTGAACTGCTCAGGTGCATTCAGTTCCGTCAGCAGATGCTCCAGCGTGTTGGCGTTCATCTTGGTCACGCTGATCACCGCGATCAGATGAATGATCAACCATACCGTGTGCCACAGTGAGCTATGCGCAGAAGGCTTACCATGATGCGGATCGCCATCGTCACCGTCATCCTCATGCTCATAAACAAACAGGCTCTGGTGCGTTTTGGTCTGAATCAGCAGGAACACGCCGTACATGGCAGCGGAGATCGCGGCAATGATCAACGCCTGAGCCGTGGTGAAGTTACCGCCTGGCAGCGCATTCGGAAACACCAGCACCAGAATCGCCAGCGGGAAGATGGCAATCATGTACTGCTTTACGCCCGCCAGATTGACATATTGGGTGGCGAATTTGCGTCCGCCGAGCAGCAGCGCAAAGCCCACCAGGCCGCCGGTGACAATCATGATGATGGAGTAGAGCGTGTCACGCATTAGCGCAGGTGCAGCATCGCCGGTGGCCATCAAGGCGGAGATCAAACTGACCTCCAGAATCACCACAGACAGGCTCAAAATCAGCGAGCCATAGGGTTCACCCAGGCGGTGTGCCAGCACGTCAGCATGACGCACCACGCTGAAAGCACTACAAAGGATGGCGACCAGCGCCAGCAGGTTGATGCCGATAATCGGCAATAATGCCGTCTGACCGCCAAAGAAGCTCAGCACCGTCAGCGCGACAATCGGGAAAATCAGTGAGTACTCGGTATGTCGGGTTTTCTCATGTGTAGCCATTCACCATCCTCTCCGGCAAAAAGAACAAAACAGGCGATCAGTGCCTGATAAATATAATGACTTTTCTGACGCAGCGCAGTGTAACTTTTCAACAGTTGTGTTTCAGGCTTTTTACGCGACTTTACTTAGTCAGGTTTTTGATTCTAATACAGTAAAAGAAGCAATTATCTACTAATAACATAGACTATTCATCTTGTTGTAAATCGATAAAAGTAATTTTAAGATAAAGTAATGCCTGTTTTAATCTGATTTCATTGCGGTTTATCGGAGTTTTATTGATTTAAAAAACCTTGTGTAACTAAAGTATATGTTTGCCATTTCATTGCTTTCTTCGTCATCACTCTGTTCAAGTTATCTGCCAGGCAGCCGATGCTATTTACAAAGAATTTCCCCTTTGTGATCGGGGTCAATCTTGAAACTTTTGTTAAAAATGCATTAATGTCTTCTCTTAAGTCGACGCAACGCGTGTTGCCTGTAAGACATCATCTTTGAGGAGCCGAACCGACAGGATGTCAGCGCAGTAGAGGAGGTCGCATTGTTAACCCGGGAATTTCTTTTAAAAGCGGATTGTAAAACATCATTTGGCGATATCGACGAAACGCTGCTGTGGAGCTGTGAAAAGCGTGCCGCGTCACTCGCTGCCACACTGGCTTGTCGCCCTGACCAAAGCCCGGTGTGGATTTTTGGCTATGGCTCCCTGATGTGGAACCCGGTTTTTGAGGCGGAAGAAGTGGCTTCCGGACGACTCGAAGGCTGGCATCGTGCTTTCTGTCTGCGTCTGACCGCTGGCAGAGGAACGGTATCGACGCCCGGTCGTATGCTGGCGCTAAAAGAAGGCGGTGCAACCAGCGGTCTGGCTTTCCGTTTACCCGAAGCGCGGTTGCATGACGAGCTGGAGCTGCTGTGGAAGCGCGAGATGATCACCGGCTGTTATCTGCCAACCTGGTGCGAACTGGAACTGGAAGATGCTCGCAAAGTGACGGCGTTGGTATTCATCATGGATCCGCGTCACCCGCTGTATGAAGCAGACTCCTGTCGCAGCACCATCGCACCGTTGATTGCCCAGGCCAGCGGACCATTGGGCACCAATGCTCAGTATCTCTACTCCCTCGAACAGGAGTTGGGTAAACGCGGCATGCAGGAAGATGCGTTGACGCGTCTGGCCGCTGAAGTGAGGGCGCTGCAGCAGTCTGCAGCGCGTTAACTACTGTTTAACCGGATTAATCAGCCAGGTTCCGGGTTTGTCAATGGTCAGCGATTGGCTCATTATCTGGCTGCCATTTTGCACTTCAATTCGATAACTCCCCGCCGCCAGATTGAGTGAAGCAAAGCCGCTGCTGGTGGGTTTCACGTCCTTCGCTTCGCCGTTAAGCAGCACTTTCTCTCCCTCCTGCAAGCGCAGATAGACGGTTGCCATACCTGGCGCGCTGGCTGCTGCGCTCTGACTCGCTACCGGCGCTGACGCAGAAGGTGTCGCGGCGATCGAAGCGGTTTCACTGTGGCGATTCGTTTTCCACACCACCACCACCACAGCCAGAATGGCAATGGCAGCGGCGGCGACCAGACCAGGCGAAAGGCGACGCACGTTGCGTGGCGTGACAGGTTCAATCGCCGCCGCTGCATGATTCACCGCCATTACCTGTGGTTCAGGCACCGGAGCGGCGACGGGTTCAGGCGCTGGAGCTGGAGCTTCAACCGCCACCGGGAAGGTGGTGACCAGTGCTTCAACATCGCTCACCGGCAAATCAATCAGGCTGGCAAACGCATCAATGCTTTGTGGGCGATCGCCGGGTTTCATTGCCAGCGCACAGTCGATGGCATGCAGTAGCGGCAGGGAATAGCCTGCTGGCTTGCGTTCAACCAGTGGCTGATAGTTATCCTCGATGCAGCGCACCACGCTAACCGGAGGCGCATGGCCGGTAATCAGATTGTGCAGCACCGCGCCAAGCGCATAGATATCGGTCCACGGACCTTGCTCAACTTCACCCTCTTCGCTGTATTGCTCAATCGGGGCAAAGCCAGGCTTCAGCATGATCTCGGTTTCATCGGAGAGATTGCCGATCTCCTTCCGCGCTGAGCCAAAATCGAGTAACACCGGCAGCTGATTTTCCTGGATTTGGATGTTATCCAGCGAAATATCACGGTGCAGATAACCGGCGGTATGGATGGTATTAATTGCGCCAAACAGCGGCGGTAACAGCCGACGAATCCAGGACTCATCGATACTGTCCGGGCTGGTGACCTGCCACTCTTTTAATGTCATCCCGCTGTAGTAGAGCGTGCCCATGTAGGCGGTGCCATTCTCTTCCCAGAAGCGCAACACGTGCAGCAGGCCGGGATGATTAAAACGTGCGAGCAAACGGGCTTCCTGAATGAAGCTGTTACGTCCGGCGTTGAACAGTTTCTGGAAGCGCTCGCCACGCAACTCCAGCGACAGGTCAGCGGCACGCACCGCCAGTGAAACCGGCATGTACTCTTTGATGGCGATGGTGCGTTCCAGTTGATGGTCCCAGGCACGGTAAACAATGCCAAAGCCGCCGCCGCCAATCACTTCCTTGATTTCAAATTCATTAAACCGGTAACCCGCAGGCAGGGCATTCGGTGTGTGGTTTTCGTTTGCCGACATAGTGAACTCTCTGAACACGTCCTGTAGCGCCTGCCAGTCTGTTGAGGTCAGGCGACGACCGCTAATTAATTAATGTTACGCCAGGCACCAATCGCCGGATCGGCAAGATCCGCATGCAGGGTGTCAATCAGTAACACAGTCACTTTTTGCTGTGGCATAAACTGCGACGACCAAACGCCGCGTAAGGTTTCAACCCGACTCTTCACCGTGTCACTGTCTTGACCTGCTGTCTTATCCATTTTAATCAGCAGATTGCCGGTGAAGCGCCAGACATGTTGCTGGCTGTCAAACGGCAGCACTAACCAACTCTCTTCGGCGTCCGGACGCGTCACGATCATGCGCTGTTTGTTCACCGCCACCACTTCCAGTGCCGGGCCGCTGAGCTTGAGGTTGGCAATGGGGTAGCCCTGATAGAAATTCACCGCCAGCGAGCGGGTTTTGTCACCACTCATCAGCGTTAATTCACTCGGGCCTCCAAGCCAGCCATCCGTGGAGCAGTGCTGCTGCGGGTTATCCGGAATAAATAGCGAGTCGCCGTTTTCGTCCCAGGAGGTGCGGAAATGACAACCCGCTGGTAGGGTGAAGTGCTGCAATGGTGTGCTGTCTGCCGGGCGTGAGAGATCCAGCGGGGCGGCATTGCTGGCACTGGCACTGGCGGTCGCATCGTTAATCACGATGGGTCGCCAGTTCTGTAATTTTGCTGCGCTGCCGTTGGCCAGCACGCTGCCGTCTTTATTGGTCATCTGCCACGGGATTTCATCCAGCGTGCCGCATTGATTCGCCAGCAGCGTGCCAACGCGCGGCAGGAAGCTGGTCAGAATGCTGGAATCAGTGCTTTTGCCGGAAACAATACGCAACGGCAAGGTCTCTTTGCACCAGTCGTTGGGTGAATTGCTGGCCACATTATCGATATAGACTTCAAGCGACAGACTCGGCGAATAGACCACACGATAATCATCAGCTTGCGCATTTAGAGCCAGCAACAGGGTCGCTAAGCCCGGCAACCACACTTTCATAAGGGTCCTTGGGATCAATAACGTGTCGGCAGAAAACGTGCCGCATCAGCCTGGGAATAAAGCAGCGTCGCTTCCTGCGGTTCGCCAATCCAGATGGCCAGAGCGCTGAGATTGTCGCTTTTTACACTGCGGTTAACGGCTTGTTCCATCAAAGTCAGCCACTCTTCGCAGGCATTGACCATGCGCAGGGCTTGTTCCATCTCGTGAGTGGTCAGATTGAGCCAGAACCCGTCGGTGCAGACGAGAAACGCATCGCCATCCGTCAATGAAATCACTTCACTAAAGGTGGCTGGACGTGCAGGCTCAACGCCGAGCGCATTATAGAGTAAATTACTGTTAATTCCGGTATTTTCATAGCCTGCTTCGCGCAGTTGCTGGGCCAGACTATGGTCACGCGTCACTTGACTCAACACCCCATGACGGAAGTGATAAACCCGGCTGTCACCAGCATGCGCCCACCATGCGCGCTGTGTCTCGCGGTCAATAAACAGCGCGGCCAGCGTGGTGCTCATGCGAGCATATTTCGGATTTTTTCCCTGCGCCTCAAGCAACACCTGCTGGCAGTGCTCAATCGCTGCACGAGTGCTCTCGGGTGTGAACGTCGGGCTGTTGTGTAACTGGGTCAGCAGCGTATCCCGCACGATTTGCGCCGCTTTATCACCGCCAGGCAAACCGGCCACGCCATCGCAAACCAGAAAGCAGGCTTTGTGCTCATCCAGCTCGGCTCCGGTGCGATCCTGGTTTTCATCGCGCATTCCCTGCTGGCAACGGCTGGCAAACATCATTTTCATGCGTCTTCGGTCCGAGTCTGGGAATCTTTATATTGATTCACTTCCATGTCATACGCATGCAGGAAAGCTTCACCAAACAGGGTATGGAAGTCATCTTCAATTTCACCGGCAGTGCGCTGATAGTGGCGTGAAAAATAATCCCACAAGGCCGCTTTACGCCCGCCGTTAAACGGTAGCTTAGGCAACACGCCATCTTTACGTGCTTCCTCTTCCAGCCGTTGCGGATTGAAGGATTGCAGCATCGCCGCGATGATCGCGCGTATGCCAGCGATCATACCCAGCTGATGCGCCTGCAAATCCACCAGTGCATCGCGCACTGCCGCTTCTGGCGGCATAAAACCGGGCATCTGGCTCTGATAAATCTGCATCAATACCGTCTTACCCGAAGGCAAAATTTTAAACGGATTGTTGGCCTCATTGAGGATCATCGTCATATCGGCTTTCACGCCGCGCTTGAGGATCGAACGGGAAGAGAGCAGGGCAACAGTGCCTTGCGAGAACAGGCTCAGCATGCGGCCGGTCACGCGCATCTGCTCTTCGGTGATCGTCGTGTGATGGCCATTGTTCAATCCCATGCCCTCCAGCAGCGCAGCCAGCAGCTTGTCCTGATCGGCATGCGGCAACGTGGCGGGAGCCGAAGGGGCATCACTTTGTGGATCAATACCCAGGCGTGGGTCAGTCAGGCGCTCCGGACGCGCCGCAGTGGGTTCCGGCACCCTGTCGAATGCCTGCTGCATACCGAGAGGATCGGCAGTGCTGTCCGCGAAGAACGTGAGCGGGTCATCATGCTGGGTACTCTGGCAGGCAGGATCGCGCACCTCAAGGCCATAATCGCCGATTTGCAGTGCATCACCATGCTGTAATTGCACTTGTGAACCACGCTGTAGCGCCACGCCGTTCAATACCACCGAGGTCACGCTGCCCTGATTGGTCAGGCGGCATTCACCTTCCGGGGAGATATGCACCAGCGCCTGCAAGCGTGAAATGGCGCGCGATTCGTCAGGCAGCACCAGATCGTTATCCTGACTGCGGCCAATGGTTCCCCCAGGCGGTTTAAAAGCAACCGTCTTTGCTGGCACATCCGTATTGCACTGCACAATGGTAAATTGCATGAGTCATCCTGTTAACAAGGAAAACGCTGCGGCTCATTCAAACATGGGTGGATAGAGGCCGTTGCGTCCCGGCTGTGCACCTGCCGCCGGGTTAAACAGTAACGCAAAAAGTTGCGCGGTGAGCGGCCCACTGTGTTTGTGTGTGGCGTGGGCAAAACCGTCACTGCGATTACTCCACCAGTAGCTAATATGCTGCTGGGGATCAAATTTATCCGCCACTTCACGCCAGCTCAGCGTGCAGGGCAGATCATCAAAACCAATCACATCCATAATATCGCTGCGCTGATTATCCGGGACCATCAGCGGCGTGACGCGTTGCATCTGCTGCTCCAGCGCATCCGGGTTCAGCCGGTCACGCACGCCGCGCAGTAGCAGCGTCCCCAACTCCTGAAACCAGTCGCCCGACATGGCCAGCTGAGCGCTGTGCCAGTGGCTGAGCGGAAAACTCCGCAAAGCCAGCAGCGGCCAGCTGCGCCCCACGCGATCGCACGAAGGCAGCAGGCAGCCCATCTGCACCTGCTGACGTAGCGGCGACAGCGGCAGAACAAAATTCCAGACAGGTGCGCGCAGAAACAGCTGAGTGGAGGCATCGGGTTGCTGATGCCAGTGCATGAGCCCCTGTTGAAACCAATGGCTCCAGGGCGTCACGGTATTCTCACTCAGGCGCTGGCGCAGGAAATCGCCGGTGGCCGGTAATTTGCCGTACCAACCCGGCGCGGTGTGCGTCGCCATGGTTACCTCACCATTACTCACTGTGTCCGGTCAATCGCTGCGAAACCCGCTGTGGTGCAATCGCCAGCGAACTGCCATTCGCACCGGCAATTTTCAGATTTTCTGCAAGCTTGCGCATCATTAGTGCGTTATCTCGCGCATAAGGCGACGACTGAATCTGCTGATCCAGAAGCTGGCTAAGATGCCAGTCAAGCTGCTGCAAATCCCGGGCGCTGACATCATCTGGCAGATTGCGTTGAAGATTCTGCATCAGCCAGGCGCGCAGGAATTCGCCGTCATAATTGCGCGGTTGATACAACATCTGATAGGCACGCAGCGCATTGCGGCTGTATTCATTGTCGTTACCGGGGTCATCACGCAGCAAATTGGTGATTTGCTGGGCCACGCGCGGTAACAGTAGAGACTTAAGCGCATTTTGATAAAGCACCCATGCCGCATCGCTTACCTGGTTGCCACGATAGAGACCCACGCGCATGCTAAGCGGTGGATTGTCGAGGGAAAAGCGCTCCGACAACGGCAGCTTCACCAGGTTATTTAAGAAGGGTAGCAGATCAAAGATATTATCGGCTGGCTGATGAATCACCTGCTGACTCTGACGAGTCATTGGCTCAATACGCTCGGCGACCTGGTTAAGATATTGCTGGTTCTGGACATAGCTGGCCAGCCATAAACCGGAGAGCAAAAGCAATGCGCCAGTGAGCGCACCGTAGCCAATCCAGTGGAATAGGCGGTTGCGGTACTCCCAATGGCGGTTACTGCCCGCTAAGCCACTTTCGCGGAACACCAGATCGCTCAGCAGGTCGCGGATAAAGAAACTCTGGCCTTTATTGCCGGGGATGGGGTTATTACGGGTGACGCTATCCCAGGTGGCGAGGCTACTTTCACCGGTATGTGGCAATTGAAGCTTACGGTTGAGTTCGCCCATGATGCGATCAAACGGTAAGCCTTCCTGAGTCCCGCTGGTAAAGAATAAGCCGCGCGCTGACCAGGCAATCTCATCCTCATGGCGCGAGAACACCACATCCAGGTACTCATTCAGCAACGGCCTTAACGAACTGAACTCCTGTGGGAACAGGAAACAGTCAGCACGCAGGGTGAGATCGCGTTCATTCGCCATCACCGTGGGCAGTTGCTGCTGCAGGCGCTGTTCCAAACGCTGATATTGCTGGCTAAAACTGTTATGCCAGTCATCTTTGTGCGGTTTACCCGGTTCCCAGGGGAAGGTGAATCCCCAGATGGCGTCGCGCTGCGGTTTGCTCAGGCCGTCGTTAAAGCTTAAAAACCCTTTCAGCAGATCGGTCTTGGTCACCATCACATACACCGGGAAATGGATACCGGTTTGCTGGTGTAACTCCTGCATGCGGCTACGTAACGCGCTGGCCTGTGCGTGACGTGCTTCCGCGGAATCGGTGAGCAGATCGGCAACGCTAATGGTCATGATCACGCCGTTGATCGGCTGGCGGGTGCGATAGCGTTTCAGCAGGTTGATGAAACTCTGCCACTCAGCGCCGTCGCGTGCACGCTGGCTCTCCTGCAGGGCATATCGCCCTGCGGTATCGATCAACACCGCGCTGTCGGTAAACCACCAGTCGCAGTGACGCGTGCCGCCGACGCCGCGAATCGCCGCTTTGCCAAGGCTATCAGTTAGTGGAAACTCCAGTCCGGCATTGAGCAGGGCGGTGGTTTTGCCCGCGCCGGGCGCCCCAATCATCACATACCAGGGCAGTTGGTAGAGATAGTGGCTCTGAAAGCGGGCCAGCCAGTTCTGTTGATGACGTCGACCAAACTGTGTGCGTTTCAGGCGCAGCGCTGCTTCACTGAAGCGCTGAGCCAGCAGCGTATCAGTGGCCTGACGATCGGACAGCTCTTCGTGACTCATCTCCTGTAAACGGTTGAGGAGTTTACTGTTGAACCAGCCGCGCCAGATCGCCGGGATAAACTGGAACAGCACCCAGCAGAAGAACAGCAAACCGACCAGCAGTTGACGAGGAAACACCGGCTCAAGGGGGCGGGTGTCTCCCCAACTCCACAGCGGGCCGAGCATCCACAGCACACAGCTTAAGGCAGTGACACCAATCAGGCTCCACAGCAGGCGGTGGGTTAACAGATGTTGCAGCGATGCGCGCATCACTCACCTCCTGGATGATTGCCAAGGGTTTCCGGTGCGGCAAACAGGGTGATCTCCACACGGCGGTTGCGCGCGCGGTTTTCATTGCTGTCATTTGGCAGCAGCGGATTACTGTCGCCGCGGCCTTCCGCTTTCACACTGTGCCCTTCCGCCAGTTGCGGGTTTAGCAACTGGGTCACGGCGCGTGCGCGCGCAAAGGAAAATTCATAGCTTGAGGCAAAACGCCCATCCACCGGGCTGTTATCGGTATACACCGACACCAGTACCGTGCCTTTAACGGTTTTCATGGCGCTGGCAACGTGCGCCAACAGCGCGCGACCAACCTGATTGACCACGGTACCGTCAGGGGAGAAGAGTTTATCGGCAGGAATGATCACTTTACTGCCAAAGGCGCCATCGCTGACTTCAAGTTGACCGGCGGCGATCACATCATTCAAACGCTGATGCAAATCCAGCAATGCCTGCGGTGAGGTAGGGCGACGGCCGGGCATAATTTGTGGCAGCGGTGTTTGATAGATGGCGCGCAGCAGCGGCTCAGCCGCATTGCCTAGCCGCCAGTTCAGGCCGCTGTAAATCAGGCAGGCAATCAGGGCCGCTAACATCGCACAGGCCCATAGCGGCACCATCGGACGGGTTAAGCGACTGACCAGGGGATGCACTTCCACCAGCGGCGCGGCCGGGTTCGTGGTCGACGGGCGCGTTTCCTGAATCAGTTGAGCGAGACGTTTACGAATCCCTTCACACTGCGCACGGCCAGCATCGCTGCCGCGATAACGTCCTTCATAGCCCAGCAGCAGACAGTAATGAATCAGCTCCAGCAACCACAGGTGTTGCTGCGGGCTTTGCGAGACGCGGGAAAGTAGCTGAAACACTTTTTCGCCGCCCCAGCTTTCATTATGGAAAGTGACCAGCATGCCGTTCCCTGACCACACACCGCGCGTACCCCATGGAGTTTGTGCGGCGGCTTCATCCAGTACGCTGCATAAGCAGTAGCGCGCACCAATAATCATCTCAAACGGCAAACCGGCTTGCTTGCAGCGATGTTCGAATTGGCGGATCTCTTCAATGAGTAACTGGCGTAAACCGGCGGGATCGTCATGCGTAGCAGCCTGCCGTATACGGACAACGGCATTCAATATCGGTGCTGCGGCATTAAGCAAAAGGTTATCGTTGCCCGCGACAATGCCATCGCGGACAACAGAATCCTGGGTCATTAAATATCTTTTTTCCTGGCAATGGCGCTAGGGAGCGTCCACAGAGTGCGACCTTGCTGTGGACAATCTGCGCCATATTGCATTATCAGTCTAGGATCCAGGTCGCGGTATCGTTGGTGCGGCAAGCCTTGCTGGCTCCGCCAACGGCCACGCAGACCTGTTTAGTACGGCGGGGACGTGGACGGTCGCTACGCAGGGTGGCGTCATAACGGCTACTTTCAACCCCGGCTTTCGGCGGGATGTAACCAATCAGCTGTCCATTGGGTTCATCGGCAACGGCTAACCAACTGTGTTCGACACGTCCTAGTACTTCAAATGGTTTAGCGTTATCGAGATAACGAACGACCTTGCCGCCATAATCTGGCGTGGTCATCACCGACGCCGCATACAGTGCGCGGAAACTCTCATTAACCGGCGTGAATTCGCCTGGCGCTGCCACCGCATGACGGTGAACCAGCTTGACGCCATTTACCTCACTGGTGACCAGGGTGTCATCAGTCATCGGCGGTGGTGGCGCTTTACAACCCGCCAATGTCAATACTGCCAGCAGAGTGAGCAACAGACTCTTATTCACCATGAACCTCAAATTTCATCAGATTAGCTGCAGATTAATATGTGGCACACGCATTTAAGGCGGGCAGAGTATGCAGCGGGAAAGCCATCAAAAAACAGTCAGATTACAGAAAGATAGTACTGTGCTCAGTCTACCTAAGACTTTTGAGAATTCAATCCATTGCATAGCGAGAAAACCCGTGCTACCGGGCGAAAATAGCGCATATCAGGGGGATAAAAAACCTGTGCCTTTAGTGATAGATAAGCTAAGTTTACTTATTTACCCGCGTAAGCGTAAAACGCAAGCGATAAAGCCGAAGCAACTCAGAAAGGTGCCTGATTAATGGTAAGAATTCTTAATCTTTCCTTAAGGTTAAAAAAAGATTGCGCGAGTAAACAATTTTCTTACTTTCGGAATTTCCGCGCACATTTCCGCCAGCTTTGAAGTCAGTCCGGCACGGCTTTTGCTTAAAGTCGTTATGTCTATTTTGCTCAAGAGAACCTTATGAGCCGGGCTTTAGAATATTTGCGCGCCAGCCGCGCCAGCGAAATTGCCAGCCTGCGACGACTTCTGCGCACAGGCGAACAGATTCTCACCATCAGTGAGTTAATTCACGTGCTACAACGTGAGCGCGGTGCCAGCAACATTTGGATCTGTTCCGCAGGACGGTTGTTTGGCGATGAGCTGGATGCGCGCGCACTTGAGGTAGAGCAGCGACAGGAAAATGCCCTTATGGTCCTGCCGGAAGCGGTGGCGCAGCCGGGTTACAGCCGTTTCTGTATGCTAATTGCCGCAGCGCTGCAGTCGTTAGAGAGCCTGCCATCGTTACGCCAGCAAATACGGGCGGGGCAGTGCAGCCATGCAGAGGCGATGGAGGGCTTTAATCACATTATCCGCACCTTACTTAATCTGGTCTTCGAAGCCACCGATACGGCCAGTGAGCCGGAGATTTCCCGCGCGCTGATTGCGCTCTTTAGCTTTATGCAGGGTAAGGAGTTGGCGGGGCAGGAGCGCGCTACCGGTTCAGCCGGGTTTGCTGCCGGGGAGTTTACCGCGGAACAGCGCCAGCGGATTCAAATGTTGATCGCTGCTCAGGAGAAAAGCTTCGCGACCTTCAGTCAGTTCGCGGATGCGCAAAATCAGCAGCGATGGCTAGTGATGGCGGATGCGGACAGCCAGATTGAGCGTCTGAGGCGTATTGCCTGCACCGGCGCGCAGTGCGGTGAGAATGGCGTGCTGCAGTGGTTCACGCTGCTGAGCCAACGTCTCGATCAGATGAAACAGATTGAAGATGAACTCTGCAGCACATTAATGGCGTGTTGCCAGCGCGCCATTGCGGCGAGTGAACAAGCTGAACCGCAGCACCTGACGATCAATGAGGACGCGAGTTTCTCATTGTATGTCGCTGGCGCCAGCTGGCTGGGTGAGCAGGAAACCACACTGGACAGTAACGGTCTCGCCCCCCAACTCGGCCGCTCTGTGCTGTCACTGATTCGCGAGCAGGCGCAACGCTTACAGGCACAGGCGGATGAACTAGCCACCATGCGTGCTTCTCTGGATGAGCGAAAAGTCATCGACCAGGCCAAAGGATGGCTAATGCAGCAGCACGGTTTTAGCGAGCAGGAAGCGTGGCAAGCGCTGCGCAAAAGTGCCATGAATCAGAACAAACGCATGCTGGATATTGCTCAGGCGATCCTCGCTGTAGCGGCCACGCTGAAGCCATAACCCGAAGGAGGTAGTTGCACAAAGCTTGTGCGTATTATGCGTCCTGGCAGTGCAAAGCGGAGTCAGATTCACGGCTCAATGGCGCGCTAATATTGATTTTGCAGTAAAAAATTTTCTGGCACAGGCTTTGCAATATTCCACTGACATTGCGCATTTGTTTCGCCAACGGCGGTGAAGCGAGTGCTTTGGATAAAGGCGTCCGGCCCCATGTTTTGACGACATGCGGGAGGACGCCTTTTTTTATTTCTTTTTTTCAGGAAGCGCATGATGAGTAAAACGCGGTTTTCAGTCTCACGTCGTCAGTTCCTGCTGGGTAGCGCGGTGGTAGGAAGCAGTTATTTACTGCCGGGCTTACGCAATGCGGTATGGGCTGCCGGTTCAGATGCGCCCGAAAAAAGCAGAGTGCGCGTGGGCTTTATTCCACTCACTGACTGCGCTCCGGTGGTGATGGCTTCTGTAAAAGGTTTTGATAAGAAGTACGGTCTGACGCTGCAACCGAGCAAAGAAGCCAATTGGGCGGCGGTGCGTGACAAACTCACTGCAGGCGAGCTGGATGCGGCACACGCGCTGTACGGCATGATCTACGGCTTACAGCTGGGCGTGGCAGGGCCACAACACGACATGGCCAACCTGATGACGTTGAATAACAACGGTCAGGCCATCACCTTAGCCAATCAACTTAAAGAGCAAAAGGTCACCGATGCCGCCAGCTTGCAAAAGCTGATCACCAGCCAGGCGAAAGGCACTTACACCTTTGCGCACACCTTCCCGACCAGCACCCACGCCATGTGGCTCTATTACTGGCTGGCAAACGCCGGTATCGATCCGTTTGAGGATGTGCGCACCGTGGTGGTGCCGCCGCCGCAGATGGTGATGAACATGAAAATGGGCAACATGAGCGGCTTCTGCGTGGGCGAGCCATGGAATCAGCGCGCCATCAGCGACAACATCGGTTTTACCGCCGCCACCACGCAGCAAATCTGGCCCGATCATCCGGAGAAAATCCTCGCCACTCGCGCGCAATGGGTGCAAGAAAACCCCAACACGGCGCGCGCCATGACGGCAGCGGTGCTGGAAGCCGCACGCTGGATCGATGCTTCTGATGAAAATCGCAAAGAGACCACCGCCGTATTAGCCGGGCGCGCATGGATCAACACCAAAGTTGAAACCTTAGAAGGGCGCATGCTCGGCCAGTACGAAAACGGTCTCGGCCAGAAATGGCAGGACGCGCATGCCATGCGCTTCTTCCACGATGGCGAAGTGAGCTTCCCATGGATCTCTGATGGCATGTGGTTCCTGACGCAAATGAAGCGCTGGGGCATGGTGAAGACCGCTCCCGATTACGCTGCCGTTGCCCGTCAAATCAATCGTATCGACATCTACAAACAAGCCGCCAGCGCAGTGGGAGGCGTCTCCGTGCCGTCCAGTGAAATGCGCAGCAGCACGCTTACTGACGGCAAAGTGTGGGACGGCAGCAACCCCGCCGCTTATGCCGACAGCTTTGCCATTAAACGCAGTTAAGTGAGGTCAGCATGAAATCTGAAGCCCGCACGCTAAAACCCGCGACGCCTGTCGTCGCTCAACCGGCGCAGGTTATTGCGCTTAACGTGCCACAGAAACCGCGCGCTCGTCAGCGCTGGTTGCAACCGCTGCTACAAAGACTGATCCCGGCGAGTTGCGGTGTGATTTTGCTGCTGTTTGTCTGGCAGCTGGCATCAATGTCGAGCAAAGGCTTTCCAACGCCGTTTGCCACCTGGCAGGCAGCCATCACGCTGTTCGCTGATCCTTTCTACAACAATGGGCCAAACGACCAGGGTATTGGCTGGAACATCGTCGCCTCGCTGCAACGCGTGGCGGTGGGTTTTGGGCTGGCAGCGCTGGTGGGCGTCCCAGCCGGTTTCCTGATTGGCCGCTTCACCTTTGTGGCACGCATGTTCAACCCAATCATCGCGCTGCTGCGTCCGGTCAGCCCACTGGCGTGGTTGCCGATTGGCCTGCTGCTGTTCCAGCGTGCGGAACCCGCTTCCAGCTGGACCATTTTCATCTGCTCAATCTGGCCGATGGTGATCAACACCGCCGAGGGCGTGCAGCGCATCCCGCAGGATTACCTCAACGTCGCCCGCGTGCTGCAACTCAACGAATGGACGGTGATGCGCCGCATCCTGTTCCCGGCGGTATTGCCCGCCGTGCTCACCGGGATGCGCCTGTCGATGGGCATCGCCTGGCTGGTGATCGTCGCCGCCGAGATGCTGACCGGTGGTCTCGGGATTGGCTTCTGGATCTGGAACGAGTGGAACAACCTTAATGTGGAAAACATCCTGATCGCCATCGTAGTGATCGGCGTGATTGGGCTGTTGCTGGAGCAGGCACTGATGCTGCTGGCACGTCGTTTTAGCTGGGATAAATAAGGGGCCGATGATGAATCCGATTATTCGCGTACAGCAGGTGAGTCAACGTTTTAACACTGCCAGCGGTGAATTTCTGGCACTCGATAACGTTAGCTTCGATATCCACGCAGGTGAAACATTGAGCCTGATTGGCCACTCCGGCTGCGGTAAATCCACTTTGCTCAACCTGATCGCCGGCTTAACTCAACCGAGCAGCGGCGTGTTGCTGTGTGAGAACCGCGAAATCAGCGGCCCCGGCCCCGAGCGTGCGGTGGTATTTCAGAACCATTCGCTGCTGCCATGGCTCACCGCCTATCAGAACGTTGAGCTGGCGGTGCAGCAGGTGTTTAAAGGGCAGATGAACAAGCGCGAGATGAGCGAGTGGATCGAACACAACCTCAATCGTGTGCAGATGAGCCACGCCATGCACAAGCGCCCCTCGGAAATCTCCGGCGGCATGAAGCAGCGCGTCGGTATTGCGCGTGCGCTGGCGATGAAACCGCGCGTGCTGCTGTTGGATGAGCCATTCGGCGCGCTCGACGCCTTAACGCGTGCCCACTTGCAAGACAGCGTGATGCGCATCCAGCAGGAGCTGAAAACCACCATTGTGCTGATCACTCATGACGTGGATGAAGCGGTATTGCTGTCGGACCGCGTGCTGATGATGACTAACGGCCCGGCGGCGCAGGTGGGCGAGATCCTTGCTATCGATCTGCCGCGCCCGCGTTCACGCGTGGCGCTGGCCGATGAGCCGCGCTATCACCAGCTACGCCAGCAGATCCTACATTTCCTCTACGAAAAACAGACGGCAGTGGCGTAAGGAGCGGGCGATGACTCAGCAGCTGGTGGTGATCGGTAACGGGATGGCGGCGATGCGCATGGTGGAAACCTTGCTGCAACGTGCGCCGGGCCGCTATGCCATCACGGTGATTGGCCGTGAAGCACAGGGCAATTACAACCGCGTGCTGCTGTCACCGGTGCTGTCTGGGGAAAAAGCCTTCGCGGACACGCTGATCCACACGCCGGAATGGTATGTCGCACATGACGTACAACTGCTGATGGGTGAAGAAGCGCTGCAGGTGGATCTCACCGCACGGACGGTGTTCACCGATCAACGCACGCTGCACTGGGACAAGCTGGTGTTTGCCTGTGGATCCCAACCCCGTATGCCGGATCTGCCGGGAGTTGAGCGCCCGCAGGTGTTGGGATTTCGCACCTTGCGCGATGTCGACACCATGCTGGCGCAGGATGGACCGGTGGTGGTGCTGGGCGGCGGGTTGATTGGGGTGGAAGCCGCTGCGGCGCTGCGTCTGCGCGGGCGCGATGTCACGCTGCTGCATCATCGTCCCTGGCTGTTGGATCGCCAGCTGGATCAACAGGCGGGCGCGCAACTGAAACAGCATCTCACTCAGCGCGGGATCCACTGCCGTCTCGGCGTGTCGCTGCAATCGATCCAGCGCGCTCACGTGACGCTCACCGATGGCACGTTGCTGCCCGCGCAGCAGGTGGTGATGGCGATTGGCGTGGTGCCTGAAATCGCCCTGGCGCAGCAGGCTGGCGTGCCATGCCAGCGCGGCATCATCGTTAACCGTCAGCTGCAAACCCAGGTCGCTAACGTCTATGCGCTGGGCGAATGCTGTGAAATCGACGGTGAGACCTTTGGCCTGGTAGCGCCGTGCCTGGCTCAGGCCGACGTGCTGGCGGCACAGCTGACCGGCGCGCCAGTGGCGGATTTTTACCATCAGGAGAGCGGTACGCGGCTCAAAGTCACCGGCATTGAGATGTTCAGCGCGGGCGACATCCGTGAAGGCGACTCTATTACCAGTTTTGATCCTTTCGACGGCCACTATCGCCGTCTGTTCTTACGCGATGGCGCCCTGCGCGGCGTGCTGCTGTTTGGCGACAGTCAGGGTGCCAGTTCGCTGCTAACCCAATTACAACAGGCAGAACACGTGGACATTCACGCGCTGTTTGGTCTGGAGAATCCCTTAACGCAGCCGTGTGCTGCAGGAAGCAATGTCATGAGCAAACCTCTTCTCGCCGTGGTGGGTCACGGTATGGTCAGCCACCATTTTCTTGAGCAGCTGGTGAGTCGTGAACTGCACCAGCACTATCACATCGTGGTGTATGGCGATGAGCCGCAGATGGCGTATGACCGCGTGCACCTCACCGAGTACTTCACCGGCAAAAGTGCCGACGATCTCTCGCTGGTGAGCGAGAACTTCTTCGAGCAACACGGGATAGAGTTGCGCACGGGTTGCGAAGTGCTGGCGATTGATACCGACAAGCGCAGCCTGCGCGATGCCAGCGGTGCGGAACTGGCGTGGGATAAGCTGGTGCTGGCCACCGGATCGATGCCGTTTGTGCCGCCGGTGCCAGGACGTGAAAGCCCACGCTGTTTTGTCTATCGCACTCTGGCCGATCTCGATGCGATTGCCGCCTGCGCCAAACAGGCCACGCGCGGCGTGGTGATCGGCGGAGGTTTGCTGGGTTTGGAAGCGGCCAACGCCCTGAAGCAACTCGGGCTGGAAACCCACGTGGTGGAGTTTGCCCCGCGTCTGATGGCGGTGCAGCTGGATGATGGCGGGGCGCAAATGCTGCGCGGCAAAATCAGCGCACTGGGCGTGCAGATCCACACCAGTAAACAGACCGAAGCGATTGAAAGCCAGCCGGACGGCAGCGTGCTGCTGCGCTTTGCCGATGGCAGCGTACTGGAAACCGATCTGATTGTGTTCTCCGCCGGTATCCGACCACGCGATACTTTGGCGCGTGCGGCGGGGATTCAACTCGGCGATCGGGGTGGCATTGCCATCAACGACGGCTGTGAAACCAACGTGGCCGGCGTTTATGCGATTGGCGAGTGTGCACTGTGGCAAGGTCAGATTTTTGGCCTGGTGGCGCCAGGCTATCAAATGGCGCGCGTGCTGGCAGCTCAACTGGCGCAGGAGGAGCTGGCATTCAGCGGCGCAGATATGAGCACCAAACTCAAACTGCTCGGTGTGGAAGTGGCCTCGTTTGGTGATGCGCATGGCCGCACCGCTGACAGTCAGAGCTATCACTGGACTGACAATCCCAAAGGCATCTACAAAAAACTGGTGGTGTGCAAAGACAACAAAACCCTGCTCGGCGGTGTGCTGGTGGGGGACAGCGGTGATTACAGCAGTCTGCTACAGATGATGCTCAACAAGATGCCGCTGCCGAGTGAACCAGAAAGCCTGATCCTGCCGCAGCTAGCGGGGGCGCCATCAAAAGCACTCGGCGTAGCCGCCTTGCCGGAAGCCGCGCAGATCTGCTCCTGCCACAACGTCAGCAAGGGGGATATTTGTGCCGCCGTGCAGGGCGGTTGCGGCGATATGGCCGCGATTAAAAGCTGCACCAAAGCGGCCACCGGCTGTGGCGGCTGTAGCGCGTTGGTGAAACAGGTGATGGAGCTGGAGCTGGCGAACCAGGGCGTGGTGGTCAAAAAGGATATCTGCGAGCACTTTGCCTACTCACGCCAGGAACTGTATCACCTGATGCGCGTCGGCAATATCACCACCTTTGATCAACTGATCCAGCAGCATGGTCGTGGCCACGGCTGTGAAGTGTGCAAGCCGCTGGCGGGCTCGCTGCTGGCCTCGTGCTGGAACGAGTACCTGCTGAAACCCCAGCATCTGCCGTTGCAGGATACTAATGACCGCTACTTTGCCAACATCCAGAAAGACGGCACCTACTCGGTGGTGCCGCGCGTGCCCGCTGGGGAGATCACGCCCAAGGGACTCATTGCCATTGGCGAAGTGGCGGCCCGTTACGATCTCTACACCAAAATCACTGGCGGCCAGCGCATCGATTTGTTTGGTGCACGGCTGGATCAGTTGCCCGACATCTGGGAAACACTGATCGCTGCTGGCTTTGAAACCGGCCACGCCTACGGCAAATCGCTGCGCACCGTGAAGTCCTGTGTCGGCTCGACCTGGTGTCGGTATGGCGTGCAGGACTCCACCGCTTTCGCTATCGCGCTGGAGAATCGCTACAAGGGGCTGCGTGCGCCACACAAAATCAAAATGGCGGTGTCGGGCTGTACCCGAGAGTGTGCTGAAGCGCAGAGCAAGGACATTGGGGTGATCGCCACCGACAAAGGCTGGAACCTCTATGTCTGTGGCAATGGGGGGATGAAGCCGCGTCACGCTGACCTGTTCGCCAGCGATCTGGATGATGAAACCCTGTTGCGCTATGTGGATCGCATTCTGATGTTTTATGTGCGCACCGCTGACCGTCTGCAGCGCACCAGCGTGTGGATGGACAACATGGAGGGCGGACTTGATTACCTGCGCAGCGTGATCATCGAGGATGCCCTCGGTATCGGCGACATGCTGGAGCAGGAGATGCAATTGGTGGTGGATCGCTACCAGTGCGAGTGGCAAAGCACGCTGCAGGATCCTTCACGCCGCGCATTGTTCAGTGCAACAGTCAACAGTGAGCAAGCGGATGAAACCCTCAACTATGTGCGCGTGCGCGACCAGCGACAACCCGCGGCCATGGAAATCATTCCAGTGACCACGCTGCCTGCTGAACCCTGGAGTGCGATTTGTGATGTGTCCTCGATTCCTGAGGCAGCAGGGATGGGCGCGCGACTGGGTGGCCAGCGTGTGGCGCTTTTCCGCTTAGGTGAGGCGGTCTACGCGCTGGAGGATATTGAGCCGGGCACGCAGGCCAGCGTATTGTCGCGCGGGATTCTCGGCGATGTGGCGGGCGAACCGGTGGTGATTTCTCCGCTTTATAAGCAGCGGATTCGTTTGCGCGATGGGCAGAGTCTGGACAATACCGAGCACCAGCTGCGTTGCTGGCCAGTGCGGGTGGATGGCGGCAAAGTGTGGCTCGGCCATCAGCCCATTCTCGCGCTTGCGGCAGCATCATGAAAACTACCTGTCCTTACTGCGGCGTGGGGTGTGGCGTAGAAGTCAACGCGCCCGATCAGCCGGTGAGCGGGGACCGCCAGCATCCGGCTAACTTTGGCCGCTTGTGCGTGAAAGGCTCAGCGCTGGGTGAAACCCTGTCTCATGAAGGACGTCTGTTGTGGCCGCAGATCCACGGTGAACGCGTCAGCATGGATCGGGCGCTGGATCATGTCGCACAAGGATTGCGCCGTATCATCGATCAGCATGGTCCTCAGGCAGTGGCGTTTTATGGCTCTGGCCAACTTCTGACCGAGGACTACTATACCGCCAACAAGCTGATGAAGGGCTTTATCGGCGCCGCCAATATCGATACCAACTCGCGGCTATGTATGGCGTCGGCAGTGGTGGGCTACAAACGCGCATTCGGTGCCGATGCCGTGCCCTGCTGTTATGAAGATATCGAACAGGCGGATATGGTGGTGCTGGTCGGTTCAAACGCGGCGTGGGCGCATCCGGTGGCGTGGCAGCGGCTGGTGCAGGCGAAAACCGATCGACCAGAAATGCAGTTGGTGGTAATCGACCCACGTCGCACCGCCAGCTGTGATATCGCCGATCTGCATCTGGCCCTGCAGCCGGGGTCGGACAGTGCGCTGTTCGCCGGGCTGCTTAACTGGCTGAGCGACAATGATGCGGTGGATGCAAGCATGCTGCCCCATCTGTCCAACGTCGAAGCCACGCTGGCGGCCTGCAAGGCCTGGGATCTGGCCACAGTCGCCGCCGCCTGCCAGCTCAGCGAGCAAGATATTGTGGCTTTCTGGCAACGGTTTGCCCAGCAACCCCGCGTGGTGACGTTGTGGTGCATGGGAATCAACCAGTCGCAAACCGGCAGTGACAACAATAACGCCATCATCAATGCCCATCTGCTCAGCGGAAAAATCGGCTATGCAGGCGCGGGTCCCTTTTCATTAACCGGACAGCCGAACGCCATGGGCGGGCGTGAGGTCGGTGGCCTCGCCAATCAGCTGGCGGCGCATATGGGGTTCAGCGAAGAGGAAGTGGACCGCGTGAGTCGCTTCTGGAACAGCCCGCAGGTGGCGCGCCAGCCCGGTTTAACGGCGGTTAATCTGTTCAATGCGATTGATCGTGGCGAGGTCAAAGCAGTGTGGATTATGGGCACCAATCCGGCAGTGTCGATGCCTGAGGGGAATCGTGTCGCTCAGGCGTTGGCAAAGTGCGAACTCGTGGTGGTGTCGGAAGTGAGCGCGCGCAGTGATACCGCTGATTTAGCGCACGTCTTGCTGCCCGCGCAAGGGTGGGGCGAGAAAAACGGTACGGTGACCAACTCCGAGCGGCGCATTTCACGCCAGCGAAGTGTTATTGCCCCAGCTGGCGAAGCGAAACCTGACTGGTGGTTACTGGCGCAGGTGGCTCAGCGTCTGGGATATACCGAAGCCTTTGCCTGGCAGCATCCCAGCGAAATTTTTGCTGAACATGCGGCGCTGTCTGGCTTCGAAAATCATGGCCGCCGCGCTTTCGACATCAGTGCACTGGCGCATATCACCCGTGAGCAATATGACCAGCTGGCACCCGTGCAGTGGCCGCTTAACGACCGTGCACCGAGTGGCACCGCACGGCTGTTTGCCAATCGTCGTTTCTTCCACGCGGATGGCAAAGCACGTTTGCTGCCGCCCGCCATTCCGGTTAAGACGCTCACCAGCGCGCGTTACCCCTTATTGATGAACACCGGACGCATTCGTGACCAATGGCACACCATGACGCGCACCGGCAACGTGTCGCGCCTGATGCAGCATTACGATGAGCCTTTTGTCGCGCTACACCCGCACGATGCGGCGGCACATGGCCTAAGTCAGGGCGATCTCACTCGCATGCAGTCGGCATTGGGCTGGTGGAGTGGTCGTGTGGTGATCGACAGTGGCTTAACCCGCGGCCAGCTGTTTGTCCCGATGCACTGGACGCGTCAGTTTAGTGCGCAGGCGAATGTCGACGGATTAATAGCGGCTCAATGCTGTCCCGACTCGGGGCAACCTGCGTTGAAGCAGACCGCAGTGCGTTTGCAACCGCTGCGTCCGTTGTGGCAGGGATGGTTGTTCATGCCTGAGGTGATAACACCATCGAAACTGCTGTATTGGTCGCGTGCGCCGCAACAGGGAGCACAGCGTTATGTGCTGGCGGGTGAGGCGCAGGCAGCAGATTGGTTGATGCAGTTACCCGCTATGCAGGAAGTGCAGTGGCAACAGGCGCAGGCGGGACAGCAGTTACACATGCTGGGCTGGCGCAGCGGACGTTTGGTGTGTGCGTTTTATGCCGCGCCCTGGTTGCCAGAGATTGATCATGGCTTCGTGGCGCGAGCCTTCACGGAGACGCCAACGTCTCCTCAGCTGCGTCATGCGCTATTGGGTGGGCGTCCGGCTCAGGGGGAAAGCCAGGGCCGGACAATTTGCAGCTGTTTCGGCGTGGGAGAAGTGGCGATCCGTCGGGCGATCGAGCAGGGCTGCGGCTCGCCAGCGGCACTGGGGGCAGCGTTAAAGTGCGGCACCAACTGTGGCTCCTGTATTCCGGAACTTAAAAACTTACTGGCAACCCTGCGCGTGGCGCAGTAGCGGAGAACATCATGACTCAGGCCATTGAGCGTCTTGAAAAACTGTTCAATTTCCAAAGTGGGGACTCGGCGCCGGGCTGCGTGTGGCTGGTGGGCGCAGGGCCGGGTGATGTCGAATTACTGACGCTGAAAGCACTACGCCTGATTAAAAGCGCTGATGTGGTGGTGTATGACCGCCTGGTAAGCGACGAGATCATGGCTGAAGTGCCGTCCTCGACGCTGTCGATCGATGTCGGTAAAAAGCCCGGTAGCCATGGTCTGAAGCAGGCGCAGATCAATCAGCTATTGGCCGATCTGGCGGCCAGTGGGCGGCGAGTGGTGAGGTTGAAGGGCGGCGATCCCTTTATTTTTGGGCGCGGCGGAGAAGAGATGCTGTTTCTGCAGCAGGCGGGTATTACCTGCCAGATAGTGCCCGGCATCACTGCCGCAGCAGGTTGTGCGGCAGCCAGCGGCATTCCGCTGACGCATCGCGACTGTGCGCAGTCTTTACGGCTAATCACCGGGCACGGCAAAAGCGGTGAGCCACAGCTGGATGATGCCAGTTTAGCCGCCAGCAATCAGACGCTGGTGTTTTACATGGGATTGAAATGGAGCGCCAGCATCAGCGCCCAGTTGCAGGCGCACGGTCGCGCTGCCGATACGCCGGTGGCGATCATTGAAAATGGCACGCGCCCTGACCAGCGCGTGATGGTGACCACTCTGGCGGATCTGACCGTCACCATTGCGCGTGAGCAGGCGCAATCTCCCGCACTGCTGCTGGTGGGCGAAGTGGTACGCTTTTATCGCCAGCCTCATACCGCCGATCACTGCGCAATTTCACTTATGGCTAAATAAACTCGTATTTTCCCCCCTTAATCCACGCTTTAGCCTTGGCGGGTTTTGGCATCCTATGCTCAGAATTCCTGCCAGCTGAGGTATGTCGTGGCTGAAGAGAGCGACGAGGACAAAACAGAATCGCCCACGGCGCACCGACTAGAGAAGGCGCGAGAAGAGGGGCAGATTCCGCGATCGCGCGAGCTGACATCGGTACTGATGCTGCTGGCGGGCTTGCTGATCCTGTGGCTCGGCGGCGAACTGATGGCTGAACAGCTGGCCAGCATGTTGGCCACTGGCTTTCGCTTTGACCATGCCATGGTGACCGATGACAAAATGATCATCGCCCACATTAGCAACCTGATCGGCCAGGCAGTGATGGCGCTGCTGCCGTTGATGGCAGGCCTGGTGATTGTGGCGATAGCTGCACCGATGCTGCTGGGTGGGATCAATATCAGCGGTAAATCGATCAAGCTGGATTTCAGCAAGCTGAACCCGTTGAGTGGTCTTAAACGCATGGTTTCCTCACAGACCTGGGCGGAACTGCTAAAAGCCATTTTGAAGGCGGTGCTGGTGGGTCTGGTGGGTGGCTGGTACATCTGGTCGCACTGGCAGGAGATGCTGCGGTTAATCAGTGAATCACCCACCAACGCGCTCCATCACGGTTTAACCATGATCGCCATTAGCTGTGCGTTGATCATGCTGGGCCTGGTACCCATGGTCGGTTTCGACGTGTTCTGGCAGCTCTACAGCCATTTCAAAAAGCTGAAAATGTCCCGCCAGGAAATCCGCGACGAACACAAACAAAACGAAGGTGACCCGCACGTCAAAGGGCGCATTCGTCAGGCGATGCGTGCGGCGGCCCGTCGTCGCATGATGGCAGATGTACCGAAAGCCGACGTTATCGTCACCAACCCAACGCATTACTCGGTAGCGTTGCAGTATCAGGAAGGCAAGATGAGCGCGCCAAAGGTGATTGCGAAAGGGGCCGGGGATATTGCGCTAAAAATTCGTGAGCTGGCAAAAGAACATCGCATTCCGATTTTAGAAGCACCGCCGCTGGCGCGTGCGCTGTATCGACACACGGAAATTGGTCAGTTCATCCCCGGCGCGCTTTACGGTGCCGTGGCGGAAGTGCTGGCCTGGGTATGGCAACTGCGTCGCTGGAAACGCGAAGGTGGCTTGATCCCAACCAAACCAAAACAGCTGCCGGTTCCGGCAGACATGGACTTTGCAGGAGAGAACAGAAACGATGGCTAATCTGGCCGAAAAGCTGCGTTTACCGGGCAACTTTAAAGACACGCAGTGGAAGGTGCTGGCTGGACCGATACTGATCATGTTGATCCTGTCGATGATGGTGCTGCCGTTACCTGCCTTCATTCTCGACCTGCTGTTCACCTTCAACATTGCCTTATCGATCATGGTGTTGTTGGTGGCAATGTTTACTCAGCGTACGCTGGAATTCGCGGCATTCCCGACCATTCTGCTGTTCTCAACGTTGCTGCGCCTGGCGCTGAACGTCGCCTCAACCCGTATTATCCTGCTTGAGGGCCATACGGGTGCCGATGCCGCCGGACGCGTGGTTGAAGCTTTCGGCCACTTCCTCGTGGGAGGTAACTTTGCCATCGGTATCGTGGTGTTCATCATCCTCGTTATCATCAACTTTATGGTTATCACCAAAGGTGCCGGACGTATCGCCGAAGTGGGCGCGCGTTTTGTGCTGGATGGGATGCCCGGTAAGCAGATGGCGATCGATGCTGACCTTAACGCCGGTTTAATCGGGGAAGAGGAAGCCAAACGTCGTCGTAGCGAAGTGACCCAGGAAGCCGATTTCTACGGCTCAATGGACGGTGCGAGTAAATTCGTACGTGGTGACGCCATCGCCGGTATTTTGATTATGGTGATTAACGTCATCGGCGGTCTGCTGGTGGGCGTAGTGCAGCACGGCATGGATCTGGGGCACGCAGGTGAAACCTATACACTGCTGACCATCGGTGATGGATTGGTGGCACAGATCCCGGCGCTGGTCATCTCTACCGCTGCGGGTGTTATCGTGACGCGCGTCAGCACCGATCAGGATGTGGGCGATCAGATGGTCTCCCAGCTGTTTAGCAATCCGCGTGTGTTGATGCTGAGTGGTGGTGTTATCGGTCTGCTCGGCCTGGTGCCGGGTATGCCCAACTTTGTCTTCCTGCTGTTTACCGCCGCGTTGCTCGGTCTGGCCTGGTGGCTGCGCGGTCGAGAGATGAAACCGAAGACTACCTCGGAACCTTCTAGTCTGGTCAAAACGCAGGAGACACCCGCCACGGTGGAAGCTTCCTGGAAAGACGTGCAGCTGGAAGATTCGCTAGGTCTCGAAGTGGGTTATCGCCTGATTCCCATGGTTGATCATTTGCAAAACGGTGAGCTGCTGGGCCGCATCCGCAGTATCCGTAAAAAAGTCGCACAGGAGGTGGGCTTCCTGCCGCCGGTGGTGCACATCCGTGACAACATGGAGTTGCCGCCTGCGCGTTACCGCATCCTGATGAAAGGCGTGGAAATTGGCAGCGGTGATGCCTATCCTGGGCGCTGGATGGCGATCAACCCTGGGACTGCAGCCGGTTCTTTGCCGGGTGAACCGACCGTCGATCCTGCCTTCGGTTTAGCGGCAATCTGGATCGATAGTGCGCTGAAAGAGCAGGCGCAGATTCAGGGCTTTACCGTGGTAGAAGCCAGTACCGTGGTGGCAACGCATCTTAACCACCTGATTGGGCAATACGCCAGTGAACTGTTTGGTCGTCAGGAAGCGCAACAGCTGCTGGATCGCGTGACCCAGGAGATGCCGAAGCTGACGGAAGATCTGGTGCCGGGCGTTATCACCCTGACCACCCTGCACAAAGTGCTGCAGAACCTGCTGATTGAGCGTGTTTCGATCCGCGATATGCGCACCATCATCGAAACCCTGGCGGAACATGCGCCGGTCCAGACCGATCCGCAAGAGCTGACCAGCGCGGTGCGTGTGGCGTTGGGCCGAGCAATTACCCAGCAGTGGTTCCCGGGTAACGGTGAAGTGCAGGTGATTGGACTGGATGCCACCTTAGAACGCCTGCTACTGCAAGCCTTGCAGGGCGGTGGGGGGTTAGAGCCCGGCCTGGCCGATCGTCTGTTAGTGCAGACGCAGGGTGCATTGCAACAGCAAGAGATGACGGGTGCACCACCGGTGCTGCTGGTGAACCATCCGCTGCGTGCTTTGCTGGCGCGCTTCCTGCGCCGCAATCTGCCACAGTTGGTGGTGCTGTCAAATATGGAGCTGACCGACAATCGCCAGATCCGTATGACCGCCACCATTGGGGGCAAATAACCGATGCGCCGTTGGTGTTGGACTCTAATGATGTTGCCGATGATGGCGCTACCGCTCTATGTGGATGCAGCAGGATCCTGGCATGACAGTGCCAGTGGTCCGAGCCTCGGCGTGCGCGGCAACTGGCACACGACGCCAGCTTTAAAAGCACCTTCGCCCGCAGTGGGCACTATTACGGTGGTGAATTGGCGTTACCAGTTGAGCCGTCCAGCCCCCTCGGGGCTGATCGTGCGTTTGTGTGCGACTCAGCGTTGCGTAGAGATTGAGGGCGGCAGTGGTTCAACGCGTAGCCTGGCGAATATTCCGGCTGACGAGACGCTGCATCTGGCGTTCGGTTTTCAGGGGAAGGGCGCGTTACCGCCGGGATTACGAGTGGTGAGCAGTGAAGTGACGGTGAATTACCAATAGCCAATAAAAAACCCGCCGAGGCGGGTTTTTTGTTACTACATACGCTCGACGGTTTTGATACCCAGCGTATCCAGACCTTGTTTCAGCGTTTTAGCGGTCAATGCAGCCAGTTGCAGACGGCTGTTACGCACCTGCTCATCCTCGGCGGAGAGGATTGGACAGTGCTCGTAGAAGCCAGAGAACAGGCCTGCCAGATCGTACAGGTAAGCACACATCACATGCGGCGTGCCATCACGCGCAACCTGGGTGATCACTTCTTCAAACTGCAACAGGCGAGTTGCCAGTTGCGCTTCACGCTCTTCGGTCAGCACGATGTCGCCGCTCAGGCTGTCAGCTTCAATGCCGGCTTTACGGAACACAGAAAGCACGCGCGTGTAGGCATATTGCATGTATGGTGCAGTGTTGCCCTCAAACGCCAGCATGTTATCCCAGTCGAAGATGTAATCGGTGGTGCGGCTTTTTGACAGATCGGCATATTTCACCGCGCCGATACCCACCACTTCCGCCAGATCTTTCAGCTCCTGCGCTGACATTTCCGGGTTTTTCTCGCTGACCAGCGCATGCGCACGCTCAACGGCTTCATCCAGCAGATCGGCCAGCTTAATGGTGCCACCGCTACGGGTTTTAAATGGACGGCCATCTTTGCCCAGCATCATGCCAAACGCATGGTGCTCCAACGGCACAGACTCGGGCACGTATCCGGCTTTACGCACAATGGTCCACGCCTGTTGCAGATGTTGATGCTGGCGCGAATCGATGTAGTAAAGCACGCGGTCGGCATGCAACGTCTCATAGCGGTATTTGGCGCAGGCGATATCGGTGGTGGTGTAGAGGTAGCCGCCATCCTTTTTCTGGATGATCACGCCCATCGCTTCGCCTTCCTTGTTTTTGAACTCATCAAGGAATACCACGGTTGCGCCTTCGCTGGTTACGGCCAGCCCTTTTTCACGCAAATCGCTTACGATGCCAGGCAACATATCGTTGTACAGGCTTTCCCCCATCACATCTTTACGCGTCAGCGTCACGTTCAGGCGGTCATAGACTTCCTGATTCTGGCTCATGGTGATATCCACCAGTTTTTTCCACATTGCACGGCAATATTCGTCGCCGCCTTGCAGTTTCACCACATAACCACGGGCGCGTTCGGCGAAGACTTCGTCCGCATCATAGGTGACTTTGGCTTCCCGGTAGAACTCTTCCAGATCCGCCAGCGCGATATCTTCGTGGTGCTCATTCTGCTGCTTTTCCAGATAGGCAATCAGCATACCGAACTGAGTACCCCAATCGCCGACGTGGTTGGCGCGGATCACGTTGTGGCCGAGAAATTCCAGCGTACGTACTGCAGCGTCACCGATGATGGTGGAACGGACGTGACCGACGTGCATCTGCTTGGCGACGTTGGGTGCCGAGTAGTCAATGACAACGGTTTGTGGCTTGAGGCTGCTGACGCCAAGGCGCGGCAATTGTAGAGCCTGCGCGGCCTGGGTAGCCAACCAGTAGCGATCGAGGAAGATATTAATGAAGCCGGGGCCGGCGATTTCGACTTTGCTGGCGATGCCGGCGAGATCCAGATGCTGAATCACCTGTTCAGCCAGTTGGCGCGGAGCCTGACCGAGCTTTTTCGCCACAGCCATGATACCGTTCGCCTGATAATCGCCGAACTGCACTTTAGCCGACTGACGAACCTGAGGTTCACAATCTGCTGGCGCACCCGCCGCTACCATTGCCTGACCGACTTTATCGGATAGAAGAGCCTGAATATTCACCGCGTTACCTTCATATGCTGAAAAGGCCCGCCAGTGGCGGCGAGCCGATGCCTTCATCCCGCAATAGCGCGGCGGGATGGAAAAATAAGAGGGGAAGTATACGTGAAATGTTAAAGTGCGTCAGCTTTTAGCATGCGCAATGGCGGGTAACAGCAACCCGCGCGCCGATTAACGGCGACGCGGGTGACGACGAGGATTTTTAACGCTTTTGTCTTCACGCACCTTCCAGTGGCGGGAAATTGCAAATCCCATCAATGCAATCAGGACCGCGACAACAATGAGCATAGACATAGAGCCATTCCTTGTAGTTGTGAAACACAAATTTATAAGAAAGGGTATCAAGCTGCAATTGTTTGCAACTCAAATAAGACTTATCTCATTGTATTAATTATCGTTAATATTAACAGTGATTTAAGGTGTTTTCATAAAGTAACTGCTGGACCTATTTAGGCGAGTAATCCTAAAGAGAGGGCCTATTTATGCGGTTTCAGGTCTTTTCCATGATGAAATCGGAGGAATCCGACGACTTTGTCAAGCGGATTCTGAAACGCTGCTGTTTTTAAATTGATTAAAATAATTGAACTGATATTAATGTGTCTGGAGTGTTGAGATGAATTTTCCTGCGGAACTGAGTGATTTAGAACAAGACCTGGCTCGATTTGAGCACTCCTTGCAGCAATTTGCTGAAAGATTAGGGCTGCGGTTATCAGAACATGAGGCCGATCACCTGGCGGTGCGCTGCCATCAGTTCGCCACGGCGGAGCGCTGGAAGGCGGGATTGCAGCAGATGGGCAGTCAGTTTTCCGAAGCAATGATCAACGGACGCCCGATCTGCTTGTTCAAATTGCATCAGCCGTTAACGATCGCTGGATGGCAGGTCGATGTGATTGAGTTACCCTGGCCGGGTGAGAAATTGTATCGCCATGAAGGCTGGGAACATGTGGAAATCGTGTTGCGCGGTGAGCCCGAAACATTGGGTGTGCGCGCGATGGCATTGCTCTCCGATCATGCACTGACGCAACCCGGCATTTCGTTCAAAACCAGCGCGCCAAAAGGTGAGCATGAGCGTTTGCCCAACCCGACACTGGCGGTGACGGACGGGCAAACTACCATCAAGTTTCATCCCTGGCGACTGGAAGACATTGTCGCCAGTGAACAAGGCTAACGCCGTGCCATGACTGCGCTATGCAATCGGCTCACCGCCTGTTCCAGTAAGACGCGAGTACAGCCGAAGTTAAAGCGCACGAAGTTGTCATCACCAAAATCGCGGCCGGGTGAAAAACCGAGGCCGTGTTTTTCAAAATAGAGCGCGGGGCTGGCCACATCCAGCTGGCTGGCATCAATCCAGCCGAGATAGGTCGCTTCGGGCGAATTCATGTGCAGTTCGGGGAGTGCACTCACCTGCGCCACTAGCCAGTCGCGATTCGCCCGCAGGTATTGGATTTGCGCCTCCAGCCATGCATCACCTTCACGCCAGGCTGCTTCTGCTGCCACCAGTGCGAGAATATCGACCCCTGGCACAATACCTTCGCGTACCTGTTTGAACCGTTTGCGTAATTCAGGATTGGGGATGATCGCCATTGATGCGCCGAGACCAGCGATGTTGAAGGTTTTCGAGGGCGATATCAGCGTAATGCTGCGCTGTGCAGCATCATCACTCAATGCTGCAAAAGGAATATGGCGGGCATCGGGCGACAAAATCAAATCACAGTGAATTTCATCAGAACAAACGATTAAATCGTGTTGCTGAGCAAACGCCAGTTGCGCCTCCAGTTCCTCGCGACGATACACGGTGCCGCCGGGGTTTTGCGGATTGCACAGCATCAGCAGGCGTTCATTGCCCTGCATCGCAGCCGTATCGAGATCGACGACCCAGCGGCCATGCTGTAAATGCAGCGGCAAGTTGATCTGTTCACGCCCGGCGAGTTTTGAGGCCGCGCGGAACGGTGGATAAATCGGCGTTGGCGCGACTGTGCGTTGCCCAGCCTCGGTAAACGCGCGGACCGAAAGGTTAAGACCACTGACGACGCCAGGCAGCATAACGATCCATTCCGGCTGAATATGCCAGTTGTAGCGCTGCGCCAGGCGGGAAACAGTGATATCAATCAATCCAGTGGGTGTGCCGCCATAGCCAAAAACACCGTGATCGGCGCGTTTTTTAATGGCCTCAATAATGCAGGGCGGCGAGCGAAAATCAGTGTCTGCAACCCATAAAGGCAGCACATCACGATCGCCATATTTGTGCCACTTCAAACTATCGCTGTGACGACGGTCTATCCATTGATCAAAATCGAATGCCATAGTGAGGTTTCCACGTAAACTGTCCAATTAAGCAGACTAACTTAAGCCATCCTCTCGAGCCAGAAGTCATGAAAAGGAGCAAGCTATGACGAAACTGGAAATTTGTTGCTACGGCATCGACTGTGCAATGACTGCACAGCAGTCCGGTGCCGATCGCGTGGAACTGTGCAGTGCCCCACGCGAAGGCGGGCTGACGCCGTCAGCTGGCGTGCTGGAAGCCGCACAACGTGAACTGTCCATACCGGTTCACCCGATTGTTCGCCCGCGTGGCGGCGATTTTTGTTACACCGCACAGGAATTTGAGGTGATGAAATCCGATGTTGCACTGATGCGTGAACTCGGTTTCCCTGGCGTGGTGATCGGCATGTTGGATGAAGATGCCCATGTTGATATTGTGCGCATGCGGCAGATCATGGCGCTCAGTGATGGCATGGCGGTGACCTTCCACCGCGCTTTTGATTTGTGCCACAGCCCCAAACGTTCGCTGGACGTACTGACGGATTTAGGCGTTGCGCGTATTTTGACTTCCGGCCAGCAGCAGAGCGCGGAAACTGGAATTGCATTGTTGCGGGAACTAAATGAACTGAGCACGGGTCCAATTATCATGGCCGGTGCAGGTGTTCGTTTGAGCAATTTGCAGAAATTTATCGATAGTGGTCTGCAGGAAGTTCACAGCTCCGCCAGCCGACTGGTTGCTTCGCCGATGCGCTACCGTAAAGCCGGTGTCTCCATGTGCTCCGAAGCAGAAGTCGACGAATTCAGCCGAACTTGTGTCGACGGCGATGTGGTCGAAGCGATGAAAAGCATGCTGGAAATGACCGCAGTTCGTGTCGCCTGAGTTCGCACCCCTTTTGCCGCGCAGCACGCCAAAACTCTGACGTGATGTTTGCAAGTACCAAACCCCAGTGAATTTTGCTGGGGTTCTTTTTGTCTTCTGTACAGCCGTTGATAGCGCATTGTTAAAAAAGATGCTTTGATTACTTTATGGCTTAGCGCGGATAACATTCATGAAATCCTACTCTTGTGCTGTTTTAGTGCTGTTGTTTCCCTTGTCTGGTTCAGCGCTGGCGGTGAGCACTGCCTGTCCGCCTCTGAGCAAAAATATTACCAGCAGCAACAACTGGATCATGCTGGGTGGTGATGCCAAAGGCGCGGTACGTCAGGTCGTAGCCGGTGAGTTTGGTAAAGATGTCGATTCGCAAAAACGCGTGCTGGGGCAGTTCGATCAGTGCGGGGATTTGATGGTTGCCGACATTACGTATGACAAGAACGAAGGCAACGTGGTGCTGACCATGGAACAGCACATCGCCCGCGTGCAGCGAGGTTGGGTGGCGGAGTATGCCTACCTGGTCAAAGTGGTAAAAGCGGGCAAAGAGGAAGTGGTGGATAACCGTCAGGGCACCATCAGCTGGCAAATGGGTCAACATGGCAACATCATCAGTTCTTCCGACAAATTTACCAGCATGGGCAAGGATGGCTTCACCGATACCACTTACCGCTACGACAAACATTTTCGTCTGGAGAAAAGCGTCGCGCGCGGCAGTGATGTGATGACCAACGGAGAGAGCACCTGGCGCTGGAATCCACAAGGGCTGGTCACCTCATCGTCCAGTGCACGCGGTAAAGACACCTACAGTTATGATAAGCAGTGGCGAGAGCTGCGGCTTAATGGCTTCGCTACCACGCCTGTCAGTACCTTAAGTTCAGTTGACGAGTGTCAGTTATGGGATGAGGTGGGCAACTGTACGCTAAGTTATCTGCATGAAACCGAGGTGTTTGCTAAAGGCACCATCGAGCGCCACCTGAGTTCTGCGTACAAATATCAGTACTGGGATCGCCCGCCAGCCGTAGCGGATGACGGGGAATAAAGGCGTCTTATCCGGGCGCACCGTGGTGCGCCCAACCTCTTTTACTGCACGGTTTTACTGAAGGCATCCACTGCGACAATCGCGTTGGCAATATCTTCTGGCGACAAGTTCGGGTTGAGGTTCTTCAATGTATCCCCCTCGCTGTTCGCCAGCGCCCCGACGCGCAGCAGATTCTCCCAAGACTCGTTCTCCAGATGCAGCTCTTTCAACGTGGTCGGCATTTTGATGGAACGGTAGAAGCGGATATAGCGCGCAATCTCCTCATCCGGACGCTGCTCCAGCACCATTTGCGTCAGCGTGCCGTAAGCGACTTTCTCGCCGTGCGTCAGATGATGGATATCGCCATCAATCGCGGTAAAGCCATTATGAATGGCGTGCGCACCCGCCAATCCGGCATTCTCGAATCCGAGTCCTGAAAGCAGGGTATTGGCTTCCACCACGGCTTCGACGGCTGGCGTCACGCGTTTTTCACTCACAGCGGTGTAAGCACTGTAGCCCCACGTCAGGAGCGTCTCTTCACAGGCGCGCGCAATCGCGGTGCCCGCAATGGTCGGATCGCCGTTGACCATCGATTTGGCGTGCGAGCGCAGCACGGCCTGAGCCTCCACCCAGGTGGCCAGACCATCGGCAATGCCGGAGGCGAACAAGCGGGCTGGTGCACCGGCACAAACCGCGGTATCCACTAGCACTAGATCCGGGTTTTTGCTGTAGAAGCGATAGCTCTCAAATACGCCGCTGTCTGAATAAATCACGGATAGCGCGCTGCAGGGCGCATCCGTCGAGGCCACGGTCGGTACTATGGCGACCGGCTGCTTAAGCTCATCCGCAATCGCTTTTACGGTATCCAGCGTTTTACCGCCGCCAAGGCCCACCACCACATTGCTGCCTTGTGATTTCGCCAGTTGCGTTAAACGATTGATCTCGTTGCTGGAGGCTTCACCTTTAAACTGCTGCCAGCTGAACTCAATGCCCGCCGCTTTTAACGTTTTCTGTGTGCGTTCACCAATCAGTTTCCAGACGATGTCATCGGCGACCAAAAATGCATGCTGGCCCAGCTCGGCCACATAGGTCCCCAATTCATCCAGCACACCTGCACCCTGAACATACTTACGCGGAGAAGAAAAAATGAATTTACTCATAGCGACAACTCCTTGATGTGAGAAAAGCCGTTGCCGATAAAGTGACACAGATAAATGACGGAGATTTAACCATTACTGGCAAGTTGAGAATTATTATCAATTACTGACGGAAGGTAACTATCGTCAAGATGTTGCGGCAAGGTTAAGATAGCGGCGAACTGACAGGGAGCTCGCCATGACACTGATATTTTCATTTCTTTTTGCCATTACTATTCTGACGTTAACGCCAGGCTTTGATACCGCGCTGGTGCTGCGTTCCGCAGCCGCGCAAGGCTGGAAACGGGCATCAGCCACCGCATTGGGCGTCACCATGGGCTGTCTGGTGTGGGGCGTTGCGGTGGGACTGGGTCTCGGCGCGCTGCTGCTGGCTTCCGAAATGGCGTATAACCTGTTGAAGTGGGTCGGCGCCGCCTATCTGCTCTATCTCGGCATTAAACTGCTACTGAATCCCCGCACCCAGGCGGAAGAGAGTCAGAGTGTGCAGGGCAAAGAGCAAAGCTATTTCGCCTGCTTCTCGCGAGGATTATTCGGCAATCTGTTAAATCCGAAAGTCGGTGTGTTTTATGTCACTTTCCTGCCACAGTTTATTCCGGCCGGTGCGTCAGTGGCGCTATGGTGCACCCTGATGGCGTTAACGCATATGATTATTGGCCTGGTATGGAATGCGATATTGATTGGCGGCAGTCAGTATTTTGCGGCGCATCTGCGTCGTCCAACAGTGCTGAAAGTGATGGATCGTTTGACGGGCTGTGTGTTTATCGGTTTCGCCGCGAAGCTGGCGCTGTCGCGGCGTTGAGCATTACGGTTTGCGTGCTACCAGCACCGCGCGCAGCGGTGCTGGATAACCTTCAATGGTTTTGCTGCTGTCGTTAGGATCAAGGAACTCGGACAGCGATTCGCTGGTCATCCAGCTGGTGCGACGTTGCTCTTCCACTGACGTCACCGCGTAATCCGCGATGCGCACATCGACAAAACCACACTTCTCCAGCCAGCCTTTCAGCGCTGCAGCAGACGGAATAAAGTAAACGTTGCGCATCTGCGCATAGCGTTCACCCGGCACCAGAACGGTGTTTTCATCGCCCTCAACGACCAGCGTTTCCAGCACCAGCTCTCCCTCGCTGACCAGCTGGTTTTTCAACTGCAATAAATGATCGAGCGGCGAGCGGCGGTGATACAGCACACCCATAGAAAACACCGTGTCGAAAGCCTGCAAGGCGGGCAGTTGTTCGATGCCAAGTGGCAGCAGATGGGCGCGACGATCGTCCCCCAGCAACTTACGCACCGCTTCGAACTGACACAGGAACAACTGCATCGGATCGATGCCGACCACCAGCTTCGCGCCTGCGCCGATCATACGCCACATGTGATAGCCGCTACCGCAGCCGACATCCAGCACCGTGCGGTGGGTTAATGGCGAGATATGCGGCAGCACGCGATCCCATTTCCAGTCCGAGTGCCATTCGGTATCAATCTCGGTGCCGTAAAGGGAATAAGGACCTTTGCGCCAGGGCATCAGGTTGCGCAACAGGTTTTCAATACCAAGACGTTGGCGATCGGTGAGATCGTCAGCCGTGGCCGTGACGCTGTTGACCAGATCCAGCGTTTGCGGGTTCAGCAGCGGCAGGTAATCCACTGACTTTTCCCAGTCGCGGAATTTACCGTGCAGATTCTCGCGCTGCCAGGCTGCGACTTGTGCGGGTAAAACTTCCAGCCAGCTCGCCAATGGGCCGGTGGCGATTTGCTGATAAAAACGGCCAAAATCAATCATTTCAACGCTACCAAAGAACCAAAGTTAAAGCACTGGAACCACAACTCAGCGTGGGCAAAACCGGCGTCTTTCAGACGCGCTTTGTGCGCTTCTACACTGTCGGTGAGCATGACGTTTTCTAGCATGCTGCGTTTCTGGCTGATTTCCAGTTCGCTATAACCGTTAGCACGCTTGAAGTCGTGATGCATGTTGAACAGCAGTTCGCCCACTTCGCCATCTTCAAAGCTGAATTTCTCAGACAGCACCAGCGCACCGCCAGGGTTCAGGCCTTTAGCGATCTTTTTCAGCAGTTCCAGGCGCGCAGGCGGCTCAAGAAATTGCAGAGTAAAGTTCAGCACCACCATTGAAGCATTCTCAATATGGATATCCTGAATATCCGCTTCAATCACCTGCACCGGCGTGTCCGCGCGGAAGGCATCAATGTGACGGCGGCAACGCTCCACCATCGCCGGAGAGTTATCCACGGCAATAATCTGGCAGCCGGGCACATGAATATTGCGGCGCACAGAGAGCGTGGCGGCACCCAGCGAGCAGCCGAGATCGTAAACCTGGCTATCAGGCTTCACAAAGCGTTCTGCCAGCATGCCAATCATCGAAATGATGTTGGAATAACCCGGCACCGAGCGCTGAATCATATCGGGAAAGACTTCAGCCACGCGCTCGTCAAAGGTCCAGTCACCCAGCTTATCGATGGGCGCAGAGAATAGCGTATCGCGGTCAGACATAATGGAAAGTCCGGAGAGAGGAATCGGAAAGGGCGCTATTCTGTCAGAAAGTCCCGCAGGCTGCACCCGCTTTGAGTTTAGAACAAGCTGCTTTGTTGCGGCCAGTCGGGCAGATTGCGCAGCGAAGGCTCAAGCTGCAACAGTTGAGGCCACAGCGCCTGCAGTAAGGGAAACACCTCGCCCATATCCGGCGTATGGATAAACAGCATCGGATCGCTGTCCGCCTGCCATTCTGCCAGTTTGTTTTGCCACGGCTGAAACAGCGGCACGCTCTCTTCCACGCTGTCACTGCCGATAAAGCGCACCATCGGTTGCGAACCGCTGCGCACGGCATGCGGTGGCACGCGCGGTTTTTTCGCCCGGGCATCCACGGCGGCGGCGCTTTGCGAGGTGGACGCGTGCACCGGACGGCTATCGAGGATCACGCGATTCACGCCGCGTTCCAGCAGGCCACGGTTGAACGCGCGCTCAGCCTCGCCTTTGGCAAAAAACTGCTCGTGGCGCACTTCAACGCCGTAACTAAACCCGCGCGGCAGGCTATCGAGGAACAGCCACAAGTCTTTCAGTTGCGCGGGTGAGAAGGTCGCCGGCAGTTGCAGCCAATACTGCCCGATGCGCTGGCTCAACGGATCGAGCAAGCGGAAGAATTCGTTCAGCAGTTCATCGCAGTTCCGAAGCGCGGCTTTGTGGCTGATGCTGTTGGGAAATTTGAAGCAGAAGCGAAAGTCATCGTGAGTCATATCGCGCCAGCGCATCACTGCTTCCGGCGAGGGCAGCGCATACAGCGTGGTGTTGCCTTCCACGCAGTCAAACAGCTGGGCGTAATCCGCCAGGGTTTCCAGCCCATACTGCTTCCAGCGGGGATGCTGCCATTGTGGTAATCCAATGCGAAGTGTCAAACGCGGCTCCTGATCCTTTTACGGGCGGGAATAGGCCGGGTAATGTACCCTGTTTTGGTGTCGGCAGGAAAATCCGCGCGATAAACCGCAATGTTTTGCCCGCTTTGATCTGGCTCTACTTATCCTGCCTGGGTTTTTCCATTATAATAGCCGCCTTTTTTGCGACAGCATCTCAGAAGGTTACGCGGCCTGATGCTGTCTGGCAGCAGCGGCGAAGTTAAAAGGATACGTTATGCGTACAGAATATTGCGGACAGCTCAATCTGTCTCACGTGGGTCAGCAAGTCACTCTCTGCGGTTGGGTTAACCGCCGTCGCGATCTGGGCAGCCTGATTTTTATCGATATGCGCGACCGTGAAGGTATCGCTCAGGTATTCTTCGACGCCGATCATCAGGACGCTTTCCAGCTGGCCTCTGAGCTGCGTAACGAATTCTGTATCCAGATCACCGGCACCGTGCGTGCGCGTGAAGAGAAAAACCGCAACAGCGATATGGCCACCGGCGATGTCGAAGTGTTTGCCCATGCGCTGAACATCATCAACCGCGCTGAACCTTTGCCGCTGGACTCTAACCAGACCAACAGCGAAGAAGCGCGTCTGACCTATCGCTATCTGGACCTGCGTCGTCCGGAAATGGCACAGCGTCTGAAAACCCGTGCGAAAATCACCAGCTTCGTGCGTCGCTTTATGGATAACGAGGGCTTCCTCGATATCGAAACCCCGATGCTGACCAAAGCCACGCCAGAAGGTGCGCGTGACTATCTGGTGCCAAGCCGCGTGCACAAAGGCAAATTCTACGCGCTGCCGCAGTCCCCACAGCTGTTCAAACAGCTGCTGATGATGTCCGGCTTCGATCGCTATTATCAGATCGTTAAATGCTTCCGTGATGAAGACTTGCGTGCAGACCGTCAGCCAGAATTCACCCAAATCGACGTGGAAACCTCTTTCATGACCGCCGAGCAGGTGCGTGAAAAGATGGAGCGTCTGATTCGTGAACTGTGGATCGACGTGAAAGGCGTGGATCTCGGTGACTTCCCGCAAATGACTTTTGCTGAAGCTATGAACCGTTACGGTTCTGACAAACCCGATCTGCGTAACCCGATGGAGTTGGTCGATGTCGCTGACCTGCTGCAGAACGTGGAGTTCCAGGTGTTCGCTGGCCCGGCTAACGATCCGAAAGGTCGTGTTGCCGCGCTGCGTGTGCCGGGTGGTGCAGCGCTGACGCGTAAGCAGATTGATGAGTACACCAAATTTGTTGAGATCTATGGCGCCAAAGGTTTGGCGTGGATGAAGATCAACGAGCGTGCAAAAGGCTTCGAGGGTGTACAGAGCCCGGTGGCGAAGTTCCTGACGCCTGAAATCGTTGAAGCGATTCTGAACCGCACCACTGCGCAAGATGGCGATCTGATCTTCTTCGGTGCTGACCGTGCCAAAATCGTCACTGATGCGCTGGGTGCACTGCGTCTGAAAGTGGGCCGTGATCTGAAGATTACTGACGAAAGCATGTGGGCACCGCTGTGGGTCATCGACTTCCCAATGTTTGAAGCGGATGAAGAGGGCGGTCTGGCTGCGATGCACCACCCGTTCACCTCGCCTAAAGAACTGACGGCTGAACAGCTGGCGGTCGACCCGACGCAGGCCGTGGCGAACGCTTACGATATGGTGATCAATGGCTACGAAGTGGGTGGCGGTTCCGTGCGTATCCACAACGGCAACATGCAGCAGACCGTATTCAGCATTCTCGGTATTACCGAAGAAGAGCAGCGCGAGAAGTTTGGCTTCCTGCTGGATGCCCTGAAATACGGTACACCACCGCACGCGGGCCTGGCCTTCGGTCTGGACCGTCTGACCATGCTGCTGACCGGCACCGACAACATCCGTGATGTTATCGCGTTCCCGAAAACCACTGCAGCGGCGTGCCTGATGACCGAAGCGCCAAGCGAAGCCAACCCGGCAGCGTTGTTGGATCTCGGCATTCTTGTGGCTCCGAAGAAAGAAAAGTCAGAGAACAAGTAATGGGCTATAAACATCCGGTTTCAGTGCTGGTGGTGATTTTTGCGCGAGATACTGGCCGGGTGTTAATGCTGCAGCGACGGGATGATGAAAGTTTCTGGCAATCCGTAACGGGCAGCCTCGAAGCGGGTGAGAGCCCGCGTCAGGCGGCACAGCGCGAAGTGTCAGAAGAGCTGGGTATCGACGTTGCGGGCGAACAGCTGGTGCTGGACGATTGCCACAAACACATTGAGTTTGAAATCTTCCCGCACTATCGCCATCGCTACGCACCTGGCATCACGCACAACCGCGAACATTGGTTCCGGCTGGCACTCCCGCAAGAGCGTGACCTGCTGCTCACCGAGCATCTCGCCGCGCGCTGGCTCGATCCTGCCGCTGCCGCAGCCCTGACCAAGTCCTGGAGTAACCGCCAGGCAATCGAAGAATTTACCTGAATGCCCGCCGCCGCGCGTTTTTCCGGCGACGATTAAGGTAGATTTCATTTATCCTGCGCAGAGTTTCAACCCTGCGCCCTAATATTGAACAGTCGAGCGTAATCGGCGCAGCGAGGTCGGTTACCGCCAGCGCGCAGCAACCGGAGCGTACTTTTGTACGTGAGGATTGCGAGCACTGCCGGGAATCGAGATCGCAAGTAAGATAGCTCGTGCGAAATAAAAGATCGGAGAAATACTCAAGATGGCTGGACACAGTAAGTGGGCAAACACCAAGCACCGCAAGGCGGCGCAGGACGCTAAGCGCGGTAAAATCTTCACCAAGATCATCCGTGAGCTGGTGACCGCAGCGAAACTGGGCGGCGGCGATGCCGGCTCGAACCCGCGTCTGCGCGCAGCAATGGACAAAGCCCTGTCCAACAACATGACCCGTGACACCATGAACCGTGCGATTGCACGCGGCGTGGGCGGCGAAGATGATTCCAACATGGAAACCATCATCTATGAAGGTTACGGTCCAGGCGGCTCAGCGGTGATGATCGAGTGTCTGAGTGACAACCGTAACCGTACCGTGGGCGAAGTGCGTCACGCCTTCACCAAAACCGGTGGCAACCTCGGCACCGACGGTTCCGTTTCTTACCTGTTCAGCAAAAAGGGTGTGATCTCCTTTGCGCCAGGCCAGGATGAAGATGCGGTCATGGAAGCGGCGCTGGAAGCCGGTGCGGAAGACGTGGTGAGCTACGACGACGGCGCGATTGATGTGTTTACCGCGTGGGAAGAGCTGGGTGCGGTGCGTGATGCGCTGGAAGCCGGTGGCCTGAAGGCGGATACCGCTGAAGTCTCAATGATCCCCTCCACCAAAGCGGAAATGGATGCGGAAACCGCACCGAAACTGCTGCGTCTGATCGACATGCTGGAAGATTGCGACGATGTGCAGGAAGTTTATCATAATGGTGAAATTTCTGATGAGGTCGCGGAAACGCTGTAATGGCGTTTTCCATTAACCTCACAGCCGGAGGCGCGTAGTGGCGATCATTCTCGGGATTGACCCCGGCTCGCGCGTCACCGGTTACGGTGTGATTCGTCAGGTTGGCCGCCAGCTCAGCTATCTGGGCAGCGGCTGTATCCGCACCAACGTCACCGATCTACCCTCTCGCCTCAAATTGATTTACGCCGGGGTGACAGAAATCATCACCCAATTCTCGCCAGACTATTTTGCTATCGAGCAGGTATTTATGGCGAAGAATGCGGACTCAGCGCTTAAGCTGGGCCAGGCGCGTGGCGCAGCGATTGTCGCGGCGGTGAATCTCGATTTGCCGGTGTTCGAATATGCAGCGCGTCAGGTCAAACAAACGGTAACCGGCACCGGTGGGGCAGAAAAAAGTCAGGTTCAGCACATGGTGCGCACCTTGCTGAAACTTCCCGCTAACCCACAAGCTGATGCCGCTGATGCGCTGGCGATTGCCATCACCCATTGTCACCTGAGCCAAAACACCACGCGATTGAGTGACGCTAAGCTGGTGATGACGCGTGGGCGATTGCGGTCCGGCTGACGAAAACCCAAACATTGAAGGCTGGATATTGATCCAGCCTTTTTTATGATATAAATACCCGTCATATTTCCACTGGCTGATGCGCGAGCTACCCTTGTTAACCTGAATCACTGACCTCAGTGCGTTCATCGTCATGCGCTCGCTTGCCGCTTTAACGTCAGCGGAAATCAATCAGGTATTTTTAGGATTACATAAGGAACTGCTCAGGTGATTGGTCGCTTACGAGGCAATATTCTGGAAAAACAGCCGCCGCTGGTGTTGATTGAGGCGCACGGTGTGGGTTATGAAGTGCACATGCCAATGACCTGCTTCTACGAGCTGCCGGAGATCAATCAGGAAGCGATTATCTTCACCCAGTTTGTGGTGCGTGAAGATGCGCAGCTGCTGTTCGGCTTCAATAACAAACAAGAGCGTGCGCTGTTCCGTGAACTGGTGAAAGTCAATGGCGTGGGGCCAAAACTGGCACTGGCAATCCTTTCTGGCATGTCAGCACAACAGTTTGTGACCGCCGTTGAGCGTGAAGAGATCGCGTCATTGATCAAGTTGCCTGGCGTCGGCAAGAAAACCGCCGAGCGTCTGGTGGTGGAGATGAAAGACCGCTTTAAAGGCATGCACGGCGATCTGTTTGGCAGTGACTCGACCTTCACATTGACCACGCCGTCTGAAGCGCCAGCCGCGAATGACGCTGAGGCCGAAGCGGTTGCTGCACTGGTGGCGCTGGGTTATAAACCGCAAGAAGCCAGCCGCATGATCAGTAAAGTCGGCAAACCTGATGCGGATTGCGAAACCCTGATCCGTGAAGCTCTGCGCGCAGCTATTTGAGGTAATGCATGATTGAAGCCGATCGCCTGGTCTCGGGCGTCTCTATAAATGAAGAAGAGAGCCTCGACCGTGCCATTCGTCCTAAGCTCCTGGCGGAATACGTGGGGCAACCGCAGGTGCGCGAGCAGATGGAGATTTTCATCAAAGCGGCGCAACTGCGTGGCGATGCGCTGGACCATCTGCTGATTTTCGGCCCGCCGGGATTAGGTAAAACCACGCTGGCTAACATTGTGGCGAATGAGATGGGCGTGAATTTACGTACCACTTCTGGTCCGGTGCTGGAGAAGGCAGGCGATCTGGCTGCGATGCTGACCAACCTCGAACCTCATGACGTGCTGTTTATCGATGAGATCCACCGCTTATCACCGGTGGTGGAAGAGGTGCTCTATCCGGCGATGGAAGACTATCAGCTGGATATTATGATTGGCGAAGGCCCAGCGGCGCGCTCAATCAAACTTGATTTGCCCCCCTTTACCCTGATTGGCGCCACCACGCGCGCGGGCTCGCTGACCTCGCCGCTGCGCGATCGCTTTGGTATTGTGCAACGCCTTGAATTCTACAACGTACCGGATCTGCAACACATCGTCAGCCGCAGTGCAGCGTGCTTAGGATTGGCATTGAGTGAAGAGGGCGCGTTAGAAGTGGCGCGCCGTGCCCGTGGTACACCTCGTATCGCCAACCGTTTATTGCGTCGCGTACGCGATTACGCCGAAGTTCGCGCCAACGGTGTGATGAGTGGTGAAGTCTCTGCCAGCGCACTCGATATGCTCAACGTCGATAATCAGGGTTTCGATTACATGGACCGCAAGCTGTTGCTGGCGATCATCGACAAGTTCTCGGGTGGTCCGGTGGGGTTGGATAACCTGGCGGCGGCGATTGGTGAAGAACGGGAAACCATTGAAGATGTGATTGAACCCTTCCTGATTCAGCAAGGATTCATTCAGCGCACGCCGCGCGGCCGTCTGGCAACGCAGCATGCCTACAAGCATTTCGGCATCAGCCGCGACGAGTAATGCTGGCGTTCGTCCGGCTGCGCGGTTTCACGATCGGGCATTCGCTAAGGGGCCATTAATGGCCCCTTTATTACGCCGCCGGCTTTTTCGCCATACTAAAGATGAACAGCACAGCGGCGCACAGCACCACGGAAGGGCCGGCGGGTGTATCGTAAGTGGCGGAGAACGTCAGTCCGCCGGTGACCGCCAGAATACCGATAATCACCGCAAAACCGGCCATCTGTTCCGGTGAACGGGAGAAACGACGTGCGGTGGCAGCGGGAATAATCAACAGTGAGGTGATAATCAGTGCACCGACAAACTTCATTGCCACACCAATGGTCAAGGCGGTGACCAGCATCAGCATCAGGCGCGTGCGTTGAATGTTGACGCCATCCACTTGAGCTAACTCCGGGCTGATGGTCATCGACAGCAGTGAGCGCCACTGCCATGCCATCACCGCCAGTACAATGGCCACGCCAGCGCCCATCATCCACAAATCATCCGGTGTCACCGCCAGCAGATCGCCAAACAGATACGCCATTAAATCGACGCGTACACCCTGCATCAGGCTGACTACCACCAAACCCAGCGACAGCGCGCTGTGCGCCATAATGCCGAGTAACGTATCAATGGCCAGATGCGGACGACGCTCCAGCCACACTAAGCCCAGAGCCAGAAATACAGTCACCAGAATCACTGCATAATAGGGATTCACATTGAGCAGCAGACCAAAGGCCACGCCGAGCAGCGAAGCGTGCGCGAGGGTATCGCCGAAATAAGACATGCGGCGCCAGACCACAAACGAGCCAAGCGGACCCGCCGCCAGCGCCAGCAGCACGCCACCGAGCCAGCCGGGTAATAACAGTTCAATCATGACGGACCATTTCCTTTGCGCAGCACAATGCGTCCCTGTAAATCGTGACGGTGATTATGATGATGGCGGTAAATAGCCAATTGCTGCGCGCCGCGTGGGCCGAACATGGCGATAAATTCTGGATGCTGCGACACCGCTTCTGGCGTGCCGGAACAGCAGATGTGGTGGTTGAGGCACAATACCTCGTCAGTTTTTGCCATCACCAGATGCAGATCGTGCGAAACCATTAGCACGCCACAGTTGAGCTCCTGACGAAGCTGATCGATCAAATCGTAGAGCGCCACTTGCCCATTTACGTCAACGCCTTGCGTAGGTTCATCTAACACCAGTAACTGGGGTTGATTGAGCAGGGCACGCGCCAGCAGTACGCGCTGGGTTTCACCACCTGAGAGTTTTTGCAGAGGCGCATTCAGCAGATGTCCGGCCTGTACGCGTTTCAAAGCCGGGAGAATAGCATCTCGCTTGCTGCCACGCGTCAGACGCATAAAACGTTCAACGGTGATCGGCAACGTCGGGTCAATGTGCAACTTCTGAGGCACGTAGCCAATGCGTAAACCGGGGGTGCGTTTGACGCTACCCCCTGTAGGCGTAAGAAGGCCGAGCACCGTCCGGACCAGCGTCGATTTGCCCGCGCCGTTCGGCCCAAGCAGCGTAAGTATTTTCCCTGGCTCCAGTGTCAGGCTAATACCTGCTAGCACAGGGCGCTGGGAAAACTTGACGGAGATGTTTTCAAGTGTAACAAGTGACGACATATTATTTACGGGTTGCATTGAATTTCGAATGTTATAATATCACATTCCATCAACAGGTCACGATGGAATGACGCATTATGTTACACATTAAGCAGCGCTTCGCTTTCACTCTTCCTGCTGCGGCTCTCGCCGCCGCCTGCGCGATGCCCGCGCACTCAGCCGTAGTGGCTTCAATCAAACCGATCGGATTTATCGCAGCGGCCATTGCAGATGGCGTGACGCCAGTGGAAGTGCTGTTGCCCGATGGCGCTTCAGAGCACGATTATGCTTTACGTCCTTCTGATGTAAAACGTATTAAAAACGCGGACTTAGTGGTATGGGTTGGACCAGAAATGGAGGCGTTTCTGACCAAGTCAGCGGCAGAGTTACCTGAGGCTAAAAATCTCGAAATAGCGGCGATGCCAGGGGTGAAACCGCTACTGATTCGTGGTGGTGAAGACGAGGACGAACATGAGCACGGTCACGATCATGAGCATGACTCAGATAAGTCTGATGACCAGGAGCCGTCTCATACACACCACCACCATGGTGAGTTTAATATGCACCTGTGGATGTCACCTGAGATTGCGCGACAATCTGCGGTTGCAATCCACGGAAAATTATTGGAACTTATGCCGCAAAGCAGAGCCAAACTTGACGCGAACCTGCAGCAGTTTGAAGCAGAATTAGCAGATGCGGATAAGCATATTGGCGCGCAGCTTGCCCCCGTTAAGAGTAAGGGTTATTTCGTTTTTCACGATGCGTACAGCTACTTTGAAAAACACTACGGTTTGTCCCCTGCTGGACATTTCACCGTCAACCCTGAGATCCAACCGGGCGCCCAGCGTTTACATCAAATACGAACACAGTTGGTTGAGCAAAAAGCCGTATGCGTTTTTGCTGAACCACAATTCAGGCCGGCCGTCATCGATGCCGTGTCTCGCGGAACCAACGTGCGCAAAGGCACACTTGACCCGCTGGGCATGGGAATCAGCTTAACCAAAGACAGCTATGTGAAATTCCTCTCACAGTTGTCGAGCCAGTATGCGAGCTGCCTGAATGGAGCATAGAGGAATAAGTAAAAGTGCAGCAGATAGCCCGCTCTGTCGCCCTCGCATTTAATAATTTGCCGCGTCCCCACCGCGTTATGCTGGGTTCATTAACCGTTATCACGTTGGCCGTCGCTGTCTGGCGGCCTTACGTTTACCATCCCCATGATGTTGCCCCCATCGTGAAAGACATCACGCTGGACAAAAACGAACTGCGCACGCTGTTACCCGAAGCCAGTGAGCCGATTGATCAGACCACGGTTGAACCGGAAGAAGAGATTCCGGCCGATGACATCGATAAAGATGTGCAGGACAACCCGAATCAACACGATTATACCGTTTCCTCTGGCGATACCCTGAGCAGCGCACTGAATCAGTACGGTATTGATCTCAGTGATATCAATGCGTTAGTCAATAGCGATAAAGACTTCCGTAACCTGCGCGTCGGTCAGCAACTCAGTTGGACGTTGGATGCGGATGGTCAACTGCAAAACTTTACCTGGGAAGTGGATCGCCGTGAAACCCGCACTTACGAGCGCCAGCCGAATGGCAGCTTTAAGATGCAGCAGGAGATGCAAAAGGGCGAGTGGCAAAATAGTGTGCTGAAAGGTGAAGTGCGTGGCAGCTTTGGTGCCAGCGCCCAGCGTGCAGGCTTGACCAGTGCTGAAACCAGCAACGTTATCAAAGCCATGCAGTGGCAGATGGATTTCCGCAAACTGCGCGCCGGTGACGATTTTAGCGTGCTGATGTCACGCGAGATGCTGGATGGCAAAAGTGCGCAGAGCCAGCTGCTCGGCGTGCGTCTGCGTACCGGTGGCAAAGATTACTACGCGTTCCGCGCGGAAGATGGAAAATTCTACGATCGCAACGGCTCAGGCCTTGCGCGTGGTTTTATGCGCTTCCCGACGGTGAAACAGTATCGCGTTTCCTCCAACTTTAATCCGCGCCGTCTTAACCCGGTAACGGGCCGCATCGCACCACATAAGGGGGTCGATTTCGCGCTGCCGATCGGTACACCGGTATTGGCCGTGGGTGATGGTGAAGTGGTGATGGTCAAAAATGGCGGGGCGGCGGGTAACTACGTGGCCATTCGTCACGGTCGTCAGTATATGACCCGTTATATGCACCTGAGTAAGGCGCTGGTGAAACCAGGACAGAAAGTGAAGCGCGGTGACCGTATTGCACTGTCTGGCAACACCGGGCGTTCTACGGGGCCGCATCTGCATTATGAAGTGTGGATCAACAATCAGGCTGTCAATCCACTCACGGCAAAATTGCCGCGTATGGAAGGGCTGACCGGTAAAGATCGCAGCAACTATCTGGCGGACGTGAAGAGCTATCTGCCACAACTGGCACTGAAATAACCCATTTCTGTAGCCAATAGTGAAAAAACCGACGAATTATTCGTCGGTTTTTTGCTATCTGACGCAGGATGATTGCAAAATTAACCACCGTCACTATCATTGTCCCGTCATTGTCAGAGGCGAGTGCATGGAAACCCGAAAGAAAAATAACAGTGAATTTATTCCCGTTTTTCAACGTTCTTTTTTAAAACCGAAATACTGGGGCAACTGGCTGGCGATTGGTGCGCTGGCGGGTATGGCAATGCTGCCTGCCAAAGTGCGCGACCCGATTTTGGGTGGATTGGGGCGGTTTGCCGGTAAGCTGGCAAAAAGTGCGCGTCGTCGTGCGTTGATCAATCTCTATTATTGCCTGCCGGAGTTAAGCGAAGCACAGCGCGAAGAGATTGCTGATCGTATGTTTGCCACCGCGCCACAGGCGATGGTGATGATGGCTGAGTTGGGGATGCGCGATCCGGCTCGTGTGCGCCAACGCGTTGACTGGCACGGCCGTGAAATTATCGAAGCCCTGCAGACCAACAAAGAGAACGTGATTTTTCTGGTGCCGCACGGTTGGGCCGTGGATATCCCGGCGATGCTGCTGGCGTCAGAGGGCCAGATGATGGCGGCCATGTTCCATAATCAGAGCGATCCGCTGCTGGATTATGTGTGGAACACCGTACGGCGTCGCTTTGGTGGCCGCATGCATGCACGTAATGACGGCATTAAGCCATTTATCGCCTCGGTGCGTCAGGGCTATTACGGTTACTATCTGCCGGACCAGGATCACGGCCCGGAGCACAGTGAATTTGTGGATTTCTTTGCCACCTATAAAGCAACACTGCCAGCGGTCGGCCGATTGATGAAAGTGTGTCGAGCGCGCGTGGTGCCACTGTTTCCGGTGTACAACAGCGAGACCCATCGTCTGGAAATCTATGTGCGTCCGCCGATGGACGATTTGCTGGATGCCGACGATAACACCCTGGCGCGGCGAATGAATGAGGAAGTTGAGATATTTGTGCGGCCGCATCCAGAGCAATACACCTGGATTTTAAAGCTGCTGAAAACGCGTAAAGAAGGGGATATTGAACCTTATGCGCGTAAGGAGCTTTATCCTCGCAAGAAATAACGAAGGGGCCGATTGGCCCCTTTGATTATTCTACCGCTTCAACGTGGCTGCGTCGGATACGTTCACGCAGAAACAGTGTGACCAGGCCAAACCACAGCACACCTGCCGCAAAATTGATGCCGCTGAACCATGGCGTGCCACCACTGAAGTAGCCTGCTTTTGCCAGTTCAATCCCGATGGCCAATGTTAGAATACTGATCATTCCCAGCATGGCTGCCACGCTGCCTTTACCTTCGCTGCTGGAATACAGCGTCAGACGATACAGACCGGCGTTGACCATGCCCGCACCAAAGGCATACAGACTTAATCCTGCGGTCAGCAGCAGGTAGGTATGGCTGTCGAGCAGGTTAGCCAGCAACGAGATGCTTAAACCCAGCAGAATCGGCCACGCCGCGAATTTGACCGGCTGCTCGATGGGAACGCGACCCGCCAGTTTACCCAGCGTCAGGTTGCCAGCGATCATGGCAAGGAACACTGGCAGTTGCAGCAACGCATACTCCATGCGCGATAAGCCCTCGTCATGCATCAGAATCACGGGCGACAGGGCAACCCAGGTCAGAATCGGAATAAACACCAGGCCAATAGCGAAAGATCCATACATCACCTGACGATCGCGTGCCAGACGGCCATAGGCGCGTGCCAGATTCGGCAGGGCAATGGAGTGGCTACGATCGCCAGCGGTTTCCGGCATGATGCGCCACAGCACCACAAAAGCCACCACGCTACAAATCGCAAACAGCCAGAACATGCTGCGCCATTCACCCACGGTTAACCAGGCGGCACCCGCCAGCGGACCGGCCAGCGGGGCTAAGAGGGCCACGTTGGCCATTAGCGCCATCATGCGCACCGCTAAAGCCTCATCAAACGCTTCCTGCACGGCGGCATAACTGACTGCACCGATAAAGCACAGGCTGATGCCCTGGATAAAACGCAGGGTGACAAACTGTTCGATGTTCGTGACCCAGGTGGTCAGAATGCAGGCCGCAGCAAAGAACAGAATGCCGAACAGCAGGACTGGACGGCGACCATATTTGTCCGAGAGCGGGCCGAGCAGCCACTGCAGCACCACGCCGCCCATCAGATAAGCAGTAAGAGAAGTCGACACCCATTCCGGGCCGACGTTGAATTCAGAAGTGACCAGCAGCATGCCGGGCTGAATCATGTCATGGGCGATGTAAGTCGCGAACTCAAACAACACCAGCGCGAGCGGGAACAGCAGCACCCGTCCGGTGAGTTGGGTAATCGGTTGATAGCGGGCCATCTGGCCTCCTTGTCAGAAAAAATAAAAACGCGACTGCCAGGCAGTCGCGTTTATCCATGTTGTTACAGCCGCTGTGAGTGGTGCGTGAGCGTTTAGTCTACGCGCAGAACACGGCTGGTGTTGGTGGTGCCGGTGGTTGCCATCACGTCGCCCTGGGTGACAATCACCAGGTCGCCCGAAACGAGGAAACCTTTGTCGCGCAGCAGGTTCACTGCATCATGCGCGGCGGCTACACCATCATTGTTGCTGTCGAAGTAAACCGGGGTCACGCCGCGATACAGCGCAGTCAGGTTCAATGTACGTTCGTGACGTGACATAGCGAAGATCGGCAGGCCAGAAGTGATACGTGACGTCATCAGCGCAGTACGGCCCGATTCGGTCATGGTGATGATGGCAGAAACCCCCTGCAGGTGGTTGGCTGCATACATCGCGGACATCGCAATCGCTTCTTCCACGTTGTCGAACTGCACTTCAAGACGGTGCTTAGACACGTTGACGCTTGGGATTTTTTCCGCACCGAGACACACTTTCGCCATCGCAGACACGGTCTCCGCTGGATACTGACCGGCAGCGGTTTCTGCTGACAGCATCACGGCATCGGTACCATCCAGCACGGCGTTCGCCACGTCCATCACTTCAGCGCGGGTTGGCATCGGGTTGGTGATCATCGACTCCATCATCTGCGTGGCGGTGATGATGGTACGGTTCAGCTGACGCGCACGACGAATCAACGCCTTCTGGATCCCTACCAGTTCTGGATCGCCAATTTCAACGCCGAGGTCGCCACGCGCGACCATCACCACGTCAGAGGCGAGAATGATATCATCCATCGCTTCCTGAGACGCAACGGCTTCTGCACGTTCGACTTTGGCCACCAGTTTGGCATCACAACCTGCATCGCGCGCCAGTCGGCGAGCGTAGTTCATGTCTTCACCATTTCGCGGGAATGACACGGCCAGGTAATCCACGCCGATTTTCGCGGCGGTAATGATATCGACTTTATCTTTCTCAGTCAGCGCTTCGGCAGACAAACCGCCGCCGAGTTTATTGATGCCTTTATTGTTGGAGAGCGGGCCGCCGACGGTGACTTCGGTGAAGACTTTCACACCCTGAACTTCCAGCACCTTCAACTGTACACGACCATCATCCAGCAGCAGGATGTCGCCCGGCACCACGTCTTCTGGCAGGCCTTTGTAGTCGATACCGACTTTCTCTTTATCACCTTCGCCTTTGCCCATATCCGCATCCAGCAGGAAGCGATCGCCGACATTCAGGAAGACTTTGCCTTCTTTGAAGGTGGAAACACGAATTTTTGGACCTTGCAGGTCGCCCAGAATCGCCACGTGACGGCCAAGCTTAGCGGCAATCTCACGCACCTTGTTGGCGCGCATCTGGTGGTCTTCCGGGGTGCCGTGGGAGAAATTGAGTCGCACCACGTTCGCGCCCGCCGCGATGATTTTTTCGAGGTTATTGTCGCGATCGGTGGCTGGGCCGAGGGTAGTTACGATCTTGGTTCTTCTGAGACGTCTTGACATGAAGGACTCCGTTGACAAAGGTTCGTGTCACTCTCTAGGGGACACGGTGTAATCGCATATTCTATATGATCGATGGGCTGTGATTCGACTCACATTGTGAATGTGATGTTAATTATTTTACTGCACCCGCTTTTCCAGGCGCGAATCCTTAAGCGCTTCTTTCACCCGTTTCAGATTTTCGCGGAAAGCCGCGCCACGCTCAAGGGTAAAACCTGTCGCCAAAACATCAACCACGGTTAATTGCGCAAGGCGGGAAACCATCGGCAGGTAGATATCCGTATCTTCAGGTACATCGAGCGTCAGTGCGAGGGTTGCTTCTGCCGCAAGGGGTGAACCCGGAGAGGTGATAGCCAGTACTGTGGAAGCGTTTACACGTGCCAGGCGAGCCAGTTCTATCATATTTTTGGTTCGACCAGTATGTGATATGAGAACAAAAACGTCATTTGGTCCACTATTTATGCAACTCATGCGCTGGATCACAATATCCTCTGACCAGATGACCGGCAGATTAAAGCGCAGGAATTTATTGGTCGCGTCGTGCGCCACCACCGCAGAGGCGCCGAGACCAAAAAAGGCGATTTTTTGTGCCTGAGTCAGGGCTAGAACCGCTTGATCAATGACCTGAAGATCCAGCTGTTGGCGCACATGACTTAAGCCGGCGAGGGCGGAATCAAAAATCTTGTGGCTGTAACTTTCGACGCTGTCATTTTCTTCCACATCGCGACTGACCCAGTTCGGACCTTTCGCCAGACTCTGTGCCAGGCGTAACTTGAAGTCAGGGAAGCCGCGCGTACCCATACGATGACAAAAGCGATTGACGGTCGGTTCGCTGACGTCGGCGGCACGCGCCAGGGTGGCGATGCTGGAGTGCATAGCCTGCTGCGGAGCGGCCAGAATCTGTACTGCCACTTTCCGTTCTGATTTGCTCAGCGCGTTAAGTTGCGCCTGAATATGTTCCAGCATGTCGTTAACCCGATGCGTCTCAATCACTTTCGTCGCGTTCATCACCTGATAAAACGCTGCCAATTCACAACAATATACCGTGTAATACACCCTCGCACGCAGCAGCGGACAAATGTAAGCGCGTTTTTTTTGTCATACTTTGATCGTTGCCGGGTTTTAACCCGACAAACATCGAAACAGAAAAAGCGCGAAAAGCGCACACCACAACACACCTTTGTTCGCCATCATGTTCAAAGTAATGGCTAATGCCACACCGCGTCTGGGTTGTTCCGATGCGGGGAAAAAAGTACATTGTGCTGTAAGAAAATTACAATAAGGACCTGGGATGATGAGGACGCTCAAACCGGGTATATCCTGCAACGAGGAGAGGAAAATGGCGGTAACACAAACAGCCCAGGCATGCGATCTGGTTATTTTCGGTGCCAAAGGCGATCTTGCTCGCCGGAAACTGTTGCCTTCACTGTATCAGCTGGAGAAAGCCGGTCAGATTCACGACACCACACGCATCATCGGCGTGGGGCGCGCGGAGTGGGACAAAGACGCGTACACCAAAGTGGTGCGTGAAGCGCTGGAAACCTTCATGAAGGAGAAAATCGACGAAGCGCTGTGGGATAAACTCAGCAGCCGTCTCGATTTCTGCAACCTCGACGTTAACGACACCTCACATTTCACCAAACTGGGCAAGATGCTTGACCAGAAAGATCGTGTCACCATCAACTACTTCGCTATGCCGCCGAGCACCTTTGGCGCCATTTGCGATGGACTGGGCGCCGCCAAGCTAAATGCTAAACCGGCGCGCGTGGTGATGGAGAAGCCGCTCGGCACCTCGCTCGAGACCTCGCGAGAGATCAATGACAGCGTTGGCAAGTACTTCGAAGAGAGCCAGGTGTTCCGTATTGACCACTATCTCGGTAAAGAGACGGTACTGAACCTGCTGGCTCTGCGTTTCGCCAACTCTATCTTCGTGAATAACTGGGATAACCGTACCATCGATCACGTGCAGATTACCGTGGCGGAAGAGGTGGGTATCGAAGGTCGTTGGGGTTACTTCGATAAAGCTGGCCAGATGCGCGACATGATCCAGAACCACCTGTTGCAGATCCTCACGATGATCGCCATGTCACCGCCATCCGATCTCAGTGCGGATGCCATCCGTGATGAGAAAGTTAAGGTGCTGCGTTCGCTGCGTCGTATTGACCAGACCAACGTGCGTGAAAAAACCGTGCGTGGCCAGTACACCGCCGGCTTCGTGCAGGGCAAAAAAGTACCAGGGTATCTGGAAGAAGAGGGCGCGAACAAGCAGAGCGCCACCGAGAGCTTCGTGGCGATCCGTGTTGATATCGACAACTGGCGCTGGGCGGGCGTGCCGTTCTACCTGCGTACCGGTAAGCGCTTGCCGACCAAATGCTCTGAGGTTGTGGTGTACTTTAAGAACCCAGAGATGAACCTGTTCAAAGACTCCTACGCTGAACTGCCGCAGAACAAGCTGACCATTCGTCTGCAGCCGGACGAAGGGGTGGATATCGAGATCCTAAACAAAGTGCCGGGTCTGGATCACAAGCACAAACTGCAGACTACCAAGCTGGATCTGAGCTACTCCGAGACCTTCAACCAGTCGCATCTGGCGGATGCCTATGAGCGTCTGCTGCTGGAAACCATGCGCGGTATTCAGGCGCTGTTTGTACGCCGTGACGAAGTGGAAGCGGCGTGGGGCTGGGTGGATTCCATCATTGATGCATGGAACGCCGATGCCGAAGCACCTAAGCCTTATCAGGCCGGCACCTGGGGCCCGGTGGCTTCCGTCGCGATGATTACGCGTGATGGCCGTTCCTGGAATGAGTTTGAATAATTTGTGATGGCACAGCCAGTGATCTAACGGCTGATTAGGTATTAGAGACCACAGACAAACGCTTTCGATGATGATCACCGAAAGCGTTTTTTTATTTCTGTAAAATGTAAGCGTTGACGGGTCAGAAAGCGTGTAACAGTATTTGCTGCACGGAGCAGGTTGATCAAATAAAGGATTATTGTGTGAATAAGCTGGTAAAAAATGCATGGAGTTCAGCCGGTATGATATTGGGAGCGATAGCTCTGATTATCAGCCTTATCCATTTCTCAACTGGGCCTTACTCGGCACCTCCTTCGCTTGAGAGTGTCGTTGCCAGACACGTTGGCGAGATTAAAAAAGGCGTTATCGACGGATTGAAAGGCAAAGCTCCTTCCTCAAGTGAACCCGCCAGGAAAATCAATATCGATCAAATACTGACTACCGTTGTTCTTAGCCTCGCCACGGCGGCCTTACTCATGGCCTTCGTTGGTGGTATGCGTAAAGAGAACAAATGGAGTGTCAGGGGCGCGCTGATATTTAGCTGCGGAACGCTCGCATTCCATGCCATTTTGCTGGGCATGGCATTTGCGTCCGCGATTATCCTGCTACTTATCGTGTTGTCATTGATATCTGGGTTTTTCGGATAAAGATTTGTCTCAGGCAATGGGGATGAATGATGCAGAAGGAAAAAAACTTCCCACTTGAAAATTCATTTTTCTTAAAATTGAACCAGAGTTTCAATAATTTTTGATATCCGATAGACGCCGCTCCAGCCAATCTTGTATGGTAGAGCCCAAACATTGACAGCCGGATGTGAGTCGGGCTGATGCCACTAAGGAAACCTGATGAAGAACTGGAAAACCACTGCTGAACAGATCATGACAACGGGCCCGGTTGTGCCGGTGATCGTGGTGAACAAACTGGAACACGCCGTGCCGATGGCCAAAGCGTTGGTGGCCGGCGGTGTGCGTGTGCTGGAAGTGACGCTGCGTACGCCGGTCGCGATGGACGCGCTGCGTGCGATGATCAAAGAAGTGCCAGAAGCGATTGTCGGTGCGGGCACAGTGATCAACACCCAGCAGCTGAAAGAGGTGACTGATGCCGGTGCGCAGTTCGTGATCAGCCCAGGTCTGACCGAGCCGTTACTAAAAGCCGCAGTTGAAGGTCCGGTACCACTGATTCCGGGCATCAGCACCGTTTCTGAACTGATGTTGGGTATGGATTATGGCCTGCGTGAGTTTAAGTTCTTCCCGGCTGAGGCGAATGGTGGTGTTAAAGCGCTGTCAGCGATTGGCGGTCCTTTCCCACAGGTGCGCTTCTGCCCAACCGGCGGTATCTCACCGGCCAACTATCGTGACTACCTGGCGCTGAAAAGCGTGCTCTGTATTGGTGGTTCGTGGTTGGTGCCGAACGATGCGCTGGAAAGCGGCGACTGGGATCGCATTACGCGTCTGGCTCGCGAAGCCGTTGAAGGCGCGAAGTAACGCATCTGGCAGGGTGCGAATCATTGGAACTGAAAGGGCGGCCTGGTGGCCGCCCTTTTTCGCTGTCAGCAGCTGAGGGAATTAGCCCTCTACTTTCACGGCTGCGGCACTCGCCACGGCACGCGCAATCGCCTCATCGGTATTGTCACCGGTAGCCAGCGCTACGCCCAGACGACGTTGACCAGCAATCTCTGGCTTGCCGAACAGACGCAACTGCAGTCCCGCACCCAATGCCGCTTCGATGTTCACGAACTGCACATTGTTGCTATCCAGCTGTGGCAGAATCACCGCCGAAGCCGCCGGGCCATACTGGCGAATGCCACCAATTGGCAAGCCAAGGAACGCGCGCACATGCAGAGCAAACTCGGACAGATCCTGAGAAATCAGCGTCACCATGCCGGTATCGTGTGGGCGTGGCGAGACTTCGCTAAACACCACCTCATCACCGCAGACAAACAGCTCAACGCCAAACAGACCGTATCCGCCCAGCGCTTTCACCACTTTAGATGCGATATCTTGTGCACGCTGCAGAGCCAGGTCGGTCATCTGCTGTGGCTGCCAGGATTCACGGTAATCGCCATCTTCCTGACGATGACCAATCGGCGCGCAGAAATGGATGCCATCCACTGCGCTGATGGTCAGCAGGGTGATTTCGAAATCAAATTTCACCACACCTTCGACGATCACGCGACCGGCACCGGCACGTCCGCCTTGCTGCGCGTAATCCCAGGCTTTATCCAGCTGGCTCGCTTCGCGGATGAAACTCTGACCTTTGCCCGATGAGCTCATTACTGGTTTAACGATGCACGGAAAACCAATTTCATTGGCGGCTGCGACGAAATTCTCTTTGCTGTCAGCGAACTGATAGGTTGAAGTCGGTAACGACAACTCTTCTGCCGCCAGACGGCGAATACCTTCGCGGTTCATGGTCAGGCGCGCAGCACGCGCGGTAGGTACCACTTTCTGGCCTTGAGCTTCCAGTTCCAGCAGTTTTTCAGTGGCAATAGCTTCAATTTCTGGCACCACAAAGTGCGGCTTCTCCAGCGCAATTAACGCAGCCAGCGCATCACCGTCCAGCATATTGATCACATGGCTACGGTGTGCAACGTGCATCGCAGGGGCATCGGCATAACGATCCACGGCAATCACTTCCACACCCAGACGCTGACACTCCAGCGCCACTTCTTTGCCCAATTCGCCTGAACCTAACAGCATCACACGCGTTGCGGCAGGGCGCAGCGCGGTTCCGAGAGTCGTCATAATTTCACCTTAGCAGTCAAAATGCGCGCGCAGTATATACGAAAACGTTTGCGTACTCACGCTTTCGCCTTCATCAGGTTTGCCATACTTTTCCCGCTCTGACGTTACCTGACACTCGCTACGGCAGCATGGAACGCGGAAACTTAAACAGGAGTTAAACGATGAGCAATTGGTTGCAGCAAATCCAGTCGGTGCTGGCGAAGAAGGGCGGCGACGGCAAAGCCGGTGGATTGAGCGATATGCTGGCCCCCGGCGCGCTGGGTGGTTTAGCGGGATTGCTGGTGGCCAGCAAGTCCACGCGAAGCCTGTTGACCAAATACGGCGGTAAAGCCTTGCTGGTCGGCGGCGGTGCGGCTGCCGGTGCGGTGCTGTGGAATAAGTACAAACAGCGCGTGCGTGAAACCCATCAGGATGATCCGGGATTTGGTCAGTTGCAGACACCTGTGGATCAACGCGCTGAACGTTTGGTGACGGCGTTAGTGTTCGCCGCCAAAAGCGATGGTCATATTGACGATCGCGAACGTGCCGCTATTGAGCAGAATATCCATCAGGCGGGTTATGGTTCACAGGCGGAAACGCTGATCCAGCAGGCGATGAACCGTCCACTCGATCCACAGTGGCTGGCGGCAGATGTGAAAAACGAAGAAGAGGCGCTGGAACTGTACTTCCTCAGCTGTGCCGCCATCGATGTGGATCACTTTATGGAGCGCAGCTATCTCTCTGCACTGGGTGATGCCCTTAAGATCCCACAGGATGTGCGCGACGGCATTCAGCGCGATATTCAGGCGGAGAAAGCGGCGTAATGATGCTGAAGCCTGGATCATATCCAGGCTTTATTGCGCATCAGATCGAGCAGCGTTTGCAACTGTGCATCAATAACAATGATCTCGTTATTGATCAGTAAATGCAGCGCTGTAACGCGACGAACGCCCTGTTGCAGTGGCAGCATCTTCAATATTCCTGCCGCCAGGGCGGCTTGAATACGGGTCTCCGGTAACCAACCATAACCAACCTGATGCATTACCGCTTCAATTGCGGCCTCGATGGTGGAACAAGCCCAGATCTCTCCCTGATGGTGCTCCTGCAGTACGCTAAAATGCTGATGATCGGCAATGCGGATCAGCGGATATTCCGCTAACTGCTCAGCACTAACCGCACCGTTCAAGTGATGTAACGCATGCTGGTGGTGCGCAACAGCCACGAAATCCACATTCATCATCCATTCGCCCCGGCCTGTCCCGGGCTGGCGCTGGCTCAATACCATTACATCCGCCTGGCTGTTATCCGGTATCTGCGTTTCCAACACCTCGGTGACGTTAACCTGCGTACCTGGATAGAGACGCTGGAATTCACTCAGCACACTGAACAAATGCTCGCGCGGCAAGATGCTATCCACCATCAGTTCGATGCGGCTGCGCTCACCGTTGCGCATAGCGCTGGCGGTGCTTTCCAGCGCGTAGAAAGCTTTCAACAGTGGCCTGACCTGCGCCAGAAGCTTCTCGCCTGCAGGCGTCAGCACGGTGCGCCTTCCTTTGGTCTCCAGCAAGGTGACTTCAAGGCGTTCTTGCAGCATGGCGAGGTTATAGCTTACCGAAGACTGGCTGCGATGTGTCGACTCGGCCGCGCTGGCGAAACTGCCGCGCAGCACCACCTCATTTAACAAGCTCCACTGTTCCAACGTTGATTTATGCATATCATCTAAATTTTGAATGAATTTTATCGAAACATAGCGTTATTCATCAGGTAAGTGAAGGCGTAATCTGGCTTCAAACCAAAGGAGAACACATTATGAGCACCTTCGATAAAAATGATTTGGCTGGATTTGTTGGCAAACACCTTATCTATACCTATGACAATGGCTGGAACTATGAGCTGTATATTAAAAATGCCAGCACCGTTGATTATCGTATTCATAGCGGGATGGTGGGTAATCGTTGGGTTAAGGACCAGCGCGCCTATATTGTGCGAGTCGCGCAAGAGGTCTACAAAGTTTCCTGGACTGAACCCACCGGCACTGACGTCAGTTTGATCGCGAATCTGGGAGACAGATTGTTTCACGGTACGATCTTCTTCCCCCGCTGGGTGATGAACAACCCGCAGCAGACGGTTTGCTTCCAGAATGAACATCTCAACGAAATGAATCGTTATCGCGAAGCGGGTCCAGCTTATCCCACTGAAGTGATCGACGAATTTGCCACCATCACACTGGTGCGAGATTGCGGTGCCGATAATGATGAGGTCATCGCCTGTGCGGCCAGTGAATTGCCCGCTGATTTTCCAGCTAATTTGTTGCGTTAACCACCCTTGACGAGGGAGCGCATGAAAAAGCGCTCCTTTCGTTACACTTCCTTTGCGCTGCTGCTTGGCTTCCCGCGTGATAAGTGCCACGCTTGCTGAATGTTGTCTTTCAGGGAAAGGAGCCAGAATGAACCAGCCGCAAGCGAAAAAAATCCCCCACGTCATGAACCTGCACGGCGAATCGCGCACCGATAACTATTATTGGCTGCGCGATGACGAGCGTGAAAACCCAGAGATTTTGGAGCATCTGCACGCCGAGAATGCGTACGGTAAAGCGATGATGGCGTCGCAAGATCCTTTGCAGGAACGGATATTAAAAGAGATTGTCGACCGCATCCCACCGCAGGACCACTCCGTTCCCTACGTAAAAAACGGCTATTGCTATCAAAGCCGCTATGAGGTAGGCAACGAATACCCGCTCTATTTTCGTCAATCGGTGAACGCACCAGCGGATGAACCCTGGCAACTGCTGATCGACGGCAATCAACGAGCTTCTCACAGTGATTTCTATACCATGGGCGCACTGGCGATCTCACCCGACAACCAGGTGATGGCGCTGGCGGAAGATTTTCTGTCGCGCCGCCAGTATGGCATCCGCTTCCGTAACTTAGAGAGTGGTAGTTGGTATCCGGAAGTGCTGAGTGATGCTTCATCCAGCGTGGCGTGGGCCAATGATTCGCGCACGCTGTACTACGTGCGTAAGCATCCGAAAACGTTACTGGCCTATCAGGTGTGGCGCCATGAGTTAGGTCATCCGCAATCAGACGATCAGCTGGTGTATGAAGAGCAGGATGAGAGCTTCCACCTCAGCGTGCACAAAACCACCTCCGAGCACTTCATCCTGATCGCGATGTACAGCACCACCACCAGTGAGATCCAGCTGATTGATGCCGAGTATCCGGATGCGCAGCCGCAGGTATTCTGTCCACGTCGTCGCGATCACGAGTACAGCATCGATCACTACAATCACCAGTTCTATATTCGCTCGAATCGCGACGGCAAAAACTTTGGCCTGTATCGCAGCGCATGGCTGGCGGAGAACCGCTGGCAGGCGTTGATTCCGGCACGCGATAACGTGGTGCTGGAGGATTTCCAGCTGTTCCGCCATTGGCTGGTGGTGGAAGAGCGCCAGCGCGGCGTCAATACGCTGCGCCAGATCAACTGGGAAAGTGGAGAAAGCATCGGGATCGCCTTTGACGATCCGGCTTACGTCACCTGGCTGGCATACAATCCTTCGCCGGAAAGTGACACGCTGCGTTATGGCTACTCATCCATGACCACGCCAACCACGCTGTTTGAACTCAATATGGAGACGGGCGACCGCCGGGTGTTGAAACAGACGCCGGTGCCGGGCTTCAACTCAGATGACTACAAAAGCGAACATCACTGGATCACGGTGCGTGATGGCACTGAAGTGCCGGTGTCGCTGGTCTATCACCGCAAGCATTTCAAACCGGGCAGCAATCCACTGCTGGCTTACGGCTATGGTGCCTATGGCAGTAGCATGGATGCCAGTTTCGGCACCAGTCGCATTAGCTTGCTGGAACGCGGTTTTGTTTACGCGATTATCCATGTGCGCGGCGGTGGCGAACTGGGGCAGCAGTGGTATGACGATGGTCGCCTGAAGAATAAGATGAATAGCTTCACCGACTTCATTGATGTGACGCAGGCGCTGGTGGCGAAAGGCTACGGCAATCCGCAGCAGCTGTATGCGATGGGCGGCAGTGCGGGCGGCTTGTTGATGGGCGGTGTGATGAACCTTGCCCCCGAACTGTTCCACGGTGTTGTGGCGCAAGTGCCGTTTGTCGATGTGGTGACGACCATGCTGGACCCGTCGATCCCACTAACCACCGGCGAATATGACGAGTGGGGCAACCCGGAGCAAGAAGAGTTTTACCACATCATTCGCCAGTACAGCCCGTATGACAACATTGAAGCGAAAGCCTACCCGCATCTGTTAGTGACGACAGGATTGCACGATTCCCAGGTGCAGTATTGGGAACCGGCGAAGTGGGTAGCAAAACTGCGTGAGCTGAAAACCAACGATACACTGCTGCTGCTGTGTACCGAGATGGATTCCGGTCACGGTGGTAAATCAGGGCGTTTTAAAGCCTATGAAGGGGTAGCGCAGGAGTTTACTTTCCTGATCGGTCTGGCGCAGGGCAGCTTGCCAGACCGCGTCGATTATTGATCGACTTTCACGTACTTGCGCAGCGCCTGCCGTAACGGTGGGCGCAAATCGCGCACATTCTCCAGCACCCAGCGTAAGTAGCCGGGATCTTTACGCGCAATGCTGCCAATGCTTTGTCCGCGATATTTACCAAACGGGAACACATCGCCGCTGACTTCTGCGGGCTGACAGCGGCCGACCATATCACTGACGCTCCAGCCGGAGGTCTCCATGATGCGGATCAGCAGCGCAGCGGTGACATAGCAGTCATATAACGCACGGTGCGCATGCAGTTCAGCAGGTGGCGTAACGTCAAGCTTCAGGCTGTGACGCAGTGCCTGGTTTCCGTACTTAATGCCCGGCCACAGCTGGCGCGCCAGCGTCATGGTGCAGATCCATTCACCGGGCATGATCGGCAACATACGACGATCAAAACTGGCATTGTGCGCCACATAATGGGGGCTGCCATGATAGCGACCAATCGCTTCTTCAATGGTCGGCTTATCGGCGACCATTGCTTCCGTAATGCGATGCACCGCCATCGCCTGACGGCTGATAGGGCGGTCCGGGCAAATCAAATCGCTCATTGGATTGACGATCTGGCCGTCGATCACATCCACCGACGCCACTTCGACCACGCCGCCTTGCAAGCCACAGGTTTCGGTATCGATAACGCGTAACATAGATTAATTACTTCTGTTTAGGTTCGTAGGGCAGGCGAGAGAGGCTGAGCGATGCCTGGCGATAGCTCATCAAGCGCTGACGGAACCACTCACGCAGGGCTTCCGGCTGCTCGCGCTCGACCATTTCCGCGATCACGGGCATGTTGTAGCGCTCTTTAAAGGCCACGCCTGCGGCGGCCAGATCGACATTGACTTTGTCTTTCTCTTCCTGCGACAACAGGGCAAGGTTTTGGCTCATGCATTTCTCCTGATAAACAGGGGCAAAAGTAATGGTTTCCCCTTTACGGATCAAGGAAATTGGATCGCACCGCAAGTCTCGACACGTCTTTGCCAGCGGCGTATCCTGCTGCCACGTTTGCGGCAGAGCGCCGCATGGCAAAGGGAAGAAGTGATGAAGAAAACTGCGTTAAACCCGATTGTGGCGATGTTGCTGGCGTCATCCACGTTGGTCTTCAGTCAGTTTGCACTGGCACATGCTCACCTGAAAACGCCGGTTCCCGCCGATAAAGCGGTGATCGACAGCTCGCCACAAAATCTGACGCTGACCTTCACAGAAGATGTTGAGCCTGCCTTCAGCGGTGTTGAAGTGCTCAATGCACAGAATCAGCCGATGGCCGTGGAAAAAGCCAAACTCAACGACAAAAAGCATGATCAGTTGATCGTGCCAATCAGCAAGCCGCTGCCATCCGGCAACTACCAGGTGAACTGGCATGTGTTGTCCGTTGATGGACACAAAACCAAGGGAAGCTACGCGTTCAGCGTGAAGTAATCGATGAGCCTGAGCACGTTGTGGATTAGTCTGCGCGCCCTGCATTTTATTGCGGTGTTATTGCTGGCTGGCAGCGCGTTCTATACGGCTCTGCTGGCGCCGCGGCGCTATCGCCCGGTGCTGGCGCAACGTTTGCACAAAATTTTAGTCACGACAGCGCTATTGAGTCTGCTCAGTGCGGTGTTAATGCTCGCCACGCAAACCGGTTTGATGAGCGGTGACTGGCACAATGTCGCTGACCTGGAAACCTGGCAGGCGGTTTTAGCCACTCGCTTTGGCGCGGTGTGGTGTTGGGAACTGGGGTTCGCACTGCTGAGCACGCTGGCCTTGCTGCTGCGTGGCACACTGCGCCAGCAGCTCTTACTGATAAGTGGTCTGTTGCAGTTGGCGGCGCTGGCAGGCGTCGGACATGCCGCGATGCGCGATGGTTTACCCGGCTTGCTGCAGCAGATCAATCACGCGCTGCATTTGATTGCTGCTGCGTTCTGGACCGGCGGCTTATTGCCTCTCATATTGCTAATGCGTGAAGCCCGTCAGATTACGTATCGCACCGATGCGATTCGCTGCATGATGCGCTTTTCGCGTTATGGGCATCTGGCTGTCTCACTGGCGCTGCTTACCGGGCTGATCAACAGCCTGCTGATTGGCGGCACACCGCTCAATTGGGGCACGACCCTGTGGAGTGCGATGCTGGTGGTCAAAGTGTTGCTGGTAATGATGATGGTGGGCATTGCGCTGATCAATCGCTATGTTCTGGTGCCAGGTTTTCGCGTCGCGGGCAGTCACGCGCCGCAGCAGTTTATTCGCCTGACGCAGCTTGAGCTGCTGCTGGCCATTGTTGTTGTCGGATTGGTTAGCGTGTTTGCCACGCTGTCACCGGCCTGAATTGTCATAAATGAAAAATGAGGTCGACATTTTGCTGAAGAAATTGATTCCAGCCTGCATTCTGATGGCGCTGTGCAGCCAGGCGATGGCCGCACAGATTATTACCGTCAGCCGCTTTGAGATTGGCAAGGACAAATGGCCCTTCACCCGCGAAGAGGTGATGCTGACCTGTGAGAAAGACGGCGCGCTGTTTGCCATCAATCCGAGCACCTTGTTGCAGTATCCGCTGAATGATAAAGCACAAGCACGCGCTGATGCCGGCAAGGGCACACTGCAATCCATCGATACCATCGTGGCGGAAGACAAAGCACATCCTGGCCAGAAAATGAGCCTGCAACCGATCATTGATCGCGCGCAGCAGTTGTGCGGTAAGTAATCCCTGCAAAATTCGGGCGTAGCGCACAGTTTTGCCGCTACGCTTGCTTTCCCGATGTGTCAGCACGATCACAGAGTTGGCAGCTTCCTGACCGCATTGTGACGGTTGGCTGGAAAATAACCACCTTTGGACTACCTTTAAATGGCAAGGCGAACTCGCCTTCAAAAATGCCAACTTTTAGCGCACGGCTCTCAAAGAGCCATTTCCCTGGACCCGATACAGGAATCGTATTGGGTCTTTTTTTATGTAATTGATTTTTATGATTATAATTTACTCCTCACCCAGATTTCCCGAAGTTTGTCCGAAACCTTTATATCCGAATTAAATTCATATCCCGCAATCCTAACCTAATCTTTGCGCAAAATACCCGCAAATCGCCCAGTTATTCACCCAATCGCGCCTCGCTTCACGTGCTACATTTCCTCTCAGCAATACGCCAACCCTGCCAGCCCAAACGAGAGTCTTGAGATGTTCAAATCTGCTGTACTGTTCACCACTATCCTGCTGATCAGTGGCTGCGCCCTGAAACAATACCCGCAATCACCCAAAGTCAGTGATGAAGAAGCGCAAACCTACAATTGTGCGGCACTGGATCAGGAAATTGCGAAATCCCACAGTGTCCAGCAGCAGATCGACATAACCGGTGAGTTTGATGCGCTGACGGTGATTGGTTTCATCGGCGATTTTGGCATCGGCAACGGTATCGCTAAGGCTAGCGCCAACAAGCATGCCTCGGCACGGTTAAATGAGCTGGAACAATTAAAAGCCGTGCGTTGCAGTCACCCAACGGCGTAATGAATTCAAGCCAGCACGAAAGATGCGGACATTTAACAGCAGCCAGTTAGCGTGAAAAATGGTATAAGAGTGCGCACTGTTTTTATTGCCGATTAATAAGGATCCTTCATGGCAAATGCGCAATATCTTCTCTGGGTAATGATTGGCACCTTAACGCTACTAAGCATCTTTATCGGTGTGGTAGTCGGTCGGACGAAAACGCCTCGTGTCGGCTTTGCGACCTTTGCCGGATTATGGGGATTTTTCCTGCTGGCGATATTCTTTCTCTCGCATTAAAGAGCACCGTTTGCCACACGGCTTGTGTGGCAAATCAGTTGGTTAAGCGGTGTGGTGTAAGGCGGCACGATGCTGAGCAATTAGCGTGTCAGCCAGGTGACGATCTTCTTCATGTTGCGAGACGTAATATTCATAGGGATCGCGCACGCCGAGGCTTTCGATATAATCCAGATGGGCTTGTTTCACTTCGCGGTTAATATACTGCACCAGCTCTAATCCCAACTCATCCGCATAAACCGGCGCTTTGCTTTTTATTTCGCGAATCAAGTCCACGTTATTTTGCATAAAAAGCTCCAGATCGATTTTATAATAGTCTTTCATTGCTCACTCCTTAAGAAAATAGTGTCCTTTAAGCCTGGCACATGCTGCTTATTGCGTGTGGCTTAAGATGCCAGCCATTCCGCGACGCCACCATGGCGAGAACAGGTCCCGCGGTGATGCGTGCTGAAACTGTATGACCCATCGCGACAGCGAGCGGTTGCGCCATCGGGAACGTCATTATTTTGCGTATGTGCGGGACGATGAATCGATTGTCCTTCGCTGTTGATGTAATTGCCTTGCTCGATCAGTTCAACATGCTTTTTGGCGTGAGTGGGCATGCTGACAAGCAACAGCATAAGTGTGATAACAGAAAGCGTTTTCATATTCTCATAAAGGAGGAAAGAGGATAGGACGTTATCGGCAGGAAGGAAGAAAGCTTAAATAAACATCACTAATGTAAGCGAAGCGTAAAAAAGCAATGATGAGAATGATAGTTAATATCATTTAACTTGTTCAGAATTGTCTGGATTGATAAAGTGATCGCCGTCCCGCACAGAGCTAACGCCTTTAATGAGCGCCGGAGATAAGCGCCGGACGGGACTTTCATCAGGGCTGCAGGACGCAGCCGCTTTTGAAATTTATTGAGGTTTTCTGGCAGACAATAAAAACATCATTGGACGGTCGCGTTCTTCTTCTAAGCCCGGATTCTGCTTTACCTGCTCATCGGTAGGCCCCCATTCATCAAGATGCACAATCTCGAATCCGGCACCAATCAACGCATTAATCCAGCTGGCTAATTTGCGATGCTGCTTCTTCACGCCATCGGCAAACCAATTACTGATGCGATCGCCTTCCTGTTGATAATGATTGATTGGCCAACTGCGCTGCTGTTGATCATCGACAATCCACTGCTGCTGAAGCGGAGCGGTATAAATAGGGTGTTCGCAGGAGAAGATCAGCATACCGCCAGGTTTTAATGCATCGAACAGGGTGGTGAATAACGGCTCGATGTGACTCAGGTAATGTAATGCCAGTGAGCTGTAGGCAAGATCATAGGTTTTATCGAGCTGCAGAGTGTCTAAATCCGCACGTTGATAGCGAATGTTCGGTGAAGAAGTCATGGCGGTCGCTTGCGCCAGCATCTTTTCTGAGACATCAATCCCCAGGATTTCACGGGCACCATGCTGCTGCGCGTAACGGCAAAACCAGCCGTATCCACAGCCTAAATCAACGACGCGTAAGTCCTGCAGATCGGGCAGCATCGCTCGTAATGCGGGCCACTCAGGTGCGCCATCCAATCCTTCCACCGAGCGGGGTAAAGTAGCATAACCGGCAAAGAAGGTGGGGTTATCGTAAATGTTCTGGCTCATGTTGGCTCCTTTATATGAATCGAAAGGAGTTTAGGTGTTTAGCGCGACAGGAAACAGCGATTAGCCCACAAACAGCAGATGCACCAAACGCGCCAGCGATTCCAGCAACAACAGGCTGCCGAGAAATATAAACACCAGTACACCGATAAATTGTTTACGGCTACTCACGCTGCTCCCTCCCCTGGCTTCAACTCACCGGACTATACTTTATGCCGGGTTCACTAAACTTCCAGTCAACCGGGGAAGATTACATGTTTTACCAAACGGTGAGTGCCAAAACGTGGCGTAACATTTGGGTGGTGGGCGATTTGCATGGTTGCCGCGCTCAACTGGACTCGCAGCTCATTCTGCATGACTTCGATAAAGAGCGAGACCTGCTGCTGTCGGTAGGGGATTTGATCGATCGCGGTCCCGACAGCCCCGGCTGCTTACAGCTGTTGCAGGAGCCATGGTTTCGCTGTGTGCGCGGTAATCATGAACAGATGGCGTTGTCGGCGCTGGAAGGGCAAGACCCTATGCTGTGGATGATGAACGGCGGTGACTGGTTCTGGCAATTAAAAGGGGCGGATTTAATTGCGGCGCGCCATGCGCTGAAACGCTGTGCCGATCTGCCGCTGATTTTGCACCTGGAGTTAGCCGACCGCGTGGTGGTGATCGCCCATGCCGACTATCCAGCCAGCCATTATGAGTTGGGTCAGGACGTGGACTGGCATCAGGTGGTGTGGAGCCGCGATCGCCTCGGGCGTCATCATCGCGGCGCTTCCGCCAGTATCGACGGCGCGAGCGATTTCTATTTTGGCCACACGCCGCTGGAACAGCCGCTCAATGTGGCGAACCAGCATTATATCGATACCGGCGCAGTGTTCGGTAATCGCTTAACGCTGGTTCAGCTTCAGTAAGGGTTAACGGAACAGACGGCCGTCGCGCACCAGTTCGCGTGGGTAGCTGTTCTTGATGCGGTTGCTGACTTTCTTGGCTAATCCCAATGGCTGCTGCTGATAGGTGACGATCACTTCATCGCGTGCCGGTGCGGTTTCAGGATGAATATCCTGGCCGCGATACCAGCTTTCTGCTTCCGTTTCCGTCAATTCGAAATCCAGTGCGCTGCCCGGTTTAGTCAGGGCAACCACCGCTTCATGCTGCCAGCGATAGCCTTTCGGGAAGGTCTCTGCCAGCTTCAGACCGATGCGCGAGAACCGCACTCTGCCGAGCCAGTTTTCCAGCGCAGCCGGGAACAGCCACAGTTCTTTATCACGCTGCCACAACGAATGCTGCTCATCCCACTCGATACCCACCCGTGCTGCCGCCTGTTGCACTTCAGCAACCAGCTTGCGGCTGGCAGGCGAGAAGGGCAGTTTACCCACTTTATAGGTGGGCGCGGGCAGCGCCGGGATGCTGGCCGTTTTGCGCAGGCGTGCGACAAAGAAGCCTTCACTGTCGAAAATCTGTGGGAAGACATGCAGGAAGCCTTCCGGCGTCAATGCACGCTCGGCACCGTCAAACAGGTCGCGCAACGGCACGATTTCTACTGCATCGGGATAGCGCTGCTGCAACCAGGCGATCACCTGTTGGTTCTCAATCTGGTTCAGCGTGCAGGTGGAGTAGATCAACGTGCCGCCAGGTTGTAATGCATGGAATGCACTGTCGATCAGGTCACGCTGGGTTGCGGCAATCTCTTCAGTGCTGGCCAGTGTCCAGTTACGCAGGGCGTCGGCATCTTTACGCACCACACCTTCGCCGGAGCAGGGCGCATCCAGCAGGATGGCATCAAACTGCTCAGGTAGGGCGGCACCAAACACACGACCATCAAAGTGCGTCAACGCCACATTGCTGACACCACAGCGGCTGATATTGGCATGCAGCACTTTCACGCGGCTGGCTGAATATTCATTGGCGAGGATCACGCCTTCGTTGCGCATCAACGCAGCCATTTGCGTGGTTTTGGAACCGGGTGCAGCGGCCACATCCATCACCTTGCGTGCTTCTGGCGCGGCATCAAACAACGCGGTGACCGGCAGCATTGAGCTGGCTTCCTGAATGTAGAACAAACCGCTCAGGTGCTCGGCCACACTGCCCAGCGGCAATGTCTCATCTTCCCGCTCGATCCAGAATCCTTCGGCGCACCAGGGAACCGGCGTTAAGCGCCAGCCATAATGCGCGGTGCGTGCTAAAAACGCCTCCACACTGATTTTCAACGTATTGACGCGCAGGCTGCGGCGCAGCGGCTGCTGGCTAATCGCCAGGAAACGCTGCAGTTCATTTTCGTCAGCCAGGCTGGTGCGCATCAGCGCAAGGAAATCTTCAGGAAAGCGATCGGACACGGACATTTACCGGGGTATCAAATTTAGCGCGAAGTGTAACACGTGCAAATAAAACGGGCAGCCCGCAGGCTGCCCGATTGCTTAATTGGGATCCGGAATCGCCGTTCCCCAACTGCGCCACTCTTTCGGCGCTTCATCCTGCAACAGGAAGTGTTTATCAGCACCGGCCTGAGGCGCCAGCGGCACCGTCGGCGGTGTGGCAAATTGAATGCCGCCACGAATGAACTGCTGGAAGGTACCGGTTTTCACTACCCCACCAATCAGACCGAAGTCGAGGTTATAGCCAGACGCCAGCCAGAACACGGAGTTATTACGCACCAGATGCTGATACTTCTTACTGATGCGCAGCGCGATCTGTACGCGATCCGCCATGTTGCCCAGCGAGGTACCGGTTACCGTACCCACTTCAACCCCACGGAACAGCACCGGGGTACCCAACGACAGCGAACCGGCTTCGGTAGCATCAACATAAATGTTGAGTCCGTTGAGGTAACGCGAATCGGTGATGGTACTCTCCTGCAACTCAAAGGTACGTGCCTGAGCCCCTTTGCCGGGATCGACATTGAGGTAAGGCTGCAGCAAGGTCTCCAGATGATTAACACCCGCTGGCGAAATTTCCGGTGAGACCACCGAGAAGCGACTGCCGATACGCGCAAAGTCCTGCACATACTCGGGATAGAGCACCGCTTTCGCCACCACCTGATTATTGTCTTTACTCAATGCCAGTGATTCGACCTGGCCGACATTAATGCCGAGGTAACGAATCGGCATGCCCGCAGCCAGCTTGCTGGCATCAAAGGTATGCAAGGTGATCTGGCTGCCGACTGCACGCGCAGCCGTTTCAGAGGCATACAGTACGCGTTTCACGCCTTTCGTCGCTTGCGCGCCAGTGAGGTTATCGAAACTGATCGCCCCTTTCAGCGCACGGTTGAGCGGCGAAGCCTGCACCGTTAAACCGCTGCCGTTAAGTTGCACTTTCGCACCACCTTCGGCCCAGAATACGCTCTCGCTGGTCAGCAATTTGCGGTATTGCGGCTCAATGTGGATGGAAATCTCAAAGGCATCGGCGCGCGGCACCACGTCCACCACTTCACCCACCTGGAATTTACGATACAGCACCACTGAACCGGCCTGCACATCTGGCAAGCTGTTGGCGGTCAGTTTCAGTGTGGTTGGCGGTTGGTCACCTATAATCCCTTCCTGCGCACGCTCAGCATCGGCATATAAAGGATAACGGGCGGAAGGATTGCCTTTCGCACCCGGCACCAGACGTATGCCGCCGTCTACCCATTCACGGGCACTGGCACCCAGCACCTGCATTCCTTCGAGACCAAACTTCACGTCGAGACGACTATTCACAATGAATTTGCTGTCCGCGTGCACCAGATGGCGATATTCCGGATTGATGGCCACCGCAAAGCTAATGCCATTCTCATCCAGTTGACGCGAAATGACCTGCCCGATCTTCATGCCGTACAGCATCACCGGCTGACCGCCATCAATACCGTAGGTTTCCGGCGCGCTGAGTTTTACCGTCAGAACATCCGGTTTTTGCAGCAGGGTTTCGCTGGCAGGCAGCACGGTAAAGTGATCCTGCGCGGGACCTTCGCCCGGTACCAGTTCGAAGGTGTTACCGGTCAGCAAGCTGCTGAGATTGGTGTCGGTCAGGCTCAGTTTGGGTGCACGCATTTCAATGCGGGTACCGCTGCGCATCAGGCTCGTCACCGAAGGATCCACGGTGAGTTCGCCGGTGACTTTGCCGCCCGGCAACAGATTAAGTTTGGTTAAGGTACCCACTTCCAGACCCTGGTACATCAGTGGCGTGCTATTCGCTTTGAGGTTATCGCCGCTCGGTAAATCCAGACTGATCTGCACGCCACGCTGGCTGCGTGCCAGATCGGGGTAGAGCTGATAGTTTTCGTCGCTGTTGGCCTGCTGACCTTCTTCTGGAGAATCAAAGGCAATCGCCCCATTCACCAGCGCGGCCAGGCTCTCCAGCTTCACTTTGGCACCGCTCAGACTGACGTCAGCGTCTACGCCGGACACGTTCCAGAAGCGGCTCTGCTTTTTCACCAGATTGACGAAACGACGCTCAATCAGTACGTCGACCGTGACGCCATCAGTATTACCGTTGATGCTGTAGTCATACACACGTCCTACCGGGATTTTGCGGTAATAGACCAGCGAACCGGTATTCAGCGATCCCAAATCGGGGGAGTGCAGATGGATCAGCAATTCCCCGGTGTTAACGCGATATTTCGGTTGGGTATCCAGCGCGGTGAAGTGCTCACGCGGATTGCCGCCGCCCGGCATCATGCCGATATAGTTACCGCCCACCAGCGCATCCAGTCCAGAAACGCCCGCCAGAGAGGCTTTGGGCGTGACCAGCCAGAACTGCGTATTGTCCTTCAGCGCATCGCGCATATCGCTCTTGATACTGGCCTTGATCTGGATGCTGTGATAATCATCGCTCAGCACAATACCTTGCACCGTTCCCACTTCCACGCCCTGATAACGAATCGGCGTGCGGCCTGGCACAATGCCGTCCGCAGTCTGGAAGTTGATGGTAATTGTGGTACCGCGTTCCTGATAGTTGGTCCATAACAGCCAGCCAGCAATCAGCAGGGCAATAATGGGCAATAGCCAGAACGGCGAAACCTTGCGTTTGTTACGCAGGTTGGCGCTAGTCGGTGTAGTCGGCGTTTCCTGTTGCATGTGCATCCCAGATCAGGCGGCTATCAAGCCACTCTACAGCCATAATGGTCAGGATGACTGCCGCACCGAAATAGAAAGCGGCAGGTCCCATGGTAAAAGCCAGCAGTTGATCGCGATTCACCAATGACATGGTGACCGCAATCACGAACAGATCCAGCATTGACCAGCGTCCCACCCAGGTGATGGCACGCAGCAGTCGAATGCGGGTTTTTAAGCCCTGTTCACACTTAAAATGGATGCTGACCAGCAAAGTCAGCATCACTAACACTTTGGTAAACGGCACCAGGATACTGGCGATAAATACCACCGCCGCCACCGGGATGTTGCCGGAAGCCAGACCCAGAATACCGGAGAAGATCGTATCTTCACGGCGTGCGCCATTAACGTAAACTACTGAAATCGGCAGCAGATTAGCGGGGATCAGTAGCACAATCGAAGCGATCAGTGCGGCCCAGGATTTCTGCAAACTGTGGCGACGACGGAAATCGAGCGGGGTGTGACAACGTGTACAACGTCCGCGATCGTCCGGCATGCCGGTTTGATGACAGTTCAGACACACCTGCCACTGTTCCGGAGGTGTCGTGGGTACAGCCTGCGGATAATAGTGCTCCCACAGTTCTTCCACGTTGAGATGAATCAGCGTCAGCAGGCTCAGCACCGTCAGCGCGATATAGGCCACCAGGCCATAGCCGACTTCCAGCGCGGCGTAATCCTGCACCTTTATAGAGGCGACCGCCACACCGACCAGATAGATATCCAGCATCACCCACTCTTTGAGCTTCTCCAGCATCAGCAACACCGGACGCAGGTTCATCCCGAGGGCGTTGCCAATCCATAAATAGCAGATGCCCGCGACTAAGGTTACCGGTGCACCAATGGTACAAAACGCCACCATCGAGGCCGTCAGCACGTTGCCCTGCTGCGCCATCTGGATCACGCCTTCCACCAGGCTGGCGTTGATGCGCATGCCGAGCAAGCGAATATCCACCAACGGGAGGCTGAAGGCGAAGGGCATCAACACGATCATGGTCACGGCCATTACGGTGAGTCGCGTCATTGACCAATCGCGGCCACTTTGAATTTTTGCATGACAGCGCGGGCAATGCGCCGACTGATGCGATTTCACATCCGGTAAGGAAAAAAGGGTATCGCATTGCGGACAACGCTGATAACGTGCGTGGGGCAACGTCTGGCTGATAGCGTGAATTTTCATAGGTGACGCAAGTGGCCCATCGTTCGTTACGTTTACCGGCATGCTGTTCAGAGCATTCTGACTGCAATAGGGAGTGGTACAAGAATAGTCTTAACCACCGACTGCTAAGGGTATAGTAACTAACACAATGATTCACCTGATGGGGCTGGATTATTAGTGCTTATTTTAACAACTGAGTGACAACAAGCTCACGACAGTGACGAGTTATGGTTAAACAATGAACAAAAAAGCCTTTTACGAGGATTTAAATCGCGATGTCCGTGCACTGTTAGCGGGCGAAACCTCTTTCCTGGCAGCACTGGGTAATTGCAGTGCGCTGCTGTTTGAACGCCTGGAAGGCGTGAACTGGGCAGGATTCTACTTGCTCACCGAGCCAAATACGCTGGTGCTGGGCCCGTTCCAGGGCAAAATTGCCTGCGTGCGCATTCCGGTGGGCAAAGGGGTTTGTGGCACAGCGATTGCAGAGGATAAAGTACAGCTCGTTGAGGATGTGCATGCGTTCCCTGGTCATATCGCGTGTGATGCGGCCAGCAACGCTGAAATCGTGATTCCTCTGAAAGTGAATGGCACCGTTGTCGGTGTGCTAGACATTGATAGTACGGTTTATTCTCGCTTTGATAGTGAGGATGAAGCGGGGCTGGTGGCCCTTACCGACGGGCTTTGTGAAGTGCTGGCGGGCAGTGACATCGAAAAATTTATTCAACTGTCACGCAGCTAATCGACTGGATCACATAGCATTTGGCGATGTTGTCATTATAATGTCGCCTGTTCATGCCTGCTCTGGTCGGCAAACCCGTAGTAATCAGGAAATTTCATGGAAAATCAACCTAAGTTGAATAGCAGTAAAGAAGTGATCGCCTTTTTGGCGGAACGTTTTCCGCAATGTTTTAGCGCCGAAGGTGAAGCGCGTCCGCTTAAAATCGGTATCTTCCAGGATCTGGTTGAGCGCGTTCAGGGTGAAAACAGCCTGAGCAAGACGCAACTGCGTTCAGCCTTGCGCCTTTATACCTCAAGCTGGCGTTATCTGTACGGCATTAAAGCGGGTGCAATCCGTGTTGATCTTGATGGCAACGCCTGTGGCGTGCTGGACGAACAACACGTTGAACATGCGCGCAAGCAGCTGGAAGAAGCCAAAGCGCGCGTTCAGGCGCAGCGCGATCAGCAAAAAGCGAAGAAACGCGAAGCCGGTGAAGAGACCGCTGAACGTCGTCCTCGTAAACCTGCTCCTCGCAAAGCGGCTGAAGGCGAAGCACCTCGCAAGCCTCGTCCACAGGCACCGCGTGCCGCATCAGCAGAACGTCCTGCTGCACCGCGCCCACCGCGAGCTAAACCTGTCACTGATACCTCAACTTTGCAACCCGGCCAGAACATCAAAGTTAAAGCAGGCAAAAGTGCAATGGACGCCACCATTCTTGAAATCACCAAGGATGGCGTTCGGGTGCAGCTCGCTTCCGGCATGGCAATGATTGTGCGCGCAGAACACTTGCAGTTCTGAAACGGAGGCTGACCTCGGCATGAACAACATTTTAAAGATCGGTATGATCGCGGGCCTGCTGTTAGCAGGCCCCACCTTTGGCGCAGATAACATTACCCGCGCCGACCAGATTCCACAGTTACATGAAGACCCACAGCATCCTACCGTCAGTGAACGCGTCACTTCGCGTTTCACCCGTTCTCACTATCGCCAGTTCGATCTGAATCAGGATTTCTCTGCGAAAATTTTTGATCGCTACCTGAATCTGCTCGACTACAACCATAACGTGTTGTTGGCTTCAGACATCGCGCAATACGCCGATAAGAAAACCACGTTGGGTGATGAACTGCGCAGCGGTAAGCTGGATGTGTTCTACGATCTCTACAATCTGGCGCAGAAACGCCGCTTCGAGCGCTATCAATATGCGCTAAGCGTGCTGAATCGCCCGATGAATTTCACCGGCAATGACACCATCGACATTGACCGTGCAAAATCACCCTGGCCGAAAAACAGCGATGAGCTGAACGCGCTGTGGGATGCCAAAGTTAAATATGACGAGCTGAGCCTGAAACTGGCCGGTAAAGATGACAAAGAGATTCGTGAAACGCTGACTAAGCGTTACAACTTTGCCATTCGTCGCCTGGCGCAGAGCAACAGTGAAGATGTGTTCCAGCTGGCGATGACCGCCTTTGCGCATGAAATCGACCCGCACACCAACTATCTTTCACCGCGTAACACCGAACAGTTCAACACCGAGATGAGCCTGTCGCTGGAAGGTATCGGTGCCGTGCTGCAGATGGACGATGATTACACGGTCATCAACTCCATGGTGGCTGGCGGACCGGCCGCGAAAAGCAAATCCATCAGCGTGGGCGACCGTATTGTCGGTGTTGCTCAGCCAGGCAAGCCAATGGAAGATGTGATTGGCTGGCGTCTGGATGATGTGGTGTCCAAAATCAAAGGACCGAAAGGCAGCAAAGTGCGCCTGGAAATCCTGCCTGCTGGCAAGGGCACCAAAACCCGCACCGTGACACTGACGCGTGAAAAGATCCGTCTTGAAGATCGCGCGGTGAAAGGCACCGTACATAACGTCGGTAAAGAGAAAGTCGGCGTACTGGATATTCCAGGCTTCTACGTTGGCCTGACTGACGATGTGAAAGTGCAGCTGCAAAAACTGCAGAAGCAGAACGTCGACAGCATCGTGATTGATTTGCGTACCAACGGCGGCGGTGCGCTCACCGAAGCCGTATCACTGTCGGGTCTGTTTATCCCAAGTGGCCCAGTGGTGCAGGTCCGTGACAACAACGGTCGCGTGCGCCAGGACAGCGATAATGACGGTATCGTTTATTACAAAGGTCCGCTGGTGGTGCTGGTCGATCGTTTCAGTGCCTCGGCTTCTGAGATCTTCGCCGCTGCGATGCAGGATTACGGTCGCGCACTGATCGTCGGTGAACCAACCTTTGGTAAGGGCACCGTACAGCAGTACCGTTCACTGAACCGCATCTACGATCAGATGCTGCGTCCGGAATGGCCGGCGCTGGGCTCAGTGCAATACACCATCCAGAAGTTCTATCGCATTAACGGTGGCAGTACTCAGCGTAAAGGCGTCACGCCGGACCTGCTGATGCCAACTGGCGTAGAAGCGGCGGAAACCGGTGAGAAGTTCGAGGACAACGCGCTGCCATGGGATAGCGTGAATGCCGCGACTTACACCAAAACCGGTGATATCACCGCGCTGGTACCGCAGCTGACCAAAGAGCACGCCGATCGTATCGCTAAAGATCGCGAGTTCCAGTACATCATGAAAGATATTGCGCGCTTTGACGCGATGAAAGACAAACGCAATATTGTGTCGCTCAATCTTGCTCAACGTGAGAAAGAGAACCACGAAGATGATGCACTGCGTCTGGAACGCATTAACGCGCGCTACCAGGCGGAAGGCAAAGCCCCGCTGAAGAGCATTGAAGATTTGCCGAAAGACTACAAAGAGCCAGACCCGTATCTGGACGAAACCGTGAAAATTGCCAATGACATGGCACAGCTGGAGAAAACCCAGCCTGCTGCCGAAGGCGCGAAATAAATTTTCGCTGAATAAAAGCACCGCTCCGGCGGTGTTTTTTTTTGTACCAAAGGTATTGTTCATTGTGGCTAATGGGCAGAATTGCGCACATCATTACCAAATGTAAAGTTATGTCTTTTTAGACACTTAAAGATTAAGGTTGCTTGAAAACCTGCGCAATGGACATAGGATGTATATCCGCGCATGAGCGCGAGCACAACTGAGGAAGATTAACGTTTATGATGCGTATTGCGCTTTTCCTGGTCACCAACCTGGCGGTGATGTTGGTATTCGGACTGATTCTGAGTCTGACAGGAATTCAGTCAAGCAGTGTTCAGGGTCTGATGATTATGGCAGGTCTGTTTGGCTTTGGCGGTGCGTTTGTTTCACTGCTGATGTCTAAATGGATGGCGTTGCGCTCCGTCGGCGGTGAAGTGATTCAACAACCCCGTAACGAGACAGAACGCTGGCTGATGGATACCGTCAGTCGCCAGGCTCAACAGTCCGGCATTGCGATGCCGCAAGTGGCGATCTATCACGCGCCAGATATTAATGCCTTTGCTACCGGTGCACGTCGTGACGCCTCACTGGTTGCGGTCTCGACTGGCTTGCTGCAGAACATGAGCCGTGATGAAGCGGAAGCGGTGCTGGCGCACGAAATCGCCCACATCGCTAACGGTGACATGATCACCATGACGCTGATTCAGGGTGTGGTGAACACCTTCGTGATCTTCATTTCGCGTATTATCGCGCAGGTAGCATCGGGCTTCCTGTCGGGTAACCGTGACGGTGAAGAGAGCAGCAACGGTAACCCGCTGGTCTATTTTGCGGTCGCGACCGTGCTGGAACTGGTGTTCGGCATTCTCGCCAGCATCATCACCATGTGGTTCTCACGTCACCGTGAATTTCACGCGGATGCAGGTTCAGCCAAACTGGTGGGTCGCGAGAAGATGATTGCCGCTCTGCAGCGTTTGAAAACCAGCTACGAGCCGCAGGAGCCAAGCAGCATGATGGCATTCTGCATTAACGGCAAAAGCAAATCGTTGAGCGAATTGTTTATGTCGCATCCGCCGCTCGATAAGCGTATCGAAGCGCTGCGTAACGGTGACTATCTGAAATAATGGTTTGGCTGTTGCAATAAACAAAGGTGCCCAATTGGGCACCTTTGTTGTTTTATGACTTCACCGTCTGACTCGATTGCGTCATCCGAGACATACTGACGACGGCTGCCACCGTGGCGAAACTACCCGCCAGAACCAGTGATGCCTGTGTTCCGCTGTCGTTAAACAGATTGAACATCAATGCAACCAATGCTGCACCGCTGCTCTGACCGACCAAACGCGCCGTCCCTAACATACCGCTGGCGCCACCGCTGCGATGGCGCGGGGCAGAGGAGATAATCGTGTGATTATTTGGAGACTGGAACAGGCCAAAGCCCGCACCGCAAAGCATCATTCGCCAGATAATATCAATATCGGTGGGTTGTGAAGGCAGCAGTGCCAGTAAGAACAGACCCGCCGCAAACATTGCCAGCCCCAGGCCACCCAATAATCCCGCATGGACTTTCTCAATCAACCGACCAGCAATGGGGGCCAGCACCATGGTGGCCAGCGGCCAGGGTGTGAGCAGCAACCCGGTTGCCACTTCATCCCGTCCCAGCACGTTTTGCAGGAAGAATGGCAGCGAAACCATAGCCAGCATCTGCGCACAGAACGAGCAAATCGAAGTGCACATCGACAACGAAAAAATGGGGATGCGCAGCAAATCCACCGGCAGTAGCGGCACTGGCATCGCCAACTGGCGACGAACAAACACCACGCCCACCAACACCAGTGCGACGACTTCAGCCAGAATGAGCCAGTGGTCCTGCCCCTGTGAGAACCCGCTGAGGGCCGATATGAGCAGGCCAAAGAACAGGGCGTTCATGATGGCACTGGGAACATCGAACTTCTGCTGTTTAGCTTTCTGCGTGTTATCTGGCAGAAAACGCAGCGCCAGCCACAGTGCCACAATGCCCAGCGGCACGTTGATCAGGAATAACCATTTCCAGCTGGCGATGGAGAGAATCGCGGCTGCCACCGTTGGGCCCGCAGCGCTCGACACCGCGACGATCAGCGAGTTAATCGCCATACCGCGGCCGAGAAAACGCTGCGGATAGATAATACGAATCAGCGCTGTGTTCACACTCATCAATGCCGCGCCGCCAAAACCCTGCAGGATACGCGCCACGGTAAGCATATTGAGTGAAGAGGAGAGGGCGCAGAACAGTGAAGTGGCGATAAACAACGCCAGCCCTACCTGATAAACACGGCGATAACCCAGCATATCGCCCAGAAAGGAGAGCGACAGTAACGAGATAACAATGGCGATTTGGTAGGCGTTAACAATCCAGATTGATTCCGCCGGACTGGCATTCAGTTCGCGTGCAATGGTGGGTAACGCAACGTTAGCAATGGCACCATCCAGCACTGCCATCATGATGCCTAACGCAATAGTGATAATCGCGCCGTACCGCTGCGGAACAGGTAATCCATCCTGAGAGACTGTAGGGGACATAAATGAAATAAATGAAGGAAGTGAATATCATCATGCTAATCAATTTTGTGACGGAAAGCACCGCATTCATTGACAAAAAATTACGAAGGAATGTGTCGCAGATTGCCAGTCGTTGCCGCCGTTGGGCTGAAACGCATATACTGGCGCTTCTGTTCCGTTTTTTTTGAAACACCGTCAAAAAAGGATACGCGCAATGGCGAGCAGTGATAACGATAAACAGCCAGACTCCGTCTCTTCGGTAATGAAAGTGTTCGGCATTTTGCAGGCGTTAGGCGAAGATCGTGATCATGGTATCACCGAGTTGTCGCAACGCGTGATGATGTCAAAAAGCACGGTTTACCGCTTTCTGCAAACCATGAAATCATTGGGTTACGTAGCGCAGGAAGGGGAAAGTGAAAAATATTCGCTGACGCTCAAGCTGTTTGAATTGGGTGCCAGGGCACTACAAAACGTCGACCTGATTCGTAGTGCCGATGTCGAAATGCGAGAACTGTCGCGTTTGACCAAAGAAACCATCCACCTGGGTGCGCTGGAAGAAGACAGCATTGTCTATATCCATAAAATTGATTCGCTGTATAACCTGCGCATGTACTCGCGCATCGGGCGTCGTAACCCGCTGCATACCACCGCCATCGGTAAAGTGTTACTGGCATGGCGCGATTGCACTGAAGTTCAGGCAATCCTGAGCGAAGTCGAGTTTCGTCGCAGTACCGCCAACACCATCGTCAGTGCTGAAGCGCTGCTTGAGGTATTAGATCAGGTAAAAGTGCAGGGTTTCGGTGAAGATAATGAAGAGCAGGAAGAGGGCTTACGCTGTATCGCTGTGCCGGTTTTCGACCGCTTCGGCGTGGTGATCGCGGGATTGAGCATCTCATTCCCGACAATCCGATTCTCTGAAGAAGCAAAAAACGAGTATGTGGCGATGCTGCATCGTGCCGCGCGCAATATTTCCGACCAGTTGGGTTACCACGACTACCCATTCTGAACAGCAGAACGGGCTGTCGCCAGCCCGTTTGAATCACTAATTATCTACCACTTCGCCACTTTTCTTCAGCAGTGGACAATCGGTGACACCCACAATACCGCTGTCGGTATGCAGATATTGCGCGGTGATCATGCCGCGTGCAGTGAGATAGCTACACTGTAAGCCCAGTCCAGCGGCGTTTTTGTTGCTTCCGGTCAGTACGCCATAGCCGGTAAACAGCATCCCTAACCAGACCACTGCCACCACGATTATCGCCCGAATGAATAGTTTCATTTTATCTCCTTGTGATACACAACGCAGCTATCCTGAAGTCGCTGCGATTTCTATAGTAGCAGCATGACGCGTCCTGCTCATGAAATCGATCAGAGATAACTGAAAGCCATCAAGATGCGGGATAATCTGCTTTCCACCGGCAACCATTATCTTTTCCGCACACAACGAGTAGAATCAGCGGCGGTGTAAGTGTTTTATGTTTGACAATAGAGGCAGTTATGAACGAGTTAGCCGCAAATACCAGTCCGCTGTTCAGTTATGGTGTACTGGCCATCATTATTGTTGTGGCCTTGATAGCCTGGTTCTTCGTTAACCGGGCCAGCATGCGCGCCAGTGAACAGATTCGTTTGCTGGAAGCACTGCTGGAAGAGCAGAAAAAACAGAATGCATTGTTGCGCCGCCTGGCGGATGCTCAACCTGCCACAGCAAAACAGCAGGAGGAAGAAGACGCCGTAGAACAGCGCGACTTCATCCGTATGATTCCAGAACGTTAAACACATGATGGAGCAGTAATGGCCTGGCAAAATCCCTGGTACGACGCAAGGCTGGCGCATCACACGCCAGAAGGTTTCCGCAATCCGGAACCGGAATTGCGCCAGCCAGGGGATTTGCAGCGCTGGCGGCGGGAGCGCAAAGCGGACCATTTGCCGCTGCCGCCTCAGGCCGGTTATCCGGCATTCATTGCCCGCTGGTATCAGGAAAGCGATCTGGGCGGTGATGACGATCGCGTCTGGTGGTTAGGTCATGCCGCCGTGTTGATGCGGCTCAATCGCCGCTATATTCTCATCGATCCGGCACTTTCTGCGCGTGCTTCACCGCTGCCATTTGCTGGACCACAGCGTAAAACGCCCGCTCCGCTCCATATTGCACAGTTGCCACATCTCGACGTGGTACTGATTTCGCACAATCACTACGACCATCTCGATCGACCTACGGTAAAGCGCATCGCGCGTCATTTCCCGGATGCGCAATTTGTTGTGCCGCTGGGTATGGGAACCTGGTGTCGCAAACGTGGCGTGCGTCATGTCACCGAACGCGACTGGTGGCAATCCATTGATATCGCTGGAGTGACGCTGACTGCCGTACCCGCGCGGCACTGGAGCATGCGAACTTTCTGGGATCGTAATCGCTCACTGTGGTGTGGCTGGGTGGTGCGAAACCAGAGTGTGAATTTTTGGTTTTCAGGTGACAGTGGCTATAGCGAAAACCTGTTAGAAATTGCTGAACGTCTCGGGCCCTTTAATCTTGCCGCATTGCCCATTGGCGCTTATGCACCAAAATGGTTCATGCGCGGTCAACATATGGACCCCGATCAGGCGGTGCGTTTATGGCAGGCGATAGGGCGTCCGTTAACGCTGCCGATCCACTGGGGTGTGTTTGAACTGGCGGATGATCCTTTAGATGAACCCCCTGCCGCTTTGGCGCAAGCAATGCAATCCGCGGGAGAATGGGACTCACGCTTTATGCCATGGAGAATAGGCACCAGCCGAAGCTTGCAGAATAGCGATTCAGATGTGTCCTAAGCCCGATTTGTTAAATCAATCGTCGCAGTGCGTTTTTTTAACATTTAATTGTAGAGTCGTTAGTTAAAAATAAGATAACCGCCAAAACGAGCGTGCATATATTTGGGGCAAGAGCGCTTATATTTTCCTGATTTTGGTGCAAAACAATTAATGACTTGTACTTAATAAATCGGGTTGTACAAGTTTTGCTCAGCGCACGAATGTTGCATTCCACGTTAATTTTTTGGCGAAATATTTTATCAATGCCATATTAATGCAATATTTTTTGCGTAGCCTTGACCGCTTTAATTGTGCTGGTTTAGATTGCGTCGCTACGCTTGACTAATGTAAGTACTGGCGCTAACTACTCTGACATATAACATTTTTTTGTGCAGTTATTCCGTCATCTGTCAATATGCTAATGGCAGAAGAGTGCAGAGCAACGGCCAATTATGTGCGTCATGTCGATCACCGTTTAAAAATGGCTTGCCATTAATTTGCGGATATGTGATAACGACTCTTGGGTCAAACGAGGTACAGTTCTGTTTATGTATGGCATCTTCAGTAAAGAAGTTACGAGTAAAGACGTTGACGTTGAATTCCGCTTCCTTGCCGAACCTTAAATTAGTGCCTCATTCAGTAACGTCTCTGGTTTATCTGTAAGACTGCCTTCGGGCAATATAAACAATCAAAGGAATTTGCAAAAATGGCAAAGATTAAAGGTCAGGTTAAGTGGTTCAACGAGTCTAAAGGTTTTGGTTTCATTACTCCTGCTGACGGCAGCAAAGACGTGTTCGTACACTTCTCTGCAATCCAGGGTAACGGCTTCAAAACTCTGGCTGAAGGCCAGGCTGTTGAGTTCGAAATTCAGGACGGCCAGAAAGGTCCAGCTGCAGTAAACGTTACTGCTATCTGATTTCGTTCTCAGACTCGGTGCCATGCGCCGCTGACACGAATTGTAAAGCCCTGGTCTCTGACCGGGGCTTTTCTTTTATCCTTTCTGTTGCCAGACGATCAGGGTAAACTGCGCGCGAATCGTGAACCCGGAGTTGTCTATGTCTTTGATTTGCCCCCTTTGCCAGCAACATTTGCACCAGCAAGCCAACACCTTCCGCTGCGATGCAGGTCACCAATTCGATCAGGCTAAAGAAGGGTACGTTAATTTGTTGCCGGTGCAGCATAAAGGCTCAAAGGAACCGGGTGACAGTGCGGAAATGCTGCTGGCACGTCGCGCATTTCTTGATGCCGGCCACTATCAGCCATTGCGCGATGCAGTGGCGCAACATCTGGCACAGCGCCTGAATGGCCAGGCGGCACAGGTATTGGATATTGGCTGTGGCGAGGGTTACTACACCGCAGCAATGGCAGAAGCCCTTCCGCAGGCGCAGTTGTTTGGCCTGGATGTGGCGAAAGCGGCGATTCGCATGGCGGCTAAACGTTATCGCACGGTGAAATTTTGTGTCGCCTCCAGCCAGCGTTTACCCTTTGCTGATGCATCGCTGGAGGGCATTGTGCGCATCTATGCTCCCTGTAATGAAACCGAACTGAACCGGGTGGTGAAAACGGGCGGCTATCTGCTGACGGTGACGCCGGGTCCACATCATCTGCAGCAGTTCAAGGCGTTGATTTATCGTGAAGTGCAGCTGCACGCGGCAGAAGAAAAGGCTTACGAAGGTTTTAGCCAGGTCGGGCAACACAATCTGCGTTATGAGATGACGTTAAATGGGGCCGAAGCGGTGAGCTTGCTGCAGATGACGCCTTTTGCCTGGCGCGCGCGCGAAGAAGTCTGGCAACAGCTGGCGGCAGCCGATAGCTTTAGCTGCGACGCCGATTTCATGCTAACACTTTGGCAGCGCACTTAACGCGCTTCCACCAGCGTATTGTAAATACGTTCCAGGTCGTCGAGCTGTTTCACCGCAATCAGCAGGCGACGCTGCTCCAGTTGCATCACTAAGATGCCATCTTCAGACAAGTTCATGCTTTGAATGCGGCGGTAGTCGATCCATACGCTGCCGAAGAACAGTCCCTCAGTCTTCATCAACAGTTTCGGCGTGCGTAGCCAGAACAGCCAGATTGCCATAAAGCACAGCACCATCAGCAGCGTGGTGGTGAGCTGCGGGCCATGGTTGCTGACGTTATTCCACAGCAAAATCAGCAGCAACACGATAAAAATGCCGCTGTCGATCTTATGGCGACGACGCAGCGCGACACGCAATTTGGTCGGCCCCTTGCGCCGCGGCAGGATAGCGTCATCGTAAATTGCGAACAGGGCGAAAGCGATGATCAGCAGGGCAATCAGAGCGTCAGTCAGTGACATTACATTTTCTTCCTCAACCGAATTTACCTCAACGTTGGCGCTCAGGTAACTTCGCTGAAAACTGCCGGGAGCCGAAGCCCCCGGCGAGATGATTACAGACCGAGCAGGCCGATCCAGTAACCAAAGATACCCAGGGCAAAGAAGCCCACGATAATCCACAGTGCGTTAACTTTACGGCGCAGCAGCCACATACAGCCGAAGGTCAGCAGCAGCGGGATTAAGCCCGGCATCAGCTGATCGAGGATCGATTGAACGGTGGTCACGGTGGTTTTGCCGGTGTGATCGGTAATGCGCGACACCACAAGCGGCACGTTCACGTGTGTCCACTTGTTGACCAGCGCCCCCATGACAAACAGGCCGAGAATCGACGCCCCCTCCGTGAGCTTTTGCAGGAAGCCGCCACCCATATCGCTGACGATATCCACGCCTTTGCGATAACCATACGCCACACCGTAATAACGCGTCAGCATACGCACGGCGTTAAACAGAATGAAGAACAGCAGGGGACCGAGCAAGCTGCCGCTCATCGCGATACCGGCACCGAGTGCAGCAAACACCGGACGCACCGTACCCCAGAAGATCGGGTCGCCCACCCCCGCCAGCGGTCCCATCAGGCCGACTTTAATGCCGTTAATCGCGGCATCATCAATCGCCGCGCCGTTAGCACGCTGCTCTTCCATCGCCATGGTAACGCCGAGCACCGGTGCTGCCACGTATGGATGGGTATTAAAGAATTCCAGATGACGCTTAATCGCCTGTTTACGATCGTCGTTGTTCTCAGGATAGAGGCGACGAATCACCGGCACCATTGAGAAGCAGAAGCCCAGCGCCTGCATACGTTCAAAGTTCCATGAACCCTGAAACAGGTTAGAGCGGATGAACACACCACGGACATCGCTCGGGGTGAGTTTCTTTTGCATATTAGTTGTATCAACCATGATTTCACCTGTTCCTAGTCGAGTTCGTTGTCGAGGTCATTGTGTGCAGGACCGGCAGCGGCCGCGCCTGCTGTACGGTTATATTTCGGCGCCAGCTGGATATACAACACCGCCATGACCACACCAATCACGCCCAGAGCAACCAGGTTGAAGTTGGTGAAGGCCGCCGTCACAAAGCCCAGATAGAAGAACGGCATCAGGTAGCCTGCGCGCATCATGTTGATGACCATCGCGTAACCGACCACCACGATCATGCCACCGGCGATGTTCAGACCGTTGGTGACCACTTCTGGAATGGAGCTCAACAGTTCCTGTACCACGCTGGTACCCACTGAAATCGCCACAATCAGGGCTGGAATTGCAATACGCATCGCCTGCAATACCAGTGCAGAGACGTGAATCCAGCTGATGGCGCTCAGATTACCTTTCTCGGCGGCCTTATCGGCAGCGTGCTGGAAGGCAACGGTGATGGTACGGACGATGATAGTCAGAACCTGACCGGCTGCTGCCAGTGGAATCGCCAGTGCGATACCCGCACCAACGCTTTGGCCACCCGCGATAACCAGGATGGTTGAGATGATGGAGGCCAGTGCCGCATCGGGTGCAACTGCCGCACCGATGTTCATCCAGCCCAGCGCGATCATTTCCAGGGTACCACCGATGATGATACCGGTTTTCATGTCACCCAGAACCGCACCAATCAAGGTACAGGCCACCAGTGGACGGTGGAACTGGAACTCATCAAGAATCGAACCCATCCCGGCAATACAAGCCACAATAAATATCAGGATGATTTGTAGCGTGGTTATTTCCATTGCTTTTCTCCTCAGCAAGGTCTCAAGTATTCGCCCGCCAGCGCAGGCAAAAGCGAACTACTGATTGACCTTGGCAATCAGGTCCATCATTTTCAGTCTTGGGTCGTTTGAAACTTTACGCACTTCCAACTCAATACCGCGTTCATTCAGTTTACGGAAGGCTTCAATGTCCTTCTGATCGACCGAAACTGCGTTGTTGACCTGGGTTTTACCCTGTTTGAATGCCATGCCGCCGATGTTGACCGACTTGATATCCACGCCTTGTTCAACAATCCGTTCCACATCGGTAGGATTGGTGAACAGCAGCATCACGCGGTCACGACCATATTTCGGGTTGTTCCACACGCGGATCATCTTGGCAATATCCACCACGTGTGCGGTCACGCCAGGAGGGGCCACCTGCGTCAGCAGCGTTTTACGCACATGGTCATTAGCCACTTCATCACTGACGACGATGATGCGAGTCACTTTGGTCTCTTTGGTCCAGCGGGTTGCCACCTGGCCGTGAATTAAACGGTCATCGATGCGCGCCAGGCCTATCTTCATGTGCTCGCCCGGTGCCAAAGGCTTTTGCGGTTGCGCCGGGGCTTTTGCGGCAACGGGTGCTGCAGCTTCCGGGGTAGGGGTTTCGGTCTTGAGGGCTTTAACACCTTCGCGGCCGGCTTCCACGGCAATATGAATCAATTCCTCAAAGGATGGATTATCATCGCGCCCCATCAGGGTTTCCACCAGCATCGGGATGTTCACCCCGGCGATGACGTCATAATCCGGCTTATCCACCACAATGCGGCTGGCCGCGTTGAATGGACTGCCGCCCCAGGTATCCACCAGGAACAGCACGCCTTTCGACGTGTCGAGTTCTGCCAGTCTCGCCTGATACTTTTCGATTAGCGTTTCTGCATTTTCGCCGGGCACAAAATCAATCCATCCGACATTTTCCTGCTCACCCAACAACATTTCTGCTGTTTTAAGCAGCTGTTCTGCCGCCCAGCCATGTGTACCAATTACAATAGCAATGGTCACTTGCTACCTCCGTTCGCATGAGAGATTCTCTGGCATTGCCGGGAATCATTGAGAATTACCGTTGTTGATTCAGGTGGATCGTTTGGGTCTAAGATGAAGAGTCGCATCAATAAATGTTCCGAAACTGTCCGCTGCACAGCAGTAAGGTCGCGATTTATTTTAGTGTGCGAAAAAATAATTTATGTGATGTTTGTCAGCTATTTCGAGCGTAACGCTGCAAAATTGCATTTATGTTCATTATTCCTGCGTTTGTGCAGTTGTTTGTAAATGTAATAAAATTTTTTGACGTTGTTGATGTAACTGATACATTAGCGTTCTGTTTAATATTCAGGAGTATCGGGCTTCAGCTCACCTATATGGACCGTCACCGACGTCGCTCAACATGTTCTCAGCGCTTTCTGGCGCACACTACAACGCTCTTCAGCGTGACCTCATTTGCTAACGATCTCTCGTCTCGCTTCACCGCGCAGGCTCAATCTCGTTCGCCCCTCTGTGTTGTAAGGAGTCATTGATGGAATTTCTCTTCGACCCCTCAATTTGGGCGGGTTTGCTAACGCTGATCGTGCTTGAGATCGTTCTCGGCATCGACAACCTGGTGTTCATCGCCATCCTGGCGGACAAGCTGCCACCGAAACAGCGTGATAAAGCGCGTCTGATCGGTCTGTCACTCGCTCTCGTGATGCGATTGGGCCTGCTGTCGCTGATTTCCTGGATCGTGACATTGACACGACCCCTATTCAGCGTAGGCGATTTCAGTTTTTCCGGGCGAGATTTAATTCTGTTGTTCGGTGGTTTGTTCCTGTTATTCAAGGGAACCATGGAACTGCATGAGCGGTTGGAAAACCGCGGCATGGAACATCAGGGCAACAAAGGTTATGCCAGCTTCTGGGCCGTGGTGATCCAGATTGTGGTGCTGGACGCGGTATTCTCGCTTGATGCGGTGATTACCGCAGTGGGGATGGTCAACCATCTGCCGGTGATGATGACCGCCGTGGTGATTGCCATGGGTGTGATGCTGTTGGCTTCGAAGCCGTTGACCAACTTCGTCAATGCCCATCCGACGGTCGTGGTGCTGTGCTTAAGCTTCCTGCTGATGATTGGTTTGTCATTGGTGGCGGAAGGCTTCGGTTTCCACATTCCGAAAGGCTATCTGTACGCCGCAATTGGCTTCTCGATTGTGATTGAGCTGTTCAACCAAATTGCGCGTCGTAACTTTATTCGCCATCAGGAACATCGGCCGATGCGAGAACGTACGGCTGAAGCGATCTTGCGTCTGATGGGCGGTCGCCAGCGTCATCAGCCGGTGACCACTGAAGAAGCTTCACTGACGCAGGCGATGCCACAGGAAGCATTTAAAGACGAAGAGCGTTATATGATCAACGGCGTGTTGACGCTGTCACAGCGCTCCATTCGTAGCATCATGACGCCACGCGGCAATATCTCATGGGTTGATGCTGAACGTCCGGTGGATGAAATCCGTATTCAGCTCCTCGACACGCCGCACAGTTTGTTTCCGGTATGCCGCGGTGAGCTGGATGAGATCATCGGCGTGGTGCGTGCTAAAGAACTGCTGGTGGCGCTGGAGCATGGTATGGATGTGGCGACGTTTGCTGCTACCACTCCGGCGATAGTGGTGCCTGAAACGCTGGATCCGATCAACCTGCTGGGCGTACTGCGCCGCGCTAAAGGCAGCTTTGTCATCGTCACCAACGAATTTGGTGTGGTGCAAGGTTTGATTACCCCACTGGACGTGCTGGAAGCGATTGCCGGTGAGTTCCCGGATGAAGATGAAACGCCCGATATTATCGCGGATGGTGATGGCTGGTTAGTGAAGGGCGGTACCGATCTGCACTCACTGCAGCAGTTGCTCGACCACCATGAGCTGGTGGATCGGGAAGAAGATCATGCCTCGCTGGCGGGTCTGTTGATTGCCCAGAAAGGCCAACTGCCGCAGCCTGGTGAGATCATCGACCTGCCGCCGCTGCATTTCCAAATCATTGAGGCTACGGATTATCGTATCGACCTGGTGCGCGTAACCAAAGATAAGCCGCATGAAGATGAAGAGCATGAGGCGTAAGCGCTAAGTTAATTGTCATCGAAAAGGCCGATATCCACGATATCGGCCTTTTTTATTTCTGTGACCCGTCCTAAATAGCGTTGGCACATTTTACTCACTCACTTAGGAAGATGTGATTAACCAGTATGTGTTTCGCCCTGAATGGCGTTGACACTTTCCACACTTTCTCTGAGGAATAGGTCATGAACGAGTATGTTAAACGCTCCACGCGATTGACCTAATCCAGGTACAGCGTTGTACAGACCGCAAAAAATGCCACATGAAGCCGGTAAAGGGGGATGAGGAGTAAAGCGTACGCCGCAGGGATGCGGCGTCCGAGGCTATAGGGATGTATTCACGCCGTCTTTACGGAACATCCCCCTTTACTGGCTGGAACGCACCCTCAGACACAGCAATCGAACGCATCATGAAACAGAGCAATCGAACGCACCATCAAACAGAGCAATCCAACCCAGCATCAGACACAACAATACAACCCAACATCAGGCCCTAAGATGCGCCTGATGCTGCTCCAGCCACACAGGGAAATCTTCGATGGGCATTGGACGGGCATAATAATAGCCCTGTAAATGATCCACGCCGCGCTCTCGCAAATAGTGTGCCTGCTCCGCGGTTTCCACGCCCTCAGCCACTAACGCAATGTTCAAACGCTGCGCCAGCGAAATCACCATATCTGTCACCGTGGCGTTAATCGCGTCGGTGCCGATGGCCGCAGTGAAAATCTTGTCAATTTTTAGCACGTCTGGCTTCAGGTCTTTCAGGTAGGCGAGGGAACTGTGTCCGGTACCGAAATCGTCAATCGCCAGGCGCACGCCGATCTCATGCAACTGCGACACCACGGATTGATCGATCACCGGCAGCGCATCGCGCTCGGTCAACTCGACCACCAGCTTCGGCAGTGGATTAGCGGGCCACCAGATACTTTGCAGATCCTCGACAATCGCACGATCGCGGAAATGGCTGGCGGCAACGTTAATCGCAATATGAAAAGAAGAACATTGCGGCAGGTTAGGCAACTCATCCACCACTTTGGCTAACACAAAGCGCGTCAGTGGTGCTATCAGGTTCTGGCGCTCGGCTAGCGGGATAAACACATCCGGCGCAACCCAGCCTTGACGCGCATTGTGCCAGCGCAACAGCAACTCCATGCCATCGCACTCACCACTTTTGGCATTGATCAGCGGCTGACAGTAAACCATAAATTCATTCGCGGTAATGCCATAGCTGATTTGCCAGCTGAGGCTCATGCGGTTCGCGGTGGCTAACCAAACGATATAGCCCATCAGCAAACTCAGCAGCACCGCCAACGGTAGCTGTGAAGGAAGCGTATGCAACGCCAGACGCGCTGGAGAAGGGCCATACAAGGTAATGCTGTAGGGGTAACGCAGTGAAGCCTGATCAAAAGCCACTTCATCTTCCGATGGCACTGTCTCTTCAATCAACGGATTGCCATATTCCAGACTCTGTCCGCCGACATTAAAAATAGCCCGTTCGACCCAGGGTAACTGCGGCTCCAGCAGATAATTTGTCATCAATTCCACATTGATAACCTGCAGCAGCCCATCGCGATTATCCAGCGATTTGGGTGTCCACAGCAGCAAGACCGGTGAGCCTTTCAGCAGATAATTATCGGTGGTCAGCATCATGCGCTGATTATTAATCGCCAACTCTGGATAGGTCTGGCTAAACGAAATATTGCGCGGGCCGTAAATACTGGAGCAGTAAATACTGTCATCCTGCACCAGCAGGATGGTGCGCACGGTCTGCAATGAAGAAATCTTTTCGATTAACGGATAGCGAACTTGTGCGCAAGGCACGCCAACCAGCCCAAGCGTATTGTTGGCGGAGACATCCAGCGGGGAGAACATGCGGTCAAAGCGCTCAATGGCGCGACTGGCAAAATTCAGGGACTGCTGCTCAATACGCGATTTCTCTTCGATATAACGAAAAGTCAGCGTGAGAATCAGAACCAGCGCCGCGATCACCAACGCGATAAGCAAACGCTTACGGCGAAATTGACCGACAAATTGCTGGGGAATGAGCATCAGTAACCACCTTGCAAAACAAAAATTGAAGCCAAATTAACGTGTAGGTTATCGGCATTGAGGCGGCCAGGTTTAGCGCACCGCAGAGAAAAAAAGCGGCACTAAAAAACAGCGCGGCCACTAAGGGCCGCGCGCAAATTAATGTATCTGGTTTACTCACAGGGAGGTAGCGTGAGATGCAGAAAAAAATCTAATTGATTATTTTTTCAACACATCTGGTCAATCACATTGAACTTTGATCGCCAGACCACCGCGTGAGGTTTCACGATACTTGGCATTCATGTCTTTACCGGTTTCGTACATGGTTTCGATCACCTTATCCAGTGAAACACGTGGTTCACTGGTACGGCGCAACGCCATGCGCGCAGCATTGATGGCTTTCACTGAGGCGATAGCATTACGTTCGATACACGGCACCTGCACCTGACCTGCCACCGGGTCACAGGTCAATCCCAGGTTATGTTCCATACCGATTTCAGCGGCGACACACACCTGCTCCGGGCTGGCGCCGAGCAACTCCGCCAGGCCAGCGGCAGCCATCGAACAGGCCACACCGACTTCGCCCTGACAGCCCACCTCAGCACCTGAAATCGAGGCATTCATTTTATACAACACGCCAATGGCACCCGAGGCCAGGAAGTAACGGATGAAGATGTCCGGCGTCACGGTCTCAATAAAGTGATCGTAATAGGCCAGCACCGCAGGGACGATACCGCAGGCGCCGTTGGTTGGCGCGGTGACCACACGTCCACCGGCGGCATTTTCTTCATTGACCGCCAGGGCAAACATGTTGACCCAATCAATCACGTTCATCGGATCATTGGAGTGCTTGGAAGAAGAAACCAGTAAACGACGCAACGAGGCAGCGCGGCGCGGCACGCGCAGTGGACCCGGCAATACGCCTTCCGTATTTAAGCCGCGATCGATACAGGCCTGCATGGTTTGCCAGACGTTGCCGAAATAGGCATAAATGTCTTCACGGCTGTGCAGCGCCAGCTCATTCTTCATCACCAAACCGGAAAGGGACAATCCACTTTCATGGCAGTGGCTCAACAACTCTTTGGCAGAGTTGAACGCATACGGCACCGAGACCTCATCCAGTACGGATTGGCCGAAATGCTCTTCATCAACGATAAATCCGCCGCCAATCGAGTAGTAGGTCTTGGTCAGGATCAGCAGATCGCCGGCAAAGGCGAAAACCGTCATGCCGTTTTCATGCAACGACAGATTTTCACTGCGGAACACCATGCCGCCTTCGCGTGGGAAGTCGACTTCACGTGCACCGTTCGCCAGCAGCAGGCGCTCGCGCTGCTCGACGTCTTTAATAAAAGCGGGAATGCTATCGATATCCACGGTGGCGGGCTCAAAACCGGCCAGCCCCATAATGATGGCGATATCGGTATGGTGACCTTTACCTGTGAGCGACAGCGAGCCATAGACGTCGACGGCAATGCGCGTCACGTCTTGCAATTTGCCCTGTTCGGCCAGCAGATCAACAAACTGCTTGCCCGCTTTCATCGGACCTACGGTATGTGAACTGGATGGGCCAATGCCCACTTTGAACATGTCAAAAACACTAATCACAGGTGACACTCCTCACAAATCTTATTCTGTACGGCTGAGGCCGTTTATGCGGCTAATAGTAATCGCCCGCGTGATTCAGCGAGCAGCTTTTCGCATGAAATAAACTAATTATAAGCCACAGAAATAGTTATCCCATTCTGCGGTTGTGAAGTGGATCGAGTTTATGGCGGAAGTAACATGCAGCGCGGAACTCAGGGAAGGGCGATTTGCTGACTTAATGCGCGAATAATCCCGGCGGTCATGCCCCAGATAAAATAATCCTCATACCACGATAACCACACCTGATGCTGACGATGACCACGGCGCAAGGTGAGTCCACTGTAGCGACTGAGACGCAGGGCTTCTGCCAGCGGCATCGCGAAGGTGCTTTCCACTTCGTCAGGATTAATATTGAGAGGCAGGTCCGCTGGAATAATGCCGACCACCGGCGTGACGGCAAAACCGGTGCTGCTGGTCACGGGCGGTAACACACCCACGACGCTAACCTGAGCGGGGTGAATGCCGACTTCTTCTTCGGCCTCACGCAGTGCGGTGTGGATCAGCGAATCATCCGTTGCATCCTGCATGCCGCCAGGGAACGCTACCTGGCCCGCATGCTTACGCAGGTGTGATGAGCGACGCGTCAGCAGTAAACCCGGTTCAGCACCGTCGATCACCGGTACCAACACGGCCGCTCGCCGGCCGCTGATCACGCTTTTGGATGCGCTCAGAGGAGGCTGCAGCACGAAGCGGTTCAGGAACTGGTCAAGCGTCAGGCTCATTTAAACCTCGCCGCTCAGGCTGGGCAAGATACGATTGACCTTGTGGAAGGTCTCCTGATATTCCAGCTCCACATCGCTGTCCGCCACCAGGCCACCACCTGCCGCACAATAAAGATGCTGATTTTCAGCGATTAACGTGCGGATAGTGATGCTGGTATCCATGCGACCACACAGGCTGATGTAACCGATGCTGCCGCACCAGGCGTTGCGGCGCTGCGGTTCCAATTCCTCAATAATCTCCATCGCGCGAATTTTTGGTGCACCGGTAATGGAGCCGCCGGGGAAACAGGCGCGCAGGAGATCGGTTGCGCCGAGATGTTGAGGTAGTCGCGCTCGTACTGTGCTCACCAGATGATGCACCGCCGGGAAAGGTTCCACCACAAACAGCTCAGGGACGCTGACGCTGCCGGGTTCAGCCACGCGACCAATGTCATTACGCAGCAAATCGACAATCATCAGGTTCTCGGCGCGATCTTTTTCCGCATGGCCCAGTTTCTCAGCCTGCAAGCGATCGGCTTCTGGATCGGCTAAGCGTGGCAAAGTGCCTTTAATCGGTCGGGTCTCAATCTCCTTTTGCTGCAATGAGAGAAAGCGTTCCGGTGACAGGCTAAGAATGACGCTCTTAGGCAAGCGGATAAATGCACTGAAGGGCGCGCGGTTGGCGCGGTTGAGTCGTAAAAAGGCCAGCCACTCGTCGCCGTGATAGCGAGCCTGAAAGCGTTGCGCCAGATTCACCTGATAGCAATCACCGGCCTGAATGTAATGTTGAACCTGTGCAAAACGCGCGGCGTATTCATCAAAACTAAGGTTTGACTGCCAGTCGCTGGTTAGCGCAAAAGCTTTAGGCTGCGGAATCGCCTGCGCCTGCAGCCACTGCCAGCGTTGCCCGGCATCGGTGAGTGAAATCAGGGTGAGTTTTTGCTGATGATGATCCGCGATCAAAGCCCAATCGTAGATGCCGACTGCCATATCCGGCGTTGTCAGATCCTGCTCAGCGCGCTGCGGTAAGATTTCAAAGCGGCGTCCCAGATCATAACCAAACAAACCCAGCGCGCCGCCCTGGAAAGGCAGATCAGCATCAAACAGTGGAGTCGCGCCCAGCATTTCGCACTGTTGCTGCACCAGGTGCAGTGGATCATCGGCGGAGAGGATCACCTTGCCATCACAGTCGATTTCCGTCATCTCGCCGCGCGTGGTAAGCGTGGCACGGGGATCCGCCGTTAAAATGTCAAAACGATTATCGGCATGGTCGGCATGGCCAGAGGTGAGCAACATCGCCCAGGGACGATGAGCAAGCGCAGAAAAACGATGCAATAGCGCATCCGGCGTATACTTCAGATTAAGGGTTTTTACGATCATCGGGCTAATTAATCCAACAAGCAGGCGCGTAGCCTGGCACATTTTTTTGTCGCTGGCACCTGTTTGTTCCTCGTGGAATAATGCGTCCCCTTTTGCACCAGGAGCAAATAATGTTTACAGGTCTTCCGGCTTTATCTCATGAACAGCAGCAGCAAGCTGTGGAACGTATCCAGGAGTTGATGGCGGGTGGCATGGCCAGTGGTCAGGCGATTGCGCAAGTGGCACACGAGATCCGTCAGAGCTATCAGGGTGAATCGATTCGGGCGATGTTCGAAGACGACGAAGAAGACGAATAACGCCCGAAAGGGTTACAGTGCGGCGATGATTTTGATTTCCACTTTGTACTTCGGATTCATCAAGTCAGCTTGCACGGTGCAACGTACGGGCGCGTTATCAGGTGAAACCCACGCATCCCATGCACGGTTCATGGCCGGAAAGTCAGCTTTATCGACCAGGAAAATTGTGGCATCAAGGATCTTACTTTTGTCTGATCCGACTCGGGTCAGAATCGCGTCAATCACCGCCAGCGCGTTGGCGGTTTGCGCTTCGGCATCGTCATCCAGATTTTCTGGCACGCTGGTGTAATAGACGGTCTGGTTATGCACAACGGCTTCTGACATGCGGGGTGCGGGATCAATACGCGTAATGGTCATGGTGTTCTCCTGTTATTTCGCTGCGCTAGCCTGCCATATCCAGTAGGGCGCTGTCATCTGTTGTGGTCGCCTCAGGGGAATCCTGACATAATTACAGTGTTTTTGACCAATCGGTGAGGATGTGTGGCAGACGATTTTGCAGCTGATGGCGCGCTGGCGCAGGCTATTCCAGGTTTCAAACCGCGTGCCGCGCAGCGTGAAATGGCGCAAGCGGTCATGGAAGCGGTGAAGAAGGGCGGTGAGCTGGTGGTCGAAGCCGGCACCGGTACCGGTAAAACCTATGCCTATCTGGCACCCGCATTGCGTGCGAAAAAAAAGGTCATTATCTCGACCGGATCCAAAGCCTTACAGGATCAGCTGTATAACCGCGATTTGCCCACCATCGCTCGTGCCCTGAAGTTCAGCGGTAAAACTGCCCTGCTGAAGGGACGTTCCAACTATTTATGCCTCGAACGTCTGGAACAGCAGAATCAGACCGGTGGCGATCTCACCGTGCAGGCGCTTGGGGATTTGATCAACGTGCGCAGCTGGTCAAATCAAACTTCAGATGGCGATGTCAGCAGCTGTTCCGGCGTGGCCGAAGACAGTCCGATCTGGCCGTTTGTCACCAGCACTAACGATAACTGCCTTGGCAGCGACTGCCCGCTCTACAAAGATTGCTTTGTGGTGAAAGCGCGTAAAAAAGCCATGGATGCCGATGTGGTGGTGGTGAACCATCATCTGTTCCTTGCCGATCTGGTGGTCAAAGAGGGCGGTTTTGGTGAACTGATCCCGGAAGCGGATGTGATGATCTTCGATGAAGCGCATCAGTTACCCGATATCGCCAGTCAATACTTTGGTCAGCAACTTTCGAGCCGCCAACTGCAGGATCTCGCCAAAGACATCATTATTGCCTATCGCACTGAAGTGCGCGACGTGCAGCAGCTACAGAAATCAGCCGACCGTCTGGCACAGTGCGCGCAGGATTTCCGCTTAACACTGGGCGAGCCGGGTTTTCGCGGCAATCTGCGTGACCTGCTAAGCGATAACAACATCATGCGCATGTTGACCCTGCTGGATGATGCGCTGGAGCTTTGCTACGACGTGATTAAATTGTCGCTGGGGCGCTCGGCGTTGCTGGACGCGGCATTCGAGCGTGCCGCGCTGTATCGCACCCGTTTGAAACGCCTACGCGCCATTGATGAACCCGGTTTTAGCTACTGGTATGAGTGCACCAGCCGCCACTTTACGCTGGCGTTAACCCCGCTATCGGTAGCCGAACGTTTTCGTGAAGTGATGGATAACCGTAAAGCGGCGTGGGTATTCACCTCCGCCACGCTGGCGGTGAATGAGCAGATGAGCCACTTCTCCAGCCGATTGGGCGTCGATAAAGCCACCACCATGATTCTCGACAGTCCTTTCGATTACACCCAGCAGGCGCTGTTATGTGTGCCTCGCAATATGCCGGAACCCAATCAACCCGGCGGTGCCCGTAAGCTGGCACAGATGATGAAACCGCTGATCGATGCCAATAAAGGACGCTGCTTCTTCCTCTGTACTTCGCACAAGATGATGCGCGAACTGGCCGCCGAATTTCGTGCCTCGATGACTTTGCCGGTGTTGTTGCAAGGAGAAACCAGTAAAGGCCAGCTGCTGAAGCAGTTCCTCGAGGCCGGCAACGCCTTGCTGGTGGCGACCAGCAGTTTCTGGGAAGGCGTTGATGTGCGTGGCGATGCACTGTCACTGGTGATTATCGATAAGCTGCCGTTTACCTCGCCGGAAGATCCGTTGCTGAAAGCGCGCATGGAAGATTGTCGCCTGCGTGGCGGCGATCCCTTTAATGATGTGCAACTGCCGGATGCGGTTATCACCCTGAAGCAGGGGGTTGGCCGTTTGATTCGTGATACTGACGATCGTGGCGTGCTGGTGATTTGCGATCAGCGCCTGGTATCGCGTCCGTATGGCGGGTTGTTCCTTAATAGTCTGCCACCCACGCCACGTACCCGCGATTTGCAGCGCGCCATCGCTTTCGTCCGCCAGCCAGAGAAGCACTAATTTGTGCCAGGCTGTGTTAAGATGCGCGCCATTTTGACTTTCAGAGGTTGTTATGTCCGCCCGAATTTTAGCTCTGGACACGGCGACAGAAGCCTGTTCTGCCGCGCTGCTCAATCAGCAGCAGATCGATGCCCGCTTTGAAATCGCCCCGCGCGATCACACCCAACGCATCTTACCGCTGGTACAAGAGCTGTTGCAGTTGCAGCAGCTGGATCTGACCGCGCTTGACGTGCTGGCGTTTGGCCGTGGGCCAGGCAGTTTTACTGGCGTGCGCATTGGCATTGGTATTGCGCAAGGGCTGGCGTTGGGTGCGAACTTGCCGATGATCGGCGTCTCTTCTCTCGCGACTATGGCTCAGGGCGCATGGCGCTTAACCGGCGCTCAACGCGTGCTGGCTGCCATCGACGCGCGCATGGGCGAAGTTTACTGGGCCGAATATCAGCGTGATGCTAACGGTGAATGGCAAGGTGCGGACTCGGAAGCCGTTTTGAAACCCGAAGATGTGCAGGCGCGCATCGGCCAGCTAAGCGGCGAGTGGGCAACGGTCGGCACCGGCTGGGCGGCTTATCCGCATCTGTTAAGCTCGACGGGCGCAACCTTAGTGACCACAGAAGTAACTCTGCCAGCAGCGGAGGATATGCTGCCGCTGGCATTGAGTGCCTGGCAGCGCGGTGAGTCGGTGGCGGTGGAGAATGCCGAGCCGGTTTACCTGCGTAATGAAGTGGCATGGAAAAAGTTGCCAGGCCGTTAAGCGCCACGCAACTATTCCGTAAGCGCCCAGTCTAACTGAGAAATAACAGGAGAAGTGCTATGCCAATAAGTCGTAAAGGGATGTCTGGCGCTCTGTTAGCCTGCGCGCTGTTGCTCAGCGGCTGCGTTTCGGTGCCAGATTCCATTAAAGGGAGTTCTCAACTTCCACAGCAAGATTTATTACGCGTGATGAATGCGCCTCAGCTGTATGTCGGCCAGGAGTCACGTTTTGGCGGTAAAGTGGTGAAAGTCACCAATCTGACGGGCGTGACGCGCCTGGAGATCGCCACCCAACCGCTGGATGACAGTGCGCGGCCGCGTTTAGGTTCCGCATCGGTTGGGCGTATCTTTGCCGACATTCGCGGTTTTGTTGATCCGGTGGATCTGAACAATCAGTACGTTACGGTACTGGGGAATATCAAAGGCACCGAAAAAGGTGAAATTGGTAAAGCCAGCTACAACTTTGTGGTGGTGGATGTACGCGGCTATCAGCGCTGGCATCTGACACAGCAGGTGATGACGCCTCCGCAGCCGATCGATCCGTGGATTTGGTATGGGCCAACGCGTCGTCATCCGGGTTACTGGGGGCCTAATCCTTATTGGGGAATGAACATGAATACCGGTCCCGCGCAGGTGGAAACTATCCTGACCGAATAATTCATCTTCATTATTTGACGGCCCGGTCGCGGTGCTCGCGACCGGGCTTTTTTATTGGGCGCGCAACCGATGCGCGAAATTTAGTGATGCGCTTCGCAACCTGAAAATGCCGAAACAGGCAAACTGGTACAATCAGTTAAAATATTGTTAACAACACTGATTGCAGAGGCGGCGATGGCTACGCAACAAGAATATCGGGGTGATTCTTTGAATAAGGTTTGGCTTAAACGCTATCCGGCAGATGTTCCTGCGGAGATAAATGCGGACCGTTATACCTCTTTGGTCGAACTTTTCGAGCACGCAGCATTGCAGTATGCCGATCAAACGGCGTTTATTAATATGGGTCAGCCGATGACCTATCGTCAGCTGGATAAGCAAAGTCGCGACTTTGCGGCCTGGCTGCAACAAGGGTTGGGCCTGAAGCAGGGTGACCGCGTGGCGCTGATGATGCCAAACTTGCTGCAATATCCGGTGGCGCTGTTTGGCGTGCTGCGTGCGGGTATGGTGGTGGTCAACGTTAACCCGCTCTACACGCCGCGTGAGCTGAAACATCAGCTGAATGACAGCGGTGCCAGTGCGATTGTCATTGTGTCCAACTTTGCCCACACGCTTGAAAAAGTCGTCGCGGAAACACCGATCAAGCACGTGATGCTGACGCGCATGGGTGACCAACTTGCCCCGGTCAAAGCCACGCTGGTCAACTTCGTGGTTAAGTATGTGAAGAAGCTGGTGCCGAAATACCATCTGCCCGGTGCGGTGCCGTTCCGCAGCGCGTTGCAGCAGGGTGCGCAGATGACTTACCAGCGTCCGACGCTGACTAACAGTGACCTGGCATTCCTGCAATACACCGGCGGCACCACCGGCGTCGCCAAGGGCGCGATGCTAACTCACGGCAACATGCAGGCAAACCTGGAGCAGACCAAAGCCACCTATGGCAAACTGCTGCGTGCAGGCAAAGAGCAGGTGGTCACGGCACTCCCGCTCTACCATATCTTTGCGTTAACGGTAAACGGCCTGCTGTTTCTCGATCTCGGCGGTACCAACCTGCTGATCACCAATCCGCGTGATATCCCCGGTTTTGTCAAAGAGCTAAGCAAATTCCCGTTCACCGCCATTACCGGCGTCAATACGCTGTTTAACGCGCTGCTCAACGACGAAAACTTTAATAAGCTCGATTTCTCCACGCTGCGTCTTTCTGCTGGCGGCGGCATGGCCGTGCAGAAGGCCGTGGCTGAGCGTTGGGAAAAACTCACCGGGCATTATCTGCTCGAAGGTTATGGTTTGACTGAATGTTCACCGCTGGTATCGGTCAATCCGTATGACATCACTTGCCACACCGGCAGCATCGGTCTTCCTGTACCCTCCACGGATGTGCGTATCGTCGATGACGAAGATAACGATGTGGCGCCAGGTGAACCGGGTGAACTCTGTATTCGTGGTCCACAGGTGATGGTCGGTTACTGGCAGCGACCGGATGCTACCGAAGAAGTGTTGAAAAATGGCTGGCTGCACACCGGTGATGTTGTTACCGTTGATGGCGAAGGTTTTATTCGCATCGTCGATCGGAAGAAAGACATGATTCTGGTGTCAGGCTTTAACGTGTATCCTAACGAAATCGAAGATGTGCTGATGCAGCATCCGAAAGTGCGCGAAGCCGCCGCAATCGGTGTTCCCAGCGACCTTTCTGGCGAAGCGGTGAAAGTGTGCATCGTTAAAAAGGATCCGTCACTGACGAAAGAAGAAGTGCTGGATCATTGCCGCCGTCAGCTCACCGGCTACAAAGTGCCGAAGATTATCGAGTTTAGAGATGAGCTGCCGAAGACCAACGTGGGCAAAATTTTGCGCCGCGAATTGCGTGACGAGGCGAAGCGAGAAGGGCAGTAAGCTGCCTTTCTCTCCAGGTTAACGCCGGCTCAGTCCGGCGTTTTTATTGCTTTTAACATGGAGCGCTGCGCGAAGTGTGCCGCAGCGAGAATGAATACGTGAATTACACCCTGATCGACCAAAACAGCCAGCTGGCTGCCGTGTGCGAACAAGCGCGCCAGCATAATGCCGTTGCGCTGGATACTGAATTCGTGCGCACGCGCACTTACTATCCGCAGTTGGGTCTGATCCAGCTGTTCGATGGTGAACAACTGGTTCTGATCGATCCGCTCAACATCAGTGACTGGACGCCGTTCATCGCACTGCTGCAAGACAAGCAGGTGACGAAATTCCTGCACGCCGGTGGCGAAGATCTTGAAGTTTTCTTGCATCGTTTTAAATGCCTGCCTGATCCGATGATCGATACCCAAATCCTGGCGGCCTTCGCTGGGCAGCCGCTGTCATGGGGCTTCGCTTCGATGGTTAATCACTTTAACCAAATCGAACTGGATAAGAGCGAATCCCGTACTGACTGGCTGGCGCGCCCGCTCACTGAGCGTCAATGCGACTATGCCGCAGCAGATGTCGCTTATCTTCTGCCGATTGCCCATCAGTTAGTTGAGCAGACGCAAGCCGCAGGCAACATGGCTGCCGCGCTGAGCGAATGCGATAATCTTTGCCAGCGTCGTCTTGACGTTTTACAGCCAGAGGATGCATGGCGCGACATCACCAACGCATGGCAGTTGCGACCGCGCCAGTTGGCAGCGCTGCAACGCCTGGCGGCATGGCGTTTGAACATCGCCCGTCAGAAAGACATGGCCGTGAATTTTGTGGTGCGTGAAGAGAATCTGTGGAAAGTGGCGCGCTTTATGCCGGGTAGCCTGGGTGAGCTCGATCATTTGGGCCTGAACGGTCACGAGATTCGCTTCCACGGGAAAGCGATGGTGGCGCTGGTGGCGGAAGCGCTGGCACAGGATGAAGCGACCTTGCCACAACCGTTGCCCAATCTGATTGACCATCCGCATTACAAACAGGCATTTAAAGCAATCAAAGCGCTGGTGTTACAGGTAAGCGAAGAGACGGGTTTCAGTCAGGAACTATTGGCTTCACGTCGCCAAATCAATCAGGTGTTAAGCGTATACTGGGGCTTGAAAAGCGGATGCCGTACACCAGAATTACTGACTGGCTGGCGTGGTGAATTGCTGCAAAAGCGAATCGACGAGATCCTGCAGGCGCTATAAGCGGAATGTTTTCCCCTGCGCACAACGCAGGGGAAAATCAGGAACCCGCTACAATCATTTAGGAACGTCTTCCGTCTCCGTCTCCGGCAGTGTGACGTTGAGTTCCAGGATGGAGATATCGTCCCCTTTCTGATCCAGCTGAACGGTCACCATATCCGGGTCAATTTTCACGTACTTACAGATCACTTCCAAAATATCGCGCTTCAGTTGCGGCAGATAATGGGGCTCACTGTCGCCCCTTCTGCGCTCGGCTACGATAATTTGCAGCCTTTCCTTGGCTATGTTGGCTGTGTTCTTCTTACGGGATAAAAAGAAATCTAATAATGCCATTGGTTATCCCCCGAACAGGCGTTTCAGGAAACCCTTCTTCTCTTCTTCAATAAAGCGGAAGGGGCGTTCTTCGCCAAGCAGGCGATCTACGGTATCAGCGTAAGCTTTACCGGCGTCAGAGTTAGCGTCGAGAATGACCGGCTCACCCTGGTTAGAAGCACGAAGTACTGACTGATCTTCCGGGATCACACCCACCAGTGGTATACGCAGAATCTCCAGCACGTCTTCCATGCTCAGCATGTCGCCACGCGTCACGCGGCCTGGATTGTAACGTGTCAGCAGCAGATGCTCTTTCACCGGGTCCTGGCTATTTTCAGCACGACGCGATTTAGAAGAGATAATGCCGAGGATGCGGTCGGAGTCACGCACGGAAGAGACTTCCGGGTTGGTGGTGATAATCGCTTCATCCGCAAAGTACAGTGCCATCAACGCACCGGTTTCGATCCCCGCAGGGGAATCACATACGATGAAGTCGAACTCCATCGCGGCCAGGTCGTTTAATACTTTTTCCACGCCTTCGCGGGTCAGCGCATCTTTATCACGTGTTTGTGAAGCAGGCAGGATATAGAGTTGCTCCGTGCGCTTGTCACGAATCAGTGCCTGGTTCAGGGTTGCATCGCCCTGGATGACGTTGACGAAGTCATAAACCACACGGCGTTCACAGCCCATGATCAGGTCGAGGTTACGCAGACCGATATCAAAATCGATCACGACAGTTTTCTTGCCCTTCTGCGCTAAACCGGTTGCGATGGCCGCGCTTGACGTGGTCTTGCCAACGCCCCCTTTACCCGATGTAACTACAATGATGCGTGCCATAAATGTTGATTTCCTTAACGAAAGAAAAGGGGCCTAATAAAGTGTCTGAATGGTGAGCGCGCCCTCTTTAAGGCACAGGCGCGCGGCTTTACCAAAAAATTCCGCCGGAATCTGATCCATAATCCAGTATTCCCCGGCAATAGAGATCAACTCGGCTGCGAGGTTGGTACAAAAAATCTGGCTGTCACGTTCGCCACTGGCACCCGCCAGCGCACGACCACGCATCATGCCGTAAATATGAATATTGCCGTCTGCCACCAGTTCGGCACCGGCGCTGACGCTGTTGGTGACGATAAGGTCGGCATTCCGTGCGTAAATTTGTTGGCCTGAGCGCACTGGCGTATTGATGATGCGGGTTTTGCTGGCGGTTTCAGCGACCGGCGCCAGGATAGGCGGGGCTTCTTCAACCACTGGCGCTTCCGCACGCTTGCGATTCTCTTTGCCTTCTGACAACACCGGCAAGCCTGCACGGGCAATCATCTTTTTCAGGGCTTCATCTTTACAACCGCTGACACCGACAATGCGTAAACCGGTGGCGATGACCGCCTGCTGCATCTGTTTCCAGTTGATGTCACCGTTCAGTGCTGACACGTTGAGCACCACCGGTGCATTCTGCAAAAACGCAGGTGCCTGGTCGATTTTGTCCTGCAGCGCCTGACGAATCACCTCGGGTTGCGAATGGTGCAGATGAACCACTGACAGGGTAAAACTGCTTCCCTTGAATTCGATTGGCGTTTGCGACATCTGTCCTGACTCAGTCCTGTTTTACGACCCTAAGATGTACGCCGATAAAATCGTCATTAACATCAAACGGTCAATATTCGAAGTTCTGCAAGCATGTTATAGTTACTGCTATATTCAGGCAAGTGACGCCATAGGTTAATTCGAGTAAAAAATATGTTTTGTGTGATCTATAGAAGCCCGCAACGTGAACAAACTTATCTTTATGTTGAAAAAAAAGACGATTTTTCGCGCGTTCCGGAAGAACTGCTGCGTGGCTTTGGTAAACCCCAGCTAGCAATGGTGCTATCACTGGACAAACGCGACAAACTGGCTAATGCAGATATCAATAAAGTTAAGCAAGGTTTGAGCGATCAAGGCTATTATTTACAGATCCCACCACCGGTTGAAAGTCTGCTCAACATTCATCTTGATCAGAGTAAAAAAGTTTAATTCGGATTCATCTGTAAATATTCCCTGTAAAAATCCTCAGTGTTATTTGCATTAATTATTCGCCCGCTTTAAAGCATTATTGCGGGCAATAATTCCAGGTTGTAATCCTGTTTGTTGCGTATGATTAACGACTTTTGACAATTTCCGCCACGTCTGCCGCCATAAAACCGCTAATATAATCCTCCTCAGCTTGCCGCGTTCCGGCACTGAACCTGACCTATCCGCCAGTCAGACTGGCATCAAACACAACTAATGCAGGGGAACAGCATGTATCAGCATCGTAACTGGCAGGGCGCTTTGTTGGATTATCCCGTCAGCAAAGTGGTTTGCGTGGGCAGCAACTATGCGAAGCACATCAAGGAAATGGGCAGTGCCACGCCGACAGAACCGGTGGTGTTTATCAAACCGGAAACGGCGGTGTGCGATCTGCGCCAGCCGCTTTCGATTCCAGCCAACTTAGGCGAAGTGCATCACGAAGTGGAACTGGCGGTGTTGATTGGCTCCACGCTGAAGCAGGCAACGGAAGAGCATGTGGTCAAAGCGATTGCCGGATATGGTGTGGCACTGGATCTGACGCTGCGCGATGTACAGGCGGGATTGAAAAAAGCTGGTCAGCCGTGGGAAAAATCCAAAGGGTTCGATAACTCTTGCCCGCTGTCAGGTTTCATTCCAGTTTCTGAATTCAGCGGCGACCCGCAGGATACTGAACTGAAGCTAGTGGTGAATGGCGAAGTGCGCCAGCATGGCAGCACGGCGGATATGATTCACAAAATCCTGCCGCTGATTGCTTACATGAGCCAGTACTTTACGCTGCGCGCCGGTGACGTGATCCTGACGGGCACCCCGGAAGGTGTCGGGCCAATGCGATCTGGCGATAAACTCGAAATCTCGCTGGCCGGTCACGGAATTACCACCCGCGTACTGTAAAACTTGCATCACCGCACCTAACCCTTTATAAGGTGCGGTCTTATTGCACAACCCGGACCGCGATCATGACTGAACAACCTTTCTGGCAGACAAAACGCCTTGACCAAATGGACGATGCAGAGTGGGAATCACTGTGCGACGGCTGCGGCCAGTGCTGCCTGAACAAGTTGCAGGATGCGGACACCGACGAAATCTACTTCACCAATGTGGCTTGCAATCAGCTGAACATCAAAACCTGCCAGTGCCGTAACTACGAGCGCCGGTTTGAATTTGAAGAGGACTGTATCAAGCTGACGCGTGAAAACCTCACCACCTTTAACTGGCTGCCGCGCACCTGCGCCTATCGTCTGTTAGGCGAAGGCGGGACTTTACCTGCCTGGCATCCATTGGTGGCTGGTTCGAAAAAAGCGATGCATGCGCAGCGTATCTCGGTGCGTTATATCGCGGTACGGGAAAGCGAAGTGCGCGACTGGGAAGATCACATTATCGATCGGCCCGATCGTAACGGTTGACGTGATAACAGGCAGCGAGAGCTGCCTGTTTCGTTTTGATTAGCGGCTAAACAGATCGCGGCGTTTTGGCTTAAACGGTTGGGCAATCAGCACCAGTGCGCCAACCAGCAGATACGCGGCAAAGATGACGATCATCCATTGCGGCATACTCCAGGTCAGGAATGTCCAGCTGCGTTCGGCACAATCACCGCTGGCGACAAATACCGATGGCAGCCATTTATCCAACGGCAGCCAGGTCGGGAAGCGTGCGGCAAAGTCACAAGTGACAAACGGATTCGGGTGCAGCTGAATATTCGTATGTTCAATCGAAAGCATTAATCCCTTATAAGCGCTGTAAAGCCAAATGAGGATAGCGGCCCAGCGCAGTGGCAGGGATTTCGGGGCGAACGCGCCAACGATACCTGCGCCCATGACGCCAAACAGCGCACAACGTTCGTAGATACACATCACGCAGGGCTTCAGTCCCATGACGTGTTGAAAGAAGAGTGCAGTCAGTTCAAAAGCCAGTGCTGTCAGAGCCAGCAATAACCATGCCCCGCGTCCTCGTGAGCATTGATTCAAATATCGCAACATATTGCTTATCCTGTAACCATTAATGCTTCGCAGTGTAAACCAAAAGCGTAACCGTGCCAGCCAGGTAAGGGGAAAAAATCATGTACAAAAATGACTTAAGCCTGATCCAGGCCATATAAAGCGCATTTACTGATCAAGCGGAGGTGGCAGAAGGTCCATACCACGCAAACGAGTGCGTTGCCGTCTGACCGGTTAAAAACACCGCTGAATTTTGCGCCAGCGCGCGCTTTTAATCGGTTGTCAGTCTATTTCCGCTATAGCCGCTCTGGTATGATGAGTGCCATTACGACAAAGAAAGCAATGAGAAATAAATGCTATGGTGATTAAGGCGCAAAGCCCCGCAGGATTTGCTGAAGAGTATATTATTGAAAGCATCTGGAACAGTCGCTTTCCGCCGGGGTCGATCCTGCCTGCTGAACGTGAGCTTTCTGAACTGATTGGTGTCACGCGCACCACGCTGCGTGAAGTTTTACAGCGTCTGGCACGCGATGGCTGGTTAACCATTCAGCATGGTAAGCCCACGCGCGTGAATGATTTCTGGGAAACCTCCGGTCTTAACATTCTCGAAACGCTGGCCCGCCTCGATCACGATAGCGTACCGCAGTTGATTGATAATCTGCTGTCGGTGCGTACCAACATCGCCTCGATCTTTATTAGTCGTGCATTGCGTCATCATCCGGACAAAGCGCGCGAAGTGCTTGAAACCGCATTGAGCGAAGAGGATAAAGCAGAAGCTTACACCGAACTGGATTATCGCGTGTTCCGTGGTTTGGCCTTTGCCTCCGGTAACCCGATTTATGGTTTGATCCTGAACGGTTTGAAAGGGCTGTACACCCGCGTGGGGCGCCACTACTTCTCTAATCCCGAGGCGCGTCAGCAGGCTCGTAGCTTCTATCGTCAACTGGCGGATTTGTGCAGTGCGAATCCCACGCAGGACCAGATTGTCGATACGGTACGTGAGTATGGTCGTCGCAGTGGCGAGATCTGGCATAGCATGCAAAAAAGCATGCCCGATGATTTAGCCAGCAAGCGCTAAAAGAAAACCGGACTTTAACAGTCCGGTTTTTTTATGTTTAAAGTGCGGGTCCACGTGAAGGCGACCGGTCCAGCAGCTCAACGCTGCCATCTTCGTTCTGTTGTTCCAGAATCACATCGAAACCCCACAACCGATGCACATGCTTCAGCACTTCGCGGCGGCTTTTATCCAGCGGCGCACGTTGCTGTGGCACGTAGCGTAAGGTCAGCGAACGGTCACCGCGTAGATCCACATTATAGACCTGAATGTTAGGCTCCAGATTGCTCAGGTTGTACTGTGCTGACAGCTGCTGGCGGATGGCACGATAGCCTGCTTCGTCGTGGATCGCGGCAATTTCCAGGAAGTTATTGCGATCGTCATCCATTACCGTAAACAGGCGGAAGTCGCGCATCACTTTGGGTGACAGGAACTGGCTGATGAAACTCTCATCTTTAAACTCGCGCATGGCAAAGTGCAGCGTTTTTAGCCAGTCAGAACCCGCAATATCCGGGAACCAGTAGCGATCCTCTTCCGTCGGTGACTGGCAGATACGCTTGATATCCTGGAACATGGCGAAGCCCAAAGCATAAGGGTTTATGCCGTTATACCACTGGCTGTTATACGGTGGTTGATACACCACATTGGTGTGGCTGTGCAGGAACTCCATCATAAAGCGTTCCGACACTTTCCCTTCGTCGTAGAGATGGTTGAGGATGGTGTAATGCCAGAACGTCGCCCATCCTTCGTTCATCACCTGCGTCTGTTTCTGCGGGTAAAAATACTGGCTGACCTTGCGCACGATGCGCAGCACCTCGCGTTGCCAGGACTCCAGCAGCGGGGCGTTTTTTTCCATAAAGTAGAGTAAGTTTTCCTGCGGTTCCGAAGGATAGCGCGCCGCTTCCACGTGCACGGACTCCTTCTCTTTACGCGGCAGGGTGCGCCATAAGGTGTTTACCTGGCTTTGCAGATACTCTTCACGGCTTTTTTGCCGCGCTTTCTCTTCCTGCAGCGAGATCTTTTGCGGACGTTTATAGCGATCCACGCCGTAGTTCATCAGAGCGTGGCAGGAGTCGAGCAACCGCTCCACTTCTTCGACGCCATATCGCTCTTCACAATCGGTGATGTAATTACGCGCGAATAACAGGTAATCGACGATGGAGCTGGCATCGGTCCAGCTGCGGAATAAATAGTTATTTTTAAAGAAAGAGTTGTGCCCATAGCACGCGTGCGCCATCACCAGCGCCTGCATGGTCATGGTGTTCTCTTCCATTAGATAGGCAATACAAGGATTGGAGTTGATGACGATCTCGTACGCTAAGCCCTGCTGGCCATGTTTATAGCGTTGTTCGGTTTCAATGAATTTTTTACCGAACGACCAGTGGGCGTAGTTAATCGGCATACCCACGCTGGAGTAGGCATCCATCATTTGTTCGGAGGTGATGACTTCGATTTGATGCGGATAGGTATCAAGCCCGTAGCTTTTCGCTACACGGTCAATTTCTGCCAGATAAACATCAAGCAGTTCAAAGGTCCAGTCGGGTCCATCACTGAGTCGTTTACTGCTCCGGGTTGGCTCGTCAAAGATTGTCGTCATAGCGCACCTCTGTTTTGCAAGCGGCAGGCAACGGAGTGTCACCTGTCACGATCGTTTAAGGCTTCATCCTGAGAAAGACAGCCCAATAAAACTGAGCGAACACTTCAATGATAGTCCACTGTCGCTTATCCGAAACCGGAACTCAATCGAATTCTTTTGGCAGAAAATCATTCAAAAATCGTCGCTTAAGTCATTACTGATGACAACTGTTGGTTTTTATCTAAGTTGCAGAATAAAGTTCTGTTTATAAGTGCATTGTATGACTGCGGCGCTTTCTCCTGAAAAAAGAGAAAAGCACTCCCTTGCGCATAATAAATTGCTGATTAATGGTTTTATGGCATAAAAAATCCTGATTTTTGCACTAGCTCATGATTTCTGTGTGCAGGAAGGTGAAAAACATGTGAAATATGTCTGTCGAATGTAAGATAAGAAGTGCTGTCTGGTTATGCTGATTCAGGCAGCATTCATAGTTGATTATGCTTTTGCCGCGGCGAGGGGCTTATGCGCGTAGTGATTCTTGGAAGTGGTGTCGTGGGAGTGGCGAGTGCCTGGTATTTGGCGCAGGCTGGACATGAGGTGACGGTCATCGATCGCCAGCCGGGGGCCGCGCTGGAAACCAGTGCCGGTAACGCTGGCCAGATCTCTCCAGGTTATGCAGCGCCCTGGGCGGCACCGGGCGTGCCACTGAAAGCGGTAAAATGGATGTTCCAGCGTCACGCGCCATTGGCCGTCCGCCTCGATGGCAGCAAGTTCCAGCTGGAATGGATGTGGAACATGCTGCGTAACTGTGACATGCGCCATTATCAGGAAAACAAAGGACGCATGGTACGTATCGCGGAATACAGTCGTGATTGCCTGAAAGCATTGCGCGCCTCGACCGGTATCGCCTATGAAGGCCGGCAGGGTGGCACCTTGCAGTTGTTCCGCACTCAGCAACAGTTTGAGAGCGCCAGCAAAGATATTGCCGTGCTGAAAGAAGCTGGCGTGCCTTATGAACTGTTTGAAGCACATCAGCTCCACAGCGTTGAACCGGCGCTGGCCACGACCGCACACAAACTGACCGGTGGGCTGCGTTTACCGAACGATGAAACCGGAGACTGCCAGCTGTTTACGCAGCGCCTGGCCGAGATGGCAGCCGCTGCGGGTGTCACCTTCCGCTATGACACTCAGGTTGATCAACTGCTGCGTGAAGGCAATCGCATTTACGGTGTGAAGTGTGGTGATGAGGTGGTTAAAGCGGATGCCTATGTGGTGGCCTTTGGTTCCTACTCGACCGCGTTACTGAAAGATATTGTCTCAATTCCGGTTTATCCGCTTAAAGGTTATTCCCTCACCATTCCGATTAAGAATCCCGACGCTGCGCCGGTATCCACCATCCTCGATGAGACCTACAAAGTGGCGGTCACGCGCTTCGACGATCGCATTCGCGTGGGCGGCATGGCGGAAATTGTTGGTTTTAACACCAAACTGACGCCTGCACGACGTGAAACGCTGGAGATGGTGGTCAGCGATCTCTATCCTGAAGGCGGTTTTGTTGAACAGGCCACGTTCTGGACAGGATTGCGTCCGATGACGCCGGACGGCACGCCGATTGTCGGGCGTACGCCGCTGTCCAATCTCTATCTCAACACCGGTCACGGAACGCTGGGATGGACCATGGCCTGTGGTTCCGGTCAGCTATTGGCTGATTTGATTTCCGGTCAGAAACCGGCGATTGCCGCAGACGATTTGTCAGTACTGCGCTACCTGCCGGGTTTCGAACCCCATTCGTCGCCGTTGCGTAACGCTAACGCGGCGCGTTGAGACCTCAGGGAGAGCACAAGCATGTCACGTCCTACTGGCGCCACCATTAACCAACAGGCGCTGCGCCACAATCTGGCGATTGTACGGCAGGCTGCACCGCAGTCGCGGGTTTGGTCAGTGGTCAAAGCCAATGCATACGGGCACGGTATCGCGCGTGTCTGGCAAAGTCTGGCAGAGACCGATGGTTTCGCGCTGTTGAATATGGAAGAAGCGATTCTGTTGCGTGAGCAGGGTTGGAAAAAACCGATTCTGTTGCTGGAAGGTTTCTTCCATGCTGAAGATTTAACGTTGATCGATCGTTATCGCTTGACCACCAGCGTGCACAGCAACTGGCAGATTCAGGCGCTGGCCAAAGCTTCACTTTCTGCACCGGTTGATATCTATGTGAAGATGAACAGCGGCATGAATCGGCTGGGTTTCCGTCCTGAACAGGTTCAGGCGGCGTGGCAGAAACTGCGTGCGCTCCCTAACGTCGGTGAGATGACGCTGATGGCGCATTTTGCGGACGCGGAAAACCCGGAAGGACTTATCGAACCGATGAAGCGTGTTGAACTGGCCGCCGAAGGTTTGGATTGCCCGCGCTCGCTCTCCAACTCTGCCGCCACGTTGTGGCATCCTGAAGCGCACTTTGACTGGGTGCGTCCGGGGATCATTCTCTATGGCGCATCGCCAAGTGGGAATTGGCAGGATATTGCCAGCAGCGGCTTGCAACCTGTGATGACGCTGAACAGTGAAATCATTGGTGTGCAGCAGCTCAGTGCCGGTGACGGTGTGGGCTATGGCTATCGCTATCATGCATCGGGCGCACAGCGCATTGGTATTGTGGCCTGCGGCTATGCAGATGGCTATCCACGCCATGCGCCAACCGGCACGCCAGTGAGCGTCGACGGTATTCGCACTCAGACGCTGGGCGCGATCTCCATGGATATGATGATGATTGACCTCGAACCTTGTCCGCAGGCCGGGATTGGTTCCAAAGTGGAACTGTGGGGCAATCAGGTGAAAATCGATGAGGTGGCGAAAGCCGCCGGCACGGTGGGCTACGAGCTGATGTGTGCACTCGCGCCCCGCGTACCGGTTGAGATTATTTAAGCGCGGTCACGCTGCCGTGCATCTTCTTACTGCAGCGCCAGGCAATCAGGGCCAGCGCTGCACCTAAAAGCATCATCAAAGCCAGTGCTGATTTTTCTGCAACCGGCAATGCCACAATCATCAGGCTGCCACCCGCGCCGCACGCCATCTGAATAAAGCCCTGCAATGCCGCGGCAACGCCTGCCTGCTGCTGATACGGCTCTAACGCGTAGCTGGTGGCCGGGCCAACGGTAAAGGCCAGCCCTGCAACCGATACCGCCACCGGAATCATATACAGCGCCCAGTGTGTCTGCCATACGGCAGGCAACAGCGTCATTCCCGCCAGCAGCAGAATGGCACCCAGCAGCATGGTGACGAAGCCCATCGCCAGGCAGAACGGGCGTCCGGCTTTACGGATAGTCTTATTCACAAACGCACTGACCAGCATGATCCAAAAGCCGTTGGCACCAAAGGCAAAGGAGAATTGCAGGGGCGTCAGACCCCCTTCCGTCATCAGCACGTGGGGTGCCAGTGACACATAAGTCAGCACCATGCCGAGCGCACCCGCATTGGCAAAGGCGAAGGCAAGAAAACGCGGTTCACGTGCAATCGCCGCGTACTGCGCCAGCGGCAATCCTTTAACTCGCAGCGTATCGGCAGGACGGGTTTCCGGCAGGCAGAACACCACAATCAAACCAATCACGGCAGCATAGCCACACAGGAACCAGAAGGGCGCACGCCAGCCGTAGGCTTCAGCAAGGATACCGCCAAGCAGTGGCGCCAGTGCCGGCACAATATTCAGTGCACCATTGAGGAAACCATAGGCGCGTGCGGCTTCATCACCGCTTAAACGATCGCGCACGCCACTGAAGGCCACCACAGCACTGCAACAGACCGCGCAGCCCTGAATCAAACGGGCGAGGAAGAACACCGGCCATACGGTGGCGGTCGCAGCCACAGCGCTACCAACGATGTAGAGTGCCAGGCCAATCAGCGCAATCGGCTTACGGCCAAAATTATCTACCAATGGTCCGGTCACCAGCTGGCCGATGCCCATCACCAGTAAGAACAACGGAATGGTGATCTGAATCAAACTGACCGGGCTGTTCAGGCCTTCAGCGATTTGCGGCAGAGTGGGAAGGTAAAGATCGATGCCGAGCGGTGCCAGCAGCACCAGGCTTAAAAGCAGCAGGGTAAATTTTTGCATCTGAAACCAGAAACGTCCTGTTAAACAAGCGGGAAGGGTAATGACTTAGCCGGGAAAAAGAAAGGAATAAAAAAGCGATGTCTGCTGGACCAACACAGACATCGCGTCAAGGGTAGGATCAGTAAGCGCCGTCACGGCGTAACACTACGCCTGCGGTTTTGAACAGAATGGCAATATCGGTCCACAACGCCCAGTTCTTCACATACCAGGAATCGAAATAGACGCGGGTGTCGTAGTCGATGTCGTTACGGCCACTCACCTGCCACAGCCCCGTCATGCCTGGTTTCGCCATCAGGTAATAATCGACATCCCCTGCGTAGCGTTCCAGCTCAGCTTCGATAACCGGACGTGGTCCCACCAGACTCATCTCACCACGAATCACATTCCACAACTGCGGCAATTCGTCGAGACTGGTTTTACGCAGGAAGCCGCCAATTTTGGTGATGCGTGGATCGTTCTTCAGTTTGAAATCACGATCCCATTCGGCACGCGCTTCTTCACTGGTCGCCAGCAGGTTTTGCAATACTTCCTGGGAGTTAGTGACCATCGAACGGAACTTCAGACATTTAAACTTCACACCGTCTTGCCCAACGCGTTCATGTCCATAAATGGCATTGCCGCCATCACGTTTCACCATCGCACACAGCAGACCAAATACCGGGGCAAGGAACAGCAGCAACAGTGATGCCACCACGATATCGAAAGTACGCTTGAGGAAGCGGGATGAGCGTTTCGCCAGATTGTTGCTGACGCGCAGGATCATCACTTCGTGGCTGAAGATGAATGACATATCCGTACCGTAAAGCGGCACGCCGCGCAGGGTTGGGATCACGGAGATCGAGCGGCACTTCATTTTGGACAGGAACTTCAGCCATTTATCGCGCACCACCTGCTGTTCAAACTCAGTGGCGACGATAAATTGCGTGTTGTCGCGATCCATCGTTTGCCAGTTGATGTCTTTCCAGGTGATCACGGGTACACCATTCACGTTCTCAGGGTGGTGCTCATCTTCCAGTGAGATAAAAGCCTGGACGTTGTAGCCGAGGATTTCCTCACTCTGCAGGGCTGCATAAGCTTCCATGGCATTCTTACCTGAACCAATGATGATGGTCTCTTTCTGCCACTGACCTGCGCGGTTAATGGCACGCTTGACCACCGCACGCATCAGCGGCAGCAGTAGCAGTGCGTAAGTCCAGCTAAACACCCAAACCATGCGCGAAAAATCCCACTTGGAGAAGGCAATCAGCGCCAAATCCAGCAGCGAGAAGACGAACAGGGTTTTAACAATCTCTTTTAACTCGAACCAGAACGGTTTGCGGTAAGTGTAATGACGCATGCGCACCCAAAACCACGCGGTGCAAAGTACAGAAAGCCCTAATTGAGCGATGAAGCGGTACTCAATCTGCTGCGGCGGAATAAAGGTGTCCAGTTCTCCCCAAATACCCTGAACGGTTGCTGCAGATAAAAACAAAGCCAGATTCAGAGCAATTAAATCCGAAAAGCTTAAAGCGACTTTTGCGATGAGATTTTTACGCAATCCGCTCCACGAGCGGGTTGCATCATTCATTACCAATGTACTTGCCATAAAACCTGCTCTCTTTTCTTAAGTAAAAGATGGCCTGACCAGAATCAAGTACGCGCTCAGGAGTTGTCCACCGAAAATAAAAAGAAATGATTTTTCAGTGCGATATAAGTCAATGCTGCCATAAGCGCTGCATGGAAAGGGCCGTTTGAGACGTGATGTACGTCACGAAAAGCTGCAGCAACGTTTAAGAGTATGCAGGAGTTATTTGACAGAGTTAATATGGAAATAGTCTTAAAAGGAAATAAATGCTGCGTGAAATAGTGAGTTAGCTAATTGAAATACAAGGTTAAAACTAAAAAAAACACAGATAGAACGCTTCATTTTAAGACTGCTTTTAGGAATGACCGCCATACGAAGCGGATGGCGGCGGGGGTACATCAGGCGGGTTTTTTTAATACCCAGCGGTCTTGTTGCTTGTCATAGTGTCCGATCTGCAGATCGACGGGCTCGCCATCAATCCACGCCGGCACGCTGGTTTCATGATCCCAGCCATCGAGTTGGTAACTCAGGCCGGGGTTGGTATTGCAGGGAATGCTGATGGTATCGAGCTTTTCAGCATTCAGTTCTGCATCAACGATCTCGTAACGACCAATCTTTACCACGTGTCCCATGCGCTTCTCCCGTTTGTGCTGGGTGGAACAGTGATCATAGTCGCTCACGCGCAGTTTTGGCGTATTCGCGGTTAGGATTACTCCTTGTCTTCCATGACACGTACGCCAATTTTAACGATTTGGTTGTCCTCTTTCTCTGCCACGGTCCAGGTCAATTGGTTCCACTCCACCTGATCGCCCACCACCGGTGTACTGCCCAGCAGGCCCATCACCAGTTGACCGAGGGATTGCTGATCGTTGGTGGTTTCATCGAGTTCCAGCCCATAAATTTGCGCCACATCGCGTAAACGTGCCTCGGCATCCAGAATGAAGTCACCAAAGAAGCGTTGATCGAGCGCGACGGGTGGAGACTGACTGAACATTTTACCCAAAGCGGGCAAATCACGTTCACGTCCAATCACACATAGCACATCGCCCTCTTTAAGGCGCGTGCTACCGTTGGGATGCATCAGCGCGTTATCGCGGAACAGGGCAGCGATGCGCGTTTCGCGTGGCATCTGCAAATCACGCAGCGCGGCTCCAATACACCATTTATCAGCACTAAGTTGGTAAACAAACTGCTCCCAGGGGTTTTCAGGGTGGATGTCCAGTCCGACGCGGCTGATAGGTGATGCAGTAGGGGGAACCACAACTTTGGCGCGTTTGGCCGCATAGCCCAGTGAGGTGCCCTGCAGCATCAACGACACGAGAACCACGAAGAAGGCGATGTTGAAGTAGAGCTTGGCGTTTTCCAGCCCGGCCATCATCGGGAATACCGCGAGGATGATGGGTACTGCGCCACGCAGGCCAACCCAACTGATAAAGATGCGTTCGCGGCCGGTAAAACCTTTAAATGGCAACAGGCCCACCAGAATTGAAAGCGGACGCGCCACCAAAATCAGCCAGAGAGATAAAATCATGGCAGGAACGGCGATATGCCACAAATCAGATGGCGTCACCAGTAAGCCGAGCACGATAAACATGCCGATCTGACTCAACCACGCCATACCATCGAAGGTTTGCAGAATACCGTGACGGTTGCGAATCGGGCTGTTACCCAGCAGATAGCCACACAGGTAAACCGCCAGAATACCGCTGCCTTCCATCACCGTGGTCAGTGCAAACACAATGATGCCGCCACTTAACGCCAGCAGGGGATAGAGACCTTGCGCCAGATTGATACGGTTAATCAGTTGCTGTAGTGCCCAGCCGCCGCCCAGCCCCAGTACAATACCGAGACCGAACTGTTGCACCAGATGTACCACAAACATCCAGCTTAAGCCTGACTGGCCTTGCTGGATCATGTCAATCAGCGTGATGGTCAGGAATACCGCCATGGGATCGTTACTGCCGGATTCAATTTCCAGCGTGGAGCTGACACGTTCGTTAAGCCCTTTATCCCCCAGCAGCGAGAAGACGGCGGCGGCATCGGTGGAACCGATAATCGCGCCAATCAGGAAACCTTGCATCAAATCGAGTTTAAAGAGCCAGGCTGCAGCCAAACCGGTCAAACCGGCGGTTATCATCACACCGACCGTGGCGAGTGATAATGCGGGCCCCAGTGCCACCTTGAATGAGCTGGCTTTGGTGCGCATGCCGCCATCCAGCAAAATAATCGCCAGCGCGAGGTTGGATACCAGATACGCCACCGGGTAGTTGTCAAAAGCGATGCCGCCAATCCCATCAACGCCGGTCAACATGCCTAACGCAAGGAAGATTACCAGAATAGGGATGCCAAGCCGTGACGAGAATGAACTCAGAAGAATACTTGCTGCGACCAGCACGGAACCAATAATAAACAAACTGTAAATCATGCTGGCATTCAACGGCGTTCTCCTGCGGTACGAGCGAAAATGACAAACTGCGGGGGATTCACACAGACAAGGTGAAAAGATAATGCCTTATCAATAGCTTGTCAGCGCTTAATTGCATATTTTTTCAATCTGCGGAGCGCTATCCCATAGATCGTTAAAATTGTGTGAAAAATCAGCGGGGATTTCAGGCGAATGAGCGGTGGCGCGGAAAAGAAAAAGCCGGTCAATGACCGGCTTGATGTTCAGGCTTCTGCCACCTGTTTGTGGAAAAGTTCTCTAAATACCGGGTAAATGTCTTCTGGCTCGCGGATGTGCTGAATCGCGAAGTTATCAAACATGGCTTGCAGATGTTCATACTCACGCCACAGCGTCTGGTGCGCACGGCGCGTGATTTCGATGTAGCTGTAATAACGTACAACCGGCAAAATATGTTTGGCCAGAATCTCATGACATAACGGAGAGTCATCCGCCCAGTTGTCACCATCAGAGGCTTGTGCCGCATAAATATTCCACTGCGCAGGGTCATAGCGCTCTTTAACCACTTCATCCATTAACTTCAATGCGCTAGACACAATGGTGCCGCCGGTTTCCTGCGAGTAGAAGAACTCCTGCTCATCGACTTCTTTCGCCTGCGTATGGTGACGGATATACACCACCTCCACATTTTTATAGGTCCGGCTCAGGAACAGATAGAGCAGAATATAAAAACGCTTCGCCATGTCTTTCGTGGCTTGATCCATGGAACCGGACACATCCATCAGGCAGAACATCACCGCCTGGCTGGAAGGCTCAGGGCGCTTCTCAAAGTTTTTGTAGCGTAAGTCGAAGGTATCAATAAAGGGTACGCGTTCAATGCGTGCCCGCAGTTCGGCAATCTCTTTGCGCAGCCGCTCCTCTTCCAGCAACTGAGCCGGTTCACTGTTCTCCACTTCCGTCAGCGTGGCTTCCAGTTCGTGCAGCATACGGCGTTTACCGGCGGTCATGGCAGTACGACGCGCCAGTGAATTTTGTAGCGAACGCACCACACTGATGTTGGCCGGTACCCCATTTGAGGTAAAGCCCGCGCGGTGCGTTTTATATTCGTTCAATTGTCGATGCTGATTTTTACGCAGATTTGGCAGGGCAAGATCTTCAAACAGCAAATCAAGATATTCATCTTTCGATATCTGGAAGACAAACTCATCCTGACCTTCACCGTCCTGACTGGCGTTGCCCTGACCGCTGCCACCGCCACCACCGCCCCCTTGTGGGCGCTCAATGCGGTCGTTCTGGACGAAATGATCGTTCCCCGGATGCACGCGATGGCGACTGCCGCCGCGTCCCTGATGGAAAATGGGCTCATTGATGTCATCGATAGGAATCGAGACAGATTCGCCGCTCTCCACGTCGGTGACCGACCGCTTGTTGATGGCCTCGGAGATCGACTGCTTGATTTGCGACTTGTAACGGCGCAGGAAACGCTGCCGATTGACCGCGCTCTTGTTTTTACCGTTCAGACGCCGATCGATAAAATAGGCCATACATATCCCCCAAACTACAGTGCAAGCCAGGCCGGAACCACTCCGGCCTCCTGTTGCGGCGTCGCGGCGCCGCGTAGCTTACAGGTAACGATTAAGACGATTTACGCACGCGCAGATACCATTCGCACAGCAAGCGTACCTGCTTGCGCGTATAGCCTTTCTCCATCATGCGATCGACAAAATCATCGTGTTTTTTCTGTTCGTCCGTTGAGGTCTTGGTATTAAACGAAATCACCGGCAGCAACTCTTCGGTATTGGAGAACATTTTCTTCTCAATAACCGTGCGCAGTTTTTCGTAGCTGGTCCAGTTGGGATTACGTCCACTATTTTGCGCCCGGGCACGCAGCACAAAGTTGACGATCTCGTTACGGAAATCTTTCGGGTTACTGATCCCGGCAGGTTTCTCGATTTTTTCCAGCTCGGCGTTCAGTGATTCACGATCAAACAACTGTCCGGTATCGGGATCACGGTATTCCTGATCCTGAATCCAGAAGTCGGCGTAGGTTACGTAGCGGTCGAAGATGTTCTGGCCGTATTCTGAATAAGACTCCAGATAGGCGGTCTGAATCTCTTTGCCGATAAACTCCGCGTATTTCGGAATCAGATAACCTTTCAGGTGCTCAAGGTATTTCTCTGCCAGATCCTGCGGGAACTGCTCGCGCTCAATTTGTTGCTCCAGCACGTAGAACAGATGTACCGGGTTGGCCGCCACTTCTGCATGGTCAAAGTTGAACACGCGCGACAGAATCTTGAACGCGAAGCGGGTCGAAAGGCCGTTCATGCCCTCATCCACGCCAGCGTAGTCATGATACTCCTGCCATGATTTCGCTTTTGGATCGGTATCTTTCAGGCTTTCACCATCATAGACGCGCATTTTTGAATAGATGCTGGAGTTTTCCGGCTCTTTCAAACGCGACAGGATAGAGAAGCGCGCTAAGGTCTCCAGCGTGCCTGGTGCACATGGCGCCGTCGTCAGCTCACTGTGATTAAGCAGTTTGTCGTAGATTTTGATCTCTTCCGACACTCGCAGGCAGTAAGGCACTTTGACGATGTAAACACGGTCCAGGAACGCTTCGTTGTTCTTGTTGTTACGGAAAGTCACCCATTCTGACTCGTTGGAGTGCGCCAGAATGATGCCGTTAAACGGCAGGGCAGAGATCCCTTCAGTACCGTTGTAGTTACCTTCCTGAGTGGCGGTCAGCAATGGATGCAGCACTTTAATCGGTGCCTTAAACATCTCGACGAATTCCATGATGCCCTGGTTCGCGCGGCAGAGTGCGCCCGAGTAACCGTAAGCGTCGGGATCATTCTGCGCGTGGTTTTCCAGTTTGCGGATATCCACCTTACCGACCAATGCAGAGATATCCTGGTTGTTCTCATCACCCGGTTCCGTTTTGGCGATGGCCACTTGCTCCAGGATAGAAGGCCAGACTTTGACCACTTTAAAGCGGGTAATATCGCCGCCGAAGTCATGCAGGCGTTTTGCTGCCCACGGCGACATGATGGTGCCCAGGTAACGCCGCGGCACGCCATACTCTTTCTCAAGAATGTTGGCGTCTTCCTGTGGGTTGAACAGGCACAGAGGATGATCGTTGACCGGGCTGCGTTCGCCATCAGCGCTCAGCACGTAGATCGGTACGCGTTGCATCAGGGCTTTCAAACGCTCAGCAAGTGACGATTTACCGCCACCGACCGGCCCCAGCAAGTAGAGAATCTGTTTCTTCTCTTCCAGGCCTTGCGCAGCGTGTTTCAGGTAGGAGACGATCTGTTCAATCGCTTCCTCCATACCATAAAACTCTTCGAAGGCGGGATAGCGTCCCATGACGCGGTTAGAGAAGATTCTGGAAAGGCGTGGCTCCTGCGCCGTGTCAACCATCACCGGCTCACCGATAGCCATCAATAGTCGCTCTGCAGCGTTGGCGTATGCACTGCGATCCTGCTTACAGATAGCGAGAAATTCCTGCAGTGTGAACTCTTCGTCCTTGGCAGCTTCATAACGCTGACGATAGTGATCGAATATATTCATAGCGATGCCCGTCCTTTCGTTTTTAGCACAGGTAAAGGAGCGAAATTAGATACGTTTGCAGCTCCCGGAAGATATTCTTTATTGAGTACAGCAACCCTTATGCCAACCTGACGTTTTTTTATCCGGATACACAATTCTTATGGTTACTCTGCTCGTACAAAAAGTCTCGACTTACTTTTAACTGTAGAAGGCATTCAGAAAATCTGCAGCCACTTTTCTCCTTATTTAGCGATATATCAATAACAAAGTCTCATAAGCACTAAGGCATTCCGTTTGCATGTCTACCACTGCAACCTGCTTCAGACTATTCCGCATGGGTGATAAACATCCCTGATTTAACGTTAACCCAGCGCGAAAATTTAGTTAGACTCTGCGTGTGATTGTTATATTAATGGACTGATTAAATTGTGAACCAATTCAAACTTAAAGCGCTTGCTTGTGTTGTTCCTTGTTATTTTGCGGCGTTCAGCACTCATGCAGAACCCTTATCTCTCGGGGCTTCGGTTATTTATGCCCAGTCACCTTATCGCGGCGGACAGGACCGATACATCCCCATCCCGGTCATCAATTATGAAGGCGAAAACTTCTGGTTCCGTAGCTTGCAGGGCGGCTACTACCTGTGGAAAGACCAGCAGGATCAACTGTCATTAACCCTGTTGGGTTCACCGCAACAGTATGATCCCAAGGATAACGATCTGGGTGACATGAAGGCTCTGGATAAGCGCCGGATGACTCTGATGGCAGGTGCCACCTATCGCCATGTTGCCGATTGGGGTATCGTGCGTACCGCTCTGCTGGGCGATGTGCTGAACAACAGTAATGGCATCATCTGGGATCTTACCTATCTGTATCGCTTCGATTTTGGCGCGTTCAGCCTGACGCCAGGCATCGGTGCAATGTGGAACAGCGCCAATCAAAACCGCTACTACTATGGCGTGTCTTCGCACGAAAGCGCGCGGACAGGTATTGCTGAATATCAACCGGACGACAGCTGGTCTCCTTATGTGGAAATGAATGCCAGCTACCAGATTAGCGATAGCTGGAATGCCAGTTTGTCCGGGCGTTACACCCGCTTTGATAGCGAAATCAAAGACAGTCCGATGGTGGACAAAAGTGGTCAGTTCACTCTCTGGACCGGCATCAGCTACAGCTTCTAATGGTTTTACATGGCGCCTCGTAATGAGGCGTTTTTATTACATTGCACCAATAACGCGCCCCATCATGGCGCATCAGGAGGCGTAATGAAGACGATTCAATTCCGTGGAGAATCAACTTTACCCGCTATTGGGCAAGGAACCTGGTATATGGGGGAGAATGCAGCGCTGCGTCGTCAGGAAGTCTCGGCGTTACAAGCTGGATTGGATCTGGGGCTGAGACTGATTGATACCGCAGAAATGTACGCCGAAGGCGGGGCGGAAGAGGTGGTGGGCGAAGCGCTACGCGGACGCCGCCATCAGGCCTGGCTGGTGTCAAAAGTCTATCCGTGGAATGCCGGGGAAGTGGATGCGATAGAGGCCTGCGAGCGCAGCTTACAGCGCTTAGAGACCGATTATCTTGATCTTTATTTACTGCACTGGCGTGGCAATGTGCCACTGGAAGAGACCATTCGCGCCATGGAAACATTACAGCAGCAGGGAAAAATTCGGCATTGGGGCGTATCCAATTTCGACACGGACGATCTGCATGAACTGTGGAGTGAGACGGGCGGTGAAAACTGCGCTACCAATCAGGTGTTGTATCACCTGGCATCACGAGGAATCGAATACGATTTGTTAGCGGCATGCCAGCAGCGTGATATGCCGATCATGGCGTATTGCCCTCTGGCACAGGCGGGACGTTTACGTCAGTCACTGTTTGAAGATCCCCATTTGCACCAAATTGCACAACAGAAGAGCATCAGCGTGGCGCAATTGCTGCTCGCGTGGGTGATTCGTCGGCCAGGCGTGATCGCCATCCCCAAGGCCAGCAGCCAACAACACGTGGCTGAAAATGCGGCTGCGTTAGACCTGCATTTGAGTGTTGAAGAGTTGGCGGTCATTGACCGGGCGTTTCCAGCACCGCAACATAAAACGGGCTTAGACGTGGTATAGCGGCGCATCTGCGCCGCAAACCTACTTATTGCGCACGCGCAGGGTGGTACCGAGGCGAGCAGGGGATTCACCGGCACTTTTCATCGGCTTGTTGATGCGAGCCGTTTCCACGCAGACCATAGTTTTGTAACCCTCATTAGGCATATCCGCCATGCTGCAGGACAATTCTGGACCTGGATTCCATGTGACAACGTCACTTTGATAGTGGTGATACACTTCAATCTGACGTTTTCCTGCGATGTCGTGAATCACACTGCAATCTTCGGCTGCGGTGTGAATCCGATCGACGCGGTCAGGGTAGGTTTGCTTGCCATCAGCCGAACTGCCTACCGTGTTAGCGTTCACCTTGTCGATAAAGCTATTTCCTAAGCCACTCACTTCCACCTGAGCAATATCGGCGATCTGGAAGTAGGTGTGCAAGGCTGCGGTGGCTTCGTAATCGCCCCAGGCTTCCAGCTCAATTTCACAATGCTCGGCGATACGGAAACGGGCCAGCAGGGTGAAATCATGCGGCCACAGCTTCTTCGTTTGCGCGTTGCTTTCCAGTGTGAACGTCAGCATTACGGCATCTTCGTTCTCATCGTGTGCAGTCAATGTCCAGGGTTGATTACGGGCGAAACCATGCGCCGGTTCACCTGCCGGACCAAACCAAGGCCAGCAAATCGGCACGCCTCCACGGATTGCTTTGCCTGCGGCAAACGGCGTCTTATCGCTCAACCAGATCACCGGTTGCTGGCCGCTGGGCTGCCATGAGAGCAGATGCGCGCCTTGCAGCGCGATCGCCGCACGAACTTTAGGATGGCTCACAACCACGATCGGCAAATCGCCCATCTGGCGCTGAGACAGGTAAGGGGTGATCTGATTCACCACCGGTAAACTATAAAGCGTATCTTGCATCGTCAGACCTTCTCTTCTTCCAAATGAAAAAAAAGGGGCGACCGAAGTCACCCCTTGTCTGTTTCGCCAGTCGCTTACTTAGAAGCAACCAGTGCAATCAGATCCAGAACTTTGTGTGAGTAGCCAGTTTCGTTGTCGTACCATGAAACCAGTTTCACGAAGTTGTCGTTCAGTGCGATACCGGCTTTAGCATCGAATACTGAAGTCAGGGTTTCGCCATTGAAGTCGGTTGATACAACGTCGTCTTCGATGTAGCCCAGAACGCCTTTCATCTTGCCTTCAGATTCAGCTTTGATCACGGCACAGATTTCTTTGTAAGTGGCTGGTTTTTCCAGACGTACAGTCAGGTCAACAACAGACACGTTCGGGGTAGGAACGCGGAACGCCATACCGGTCAGTTTACCGTTCAGCTCTGGCAGAACCACGCCCACTGCTTTAGCAGCACCGGTAGAAGATGGGATGATGTTCTGAGCTGCGCCGCGGCCGCCGCGCCAGTCTTTGTGAGACGGGCCATCAACGGTTTTCTGCGTAGCGGTGGTGGCGTGAACAGTGGTCATCAGACCTTCAACGATACCGAAGTGGTCGTTGATCACTTTAGCCAGTGGTGCCAGGCAGTTAGTGGTGCAAGATGCGTTAGAAACGATATCCTGGCCAGCATATTTTTCAAAGTTAGCGCCACGAACGAACATTGGGGTCGCATCTTTAGAAGGACCGGTCAGAACCACTTTCTTCGCACCAGCCTGAATGTGTTTGCGAGCGGTTTCGTCGGTCAGGAAGATACCGGTTGCTTCTGCAACAACGTCAACACCCACTTCGTCCCATTTCAGGTTAGCCGGGTCTTTCTCAGCGGTAACACGGATTTTCTTACCGTTAACAATCAGCGCGCCGTCTTTCACTTCTACGGTGCCGTCGAAACGACCGTGCGTAGAGTCATACTTCAGCATGTAAGCCATGTAATCGGCGTCGAGCAGGTCGTTGATCGCGACGATTTCGATGTCAGAACGCTGCTGTGCAGCACGGAAAACGATGCGACCGATACGGCCAAAACCGTTGATACCTACTTTGATAGTCATATATTCCACCAGCTATTTGTTAGTGAATAAAAGGTTGGCTGTAAAATTACAAAAACCTTACCAGGCGTCAAGCGGAATCGTGTCAATTGTTGCGACAGGTCAATTCCAACGCCAGGAATAATTGGTTGCGCAATCGCTTACGCAGCACCCTTATTGCGCGCCTATGTTACGCCGAATACCGACCGAAAAGGGATGACTTTTGCAAAGGGTGATCGACGTCACAATTTTGCGCTGTGGCAGTCGTGGCGAACGGGTTCGCACGAAAAAAGACCATGATGATGTTGTTCGTTTGTTAGAATACTAGTCGATTTTTACAGAATGACACTCCGGAACTCAAAATGGCTAAAGACACCGCACCCGAGGCAAAAATCGCGCAGCTCTCTGAGATGCAGCGCTATGTCACACAGCATCGCGGCACGGAACCTCCTTTCAGTGGCGCACTACTGCACAACAAGCAGGAAGGCATTTACCACTGTTTAGTGTGCAATTCACCGCTGTTCCTCTCCGACTCTAAATATGATTCAGGCTGCGGCTGGCCGAGCTTTTACCAGCCTTACAGCGACGAAGCGATTCGTTATCTGGAAGATGATTCCCACGGCATGCACCGCGTGGAAATTCGCTGTGGCAATTGCGATGCGCATCTCGGCCACGTCTTCCCGGATGGCCCGCAGCCTACCGGTGAGCGTTACTGCGTTAACTCTGCCTCATTGAGCTTTACCGATGAGCAGGGCAAGCAACAAGAGGGCTGAGCATGAAGCAAGAACTGGAAGCCATGCTGGCGGCGATGACGCCGGAAGTCTACGAGCGGCTCGCCACCGCAGTGGAAATCGGTAAATGGCCGGACGGTGTCGCGCTGACGCAAGAGCAGCGCGATAATTGCCTGCAGCTGGTGATGCTGTGGCAGGCGCGTCACAACGACGACCCGCAGCATATGACCATTGGCAAAGGTGGGGAGATGGTGATGAAGTCGAAAAAGCAGCTTAAGGAAGAGTTTGGTATCGAGCCGGACATCACGCGCATTAACCTGCACTAGAATGCAAAAGGGCTGGTTTTCACCAGCCCTCATTTTCAGATTATTACTGCACCCTGAGCTTGCATCTGTTCGATAGCAATATCGCTATCATCAGGATTCAGGTTGACGCCGCGGCAACCCTCTTTCACCACTTCAACGTTGTAGCCCAGCTCCAGCGCATCCAGCACGCTGTATTTGACGCAATAGTCGGTAGCGAGCCCCAGCATCACCAGGTCGCTGATGTCGCGTTCACGCAGCCAACTGTCTAGCTCCGTTTTGCGGCGATGGCCGTTATCGAAGAAAGCACTATAGCTGTCCACATCCGCGTCGCCCCCCTTATGGAACACCGCATCAATCAGTGTGCGGTCCAGTTCTGGGTGGAAGTCCGCCCCCACTGAGTTCTCGACTCCATGATCGGGCCACCAAATCTGCGCCAGACCGTTCAATTCACCCAGGGTATACACTGGTTCGCCAGAGACGGAGGCGAAGCTGCCATGATCTGCCGGATGCCAGTCTTGCAATGCCACTACACATTCTCCCCGATCGCGGAACTCGCGTGCGTAGCGATTGGCAACGGCAACCGTTTGGTCGCCTTCGCGCACCGCCATTGGGCCGCCGGGGCAAAAATCGTTCTGAATATCGATGATTATCAATGCCCGCTTCATTACATCTCGCTCCGTATCAGTCGTCGGTCAGTTCGCCGCGTAAATTCTGTTGCATTCTGGCACGAATTTCCGGGTTGGTGAGGTTTTGGCTCAACAAAAAGTGCAGTTTTGTTAATGTAGCCTCAACGGTAAGGTCAAAACCGCTGATCACCCCCGCATGCTCCAGCGCATTACCGGTGGCATAGCCCCCCATATTCACTTTTCCGGACATGCATTGCGTCAGATTCACCACCACAATCCCACGTTCGCTCGCCTGCTGGAGTTCAGCCAGGAATTCTGCATTTTGCGGCGCGTTACCGACACCATAAGAGCGCAGAATCAGTGCTTTCACCGGCTGGCGCAGGAAGTTACGCACCACATCGGCAGAGATCCCGGGGTAAATGGTAACCACGCCAATCGGTTGTGGGGTAATCGGATGCACAATCAACTCGCCACGGCCCTGAGGCGCCGGCGGCGTATTGAGTTTACGAATGTGAATACCGGCTTCCAGCAAAGGAGGGAGATTCGGTGAAGCGAAGGCGTTGAAGCCGTCGGCATGTGCTTTGGTGGTGCGATTGCCACGGAACAGCGTGTTGTTAAAGAACAACGCCACTTCATTGATCGGATAATTAGCGGCCACGTACAACGAATTGAGTAAATTCTGCTGACCATCTGAGCGCAATTCTGCCAGTGGAATCTGCGAGCCGGTTACGATTACCGGCTTCGCCAGGTTTTCCAGCATGAATGACAGCGCCGAGGCAGTGAATGCCATGGTGTCGGTGCCGTGCAGAATGACAAAACCATCATAGCTGTCGTAATTCTGTTTAATGTCATCAGCAATCGATTGCCAATCCAATGGCGTCATGTCTGACGAATCCATCAGAGGCTGATATTCGTGGATGGTGAAATTCGGCATCTCAGGCCGATGGAACTCTGGCATGTTGGCCAGTTGCTGCTGCAGGTGGCCGGAAACCGGAATGTAGCCGTGCGCGGAGCGCTGCATACCGATGGTACCGCCCGTGTAGGCTACATAGATATTTTTCTTTTGCATGGAAGAACTCAGACTTGCCGTAAAACGCGCAGTATAAGGGGATTAACAGCGAAAAGCAGCCCGACCAGCGGCCGGGCTGTAAAGATTAGCGTACGTTGCCGCAGTTCAGGCAGAAGGCGTAGCGATTTTGCGGATCATTAAGATTGTTCATCAGGCCAGGCTGATCTTTCACTGCACTCATTACGTCCAGCATCGGCGCGGGCAGCCACACCTTCAGTGCTGCTGGCAGCATCGCTTGTGCAGAGGCATTCATCTGATTTAGCAGCAGGTCAATCATGCCGGGGTCGTCCTGATACCAGCTAAGCTGCGGCTTGGCGACTTTTGCCAACTCAGCCGCTTTCGCCACGGCATCGTCAAAATCACCCAACGCATCCACCAGGCCATTGGCTTTAGCATCACTGCCGGTCCAGACATGGCCCTGAGCGATATCATTGATCTGTTCTGGCGTTTTATGACGCGACTTCGCGACCAGTCCGACAAAGTTACGATAGCCGTTTTCGATGGTCAGTTGCATCAATTGCTGCACTTCCGTCGGCAGGGCTTTGGTGGTGGCAACGTCAGCCAGCGGAGAAGTGGCCACGCCATCCGTGTGCACACCAATACTGTTCAGGCTATTTTCAACCGTGTTAATCACGCCGAAAATACCGATTGAACCGGTCAAGGTGCTGGGTGCGGCCACAATGTAGTCTGCTGGCGTCGAGATCCAGTAGCCGCCTGAAGCCGCCATGCCGCCCATTGAGACCACCACTGGCTTGCCGGCATCATGGGCTGCTGCTAACTCTTCACGAATCGCTTCCGATGCCGACACGCTGCCACCTGGGCTGTTGACGCGCAGTACAATCGCTTTGATTTTCGGATCGAGACGCGCATCGCGAATCTGCGAAGCGGTGGTATCGCCACCCACGTTTCCGGCGGTTTCCTCACCGTCCATAATCGCACCGCTGGCGAAGATCACCGCAATATTGCCATCCTGGTCCTGCTGAGGCTGCTTCACTGTGTAATCGTAAATGCTGACGTTGCGATAATCGTTATTGGCTTTATCCCAGCCAAAGGTTTTCACCAGTTCCTGATCAGCAGCCGCACGGCTATCCAGCACATCAACCAATTTACTGTTCAGCGCATATTTTGCGGTATCGCCGTCAACAGCCTGCAATCCGCTGATGACGCCGGCTGCTCCCGGGAACAGTTGATCCGGGGTAATCTGGCGATTTGCGGAAACGGTGTTCAGGTAGTTCTGCCACAGCTGGCCGATCCAGCGACTATCCGCATCACGTGCTTCCGGAGACATATCGTCACGCAGGAAAGGCTCGACGGCAGATTTGTAGGTGCCCACACGGAACACATGAGAATTGACTTTGAGCTTCTCTAACAGGGATTTGTAATACAACCCATTGGTAGCAAAGCCATGCAGATCAACGGTACCCTGCGGTGACAGATAAATTTTGGTGGCATAGCTGGCGATGTAGTATTGCGCCTGGCTATAGCTATCACCAATGGCGTATATCGGTTTGCCCGCATCACGGAACTCACGCAGCGATTTGCCCAGATATTGTAATGAGGGTTGATCGCCGCCAGCAAAATCACGCAAATCAAGCACGATCCCGGTGATGTTTTTGTCAGTTTTCGCCTGACGAACCGCATCCACCACGTCGAACAATGAATTCTCTTGCAGGCGATCGCTGCTCGCGCCCAGCAACTCACGGCTGATGCGACTCAGGCGATTACTGACGGAAGGTTTATCCACTAATACACCGCTTAAATCCACCTTGAGTGCACCCTGTTGCACCGGTTCGCTGCTGTTGGCGCTGGAAAGCTGTAACCAGATACCGACACCGGCGAGGATTAAGACGATGAGGAATAAATTAAGAATGAATTCCCGAATAAAATTCAACACCCGCCAGCTCCAGCGGAACAGGCCAGCAATAATTCGCCACAATGTGCGCATAAACTCTCCATATTCACGTAACAGGGCAGTCGCCACGCGGTCTGCCCCGATGTCGGGTTCATCCTAAAGAGCAGCGTGCGAAATGTCAGCAGGAAATCGCGCCAGACTGTTACAAAAGATCTTGCTGTGCCAGGATTAGCCCACGCTTTTTATTCACGGGAGAATAATGATGGATGCACTGGATTTATTAATTAACCGCCGTTCGGCTTCGCGTCTGGCAGAACCGGCACCAGCGGGCGAAGTCTTGCAGAACATTTTGCACGCAGGCTTACGTGCACCGGATCATGGTACGTTGCAGCCGTGGCGCTTTATCATTGTAGAGAATGAAGGGCGTGAGCGTTTTGGTAAATTGCTTGAACAAGCGGCGCGTGACAGCAACCTCGATGAAAAGGCGATTGAAAAATCCGCCACCGCACCGTTTCGAGCGCCGATGATTATCACTGTTGTGGCGCACTGTGAAGAGCATGCCAAAGTCCCGCATTGGGAACAGTTGGTTTCAGCAGGTTGTGCCGTGATGGCGATGCAAATGGCCGCGGTGGCGCAGGGCTTTAACGGTATCTGGCGCAGCGGTCCATGGACTGACCATCCTTCAGTGCGCGAAGCCTTTGGTTGCCGCGAGCAGGATGCGATTGTCGGATTCCTGTATCTCGGTACGCCGCAGCTTAAAGCGAATACCACGGTGGTTGCACCAGACACCGCGCAATTTGTCAGTTATTTCTGACAGACATCGGCGGGTTTCTTCGGCAGGGTGAGGCGTGTTGCAAAGATTGCACACCGCGTGTGCGAAAGATCGAGCTTAAACCGCGCAACACTTACCACCGGTTGACAGCCAGGCTAACATACAGCCTTCTGTTCAGCGTATAAGGAACCCGCCATGAGTGAACCTCTTCGTCTGACGCAATACAGCCATGGAGCTGGCTGCGGCTGCAAAATTTCGCCGCAGGTATTGGAAACCATTCTTCATAGTGAGCTGACCCCTTTTCATGACCCCCAGTTGCTGGTGGGCAACGAAACACGTGACGATGCTGCCGTATACGATCTTGGCAACGGCACAGCGGTAGTCAGCACTACCGACTTCTTCATGCCGATTGTTGATGATCCCCATACCTTTGGCCGTATCGCCGCCACCAACGCTATCAGTGATATTTATGCCATGGGCGGCAAACCGATTATGGCGATTGCCATCCTGGGTTGGCCGGTCAACGTGCTGAGCCCGGAAGTGGCTCAGCAGGTCATTGAAGGCGGTCGTGCGGCCTGTCAGGCTGCTGGTATTGCGCTGGCGGGTGGGCATTCGATCGATGCGCCGGAGCCGATTTTTGGCCTGGCCGTCACGGGAATTGTTGATGTGGCGCGGGTGAAAAAGAACAGCGCCGCGCAGGTGGGAAGCCAGCTGTTTCTCACCAAGCCGCTGGGAATTGGCATCCTGACCACCGCCGAGAAAAAAGGCCTTCTGCTGCCAGAACACCAGTCATTAGCGGCGGAGGTGATGTGTCAGTTGAATAAAGCCGGTGCCGAGTTCGCCAAACTGGATGGCGTCAGCGCCATGACCGATGTCACCGGTTTTGGCTTGCTGGGACATCTGAGTGAGATTTGCCAGGGATCAGGTTTGCGTGCGGAAATCCACGCCACACAGGTTCCGCGCTTACCGGGTGTCGATGAGTATATCGCCAAAGGTGCCGTGCCCGGCGGCACTCAGCGCAATTTTGCCAGCTATGGCGCCCTGATTTCCGCGATGGACGATGCAACACGCGCGTTACTGTGCGATCCGCAAACCTCGGGTGGTTTACTGGTGGCGGTGCAACCCAGCGAGGTCGAAGCCTTCCAGCGCTGCGCAATATTGGCCGGCGTGCAGACGACGGCGGTGGGTGAACTCTTCGCTGCCGATCCTTCCTGTCCATTAATTACCGTCGTGAATTGACGTAGAAGGAACGACGCCAGACATGCGTTTGTTTATTGCTGAAAAACCCAGCCTGGCGCGTGCCATTGCTGATGTACTGCCGAAGCCGCATCGCCGCGGTGACGGTTTTATTGCCTGTGGCAACGATCAGATGGTCACCTGGTGTGTCGGACATTTGCTGGAACAGGCGCAGCCGGACAGCTATGACAGCCGCTATGCGCGCTGGAATCTTGCCGACTTGCCGATCATTCCGGAAAAGTGGCGTTTACAGCCACGTCCGTCGGTGGCTAAGCAACTCAAAGTGATTGAGGGTTTGCTGCAACAGGCGAGTGAAGTGGTGCACGCCGGTGACCCGGATCGAGAAGGTCAGCTGTTGGTGGATGAAGTGCTGGACTACCTGCAACTCGCGCCGGAAAAGCGGCAGAAAGTGCAGCGCTGTCTCATTAACGATCTCAACCCCTCCGCCGTGGAGCGAGCAGTCAGCCGTTTACGTGAGAATCGCGAGTTTATCCCGCTGTGCGTCTCCGCATTGGCCCGCGCCCGCGCAGATTGGCTCTACGGCATCAATATGACCCGTGCCTGGACGCTATTAGGCCGCAATGCCGGTTATGATGGCGTGCTGTCGGTCGGACGCGTACAAACGCCGGTGCTCGGCCTGGTGGTGCGTCGCGATGAAGAGATCGAAAACTTCATTCCGAAAGATTACTTCGAAGTGAAAGCGCACATTGTGACGCCGAAGGATGAGCGTTTTGTTGCCAGCTGGATACCCAGCGACGCCTGCGAACCCTGGCAGGATGATGAAGGTCGCCTGTTACACCGTTCGCTGGCCGATCATGTCTTAGAGCGCATCAACGGTAAGCCGGCGATAGTGACAGGCTATAACGACAAACGGGAATCTGACACCGCACCATTGCCGTTTTCGCTCTCCAGCCTGCAGATCGAGGCGGCAAAGCGTTTCGGCCTGAGTGCGCAAAACGTACTGGACTGCTGCCAGCGTCTGTATGAAACCCATAAGTTGATTACCTATCCGCGTTCAGACAGCCGTTATTTGCCGGATGAACATTTTGCCGGACGGCATGCGGTGCTGAATGCGATACAGGCGCACCAACCCAATCTGACACCGCCTACGGATTTTAACCCTGATCAGAAAAACCGCTGCTGGGATGATAAAAAGGTGGATGCGCACCACGCGATCATCCCTACCGCCCGCGCCAGTAAAGTGAACCTCACGGAGAATGAAGCCAATATTTACGGCCTGGTGGCACGTCAGTATCTGATGCAATTTTGCCCAGACGCGGTGTTTCGCAAATGCGTTATCGATCTCGAGATTGGCGGGGGCAAGTTTGTTGCCAAAGCGCGTTTTCTGGCAGAAGCGGGCTGGCGTGCCTTACTCGGCAGTAAAGAACGCGATGAAGAGAACGATGGCACGCCTTTACCGGTGGTGGCAAAGGGCGATGAGCTGCTGTGTGAGCGCGGTGAGGTGCTTGCCAAGCAGACGCAGCCGCCGCGCCCGTTTACCGATGCCACCCTGTTATCCGCCATGACCGGCATCGCGCGCTTTGTTCAGGATAAAGAATTAAAGAAAGTGCTGCGTGCGACCGATGGTTTAGGGACGGAAGCGACGCGAGCCGGCATTATTGAATTATTGTTCCGCCGGACATTCCTCGTGAAGAAAGGCCGCTATATTCATTCTACGGACGCGGGCAGGGCGCTGATCCATGCGTTACCAGAAATGGCGGCCCGACCAGATATGACGGCTCAATGGGAATCGACATTAACACGTATCAGTGAAAAGGCCTGCCGCTACGATGAGTTTATGCAGCCGCTGGTTGCCACGCTGATCGGGTTAATTGGCGAAGCGCGTCAGCGACCCTCGTTGCAATCATTTAGAGGCATTGCCGCACCGGCCGCTAAACGTAAAGCAAAACCGAAATCGACCCGGCGTAAAACCAAGGAGACAGAGTGATGCGTTATATCCTATTAGCGCTTAGCGGGCTGCTGTTGTGCATGAATTCGGCGCTGGCGAACCGCCAGCCGGAAAACAGTCGCACGGGCAATACGGATGTGGTGGTGGATATGCCACCGGAAGTCTGGACACAGGGACAGAATAATCAGCAGAGCAACTGTCTGCAGTGCTGCACTTATGAGAATCGCAGTTACTCTGAAGGGGCGGTCGTGAAAGCGGAAGGCGTGCTGCTGCAGTGTGGGCGTGATGAGAAAGTGATGGGCACTAACCCGCTTATCTGGAAAATCATCAAGTAAAGGTGCGTGGCGTTCTCACGCCACGCAGTTTACTTATTTTTCCAGATTGAACGTCGACCAGACAGGTGCATGATCCGATGGTTTTTCCATGCTGCGGATCTCGTAATCAATGCCACTTTCAATGCAACGCGCTGCCAGCGGTTGACTGGCCAGCAACAGGTCGATACGCAGACCACGGTTATCATCAAAACCTTTTGAACGGTAGTCGAACCAGGAGAAACGGTCAGCCGTTTCCGGGTATTTCGCGCGCCAGGTATCGACCAGACCCCAATGCAACAGGCGATCCATCCACTCACGCTCTTCTGGCAGGAATGAGCATTTACCGGTGCGCAGCCAGCGCTTGCGGTTATCTTCGCCAATGCCGATATCAAGATCGGTACTGCTGATATTCATGTCACCCATGATCAGCACCGGCTTATCAACCGCCAACTGCTGTTCCAGATAATCCTGTAAATCACGGTAGAACTTCTCTTTCGCCGGGAATTTAGTTGGATGGTCACGGCTTTCACCCTGCGGGAAGTAACCGTTAATCACGGTGATGTCGCCAATCGGGCTGGGGATTTCCGCCATGATTAGGCGGCGTTGTGAATCTTCATCATCACCGGGAAAACCACGACGTACCGAAACAGGCTGCGCTTTGGTCAGCAGCGCGACGCCGTAGTGGCCTTTTTGACCATGATAAAACACGTTGTAACCCAACTTGCTGACGTCTTCGAGCGGGAACATGTCATCGTGAACTTTGGTTTCCTGCAGGCCGATGACGTCTGGCTGATGCTGTTCGACGAGGGCTTCAAGTTGATGAGGGCGTGCGCGCAAGCCATTGATGTTGAAAGAGATAAATTTCATTTCGCTGCCATTCTTATCCGCAAAAGTATGCCGGGATGGTAACGAGTTTTCGTTAGAATGTCATGGATTGAATCGGGAAGAAATAACATGTAAGCAATAGGAAAAGCGATGGTGGCGGGAGAAGGATTCGAACCTTCGAAGTCGATGACGGCAGATTTACAGTCTGCTCCCTTTGGCCGCTCGGGAATCCCGCCAGGGATATAAAGCTCTTAGTGATTCAGGTGAGAAGATTATTCAGATGGTGGCGGGAGAAGGATTCGAACCTTCGAAGTCGATGACGGCAGATTTACAGTCTGCTCCCTTTGGCCGCTCGGGAATCCCGCCACTGGCCTGAATAATGTGCCTGAAAGCGGGGCGCATCATACCAAATGCGTTCTGACTGTAAAGCGCGGAAAACAAAAATATGAATCGTTTGCCCACTTTTCATCCGTGGCGCTGAAGAGTTGCACAATTCAGCGCCAGGACGCTTACAGAATGATGGTGCGGTTACCGTAAACGAACACGCGCTGGCCCAGCACTTTATACAGCGCGCGGCTCAGGACATTCTTCTCGACATCACGACCGGCACGCATCATCTCTTCTGCGGTGTAGCTGTGATCGACGTTGATCACGTCCTGCATGATGATCGGACCTTCATCGAGGTTGTCATTCACGTAGTGCGCGGTAGCACCGATAATTTTTACGCCACGCTCGTAAGCCTGATGGTAAGGACGCGCGCCGATGAAGGCAGGCAGGAACGAGTGGTGAATATTGATGATCTGATTCGGGTAACGCTGCACAAAAGCCGGCGTCAGCACGCGCATATATTTGGCCAGCACCACGTAATCCGGCTGGTAGCGATCAATTTCATCGCCCATGCGGTTGTCATGCTCTTCACGCGTCAGGCCTTCATGGCTGACCAGCACAAACGGAATATCGAAACGTTCAACCAGCGAGCGCAGCGTTTCATGGTTACCAATGACGGCGGCAATCTCCATATCGAGACCACCAAACGCGCATTTCATCAGCAGATCGCCCAGGCAATGCGCCTCTTTGGTCACCAGAATCACCACACGACGACGACCAGCGCTCTGCAATTCCCGCACCGAACCTACCGGTAACGCGCTGTCGAGATCCGCCAGCAGGGTATTGTCGTTGAAAATCCCTTCCAGCTCTGTGCGCATGAAAAAGCGCCCGGTACGGTGATCGACAAACTCATTGTTTTGCACAATGTTGAGTTCATGCTTGTAGCAAATGTTGGTGATCTTGGCGATCAGACCTTTCGCATCAGGGCAAATGGTCCGTAAAACTTTTCGTTGCGTGTTTTGCGCTTGCATCTCGATCAGAGTCCTGTCAAAGCGATGAATGGTAAAGCCGTTGTGCATCTGTCCAGATTAACCACAACATTTTTTGTATTTTTTATCGGAGCCACAAGGACAGCGATCGTTGCGCCCCAGCTCGGGCACCGTTCCGTCGATATAGTACCAGCGTTGATCCTCACGAAGAAAGCGTGAACATTCATAGATGGCCCAAGTGCGCTCTTTTTCGCGGTAACGCGCAAAAAAGGTCACAAAGGCTTCATTCTCGTGGCTTCCATGATTACAACGGGTTACATTCAAGCCCAGCCACTCAGTGCCGGAAAAACTTTCAGATAATAACGTCTCAAGGTCGGCCACACGCTTACTGGAGTGCCAGGTCGCAGCCAGATAACCCGCGTTCTTTTCAACATAAGCGGTGTAGCGTGAACGCATTAATTGTTCAGCGCTGGCAGGGAATGCCTGACCGCTCAGAAAGGGCTGGCAACATAAGCTATACTGCTTTCCGCTGCAGCAGGGGCACTTTTCAGACACGTCATCTCCTGTGAGTGATTAAAGTTAATTAAAGTGTGCGCTATGGTAGCCGACTGCTGAGCGGGATGCTACGTACCAGACTAATCACGAGGTGCGATGAGAAAGGTGAGGATCGGGCTGGCCCTGGGTTCAGGTGCCGCCAAAGGTTGGGCGCACATTGGTGTGATTAATGCGCTGGAGCGTGCCGGCATTGAAATAGATGTGGTTGCAGGCTGCTCTGTCGGCGCGCTGGTGGGATCGGCGTACGTCAATAATCGGCTGGGCGTGATGGAAAAGTGGGTCAGCGCATTCCGCTACTGGGATGTAATCCGTCTGATGGATCTGTCGTGGCAGCGTGGTGGTTTGCTGCGCGGCGACCGCGTGTTCAGCCACATCCGTCAGTTGATCCCCAATGAATTGATTGAGGGGTGCAATAAACCCTTTGGCGTGGTGGCCTCGAATTTAAGTACCGGCCGTGAGTTGTGGTTAACCGAAGGCGATTTGCATCAGGCAGTACGTGCGTCCTGTAGTATGCCAGGCTTATTACCACCTGTTGGCTACAATGGTTACTGGCTGGTGGATGGTGCCGTGGTCAATCCGGTGCCGATATCTCTGACACGAGCCCTTGGCGCCGACATTGTCATCGCGGTGGACTTACAGCATGACGCGCATTTAATGCAGCAGGATTTATTATCGGTGACACCACAGAGCGGTGAAGAAGAGGCCGCGGCTGAGGCATTAAGCTGGGGCAAAAAATTGCGCCAGCGCATACTGGGTCTGACGCACCGCCGGGCCAATCAAACGCCGGGCGCCATGGAGATCATGTCCACATCCATCCAGATTCTGGAAAACCGCCTTAAACGTAATCGTATGGCGGGCGATCCACCGGATGTGCTGATTCAACCGTTTTGTCCGCAGATATCCACACTGGATTTTCATCGTGCAGAAGAAGCCATTGCGGCAGGTAAAGCCGCCGTCGAGAAAAAAATGGATGAACTATTACCGCTGGTCCGTGGCAGATAATCAGGTTGTTCATTCTCAGGCAGTGCGACTTCAGTCAATTCTGAAAGGCGCAACTGCGTTTTATGAACCACTATTGAAATATCTGGTACGCAGGGGGAGAGAATGGAAAAACCACTAATCGGCAAAAAGATACTCATTGTCGAAGATGAGGTCGTTTTCCGTTCGATGTTAGACACTATGTTGGTGGGGCTGGGAGCCAGCACGCTGGAAGCGGGAGATGGCCTCGATGGCTTAACCTTGCTGTCGGCTCAAGCCGTGGATTTGGTGATTTGCGATCTGGAGATGCCGCGCATGGGGGGGCTTCAGTTCGTCGAACGTATCCGCAGCCGCGGTAATAGCGTGCCAATCTTGATCATCTCCGCCACGCAGAACATGGCTGATATTGCGCATGTCCTGCGCCTTGGGGTTCAGGATGTTCTGCTTAAGCCGCTCAGAAACCTCGAACGTTTTCGTGAAGCTGTTTATGAGTGCCTTTATCCTTCGATGTTCACTTCCAAAGTTGAGGAAGATGAACAGCTGTTTCAGGATTGGGATGCACTGGTCCGCGATCCTTTAGCTGCGTCTAAGTTACTGAAGCAGTTGCAACCTCCGGTTCAGCAAACCATCGCCAATTGCCGCATTAACTATCGCCAACTGACCATGGCCGAACAGCCAGGGCTGGTGCTGGATATTGCCGCGTTGTCCGACAAGGATCTGGCCTTCTACTGTCTTGATGTGACCCGAGCAGGCGATAATGGCGTGTTGGCCGCCTTACTGTTGCGCGCGCTGTTTAATGGTCTGCTACAGGAACAACTTTCCGGACAGAAACAGCGCTTGCCGGAGTTAAACGGCCTGCTGCGCCAGGTCAATATGCTGTTACGCCAGGCCAATCTCAGTGGCCAGTTCCCCTTGTTGGTGGGGTACTACCACCGTCAGTTGAAAAACCTGATTCTGGTCTCCGCTGGCCTCAACGCCACATTGCACATTAACACCCATCAGATTCAACTCAGTAATGGCGTGCCGCTTGGTACTATGGGCAGTACGCACCTCAATCAGATCAGTCAACGCGCTGATGCCTGGCAGTGCCATGTGTGGGGCGCGGGTGGCAGGCTACGGCTGATGTTATCGGCTGAAGAATAAGCGATTGGATTTATATTTTTTGCGGGCTGGAGACAGGGCCAGGGGTAAGCTTTACACTTGGGTAATAGTCTTAAATTCCGCGGATTAGCTCCATCCAGGATAAATCCGTCTGATAGTAACTGATATACTCATTTCGTTTTTAAACCGACATATCAAGTATTAACTTGAACGGCCTATTAAGAGAGGTATTTAGATGTCTGCCTATAAGTCTAAAGTAAAAAAAGCGGTAATCCCGGTTGCAGGTCTGGGTACGCGTATGCTGCCTGCTACTAAAGCTATTCCAAAAGAGATGTTACCGCTGGTCGATAAGCCGCTGATCCAATATGTCGTGAATGAGTGTATTGCTGCGGGCATTAACGAAATCGTGTTGGTTACGCACTCTTCTAAAAACGCCATCGAAAACCATTTTGATACCAGTTTTGAGCTGGAATCCATGCTGGAAAAACGCGTTAAGCGTCAGCTGCTGGATGAAATCCAGTCTATCTGTCCTCCACACGTGACCATCATGCAGGTGCGTCAGGGTATTGCGAAAGGCCTTGGCCACGCAGTGATGTGTGCACATCCGCTGGTCGGTGATGAGCCGGTTGCCGTGATTCTGCCAGATGTGATCATCGATGAGTACGAATCTGACCCAACCAAAGACAACCTGGCAGAAATGCTGGCGCGTTACGAAGAAAGCGGCCGCAGCCAGATCATGGTAGAGCCGGTTGCTGATGTGACCGCTTACGGTGTCGTTGACTGCAAAGGTGCTGACCTGGCGCCAGGCCAGAGCGCGCCAATGGTGGGTGTGGTTGAAAAGCCTAAAGCTTCTGAAGCGCCTTCTAACCTCGCAGTTGTGGGTCGTTACGTGCTGTCTGCTGACATCTGGCCACTGCTGGCGAAAACCCCTCCAGGTGCTGGCGGCGAAGTTCAGCTGACTGACTCCATCGCCATGCTGATGGAAAAAGAGACCGTTGAAGCCTATCACCTGACCGGTGTAAGCCATGACTGCGGTAACAAACTGGGTTATATGCAGGCTTTCGTTGAGTATGGCGTTCGTCATCCAGTACTGGGTAAAGACTTTACTCAATGGCTGGAAGGCGCTGTAGGCAACAAAAAGTAATTCATTAAACACAGGATAATTCAATGAAAGTCACTGTATTTGGTATCGGCTATGTCGGTCTGGTTCAGGCTGCGGTGTTAGCCGAAGTCGGACATGACGTTCTCTGTATTGATGTCGATGAAAAGAAAGTCGAAAACCTGAAAAAAGGCCATATTCCGATTTTCGAACCGGGTTTGACGCCGCTGGTCATGTCTAACTATGAAGCGGGTCGCCTGAAGTTCAGCACCAATGCAGAAGAGGGTGTTAACCACGGTGTCATGCAATTTATTGCTGTGGGTACGCCGCCGGATGAAGACGGTTCTGCCGATCTGAAATATGTGACTGCGGTTGCGCGGACAATTGCAGCGCACATGAACGATCATAAAGTGGTGATCGATAAATCTACCGTCCCTGTCGGAACGGCTGATCGTGTGCGTGCAGTAATGGCCGAGACGCTGCAAAAACGTGATGTGAACATCCCGTTTGATGTGGTTTCTAACCCTGAATTCCTCAAGGAAGGGGCTGCAGTAAACGACTGCATGCGTCCTGAGCGCATCGTGGTGGGCACTGATAACGACGACGTGGTTGAGTTGTTGCGTGAGCTTTATGAGCCATTCAACCGCAATCACGATCGCATGATTCTGATGGATATCCGCAGTGCAGAGCTGACCAAGTACGCAGCGAACTGCATGCTGGCGACCAAAATCAGCTTCATGAACGAAATCTCTAACCTGGCAGAACGTCTGGGAGCCGACGTTGAGAAAGTCCGCCAGGGGATTGGTTCAGATTCTCGCATTGGTTATCACTTCATCTACCCTGGCTGTGGCTACGGTGGTTCGTGCTTCCCGAAAGACGTGCAGGCGCTGATTCGTACTGCTGAGTCGATTGGTTATACACCGCGTCTGTTGCAGGCGGTAGAAGATGTGAATGATTCACAGAAGAACAAATTGCCGAGCTTCATCAAGCGTCATTTTGGCGACGATCTGCGTGGCAAAACCTTTGCTCTCTGGGGCCTTGCGTTCAAACCTAACACCGACGATATGCGTGAAGCCTCCAGCCGTGTGCTGATGGAAACGCTATGGGAAGCGGGTGCGACCATTCAGGCATTTGACCCTGAAGCAATGGAAGAAGCGCAGCGTATTTATGGCCACCGCGACGATCTGAAGCTGACCGGTACCAAAGAAGCGGCGTTGCAAGGTGCTGATGGCCTGGTCATTTGTACTGAATGGCAGAACTTCCGTGCGCCAGATTTCGACGTTATCAAAACCGCGTTAAAACAACCCGTGATTTTTGATGGTCGTAACCTGTATGATCCGGAGCGTATCAGCAAACGCGGCTTTACGTATTACGCTATCGGCCGCGGAGCATCAATTCAAATTGTGTAATAAATGAGGGATGTATGAAGTTTTTGGTTACCGGTGCGGCAGGTTTTATTGGATTTCACGTGAGTCAGCGTTTGCTGGCCGCCGGTCACCAGGTCGTCGGTATCGATAACCTGAATGACTATTACGATGTCAGCCTGAAACAAGCGCGCTTAGACCAGATCCTCCAGCATCCCGAGTTTATTTTCCTGAAAATGGACCTGGCAGATCGCCAGGCCATTTCTTCATTATTCGAAGATCATGCATTTGATCGCGTGATCCATCTGGGTGCGCAAGCGGGCGTTCGTTATTCAATTGATAACCCACACGCTTACGCCGATGCCAATCTCATTGGCCACCTCAATATTCTCGAAGGGTGCCGCCATCATAAAGTTGGCCACCTGCTGTATGCGTCATCCAGCTCAGTATATGGGCTTAACCGCAAAATGCCTTTCTCAACGGATGACTCCGTTGACCATCCTATTTCTCTGTATGCGGCCACCAAAAAAGCCAACGAATTGATGTCGCATACTTATTCCCATTTGTACCAGTTGCCCACCACCGGTCTGCGCTTCTTTACTGTTTACGGTCCGTGGGGACGTCCGGATATGGCGTTATTCAAATTCACCCGCGCAATGCTGGCCGGTGAGCAAATTGACGTCTATAACCGTGGGCAAATGTCCCGAGATTTTACTTACATTGATGATATTGCTGAAGCTATCGTGCGTATGCAGGATGTGATTCCGCAGGCTAATGAAAACTGGACCGTGGAAGCGGGATCGCCGGCCACCAGTTCTGCGCCATACCGGGTTTACAATATCGGCAACAGCCAGCCGACCAGCCTGATGACCTATATCGAGTCACTGGAAAAAGCGTTGGGCATTGAAGCGAAGAAAAATATGCTGCCGATGCAGCCGGGAGATGTGCTCAATACCAGTGCGGATACTCAGCCATTATATGATGCGATTCAGTTCCGTCCGCAAACCAGGGTTGAGCAGGGCGTGCAGAACTTTGTTGATTGGTATCGTCGCTTTTATCAGCAATAAAGACGCATTAAAAAAGGAAGCCAGCGGCTTCCTTTTTCTTACCCGGTGTAAAGTGAACTCACGTTAGCGCTATTCACAATTCGAAGCACTGGAAAATTACAGCAGGAAATCGTCCAGTTGTTTACCTTGTTCTTCAATCGCTTTTTTAATCACGGCTGGTGTACGACCCTGACCAGTCCAGGTACGGTTTTCACCATTTTCATCAACGTAAGAATACTTGGCAGGACGTGCAGCACGCTTGGTTTTTCCCGGTGCTTTGGTCTCAGAAAGTGCCTGTAACAATTCGTTTGGATCGATACCATCTGCAATCAGCATCTCACGGTATTGTTCAAGTTTGCGGTTACGTTCAGCATTTTCAGCCTGCGCGTGAGTTTCTTCTTCACGACGCTCATTGACGACAACCTCGAGTTTTTCCAGCATCTCTTCCAGTGTTTCCAGAGTGCATTCCCGAGCTTGCGCGCGCAATGTACGGATATTATTAAGAATTTTAAGTGCTTCGCTCATTGTCCTAATCTCAAAATATAATAAATGGGAGTTGTTCTGCCGACTCATAATAGTGGGGCTAAAAAATAACTGCAATAGTCAGATTAAAAAGTAAAACGTTAAGTAAAAACCAGAAATCACTTTGTATTACGGTTTACAAATATATTTACCGTTAGCGCTTAGATCTGAAGCCTTGATTATCCGCGTTTGCCACCGTGACGTTGTGCTAATCCTTACACTTTGGCAGTAATAATGCTGAATAAATTCTCAGCATAGATTGTTCTTTGCCAAAAAGTGCTGTTTTAACGTCGATGATGAATCACGTACCTGCCATTGTCGTTAATTTGAGCAAATGATAAAAATAATGCATCGCTACAGGTTTACTTGTTTATGGTAGACTGCGCGCCATCAGATTTGTGCTGCGATGAGATTCTGCATATGGCCCAACTTTATTTTTATTACTCCGCGATGAACGCGGGTAAATCCACTGCTTTGCTTCAGTCCTCCTATAACTATCAGGAGCGCGGCATGCGCACTCTGGTGTATACCGCCGAGATTGATGACCGCTTTGGTGCGGGCAAGGTAAGCTCGCGGATTGGTCTATCGTCTCCTGCATTTTTATATAACGCTGCGACACAATTAAATCAGGAAATAGCCAGGGAGCATGCGAAGCAACCGGTTCATTGTGTGCTGGTGGATGAGAGTCAGTTCCTGACACGTGAGCAAGTCAGGGCGTTATCGGATGTGGTCGACAATATGGATATTCCCGTATTGTGTTATGGATTACGCACTGATTTTCGCGGCGAGCTCTTTACCGGCAGTCAATATTTACTGGCATGGGCAGATAAACTGGTTGAGCTTAAAACCATCTGCCATTGCGGCCGTAAAGCCAGCATGGTATTGCGCCTTGATGCCAACGGTAAACCGTTCAGCGAAGGAGAGCAGGTGGTGATTGGCGGCAATGAGCGATATATTTCTGTCTGCCGTAAACACTATAAACAGGCGATTGATGAAGGATCGTTAAAAGCTATCTATGGTGCGCAATCTCCGCACGCTTGATTATTTAGCGATAAAAAAACCCGCCGCAGCGGGTTTTTTGTTTTTAGCCGGTTAGGCTTTTTTGGTTTTTTTCTCGATTTTCACCGTTTTATCATCGGCGGCTTCAGCCACTGGGCCTTCAGCTTCAGAGAATTCGCGGCCATAGAAGGTATCCAGCATGATTTGCTTCAATTCGGCAATCAGCGGATAACGCGGATTCGCACCGGTACACTGGTCATCAAACGCGTCGTCTGCCAGCTTATCGACTTTCGCCAGGAAATCGGCTTCCTGCACGCCAGCTTCTCGGATTGAGGTTGGGATACCCAGTTGAGTTTTCATCTCTTCCAGCCATGCCAGCAGTTTTTCAATTTTCTGGGCAGTGCGGTCACCCTGTGCACTCAATCCAAGATGGTCGGCAATTTCAGCGTAGCGACGACGTGCCTGTGGGCGATCGTACTGGCTGAAAGCCGTCTGCTTGGTTGGGTTGTCATTCGCGTTGTAACGGATGACGTTGCAAATCAGCAGGGCGTTGGCCAAACCGTGCGGAATGTGGAACTCCGAGCCCAGCTTATGCGCCATGGAGTGACACACACCGAGGAAGGCGTTGGCGAACGCGATACCGGCGATTGTGGCCGCATTATGCACACGTTCACGCGCTACTGGATTCTTCGCCCCCTCACGATAGCTGGCCGGCAGGTTCTCTTTCAGCAGTTTCAGCGCCTGCAGCGCCTGGCCATCAGAGTACTCATTTGCAAGTACAGAGACATAGGCTTCCAGCGAGTGAGTTACCGCATCCAGACCACCAAACGCACAGAGTGAGCGAGGCATATCCATCACCAGATTGGCATCCACAATCGCCATATCAGGCGTCAGTGCATAATCCGCTAAAGGATATTTCTGGCCTGTCGCATCGTCAGTCACTACCGCAAACGGTGTAACTTCAGAACCGGTACCGGAAGTGGTGGTGATGGCCACCATGCGCGCTTTCACGCCCATTTTCGGGAACTTGTAGATACGTTTACGGATATCCATGAAACGCAGCGCCAGTTCTTCGAAGTGGGTTTCAGGATGTTCGTACATCACCCACATGATTTTCGCGGCATCCATCGGGGAACCGCCGCCCAGGGCGATAATCACATCGGGTTTGAAGCTGTTCATCTGCTCAGCACCTTTACGTACGATGCTGAGTGTTGGGTCCGCTTCCACCTCAAAGAACACTTCAGTTTCGATGCCGTGCGCTTTTAACACGCGAGTGACTTGATCGGCATAGCCATTGTTAAACAGGAAGCGGTCAGTGACGATAAAGGCGCGCTTAGCACCGTCGGTGGCGACTTCCTCCAGGGCAATCGGCAGTGAACCACGACGGAAGTAGATAGACTTCGGAAGTTTATGCCACAACATATTTTCAGCTCGCTTGGCCACGGTTTTCTTGTTGATCAGGTGTTTAGGTCCGACGTTCTCAGAAATTGAGTTACCGCCCCAGGAACCACAGCCCAGCGTCAACGATGGCGCAAGTTTGAAGTTATACAGGTCGCCAATACCGCCTTGCGAAGCTGGTGTGTTAATCAGAATACGGGCGGTCTTCATTTTGTCGCCAAAGAAGTGCACGCGCTCGTGTTGGTTATCCTGGTCAGTGTACAGGCAAGAGGTATGGCCGATACCGCCCATAGCCACCAGTTTTTCTGCTTTATCTACCGCGTCGTAATAATCTTTTGCGCGATACATCGCCAGGGTTGGCGACAGTTTTTCGTGGGCAAACGGTTCAGACTCATCCACCAGCTTCACTTCACCGATGAGGATTTTAGTGGTCGCAGGGACGCTGATGCCGGCCAGTTCAGCAATTTTTGCCGCAGGTTGGCCGACGATAGCGGCATTCAGTGCACCATTTTTCAGAATGATATCCTGAATGGCTTTCAACTCTTTGCCCTGCAGCAGATAGCCGCCGTGGCTGGCGAAACGCTCGCGAACCGCATCGTAGACCGAGTCCACCACGATGACAGACTGCTCTGACGCACAAATGACGCCGTTATCGAAGGTTTTCGACATCAGGATAGAAGCGACTGCGCGTTTGATATCGGCGGTTTCATCGATAACGACAGGCGTATTACCGGCACCGACACCAATCGCCGGTTTACCGGAACTGTATGCGGCTTTCACCATGCCCGGGCCACCGGTGGCCAGAATCAGGTTGATATCAGGGTGGTGCATCAGCTGGTTGGACAGCTCTACTGAAGGGACATCAATCCAGCCAATGATGTCTTTCGGCGCACCAGCCGCAATGGCGGCCTGCAACACGATGTCTGCCGCTTTGTTAGTGGCATCTTTGGCACGTGGATGTGGTGAGAAAATGATGCCGTTACGGGTTTTTAAGCTGATCAGCGCTTTAAAGATGGCGGTAGAGGTTGGGTTAGTGGTTGGGACGATACCGCAAATCAGGCCAATTGGCTCAGCGATGGTGATAGTACCGAAGGTGTCATCTGTATCCAGCACACCACAGGTTTTCTCATCTTTATAGGCGTTGTAGATATATTCAGAAGCGAAGTGGTTTTTGATCACTTTATCTTCAACGATACCCATGCCCGATTCGGCGACGGCCATTTTGGCGAGGGGGATACGGGCATCAGCAGCGGCGAGTGCAGCAGCGCGGAAAATGGTATCAACTTGTTCCTGACTAAAGTTGGCGTATTCACGCTGTGCCTTTTTAACACGCTCTACCAGTGCATTAAGTTCGGCAACATTTGTAACGGCCATAGTGCTCTCCTGAAGGAAGTTAAACTCTTTTAGTAAGCAAGCCTGAGTCGGAAAGTATAGTCGCGCTATGCTTATACGTTGGTCAGAGTGGCAAGTTGATTGCCGTTGCTTACTAAAAGGGTTTCCAGGATAAAACGCTTACTCATTTCGCAATAATTTCGATGGGGTAAGATTACCCCTGATGAGGTAGGCAAATTTTGATGTGGATCAATCCGGAGCCAAGCTGACACCTTTCAGCACCCACTTTAGCAACTAAAGTAACTCATTCGTTGGTTTTGGCTGACAGGGATAGGTCGGGTGATTGATGTCCCACTTCGCACAGATGAATCCACTGGAAGTTAGCGGAAATAGCAGCATATATTTCCGCTTAACCCACTGGTTTTCCGCCCGGCTTATGCACTACATTAAGCGCGATTTGAAACACTACCTTCGTGGAGCTCACCGTGAACCCCGTGCTACTTGATTTTTCCGGCTACATTAAGTTTTTTGTCGGTTTATTTGCCCTGGTCAATCCCGTGGGGATCATTCCCGTGTTCATTAGCATGACCAGCTACCAGGCTGTCGCTGAGCGGAATAAAACCAACTTCACGGCAAATCTGGCTGTAGCGATCATTCTCTGGACCTCGCTGTTCCTCGGGGACGCTATTCTCCATCTCTTCGGCATCTCCATTGACTCATTCCGTATCGCCGGGGGGATTCTGGTGGTAACCATCGCGATGTCGATGATCAGCGGCAAGTTAGGTGAGGATAAGCAAAACAAGCAGGAAAAGTCAGAGACCGCGATTCGTGAAAGTATTGGTGTGGTGCCACTGGCCTTGCCCTTGATGGCCGGCCCGGGTGCGATCAGTTCGACTATCGTCTGGAGCACGCGTTACCACAGCTGGATAAACCTGCTCGGTTTCACTATCGCCATTGCGATTTTTGCTTTTTGTTGCTGGTTACTGTTCCGGGCTGCCCCTTTGATGGTGCGCATCTTAGGGCAAACCGGCATTAACGTGATTACGCGTATCATGGGTCTGCTATTAATGGCGCTGGGTATTGAGTTTGTTGTCACCGGCATGAAAGCGATATTTCCAGGTTTACTGAATTAATCAGGTTGTATTTTTAGTCAAAAAATAACTTCTGTGATCCATATTGGTGCGATGGGTGATTTTTTTGCACCAATATGGTGAGGTTATTCGCCTGGCTTAATATGATCTGACTATCATCACTTTTGCTACTACTTTTCCTTCCAGCGCCAGTTCATCAACAAATATATGTGATAATTATCACAGTATATTTCACTGCCATTTTCATTTTAATCAGTAACTATTCGGAAGTTTTATCACCTCAAATAACGTTTCATATTGTTAGCTGAGAGTTTGGCAGCTTTAACAGTAAAATAGCGGATTGCAAGGCTTTATTGGCGATAAAATCAGCGGAATATTGACTTATTGCTTATAAAACATCTGGTTGAATAATATTTCAGGATGAAAATTAACACTTCTCCTGTCGCGCTCTACATGATAAAAGAGAATTAGCTAACATTTTTGCTGTTTAGCTTTGGTGTGCGGGCATCGGTTCTGATAATTTTCGGCTCATCACAAATTTTTTCCCTGTTCGCGACAAATGTGTACGCTTCTTGCTTACTCGCTATCAGGTTTTTATTTAAGGTCGATATTTGTTGATGAAGAGCATGGTAGCGAAAAAAGTTGCGCGCACGTCTCTGGTACTTTGTCTGGCAGGTTTTATCTCTCATAGTCAGGCGGCTGACATCCCGGCAGGGACGGAGTTATCTGCAACACAGCGCATTGTCATCAATAACGGTAGTGAAGTGTCCTCGCTCGATCCGCAAAAAACGGAAGGGGTTCCCGAATCTAATGTCATCCGCAATTTGTTAGAGGGGCTGGTCGAGACCGATAACAATGGTCAGATTGTGCCTGGCGTTGCAAAGCAGTGGAGCAACCAGCAGGGGCGTATCTGGACCTTCACCCTGCGTGAAGATGCGCGCTGGAACAACGGTGAACCCGTCACCGCGCAAGATTTCGTCTACAGCTGGCAGCGTCTGGCCGATCCGAAAACAGCTTCACCCTATGCCAGTTATTTGCAAGCCGCCCATATCGCCAACATTGACGCCATTTTGGCTGGCAAAGCCTCGCCGGATTCACTGGGCGTGAAAGCGATTGATGCGCACCACCTCGAAGTGACACTCACTGAGCCTGTTCCCTATTTTATCGATATGCTGGCCCATACCGCGATGAAGCCGGTGTATCGCGCGGCGATTGAAAAATTCGGCGAGCAGTGGACGCAACCGCAGAATTATGTGGGAAATGGTGCCTACACGCTGGCTGATTGGGTGGTGAATGAAAAGATCGTTCTGAAGCGTAATCCGCAATATTGGGATAATGCGCGCAGCGTGATTGATGAGGGCGTTTTTCTGCCGATTAGCTCCGAGAACAGTGATATCAATCGCTATCGCAGCGGTGGCACGGATATGACCAACAGCGTGGTGCCACCGGATTTATTCAAGAAGTTGCAGCAGGATTTAGGTAATCAGGTCAAAGTCAGCCCTGTACTCTGCACCTTCTACTATGAAATGAACAACAAAAAGGCGCCGTTCGATGATGCAAGAGTCCGTACAGCCCTGAAGCTGACGCTTGATCGTGACATCATCGCCGACAAGATCATGGGGCAGGGGCAGATCCCCGCCTATGCGCTGACGCCGCCATTTACGCACGGCATCTCGCCTGAAGCCCCTGCCTGGTCGAAGCAAACCCAGGCCGAACGTAACGCCAGTGCCAAACAACTGCTGGCCGATGCCGGTTTTAATGCTCAGCACCCGCTGCGTTTCACGTTGTTGTATAACACCTCTGAGCAGAATAAACGGCAGGCTATCGCCGCCGCCTCGATGTGGCAAAAGAACCTCGGTGCCGAGGTGACGCTACAAAATCAGGAGTGGAAAACGCTGCTGGAGACGCGTCATCAGGCACAATACGATGTGGTACGCGCCACCTGGTGCTCGGACTATAACGAGCCCTCAACTTTCCTCAATATGCTGCTGAGTGGTTCCTCGATCAACACCGCGTTCTATCACAGCGATGCCTTCGATAAATTGATGGCGCAAACCCTGACGGTTGCCGATAACACTCAGCGTGCCGCATTGTATCAGCAGGCCGAAGCGCAGCTGGATACGGACTCGCCCATCGTGCCGGTTTACTATCGCGTCAGCGTGCGTCTTGTGAAACCCTGGGTAGGCGGTTTTACCGGCAAGGATCCGCAAGATATGCTGGCATTGAAATACTATTACATAAAGAAACATTGAGTAATGTGTGGAACCGGCGCTACAGTCGGACGGCACATTAACGTGGTAAACCCTGAAGGGTGGTAGTGGTCTCTGTTCAGACAGGCAGAGATCTCCCGGAAACGGGGTACGCCGGGCAGTTCACTGACCCGGTGACGATAATAAAACTGGAGCTAAGTAATGAACAACATCACGAAAAAAAGCCTGATTGCCGCAGGCGTTCTTGCAGCAATCGGCGCACTGGCAGGGAATGCTGCTTTGGCCGCAGTGCCAGCAGGCGTTGAATTGGCAGCAAAACAGGAGCTGGTACGTGGTAATGGCGATGAAGTGCAATCGCTTGACCCGCATAAAATTGAAGGCGTGCCGGAAGACAACATCGCACGCGATCTGTACGAAGGTCTGATCATCAGCGACAGCGATGGCAAACCGATTCCGGGCGTGGCAGAAAGCTGGGAAAACAAAGATTTTAAAGTCTGGACTTTCCATCTGCGTAAAAACGCTAAATGGTCCAATGGCGAGCCAGTCACGGCACAAGATTTCGTCTATAGCTGGGAGCGTTTAGTCGATCCTAAAACCGCTTCTCCTTACGCCAGCTATCCGCAATACGGCCACATCCTGAATGTCGATGACATCATCGCCGGTAAAAAACCGATCACCGATCTGGGTGTGAAAGCCATTGATGACCATACGCTGGAAGTGACCCTCAGCGAGCCGGTTCCTTATTTCTACAAGCTGCTGATCAACTCCGTGATGTCACCGGTGTATAAGCCTGCTATCGATAAGTTTGGCGACCAGTGGACTCAGCCACAAAACTGGGTGGGCAACGGTGCGTTTAAACTGGAATCACACGTCATCAACGAACGTGTCACCATCGTACGTAACCCGGAATATTGGGATAACGCGCACACCGTACTGAACAAAGTGACCTTCCTGCCGATCAACTCAGAAGTCAGTGACGTGAACCGTTACTTCTCTGAGAACGGCAGTGACATCACCTATAACAACATGCCGATTGAGCTGTTCAAAAAACTGCAGCGTGATAACGGCAAAGAGTTGATGGTGAAGCCGTATCTCTGCACCTACTACTATGAAATCAACAACCAGAAAGCGCCATTCACCGATCCGCGCGTGCGTACTGCGCTGAAACTGGGTCTGGATCGCGACATCATGGTGAATAAGGTGCTGGCGCAGGGGCAGTTACCGGCGTACAGCTTTACCCCGCCAGCCACCGACGGCATGGAATTGCTGCCGCCAGACTGGTTCAAATGGGATCAGAATAAGCGTAACGAAGAAGCGAAAAAACTGCTGGCTGAAGCGGGTTACACGGCTGACAAGCCACTGACCTTCAACCTGCTGTACAACACCTCGGATCTGCATAAGAAGCTGGCTATCGCCGCGTCTTCGATCTGGAAAAAGAACATTGGCGTGAACATCAAACTGGAGAACCAGGAGTGGAAAACCTTCCTGGATACCCGTCATCAGGGCAACTTTGATGTTTCTCGTGCGGCCTGGTGTGCAGACTATAACGAGCCAACCTCGTTCCTGAACATCATGCTGTCTGACAGCAGCAGTAACACCTCGCACTATAAGAGCGCAGACTTCGATAAAGTGATCCACGATGCGGTGAAAGCGGTAGACGATAAAGCCCGTGTCGCGGATTACCAGAAAGCTGAGCAGATTCTGGATAAAGACAGCACCATTGTCCCGGTTTACTACTACGTCAACGCGCGTCTGGTGAAACCGTACGTGGGGGGTTACACCGGTAATGATCCGCTGGATAAAACCCTCGATAAAAACCTGTATATCATTAAACATTAATAGCACTCAGGCTATCGACAGTGGCGGCGCTGTAGCGCCGCCTTTTTGACTTTGTGAAGCAACAGCCTGGTAGGTACGGCAATGTTAAAATTCATCCTGCGTCGACTTCTGGAAGCGATCCCGACGCTCTTCATCCTGATCACTATCTCCTTCTTTATGATGCGACTGGCACCCGGCAGTCCGTTTACCGGCGAGCGCACGCTCTCGCCTGAGGTGATGGCGAACATCGAAGCCAAATATCATTTGAACGATCCGATCGGCAAACAGTACGTCAGTTACTTAGTGCAGCTGGCGCACGGCGATTTTGGTCCATCGTTCAAGTACAAAGATTATTCCGTTAACTATCTGGTCGGCCATGCCTTCCCGGTTTCGGCCAAACTCGGCCTCGCCGCCTTCTTCCTTGCAGTGATCCTTGGCGTGACGGCAGGGGTTATTGCCGCGCTCAAACAGAACAGTTTGTGGGATTACGCGGTGATGGGGGTCGCCATGACGGGCGTCGTGATACCCAGCTTTGTCGTTGCACCGCTGCTGGTGCTGATTTTTGCGATTACCTTGCGCTGGCTGCCGGGCGGTGGCTGGAACGGTGGGCAGTGGAATTACATGCTGCTGCCTATGGTGGCGCTGTCTCTGGCCTATATCGCCAGCATCGCGCGTATTACGCGTGGTTCGATGATTGAAGTGATGCACTCCAACTTCATCCGCACTGCACGCGCCAAAGGGTTGCCGCTGCGCCGTATCGTACTGCGTCATGCATTGAAACCTGCCATGTTACCCGTGCTCTCGTATATGGGGCCGGCATTCGTCGGCATCATCACCGGTTCAATGGTGATCGAATCGATTTACGGTCTGCCGGGTATTGGCCAGCTGTTTGTTAACGGTGCCCTGAACCGTGACTATTCTTTGGTGATGAGTCTGACCATTTTGGTCGGCGTGCTGACCATTCTGTTCAATGCGATCGTGGATGTGCTGTATGCCGTCATCGATCCGAAAATCCGTTACTGATGGTGGAGTTCGCCCATGATGTTAAGTAAGAAAAACAGCGAAGCTCTGGATGCCTTCAGTGAAAAACTGGAAGTCGAAGGGCGCAGCCTGTGGCAGGATGCGCGTCGCCGCTTCATCCATAACCGCGCTGCGCTGATCAGTTTGCTGGTGCTGTTAGCGATTACCCTGTTCGTGATATTAGCGCCGGTGTTATCGCAGTTTAAATATGATGATACCGACTGGGCCATGATGTCAGCCGCTCCAGATACGGTTTCTGGCCACTGGTTTGGCACCGACTCATCCGGACGTGACCTACTGGTGCGCGTGGCGATTGGCGGTCGTATCTCGTTGATGGTCGGCATTGCCTCCGCGTTGATCGCGGTGCTGGTGGGCACGCTGTATGGTTCACTGGCGGGCTATCTCGGCGGTAAAATCGACTCCGTGATGATGCGTATTCTGGAAATCCTCAATTCCTTCCCGTTCATGTTCTTCGTGATCCTGCTGGTGACCTTCTTTGGTCGTAACATCCTGCTGATCTTTGTGGCGATCGGCATGGTGTCGTGGCTGGATATGGCGCGTATCGTGCGTGGCCAGACGCTGGGCCTGAAGCGCAAAGAGTTTATTGAAGCGGCGCAAGTGGGTGGTGTGTCGACCTTCAATATCGTGCTACGTCACATCGTACCGAACGTGCTGGGTGTGGTGGTGGTCTATGCCTCATTGCTGGTGCCCAGCATGATTCTGTTTGAATCCTTCCTCAGTTTCCTCGGGTTGGGTACGCAAGAGCCACTGAGCAGTTGGGGCGCACTCCTGAGTGACGGCGCCAACTCCATGGAAGTCTCGCCCTGGTTGTTGATGTTCCCGGCGGGTTTCCTCGTGGTCACGCTGTTCTGTTTCAACTTTATCGGCGATGGCCTGCGTGATGCCCTCGACCCGAAAGATCGTTAAGGAGTTTCCCGATGACCATACATGAATTTCAGCCAGCAATGGCTGCACGTGCGGGAAACAGTAACCTGCTGCTGGACGTTAAAGACCTGCGCGTCACCTTTGGCACCCACGATGGTGATGTCACCGCAGTCAACGATCTTAACTTTTCACTGCGTGCCGGCGAAACCCTGGGTATCGTCGGCGAATCGGGATCGGGCAAGTCGCAAACCGCTTTCGCCCTGATGGGCCTGCTGGCAAAAAACGGTCGCATTGGCGGTTCGGCAAAATTCAACGGTGAAGAGATCCTTAACCTGCCGGAGAACAAGCTGAACAAGCTGCGTGCTGAGCAGATTGCGATGATTTTCCAGGACCCGATGACCTCGCTCAATCCTTATATGCGCGTCGGCGAGCAGCTGATGGAAGTGCTGAAGCTGCACAAAGGCATGAGCAGCGCGCAGGCGTTTGAAGAGTCCGTGCGTATGCTGGATGCGGTGAAAATGCCGGAAGCGCGCAAGCGCATGAAGATGTTCCCGCATGAATTCTCAGGCGGCATGCGTCAGCGTGTGATGATCGCTATGGCACTGCTGTGCCGTCCTAAACTGCTGATTGCCGATGAACCGACCACGGCACTGGATGTGACGGTGCAGGCGCAGATCATGACGCTGCTGAACGAGCTGAAACGCGAATTCAACACTGCGATCATCATGATCACTCACGATCTCGGGGTGGTTGCCGGTATCTGTGACAAAGTGCTGGTGATGTACGCCGGGCGTACCATGGAGTATGGCCGTGCACGCGATGTGTTTTATCAGCCTGCGCATCCTTACTCGATTGGCCTGCTGAGTGCGGTGCCGCGTCTGGATGCGGAAGAGGGTGAGTCACTCACCACCATTCCTGGCAACCCGCCTAACCTGTTGCGCTTGCCGCAGGGCTGTCCGTTCCAGCCACGTTGTGCCTTTGCGATGGACGTTTGTGCCAAGTCACCGCCGCTGGAGCCTTTCGCGGAAGGGCGTCTGCGTGCCTGCTTCAAACCGGTGGAGGAATTAGCATGAGCACCGTCATCGAAGAGAAGAAAGTCTTACTGGAAATCGCCGATCTAAAGGTGCATTTCGATATTAAAGACGGCAAACAGTGGTTCTGGCAGCCGCCAAAAACACTGAAAGCAGTGGATGGCGTCAGCCTGCGCTTGTATGAGGGGGAAACCCTCGGCGTAGTGGGCGAATCGGGCTGTGGTAAATCAACCCTGGCACGCGCCATCATCGGCCTGGTGAAAGCCACCGACGGTCGTGTGGCCTGGCTGGGACGTGATTTATTGGGGCAGAGTCAGGATGAGTGGCGCCAGGCGCGCAGCGATATCCAGATGATTTTCCAGGATCCGCTGGCCTCGCTGAACCCGCGCATGACCATTGGTGACATCATTGCCGAGCCGCTGCGCACCTATTACCCGAAGATGCCAAAGCAGGAAGTGAAGGATAAGGTAAAAAACATGATGATGAAGGTTGGGCTGTTGCCTAACCTCATCAACCGCTATCCACACGAGTTTTCCGGTGGTCAGTGTCAGCGTATCGGCATTGCGCGAGCGCTTATCCTCGAACCCAAGCTGATTATTTGCGATGAACCGGTTTCGGCGCTGGATGTGTCGATTCAGGCGCAGGTAGTGAATTTGCTGCAGCAGCTGCAACGTGAAATGGGATTATCGCTGATCTTCATTGCGCACGATCTGGCGGTGGTGAAGCACATCTCTGACCGTGTGCTGGTGATGTATCTCGGTCATGCAGTTGAGTTGGGCACTTATGACTCGGTGTACAATAATCCGCAGCATCCTTACACCCGTGCACTGATGTCTGCGGTACCCATTCCGGATCCGGATCTGGAAAAAAACAAACAGATCCAGCTGCTGGAGGGTGAACTGCCTTCACCAATTAATCCGCCTTCGGGCTGCGTATTCCGAACTCGCTGTCCGATTGCCGGACCTGAGTGTGCGAAAACGCGTCCGTTGCTGGAGGGCAGTTTCCGCCACGCAGTATCCTGTCTGAAGGTCGACCCCTTATAAGGTCGAAAAGAAAACGCCGGGCAATTGCCCGGCGTTGTTTTATGCGTCAGCGATCATTCACGCCAGAGAATGTGGCACAGCTTATGGTCTTTCTCGCGGCACAGCAGCACGCGGGCAAACACATCGGTAATCGGCTCGCCGTCCGCTTCACCCAAACCAATCACCACTTCCGCAAAGAAGTCCGGGTTGAGATCGAAATCGACGTGCTCCTGCCAGTCTTCCGACGGGTCAAACAACTCCGCACCGCCGCGCTCTTCAAACTGCAGATTGAACAGAATGATGTCAGCCGGATCGAGGTTATCACCGGCCAGTTCTAGAAAAATGTCGTAGGCCTGTTCCAGCGTTTCATCTTCGGTAAGGCGATTATTTAAATCCATGGTCATTCCTGCTTACTCTGAGGCGGTAATCTTGTCGCTCGTTTTACAGTAAAGGGCTAAAGAAGTAAAACAGTCGTTCAACGATGCGTTGCCACCACGCACGTTTAGCCCAGCGCGCACCATCCAGTAAGCGTGAGCGGGCGATATAGTCATCCTGCACCGTGGCCAAATCGCTGCCAAATCCATCATCATCCACCACCAGCGTGATTTCAAAATTAAGCCACAAGCTGCGCATATCAAGGTTTACGGTACCGACCAGACTCAGCTGTCCATCGACCAGCACGCTTTTGGTATGCAGCAAACCGTCTTCAAATTGATAAATTTTTACGCCTGCTTCCAGCAACTCGGTAAAGAACGCGCGGCTGGCCCAGCCCACCAACAGCGAATCATTGTGGCGTGGCACCACAATGCTGACTTCCACACCGCGTTGCGCAGCGGTGCAGATGGCGTGCAGCAGGTCGTCACTGGGGACGAAATAGGGCGTCGTCATGATCAGCTGTTCGCGTGCGGAATAGACCGCCGTCAACAACGCCTGATGAATCATATCTTCCGGGAAGCCCGGCCCCGAAGCGATCACCTGGATGATATGACCGCTTTCCTGCTCAAAGGGCATGATGTTGGCATCCGGCGCGGGCGGCAGAATGCGTTTGCCGGTTTCAATCTCCCAGTCACAGGCGTAAACGATGCCCATCGTGGTCGCGACCGGCCCTTCCATACGCGCCATCAAATCGATCCATTGGCCCACGCCTGCATCCTGCTTGAAGTAGCGAGGATCGACCAGGTTCATGCTGCCGGTGTAGGCAATATAGTTATCGATGAGCACCACTTTACGATGCTGTCGCAAATCCATACGGCGCAGGAACACACGCAGCAGGCTCACTTGTAACGCCTCAACCACGTCGATACCGGCATTGCGCATCATATTCGCCCATGGGCTGCGGAAAAATGCCACGCTGCCCGCAGAGTCCAGCATCAGGCGGCAATGTACACCCCGGCGTGAAGCCGCCATCAGTGACTCCGCGACCTCATCCGCCAGGCCGCCCGGATGCCAGATGTAAAACACCATCTCGATGTTGTGACGAGCCAGTTGGATATCACGAATCAACGCGTGCATCACATCATCAGAGTTAGTGAGCAGCTGTAGCTGATTACCTTTGACACCCGCAATGCCCTGACGATGGTGACAGAGTTCAAATAATGAACGTGCCACGTCACTGTGTTCGGTGGCAAAGATATGGCGGCACTGTTTGAGGTCGTTAAGCCACTTGGCGGTGGAGGGCCACATGGTGCGTGCGCGCTCAGCCCGGCGTTTGCCCAGATGAAGTTCACCAAACGACAGATACGCGATAATACCCACCAGCGGCAGAATATAGATGATCAGCAACCAGGCCATGGCGGACGTCACTGCGCGGCGTTTCATCAGGATACGCAGCGTAACACCCGCAATCAGCAACCAGTAGCCGAACAGCAGCAACCAACTGATTAGGGTATAAAATGTAGTCATTAAGTGGACATCCTGTTCGCGCTTTGATGAGGAAAGTTTACGTGCTGAATAGCACTAGTGAAACCTTTAATCGTGAATGACAGTTCAATGAAGCTTTCGATTTGGCATTTTCAATCAGATCTTTATAATGCCTGGCGAGTTTAGCCTGTCTGATGAGGATGTGATGAGACGAAGCAGAAATGAAGTGGCACGCTGGAGAATGTTACGTCAGGTACACCGCCGTCGTGCACGTTGGCTGGAAGGGCAGTCACGTCGCTATAAACGTATCCATGCCATTCGTCATCAGGTGGCGCAGCAGCATCGCCGATCTATCCTGTTCATCACGCAGAATATGTAAATGGCTTACGCGGCCGTTAAGCGCCGCGTAACACCAGAGAGACATTGACGATCTGTAATGCGGCCGCCAGCACGACTAACATCACAATGTGCTGCCGGGCCTGGCGCCAGCCTTGCTGACGCCAAATCCAGAGTGCTCTGCCAATCAGCGTTAACACCGCTACCAGCAGTAAAACAGACTGCCACATCGATTAAAATACGCGCTTGAACGGTTTGACCGCCACTTTCTCATACACGCCAGCGGCAATATACGGGTCGTCATTAGCCCAGGATTGTGCGGTTTCCAGCGAGGAAAACTCGGCAATGATCACTGAACCGGTAAAGCCTGCCGGACCCGGATCGTTGCTATCGACAGCAGGCATTGGGCCAGCGGCGATCAGTCGACCTTCATCCTGCAGTAACTGCAAGCGCGCGAGATGCGCAGGGCGTACGGAATTGCGTTTTTCCAGTGAATCTGCGGTATCTTCCGCATAAATGACGTAAAGCACGATGGGGTACTCCCGTTAGACTTGCCGAAATTGCGAGACACGTTAAGTGATCGTTAATCAGAGTGCAAATGAAAGATAAATCCACCGTCATATAGCGCAATCTCCGCTAAAAAACGCCTTTCTGCGAGTGGCTTACACATCGCTTATTGAAACTGATTGCTATTTGCATTTAAAATCTGCGCTTCACTCAATGAATATGACTGATATGACGACGTTGACTACGCCTCTTCCTACACGTACCCCCGTAGCTATGATCTTGTCCGTGGTACTCCACGGCTCGCTGATTGCGGGCATTCTCTATGCATCGTTTCATCAGACCATTGAGGTTCCGAAAGCATCCCAGCCAATCAGCGTGACCATGGTGGCACCTGAAGTGCAGCCAGAACCGGCCCCCGCGGTGGTGACGCCGCCGCCGCCAGAGCCCGAACCTGAGCCGGAAGTTGCACCCGAGCCGCCTAAAGTCGAGCCGGTGCCGATTCCGAAACCTGAACCAAAGCCCAAGCCAAAACCTAAGCCGAAGGTAGAGAAAAAGGTCGAGCCGAAGCCACGTAAGGAAGTGAAGCCGCAGGAGAATCCGGTCAAGCAGGATATCCCGACCACTCAGACGCGTCCGACCACGGCACCGAAGAGTAACCCAGCGCCAACGCAAACCGTCTCTGACGGGCCTAAGGCGATGAACGTGAGCAAACCTGCCTATCCGGCGCGTGCGTTTGCATTACGCGTGGAAGGCCGTGTACGCGTGCAGTTTGATGTGGATAGCGACGGTCGTGTCGATAATGTGGAAGTTCTGTCAGCCGAACCGCGCAACATGTTCGAGCGTGAAGTGAAGCAGGCGATGAAAAAGTGGCGTTATCAGCCGGGTCGTCCAGGAAAAGGACTGACCATGAACATCGTGTTCCGCATCAACGGCGGCGCTAACATCGAGTAAGCCTGGGTTGAAGGCAAAGAAAAAGCGGTCATTGACCGCTTTTTTTATCGCTGTTAATCGGCAAGATTGGCTTTGCCAGGTGGCAGCGGACGGGATTTCCCGCTGTTATCCACGGCAACGTAAACAAATACCGCTTCAGTGGCGCAATACGTTTGACCGATTGGCTCAGACGAAACCTTCTTGATCCACACTTCTACATTGATGGTCATCGAACTGTTGCCGGTACGTATGCAACGCGCATAGCAGCTCACGACATCGCCCACGGCTACCGGTTTCAGGAACGACATGCCATCAACACGCACGGTGACCACACGACCTTCGGCGATCTCCTTGGCCATGATGGCACCGCCCATATCCATCTGTGACATCAACCAGCCGCCAAAAATATCACCATTGGCGTTGGTATCCGCTGGCATCGCCAGGGTGCGCGAGACCATTTCGCCTTGCGGCAATTTATGTTTTTCGTCCATTGCTCAGTTCTTCTGCAGGTGAAGAGAAGCCCGACATTGTCGGGCGGAGTAGCTTATTTTTGTTCTTGTTGCGGCATCTGTCGCCAGATGTACACGCCGCTAAACAGAGTAAACAGTAGGGTCAGGCCGGTCAGACCAAACACTTTAAAGTTAACCCAAAACTCTTGTGATAACCAAAACGCAACATAGATATTTACCAGGCCGCAGACGAAGAAGAAGATGGCCCATGCAATATTCAATCGACGCCACACAACGCCTGGCAGCTGCAATTCTTTGCCGAGCATGCGTTGAATCAGCGGCTGTTCCATAAAGAACTGGCTGTAGAGCAGAGCCAACGCGAACAGGGAATAGATCACGGTGACCTTCCATTTGATGAACTCATCGTTATGGAACACCAGCGTCAACGTGCCGAATACCGTCACCAGTGCGAAGGTGAAGAGGGTCATCTTTTCCAGTTTACGATACAGCACCCAGCTGACCACCAGCGCCAGGCCCGTGGCGACAATCAGGGCACCAGAAGCGACAAAGATGTCGTACAGCTTGTAGAAGATGAAGAAAACTACCAGGGGAAGAAAATCGAGTAACTGCTTCATAGCGTTTCCAGTTAGGGCAGGAGCGTTCAATAAAGGCGCTCCGCAGAGCGCCATCGCTGTTAACGTAACAGCATATACAGTCGGTACAAATAGATAATCAGAATCGCTGAGACCAGATTACCCAGCGCGTTCATCACCACCGACGCGATGTTCACCGGTAGCACTGTGAGTGATGAGATGAGGAACATCAGCACAATCTTCGCCAGCAACCACAGCACAATGGCAGGGGCGATGACTTTCATGTTCTTCCATGCCAGTTTCATACTGGCGCGCATCGCGCCAATCACACCCATTTTCTCGCTGACCAGCATTACCGGTGCCAGTGACAGCAGAATCGCCAGAATCACGCCAGGCACCATCAATACCATAAAGCCAATTTGCACCAGCAAGGTAATCAGGAAGGTCTGCAGCAGCAGTTTCGGCAGCAGTGGCGCGGAGGCACCGATTGCTCGCAGGGCACTCACGCGTTGGCCATTGGAGACCAGCGGGATCAGGCACAGCATACCGCCCAGCAGCAGCGTGTTGCCGATCAGCGCGGCAAAGGTGCCGGCTGCGGAAGCGCGCAGCAGGATGCGCTGCTGATCCGGTGACATATTCTGTACCAATTCAAACAGTGATGTCGCGCTGTCGTCAGCCTGGCTAAGCAGGGATAACTGGTCTTCGCCTGGGGTTAATGCATGACCGACAATCACCGTAATGAACGACGTCAACAACGCCATCAGCACAATAGTAACCAGCTGATGACGCAGAAAATTTCCTGTGTCACGGTATAACGAGCTTGCCGTGATAGACATGTACTCTCCTTGATGGAACCGGGTTAATTAACCCGGCGATTGTACATGTTCTGTGGGCTGGCGGGCACCCGCAAGACCATAACTTTGTGTCATCTCCGGTAAAGAATGGGGAATTAAAGTTCGTACCCGGTTCATAAAAGCAGCAAAGCCTCTTCATCTGCCCTCAAAACCTCCTCAGCGTTTTTTCTTCCAGGCGCGCAATGCCGAAAATTGATCTGAATCAATTCATTGTTTTTTAAGTGATTAATTTGAATTGATGCAGATGATCTTTTACCAAAAAAGGGTTAGATCTTGTGCCGCAATCCCGATTAAGACCCTACTTTTCTGCAAAGGAGTGATTATGAAACTGGCAAAATGCGCATTGCTACTGGCTCTGGCTATCCCGCAACTGGCACTGGCTCATCAGGCGGGGGATTTTTTCATGCGTGCCGGTAGCGCGACTGTTCGTCCAACCGAAGGCTCTGACAATGTGCTGGGTATGGGCGGCTTTAGCGTCAGCAACGATACCCAGCTTGGCTTGACCTTCACCTATATGGCAACGGACAACATCGGTGTGGAGCTGCTGGCAGCGACACCGTTCCGTCATAAGGTTGGCCTCGGTGCCACCGGAAATCTTGCCACCGTGCGCCAGCTGCCGCCGACGCTGATGGCACAGTATTATTTCTTCGATAGCCGCAGCCCGGTGCGCCCGTATGTTGGCGTGGGTATCAACTACACCACGTTCTACGATGCCAAATTTAATCAAACCGGCCAGGACGCGGGCTTAAGTGATTTAAGCGTCAAAGATTCCTGGGGTGTGGCGGGTCAGGTGGGGATGGATTATCAAATCAACCGCGACTGGATGCTGAACGCATCGCTGTGGTACATGGACATCGATACTGAAGTGAAATTTAAAGCCAACGGTGAACAACAGAATATCAACACGCGCATCGATCCGTGGGTGTTCTTCTTTGGTGTGGGTTACCGTTTCTGAGGCACCCGCTGAAACACAACGGGCGACCCAAAGGCCGCCCGCTGCAGTATCGATACGCTATTACTTAATCTGCATATTGTTAACTACAGATTTGACCCCTGCCACGCTGCGGGTCACCGTCACTGCACGGTTCGCCATCTGCGGTGAGCTGACAAAGCCGCTTAACTGCACTTTTCCTTTAAAGGTTTCGACGTTGATTTCGGTGGATTTCAGCGAGTCGTCATTCAACAACTGTGCCTTAACCTTGGTGGTGATCACCGTATCATCGATATAGCCCCCGGTTCCTTCCTTTGTTGCTGTTGGTGCACAGGCGCTAAGTGTGATCGCCATGACCGCAGCCATTAATAATCCTGCAACGACTTTGAAAAAATTCATTGGTTATCTCCCTGTCTTAGATGGTGTTTCACCGCGACGAGACGGTGCGATTAATTGTGGTATGCGCTTTGCAAATCGGCAAATCGCCTGGGGTGAAAAAGATGGAAATACGCGATTTTTACCACTTATTGATCCAATGACGGCAGCAAGGCAAACGGTAAGCTAAAAAAGCAGGGCAAAACGAATAATAAAACAACAAGACGATAAGCCGACAGGTGCAAATTTAAGCATCAGGCAGGGAAAACAATAATGAAAAAGCGTGCCATTCTGGCGATAGCGACGATTAGCTATCTGTCCTAACTCCAGCTATTTGCTTCACAAATTTTGCCAATGCCCAGCGCGCAGGCAGAACCGTTGATCAATCCACACCTGGGGACCCTGTGCAAAGCGGCTACCGCGCTGAGCTTTGGTCGCAGCTTCAAAATCATGCAGCTGGATAAGGTGGATGAGCAGGGCGTGGCGTGGGTGCACTATATCCGGCCCTCCGATCAATCACGCTGGGCCGTGCGCTGCCGGGTCCAGGGCGAGAACGTTATCTTGATGTCAGATAATCCAGATAGCAGTGGACGTTGGCGTGAGGGGCCAGAAGACGAGAAGCTGACGTGGCAAATCAAAAACGACATGCTGACGATGAAGCTGAGATATCCGGATGGTTCGGGAGATGAGCAAACGTTCAGGCTGGAATAATCAGGAGAAGACCTTATTCGCAACTGCGAATAAGGTCTTAACGATTTAGCGCGTGCCAGCTTTCAGATCGCTGACAAACGCTTTCAGTTCCGCTAACAGCGTGTCGGGATCGTTCTGGTTACGTTCGATGATCTTCACAATAGCTGATCCCGAAATCGCACCCGCTGCGCCTGCCGCGATGGCTTCTCTCACCTGGCCTGCTTCTGAGATACCAAATCCCTGCAACGGTGGTGCAGCGTGATATTCGCTCAGCTTCTCAATCAAATGATTCAGCGGCTGGCTGGCGCGATTTTCTGCACCCGTTACGCCCGCGCGCGACAGCAGATAGGTATAACCGCGACCGTGTGAGGCAATCTCCCGCAGCAAATTATCATCGGCATTCGGCGGGCAGATGAAGATGGGTGCAACGTTATGTCGCATCGCAGCCTGACGGAACGGTGCAGACTCTTCAACCGGTACATCCGCCACCAGCACGGAATCAACGCCGACGGCTTCACATTGTGCGTAGAAGTTGTCGATACCTTTGCTGAACACCAGATTAGCGTACATCAACAGCCCAATCGGCAGTTCAGGATACTTCTGGCGCACGGCGGCAAGGATCTCGAAACACTGCGCGACAGTGGTACCCGCCGCGAAGGCACGTAGGGTTGCCCCCTGAATCGTTGGGCCATCCGCCAGCGGATCGGAGAAAGGAATGCCCAGCTCTAACGCATCGGCTCCTCCTTCTACCAATGTATCGATGATCTTCAGTGACAGTTCAGGGGTCGGGTCGCCAAGGGTGACGAAAGGAACAAATGCGCCTTCTTTCTTCGCCGACAGACGTTGAAACAGCTGATTATAACGTTCCATCAGATCTCTCCCTTAGCTTTCAAAATATCGTGAACGGTGAAGATGTCTTTGTCGCCGCGACCGGACAGGTTAACCACCAGCAACTGCTCTTTCTCTGGGTTCTCGCGGATCATTTTCAAGGCGTGCGCCAGAGCATGAGAGGATTCCAGAGCCGGAATAATGCCTTCTGCACGACACAACTCTTTGAACGCTGACAGCGCTTCATCATCGGTAATCGACACATACTCGGCGCGACCAATGCTGTTGAGATGGGCGTGCTGTGGGCCAACAGAAGGGAAATCGAGGCCAGCGGAGATCGAATAGGATTCTTCGATCTGGCCTTCCTCAGTCTGCATCATTGGCGCTTTCATGCCAAAGTAGATTCCGACGCGGCCGTGCTTGAGTGGCGCGCCGTGTTCGCCGGTTTCGATGCCGTGACCCGCAGGTTCAACGCCAATCAGACCGACGCTGGTGTCATCAATGAAATCAGCGAACATGCCGATAGCGTTTGAACCGCCGCCGACACAGGCCAGCACTGCATCCGGCAGACGACCTTCACGCTCCAGAATCTGCGCTTTGGTTTCTTCGCCAATCATGCGCTGGAACTCACGCACAATAGTCGGGAAGGGATGCGGACCCGCCGCAGTACCGAGCATATAGTGCGCGGTTTCGTAGCTGCCAGACCAGTCACGCAGCGCTTCATTACAGGCATCTTTCAGCGTGGCCGAACCACTGTGCACCGGAATCACCTCCGCGCCCATCAATCGCATACGGAACACGTTAGGTGACTGACGTTCGACGTCTTTTGCGCCCATATAAATGCGACACTTCATGCCCAGCAGCGCGCACGCCAGCGCTGAAGCTACGCCATGCTGCCCGGCTCCGGTCTCAGCGATAATTTCATTTTTGCCCATGCGCTTGGCGAGCAGCGCCTGGCCCAACACCTGGTTGGTTTTATGTGCACCGCCGTGCAGTAAATCTTCACGCTTCAGATACAGGCGGGTTTTTGTGCCTTTTGTCAGATTGCTGCAAAGCGTTAATGCGGTGGGACGGCCAGCATAGTTTTTCAACAGATCGGTAAATTCAGCCTGAAATTCTGGATCGCGCTGCGCTTCGACAAAGGCGCTTTCCAACTGGCGCAGAGCGGGCATCAGAATCTGCGGTACATATTGACCGCCAAACTCGCCAAAGTAGGGATTCAATAACGTCGTCATCTCTCATCTTCCTTATGCGGCCCGCGCATCGGCGGGCGAGCGAAATTAATAGGCGCGCAGCGTGCGGAATACCGCCGCGACTTTACTGGCATCTTTGATGCCGGGTGCGGATTCAACGCCAGAGTTAAAGTCCAGTCCGGCGCAGCCCAGTTGTGCAGCCTCCACGCAGTTGTCGGCGCTTAATCCGCCGGCCAGCAGCACGTTGCTGAGATCTTCACCCTGCAGCAGTGACCAGTCGAATCGCTGTCCGCTGCCGCCCTGGCCATTATCAAACACGTAACGATCCACATGCGGCCAATCGCGGGCTGGAAGGCTGCCGCTGATGCTCAGCGCCTTCCAAATCTTCACCTCTTCTGGCAGGGCGCTGCGCAGTTCTGCGACGAACGCCTGATCTTCATCACCATGCAGTTGCACAGCGGAAAGGTTAAGTGATCTGGCATGTGTGACAATGTCACTTACAGAGTTATTGCGGAATACGCCGACATACTTCAGTGGTGCAGCCGCTATCACATTTTGAGCTTGTTCGGCGCTGACTTTACGCGGTGAACCTTCTGCGAAAATCACACCGCCATAAATCGCGCCCGCTTCGTGCGCAATGCGTGCATCGTCAGGCCGGGTCAGGCCGCAGACTTTGTTGTCACCGAGCAATACGCGACGCACGCCAGCATTGAGATCGGCTTCTTCCATCAGTGCGGAGCCAATCAGGAAGCCGTTGGCGAAGTGGCTCAGCTCACGCACCTGCGCATAGTTATGGATGCCCGATTCGCTGATGACCGTCACACCGTGGCTTAAACGTGGTGCCAGTTGACGGGTGCGATTCAAATCGATGGACAGATCGCGCAAGTCGCGGTTGTTGATGCCCACGACTTTCGCTTCCAGCGCAATAGCGCGCTCCAGCTCTTCTTCATTGCTGACTTCAGTCAGTACGCCCATTTTCAGGCTATGCGCCACGGCGGCGAGTTGACGATATTGCTCATCATCCAGCACCGACAGCATCAGCAAAATGGCGTCGGCCTGATAGTGGCGCGCCAGGTAGATTTGGTAAGGATCGATAATAAAGTCTTTGCACAGTACCGGTTGAGTAATCGCGGCGCTGACGATCGGCAGAAACTCAAAATCACCCTGGAAATACTTCTCGTCAGTTAAGACGGAAACGGCCGAAGCGTGATGACGATAAACGCCGGCGATGGTCGCAGGATCAAAATCTTCGCGAATCAAACCCTTCGACGGGGAGGCTTTTTTGCATTCCAGGATGAACACGGTGCGCGTGCCACGCAGCGCATCGTAAAAGTGGCGTCCTGCAGGCTGCAAGCTATTCTGGAAGGTCGCCAGCGGCTGCTGTGCATTGCGTGCTTCAACCCAGACGGCTTTATCCTGAACAATTTTCTCTAAAACGGTGCCCTTGATACTCATCTCATCCTCTCGCTGCCAGAGCAACAACGCGCTCGTAAGCCTGACCACTGCGAATTGCGGTGATGGCGCGCTGAGCGTTGTCGCGCAAATCTTCATTTCCGAATACTTTCAGCAACATTGCGACGTTCACCGCAACGGCCTGCTCATGGGCTGGCTGGCCTTTACCCTGGAGCAAACGCGCCAGAATGTCACGGTTTTCTTCCGGCGTGCCGCCCGCCAGGGCTTCTTTATCATGGAAGCCGAAACCGAAGTCTTCAGGCGTCAGCTGATAACTGGTGATTTCACCGTCACGCAGCTCAGCGACCTGAGTCGCACTGTGCAGCGCCACTTCATCCATCCCGCCGCCATGCACCACTGCCGCACGCTGATAGCCAAGCACCTTCAGGGTTTGGGCAATCGGCAGCACCAGTTCCGGACTGTACACGCCGATAACCGCCAGTTGGGGTCGCGCCGGGTTGATCAAGGGGCCCAGCACGTTAAACAAGGTGCGGGTTTTTAGTTGTTGACGCACTGGCATCGCGTGACGGAATCCGCTGTGATATTGCGGCGCGAACAGGAAGCAGACGTTAAGATCGTCCAGTGCCTTACGCGCTTTTTCAGCGGGCATATCCAGATCGATACCAAAAGCCGCCAGCAGATCGGACGAGCCGGATTTACTCGACACGCTACGATTGCCGTGCTTGGCCACTTTCAGCCCACAGGTTGCGGCGACAAAGGCGCTGGCGGTGGAGATGTTAATGCTGTTACTGCCGTCACCGCCGGTGCCAACGATATCGGCGAAAGTGTAATCCGGACTCGGGAACGGTTTCGCATCTTCCAGCAGTGCCGTAGCGGCACCCGCGATCTCTTCCGGGCGCTCGCCACGGACTTTCATCGCAATCAGCGCAGCGGCTAATTGGGTCGGCTCGAGCTGACCTTTAATAATGGCGCTAAACAGCTGATGGCTTTCTGCCTGGCTCAGGGTTTGTGCCTGGTAAAGTTTTTCCAGAATAGTTTGCATCATAATCTCCCTATTATTTCGCCAGCGCCCAGGCCAGCGTTTGCTCTAACAAACGTGCACCCTGGGTGGTGAGAATGGATTCGGGGTGGAACTGGAAGCCACACACACGGTCGGCATCATGGCGAACGGCCATTACCATGCCGTTGTAGCTGGCGTTAACGGTCAATTCGGCAGGCGTATTGCTGCCCACCAGCGAGTGATAACGGGCCACCGGCAGCGGATTGCTCAGGCCGCTAAACATCGCTTCACCGTCGTGATTAATCGAAGAGGCTTTGCCGTGCAGAATTTCACCGGCCTGGCCTACATGACCACCATAAGCCTCAACAATCGCCTGATGACCGAGGCAGATGCCGATAATCGGCAGACGACCACGCAGTGCTTGCAGTAACGCAGGCATGCAGCCGGCATCTTTCGGTGCGCCGGGCCCTGGCGAGAGCATCAGCACCGGATTTTCCATCTGCTGCAGTCGTTCAATCAGCACTTCAGCCGGCACGTTATTGCGGTAAATCACCACGTTGTGACCAAAGGTGCGCAGCTGATCAACGAGGTTGTAGGTAAAGGAGTCGATGTTATCGAGCAACAGGATATCGGCCATCAGAAAATCTCCTTGCAATGATGGGCTGTGGCGATGGCACGTAATACCGCGCGCGCTTTATTGCGGCTTTCATCCGCTTCAGCCTGAGGCTGGGAATCCAGTACCACACCGGCACCGGCTTGGACGGTGGCAACGCCATCTTCCACCCAAGCGGAGCGAATCACGATGCAGGTATCCAAATCGCCGTGTGCGGTGAAATAACCTACCGCACCGCCATAGCTGCCGCGACGCGTACCTTCTTTTTCAGCGATTAACTGCATAGCACGCACTTTTGGTGCGCCGCTTAAGGTGCCCATGTTCATGCAGGCGCGATAGGCGTGCAGGACATCAAGATCGTTACGCAGCGTGCCAACCACGCGAGAGACCAGATGCATCACGAAAGAGTAACGGTCGACTTTGGTCAGGTCTGCCACATAGCGGCTACCAGGCACGCAGATGCGAGCCAGATCGTTACGCGCCAGATCCACCAGCATCAGGTGTTCCGCCAGCTCTTTGTGGTCGGTGCGCATTTCCAGTTCGATACGGCTGTCGAGATCGCGGTCCAGTGAACCATCGGCATGTCGGCCACGTGGACGCGTACCGGCAATCGGGTAGATCTCAATCTGACGTGAAGTGGCGTCATACTTGAGTGAGCTTTCTGGTGAAGCGCCAAACAGCGCAAAGTCCTGATCCTGCATAAAAAACATATATGGGCTGGGATTGCTGTGCTTCAGCGTGTCATAAGCGGCCAGCGGAGAAGGGCACGGCAGCGAGAAGCGGCGTGATGGTACCACCTGGAAGATTTCGCCGATGCGAATCGCTTCCTGCATTTCACGCACCACATTGCAATACTCTTCATCGCTCTGGTTGGTGCTCAACGCCATTTGCTCAACGCGCTGAACCGGCAATGCCGGGGCAGGCTGCGTCATTTGACCGCGCAGTTGCTCAACACGGCTCTGCAAGCGCTGGAATTCGCTGGTGGACGGGCTGAACAAGCTCGCCTGCAGACGAGCGCTGCGCGTCTGGTGATCAATCACCAGCAGGGTTTCAGCCAGGTAGAAGCAGTAATCCGGGCAGCTTTGCTCGTTACGCAGTTCAGGTAAATCTTCGAATCCGGCCACCAGGTCATAAGCAAACAGGCCGCCGAGGAACATCGCCTCACGCTCTTCCGCCGGGCTGTTCACCAACTGCGGAATCAGGCGCAGCGCGTCGAAAACAGACAATGCTTTCAGACGTGAATCTTCATCGTGCAGGCCCTGAGGCTGAGGGAAATGCAGCACGCGACCATCCGGACGCGCTTCAATGCTGACATCCTGCGGCAGTGCTTCATCCAGCAGTGGCAGAATGGTGCGACCGTTTTCTGACAGCGCCTGTAATGTCACCACGTTGCCCAGTGCGCTGATGCGCAGGGCGCTATCCACAATCAGTAAGCTTTTCAGATTCTTTTTGCTGTCGATGTCGGCAGATTCAAGCAGCAGAGTTGCCGGACGTGCGCCGCAAATTTGATGGAACACTGCGGCCGGATCTTCGCGGTAGGGCGCGGTACCGGTAATCAACTTCAATGTAGGTTTCGCATTAGCCATTATTGTCATCTCTGAATTTCGCTCAAAAAAAAGCCCGCTCGGTGGCGGGCTTAGGTATCTGCACAATGGTTACGCATGTTGTGCACGACGACGTCGCCCGTTTAAAGGATTATCGCGCCACCAACCTTTTGCATGCGTACCAAAATTAGCCATGATGAGATACCTATTACGTGTGAACTTGTGTACTAGTTAACTGGTTCAGATGAAAAAAGTCAATACCCTTTTTCAGTCAGGGTCAAAATCGTTATCATGCCAGCCGAGTTAAGTTGCTGCTGGAGTTACCTTGTCGGATATTGCCCGTTTTCCCCTTTACGATTTACACAGCCATACCCAGGCGTCTGACGGTTTGCTGACCCCTACCGAGTTGGTGCAACGTGCCGTCGAAATGAAAGTAGGGGTACTGGCGATTACCGATCACGACACCGTTGCTGGCGTAGCCGAAGCGCAATCCGCTGTGCAGCAACAGAATCTACCGATTCGTATTCTGGCCGGATTAGAGGCCTCTACATTGTGGGAAAACCACGAAATTCATATCGTAGGTTTAAATGTGGATTGCCAGCATCCGGCACTGACCTCGTTTCTTGAGCAACAGCATCAATGCCGCGTTGAACGGGCTCAGCTCATTGCAGAGCGTCTCGAACGTGCCCGCATTCCTGATGCGTTGGCTGGGGCGCAACGCCTGGCGCAGGGCGGTGTCATCACCCGCGGTCATTTCGCCCGTTATCTGGTCGAGATGGGTAAAGCCGATAACATGGCGCAAGTGTTCAAGAACTATCTTGCCCGTGGGAAAACCGGCTATGTGCCGCCGCAATGGTGTACAATTAAACAAGCTATTGATGCCATTCATCATTCTGGCGGCGTTGCGGTACTCGCACATCCGGGTCGCTATGGATTGTCTGCAAAGTGGCTTAAGCGACTGATTGCCCATTTCGCCGAGGTCGGTGGTGATGCAATGGAAGTGGCGCAGTGTCAGCAGGCACCCAACGAGCGCACGCAGCTCGCGACTTATGCGCGCGACAATAAGCTGGCGGGATCGCAGGGATCAGATTTTCACCAACCCTGTCCATGGATAGAACTGGGGCGCAAATTATGGTTGCCAGGCGGCGTTGAACCCATTTGGGAGCGTTTTCCTGAGCTAGCGCCCGCCGTAACTCTTGCAGACAGGTGACATGAGGTTTTTATGAGTCAATTTTTTCACATTCATCCAGATAATCCGCAACCGCGTCTGGTCAATCAGGCGGTCGATTATCTCAATAAAGGTGGCGTGATTGTCTATCCCACCGATTCGGGTTATGCGCTGGGCTGCCGACTGGAAGAGAAGAGCGCCATGGAGCGTATCTGCCGTATCCGGCAGTTAGATGGCAACCACAATTTTACGTTGATGTGTCGCGATCTGTCTGAGCTTTCGACGTATTCGCAGGTGGACAATACTGCATTTCGTATTCTAAAAAATAATACGCCGGGCAGTTATACCTTCATTCTCAAAGCGACCAAAGAGGTGCCGCGTCGTTTGATGAATGACAAGCGTAAAACTATTGGTTTGCGCGTACCTTCCAATCCGGTGGCGCTGGCGTTACTGGAGAGATTGAATGAGCCGATGATGTCTACTTCGCTGATGTTGCCCGGTAATGACTTCACGGAATCGGATCCGGAAGAGATTCAGCACAGCATCGGTAAGCTGGTGGATCTGATCATTGATGGCGGCACGTTAGGGCAGCAGCCGACGACGGTGATCGATCTCACCAGCGATGTACCGGTTGTGGTTCGTGAAGGGGTCGGCGACACGCGCCCGTTCCTCTAATCACGCGTGGTCAGGCGGCGTTAACGTCGTCTGGCCAATATTCTTTTCCAGCCAATGTTTAAAATCACCGTACGGAATATACAGCGAAACATCTTTCAGAATGACTTGTTTGCTGCGCACATTGGAAATTTCATGGCTGTAGCCCACAATCACTCCGCCAATTGTCTGGTCAGCATTATATACCGCGCCCCCCGACATTCCCTGTACAACGCCAGCATTTGATGCCATTGCCATGCACGGTTTTTTATTCCATTTATTGGTAATAGCGGTGCGCGCTAAATTAACGCCACTTGATTCCACGGGCATGGCTGAAATAAAGCTGTAGCCGTACATCTTAATGGGTTCACCGACTTTGCTGGTGCGGAATTTTGCCAGCGTTTCCGGGCTATTCTTATGATAGATAATGGCGACGTCGCAATAAGGATGATAAGCCTTCACACGCTGTACGGCAGTGGTGGCGACGTGCGCAGCTGTCAGGCTGTACTCTGGTGTTAGAGGGATGGTTGTACCGAGGATACCCAGACCCAGTACCGTCGGGATGCCTGTCACGCTCATATCCACGTGTTCAAGCGCCGCTCGACTATACTCAGTATGGCCCACGGAACAGCCGCTCAGTGCCAGCGCCGCGAGGGCAGGCCAAAGCAGAGAGGTTTTCATGATAGTCATCTTCTTTTAAGCATGTCAGGAAAATCCCTGGTGAAGACTTTCGACATGCAAATTAAATTCATTCCGTGAATGAATAAACGCGTCAATTCCTGCGTGCGCCGGTTTATATTATCAACAATGCCACAGTGATTTTGTTAGTGGCTTGTTAGAGAAACGAGTGTAAATAGTAAAGGTTACGCTTTTATAAATACGGCACACTCTGTTTCAGGCTTAAATTTTACACAATTTTTTTATCAGAACAATTCATCAAATTTAATCTGAATCAAATAATGCGAAAATACAGACTTAATCCAACCTGCAGTGCCAATTAACTGGTAATTTAAAATTACTGGACTAATGAGCCTTATTTATCCCGGTTAATTAGTTTTTTATCCTGTTTTGCAGTTTGGGTTTAGATTTTATGTTTGGGATTATCCTTAAGCGTGGTGCGCAATGCTAGCAGACCAGTCTTGAAAAGCGCTAATGTATCACGGGTCTAAAGTGGGGGTAATAACCAGGCATATAGAGCCAAGAGTAAATGATAAAAATTCAGTCACTTGGCGCATAAAGAAGAGAAGTGTGGTTGGTGTATCTATCAGCAGCGTAAATGTTTAGGCATATGGCACTAAACGGGTGACGCAGCCTTTGGCCTTTATTATCGGCAGCAAAGGAAAAGGTGTTAACGAAACTTGCGTTAGTGTAAAATCGCGGGCCGCCTGAGATGGCATGCGCTATGCTCAGCGGTAACAGATTCTGATATGGGAACTGGTAATCCCCGTATCGTACCTCTTCTTACCACGACGCCTGGGAAGGCGACAACGAGGCATCTCCATGAGTGAGAAACTACAAAAAGTATTAGCGCGCGCTGGTCACGGTTCACGCCGCGAAATCGAAACGATGATTTCAGCCGGACGCGTCAGCGTCGATGGCAAACTGGCGACGCTGGGCGATCGCATTGAAAATGATAAATCCCTGAAAATTCGTATTGATGGCCATCTGGTTTCGATTGCTGAATCCGCCACTGAAGTCTGCCGCGTGCTGGCGTATTACAAACCAGAAGGCGAACTCTGTACCCGTAACGATCCTGAAGGGCGTCCAACGGTATTCGACCGTCTGCCGCGTCTGCGCGGTTCACGCTGGATCGCTGTGGGCCGTCTGGACGTTAACACCTGTGGTCTGATGTTGTTCACCACCGATGGTGAACTGGCGAACCGTCTGATGCACCCAAGCCGTGAAGTTGAGCGTGAATATGCGGTGCGTGTATTCGGCGAAGTGGATGACGATAAAATTCGTCAGCTCAGTAAAGGTGTGCAGTTAGAAGATGGCCCGGCATCGTTCAAAACCATTAAGTTTGCTGGCGGTGAAGGCATCAACCAGTGGTATAACGTCACCCTGACCGAAGGACGTAACCGTGAAGTCCGCCGTTTGTGGGAAGCCGTAGGTGTGCAGGTTAGCCGCCTGATGCGCGTCCGTTATGGCGATATTCAGTTGCCAAAAGGGTTACCTCGCGGTGGCTGGATGGAGATGGAATTACCGGCGGTTAACTACCTGCGTACGCTGGTGGATATGCCGGAAGAGACGGTGACGAAAGTCGCGGTTGAAAAAGACCGTCGTCGTACTAAAGCCAATCAGATTCGTCGCGCGGTAAAACGTCATAGTAATGTAAGCGGCAGCCCACGTCGCGGCGGCAGCAGTAGCAGCCGCAACAGCAGCACGCGGACCAGTGGAACTAACAAGCGCGGTTCCTGATATGCCCGTGACGCCGCATGCAGCGGCGTCACTGTTTTACCAATCTATTCCCTGCTGAGCCTGAATGCCTGCATCAAATGCATGCTTAACCGGGCGCATCTCGGTCACGGTATCCGCCATCTCGAGCAAGGTTCGATGGCAGCCTCGACCGGTGATAATCACACTTTGTTGAACCGGACGTTGTCCCAGCACGCGCACCAGTTCATCCAGATCCAGATAATCCATACCGACCATGTAGGTGATTTCATCGAGGATCACTAAATCCACATGCTCATCGGCAAGCATACGCTTTGCCTGCTGCCAAACCTGTTGGCAGGCGGCAGTATCGGTCTCCCGATTTTGGGTATCCCAGGTAAAACCGGTGGCCATCACCTGAAATTCCACGCCATGCTGTTCCAGCAAATTGCGCTCACCGTTTGGCCATTCACCTTTAATAAACTGCACGGCGGCAACGTTTTTACCGTGCCCGCAAGCGCGTAAAGCCGTACCAAAGGCGGCGGTGGTTTTGCCTTTGCCGTTGCCGGTGAACACCATCAAAATGCCGCGCGTTTCTGTCGCGGCAGCAATCCGCGCATCAACCTGTTCTTTTAAACGCTGCTGTCGTTGCTGATGACGATCACTCATGCGCTGGCTGGCCCCGGTTTACGTCCCGGCTGGGCATCAAAACTGATCCCGGTTTTGCGACGGCTGTCATCACCCATCAAATAAAGGTAAAGCGGCATCAAATCAGCAGGCGTTTTCAGTAAACTGGCATTTTCTTCCGGGAAAGCACTGGCGCGCATTTTAGTGCGAGTGCCACCAGGATTGATGCAATTTACCCGCAGATGACGATTTTTATACTCATCCGCCAGTACCTGCATCATGCCTTCGGTGGCGAATTTCGACACCGCATAGGCTCCCCAGCCTGCACGGCCGGTACGGCCCACGCTCGACGTGGTAAACACCAGTGAACCGGCGTCTGATTTCAGCAGCAGCGGCAGCAAGGCCTGAGTTAAATAGAAGGTGGCGTCAAGATTGATCTGCATCACCTGGCGCCAGACGGCAGGATCGAGTTCCGCCAGTGGGACGATCTCACCCAGAATCCCGGCATTGTGCAGTACACCATCGAGCCGTGGCACCAGGGAGGCGATCTGATCGGCCACCTCAGCGCAGCTTTCTGGCGTGGCATGCGACAAGTCCAGCAGCAAATGGGATGCGGGCTGCTTATTCAGCTGATTGATGGCGTGTTCAGTCTGCTGCAGCGTTTCGGCGTTGCGGCCCATCAAAATGACGCGTGCGCCATAGCGCGCATAGGTCAGCGCCGCTTCGCGACCAATGCCGTCAGAAGCGCCGGTGACGAGGATAATGCGATTTTCCAGCAGATCGCTTTTCGGTTGATAATGCACAGCGATGTCCTGTGGCAAGTCAGAGGGTTTTGGGCTTTATGCCTCAATTTGGCGCCAGGTGCAATCACCGCGCCTCGCATTCTGTGCCGCCTGCGGGCATTTCAGGCGACGAAAGTCGTTAAAGCGGGTAAACTCAGCCATTGTTTGTAATTCACTGTTTAATAAGGCGGCAGAATGGATTTACTCTCCAGTTATGGATTATTTCTGGCCAAGGCCGTCACCGTGGTGGTGGCGTTCGCAGCTATTGTTCTGATTGTGCTCAATGCCGCGATGCGTAAACGCCACAGCGGTGGTCAACTGCGCTTGACTCATCTCGACGATGATTATCGTGAAATGAAGGAAGACCTGCAGTTGGCGAAGATGAAGCCACAGGCGCAAAAAGTGTGGCTTAAGCAGCATAAAAAAGAAGAAAAGCAAAAAGCCAAAACCGAGAAGCGCAATGCCAAAGCTGGTGTGAGCGAAGCCGCTAAACCGACACTCTATGTGCTGGAGTTTAAAGGCAGTATGGATGCGGGCGAAGTCAGTTCTTTGCGTGAGGAGATCTCCGCGGTGCTGGCGGTGGCTGTGCCGGGTGATGAAGTCTTGCTGCGTCTGGAAAGCCCGGGTGGCGTGGTGCACGGTTATGGCCTGGCCGCTTCTCAGTTGCAGCGTCTGCGTGATGCGGGCCTGCAGTTAACTGCCGTCGTCGATAAAGTGGCGGCGAGCGGGGGTTATATGATGGCTTGTGTCGCGGATCGCATCGTCGCGGCGCCATTCTCTATCATTGGATCAATTGGTGTGGTCGCGCAGATCCCCAACTTCAACCGTCTGCTGAAACGCAATGATATCGACGTTGAACTGCACACGGCGGGTCAATATAAGCGCACGCTGACCTTGTTTGGTGAGAACACCGATGAGGGACGTGAAAAATTCCAGGAAGATCTCAACGAAACCCATCTGCTGTTCAAAGAGTTTGTCCAGCAGATGCGTCCGACACTGGATTTGGAAAAAGTGGCCACCGGTGAACACTGGTATGGACGCCAGGCGCTGGATTTGGGGCTGATTGATGAGATCGGCACCAGTGATGCGCTGATTATCAAGCAGATGGATCGGTTCAATGTGCTGGGCGTGCACTATGCGCGGAAAAAGAAAATGATGGATCGCTTCACCAACAGCGCCAGTCTGGCGGCCGAGCGGTTAATTCTGAAAATATGGCAGCGTGGTGATAAGCCACTGTTGTAAGCAAGCCCGGCAAATGCCGGGCTTTTTTATGCCAGGTGATAGCGTGAGGAGAGCTCAACGGCAAGGGATTTAAACACGTTAAACACGGCGGTGGTTTTCGCGCTCGGCAGGCCTTCTTCATCTAAGAAGTAAGGCCCACGAAACACCAAAACGCTGCCCTGCTGAATCACGTCATTCGCTTCCATCCCGGCTAAATAATCGTCGTGCTGTTTGATCATTTGATTGGCTATTTCCAGTAACGCCTGGCGTGAAATGGATTCCGTTTCTACTGACATTGTTGACCTCTTTTTTGACAGCAATCGTTCTCCTTCTATATTACTAGCGAGTTGCGCTGTTCATCAAATCAACGTCCTTCAGCAAAACTGGCGCAAAATTAATCAGAATGCTAATTAAGTTGCGTAACGGATTTTATCAGGTAGAGTGTGGGCGATTCAGCTTTCAGGGAGATCACACCCGGATGTGTGATGCTGTCAGATGGAAAACCCGCTTCTAATCATAAAGTTGCATAAGTCGATGCAATCTGACCTGAGATTATCCCCGCTGCCTTGAAAAGTGAAAAGCTGGCAGCAATATTGAACCCGTTGGGTTTTGGGGCACCGAATCCTCTCCCGTTTATCAGGACGTTTCAATTAGGTAAAGGTACATATGGGTAAAGCACTCGTAATCGTTGAGTCCCCGGCAAAGGCCAAAACAATCAATAAATACCTCGGTAATGACTACGTGGTGAAATCCAGCGTCGGTCATATCCGTGATTTGCCGACCAGCGGTTCAACTGCCCGTAAAACTACCGACGGGGAAAAGGCGAAAACAGGAAAAAAGGTTAAGAAGGATGAGAAGGCCGCACTGGTCAGCCGCATGGGGGTTGATCCCTGGCATGGCTGGGAAGCGGACTATCAGATTCTGCCGGGTAAAGAAAAAGTCGTAGCCGAACTGAAAAGCCTTGCCGCCGATGCTGACCACATCTACCTCGCAACGGACCTTGACCGCGAAGGGGAGGCCATTGCATGGCACCTGCGGGAAGTGATCGGTGGCGATGATAAGCGGTTTAGCCGCGTGGTGTTCAACGAAATCACCAAAAATGCGATTCGTCAGGCGTTTGAAAAACCGGGCGAACTGAATATTGAACGTGTTAATGCGCAGCAGGCGCGTCGCTTTATGGACCGCGTGGTGGGTTACATGGTTTCCCCGCTGCTGTGGAAGAAAATTGCCCGTGGTTTGTCGGCGGGTCGTGTTCAGTCGGTGGCTGTGCGACTGGTGGTTGAGCGCGAGCACGAAATCAAAGCGTTCGTACCGGAAGAGTATTGGGAAATCGATGCGGATTTCTCTACGCCGAAAGGCGACGCGCTGGCGATGCAAGTCACGCATCAGGGCGATAAAGCGTTCCGTCCGGTTAATCGCGAGCAAACTCATGCTGCTGTATCCGTGCTGGAGAAAGCGCGTTACGAAGTGCTGGATCGTGAAGACAAACCGACCAGCAGCAAACCCTCTGCGCCTTTTATTACCTCGACGCTGCAGCAAGCGGCGAGTACACGTCTCGGTTTTGGCGTGAAGAAAACCATGATGATGGCGCAGCGTCTCTACGAAGCGGGTCACATCACCTATATGCGTACTGACTCCACCAACCTGAGTCAGGATGCGGTGGCGATGGCACGCGGCTTTGTGGAGAAGAGTTTTGGTAAGAAGTATCTGCCAGAGTCGCCAATCACGTACGCCAGTAAAGAGAATTCGCAGGAAGCTCACGAAGCGATTCGACCTTCGGATGTCAACATCCAGGCAGAACAGCTGAAAGATATGGAAGCTGATGCGCAGAAACTGTACCAGCTGATCTGGCGTCAGTTTGTGGCCTGCCAGATGGTGCCGGCGCAGTATGACTCCACCACCCTGACGGTGGGTGCAGCAGACTTTAAACTGAAAGCGAAAGGCCGCACTTTGCGTTTCGATGGCTGGACAAAAGTGATGCCAGCCCTGCGTAAAAACGATGAAGATTTGACGCTGCCACCGGTCAATGTCGGCGACATGCTTGACCTGAAGGAGCTGATGCCAAGCCAGCACTTCACCAAGCCGCCAGCCCGCTTCAGCGAAGCTTCCTTAGTCCGTGAGTTGGAAAAACGGGGTATTGGCCGTCCATCGACCTATGCCTCAATTATTTCCACCATTCAGGATCGCGGTTACGTGCGGGTAGAAAACCGCCGCTTCTATGCTGAGAAGATGGGTGAAATCGTCACCGATCGCCTGGAACAGAATTTCCGTGAACTGATGAACTATGACTTCACCGCGCGCATGGAAGACAGCCTTGACCAGGTCGCCAATAATGAAGCGCAGTGGAAAGCGGTGCTGGATTCCTTCTTCAGCGATTTCAGCCAGCAGTTAGGTCAGGCCGAGAAAGAGCCAGAAGAGGGCGGCATGCAGCCGAACCAGATGGTGCTGACCTCGATCGACTGCCCGACCTGTAGCCGCCAAATGGGTATCCGTACCGCCAGTACCGGCGTATTCCTCGGCTGCTCCGGTTATGCGCTGCCACCCAAAGAACGCTGCAAACAGACCATCAATCTGATTCCGGAAAATGAGGTTCTTAACGTACTGGAAGGCGATGATGCTGAAACCAATGCGTTGCGTGCCCGTCGTCGTTGCCAGAAGTGTGGCACCGCGATGGACAGCTACCTGATCGACAATCAGCGTAAGCTGCACGTCTGTGGTAACAACCCGGAATGTGACGGCTACGAAATCGAACAGGGCGAATTCCGCATCAAAGGTTATGACGGCCCGATCGTAGAGTGTGAAAAGTGTGGTTCAGAAATGCACCTGAAAATGGGGCGCTTCGGCAAATACATGGCCTGCACCAACGACGAGTGTAAAAATACTCGCAAGATTCTGCGCAATGGTGAAGTTGCACCACCGAAGGAAGACCCGGTACCGTTGCCTGAGCTGGCGTGTGAAAAATCAGATGCCTACTTTGTATTGCGTGACGGTGCGGCAGGGGTATTCCTGGCGGCCAACACCTTCCCGAAATCGCGTGAAACGCGTGCGCCGCTGGTGGAAGAGCTTCAACGTTTTGCTGACCGTCTGCCGGAGAAGCTGAAATACCTGGCGGAAGCGCCAGCGGCGGATCCGGAAGGCAATAAAACGTTAGTGCGTTTTAGCCGTAAAACTAAGCAGCAGTATGTTTCCTCCGAGAAGGAAGGCAAAGCGACTGGCTGGTCGATGTTCTATATCGACGGTAAGTGGCAGGAAGCGAAGAAGTAATTCCCTCAAGGCCAGCTTCTGCTGGCCTTTTCCTCATCCTTATAGCTAATCGTTCTACATTCTTTCGTTAACTGATATAGTGGTTATAGCTTTTTTCGTTTCGCTGACATGCTTTCCCTCCCTATACCTTAATTAAGGCGGAAACACGCCTGCAGGGATGGCCCCTCTGTCGCTACCGGGAAGATATAACTATGAAATTGCAGCAGTTGCGTTACATCGTCGAGGTGGTTAATCACAACCTCAACGTCTCCTCCACCGCTGAAGGTCTCTATACCTCACAACCGGGTATCAGTAAGCAAGTGCGTATGCTGGAAGATGAACTCGGCGTGCAGATTTTTGCGCGTAGCGGGAAACATCTCACTCAGGTGACGCCTGCGGGTGAAGAGATCATCCGAATTGCTCGCGAAGTATTATCCAAAGTGGATGCGATTAAGTCTGTCGCGGGTGAGCACACCTGGCCTGATAAAGGCTCGCTGTATGTGGCGACCACACATACTCAGGCGCGTTATGCCTTGCCCAGTGTGATTAAAGGGTTTATCGAGCGTTACCCGCGCGTATCCCTGCATATGCATCAGGGCTCGCCGACGCAAATTGCTGAAGCCGTGTCGAAGGGAAATGCTGACTTTGCGATTGCGACCGAAGCGCTGCATTTGTACGACGACCTGATTATGTTGCCTTGCTATCACTGGAACCGCGCGATTGTCGTTACGCCAGACCATCCGCTAGCAGGCAAATCGAATGTGACGATTGAAGAGCTGGCTGATTTCCCGCTCGTGACCTACACCTTTGGCTTCACTGGCCGCTCAGAGCTGGATACCGCCTTCAACCGTGCAGGATTAACGCCACGTATTGTCTTTACGGCCACCGACGCTGATGTCATCAAAACATATGTGCGTTTAGGCTTAGGGGTAGGTGTGATTGCCAGTATGGCGGTGGACCCGGTTTCCGATCCGGATCTGGTGCGCATTGAAGCATCAGAAATTTTTACCAATAGTACAACCAAAATTGGCTTTAGACGCAGCACGTTCCTGCGAAGCTATATGTATGATTTTATTCAACGTTTCGCACCGCATTTGACGCGTGATGTCGTGGATGCAGCGGTCGCATTACGTTCTAATGAAGATATCGAAGCGATGTTCCGCGATATCAAGTTACCTTTCAAATAATCCCCTAACTCATTATTTTCACAAGGTGTCCAGTGGGCATCTTGTGAAACCCTCTCTGGTTAGCGCCACAAGAATCTCAAAAAATTTCATTATTTTTTTGTAAATGAAACATCGATCACATGTTTTTTCATTGTTATATCTTAAATGAGAAACAGTACACAAAATTTACGCTGCTGCTTTGCGGACCGCCAGGAATATTCCCATACTCCAGTTATCAACTGATGACAAAGGCCTTTTAGTCAGGCTCTTTAAATTAAACTCAAATTTAGAATGGCACTAAATTTGTTTTAACCCAAATTTACAATGTTTGTATTAGATAAATAGTTTGATCAGTAATTAAATTTATCTCATCAATTGTTTGGGTTTTGATAAATAGCGTTAATCGTTGTACTCAATAAAAATAACTGGATTTTCGGACTTAACAAGTTTAGGATTCGTCCTAAATCTTAATCGTTATCAACAATCGTTTTATTGAGAGTGATTATCAAAAACTATGAACACTAGACTGACTGTACAACAAGATTTTCGTACTAAAACCACCAAGGTTGAGCGCTCTGGTAATGTGCGTCGCAAGGCTTGGTTGACCGTCTTCGCTGCTTCAGCACTGTTCTGGGTAGTGGTGGCATTGATGATTTGGCGTATGTGGGGTTAAGCCATGTGGGCAAATACACTCAGCCGTAAGTCTCCGGTTTCTGCGCGTCAGCCGAACACGTCAGCGTGCAAAGCGAAAGAAGTAAAGAGCGTTGAACAGCCTGTGGCGATTCCTGCGTCGTGGGAACTGAGTGAGAACCAGCGTAACTTTATCGAATCGTTCATGGATCCGAAGTCGAAATAACGCAGTCTGCGTTTTGTTCTATATATAGACATCTATACCTCTCTTTACCGGATTATCCGGTGGGCATTTTAAAAGCCCGTCCTTTAACACTCAGCACTAAAAAAACGGTGTCATCAGTACAACGCTGAAGACGGTGGACTTTTTTTGCCCGGAATCCGGGAGGGAGTGACTCGATGAATACAACGACTTTTTCATGGTTCGGCGTTTATGCCTTTTCCTTTGCATTTTGGGCCGCGGCCGTGTGGGCAATGATCTAATCCAATAACTCAAATTGTACTGATTTCTATTAATGCCCTGACAAACGTCGGGGCATTTTTCTTTGTGCCTTTATGTGTCATTTCGTGTTGTTATCAAATCGTTAACGAAATTGTGGTCTATCTTTAAGCTAAACCTTGTGGTTATTGAGGTTTAAAAGAGAGGCCCATATAAGGAGGAGCTATGTCGTTAACGTTACGGGAGCACAGTCAGGATACGCTGGACGTTCGGGCAAAAAAATATCATTACTACAGCCTGCCAAAAGCTGCCCAGCAATTGGGTAATATCGATCGCTTACCTAAATCAATGAAGGTGTTGCTGGAAAACCTCCTGCGCTGGCAGGATGAGGATTCCGTGACAGCTGAAGATATACAAGCTCTGGTTGGCTGGCAGAAAGATGCGCATGCTGACCGGGAAATTGCCTATCGCCCAGCGCGCGTGTTGATGCAGGACTTCACCGGCGTGCCAGCGGTGGTGGATTTAGCGGCGATGCGTGAAGCGGTAAAACGCCTCGGCGGCGATGTGGCCAAAGTTAATCCTTTATCGCCGGTCGATTTGGTTATTGACCACTCGGTGACCGTTGATCATTTTGGGGATGAAGACGCCTTCGAAGAAAACGTGCGTCTGGAGATGGAGCGCAATCACGAACGCTACGTTTTCCTGCGCTGGGGGCAAAAAGCGTTTAATCGTTTCCGCGTAGTGCCGCCCGGCACCGGTATCTGCCATCAGGTTAACCTGGAATATCTGGGGAAATCCGTCTGGCATGAAACGCTAGAAGGCAAAGAGGTCGCTTATCCTGATACCTTAGTCGGCACAGATTCCCATACCACGATGATCAACGCGCTGGGCGTATTGGGCTGGGGTGTTGGCGGTATTGAAGCCGAAGCCGCCATGTTAGGGCAACCCGTGTCTATGTTAATCCCCGACGTTGTCGGTTTCAAACTCACCGGCAAACTGCGTCCTGGCATCACCGCGACCGACTTAGTTTTAACCGTGACGCAAATGCTGCGCAAGCATGGTGTGGTGGGTAAATTCGTTGAATTTTACGGTGATGGCCTTGCCGATTTGCCGCTGGCCGATCGCGCAACTATCGCCAATATGGCACCGGAATATGGTGCCACCTGCGGTTTCTTTCCCATTGATGAAATCACCCTGAGCTACATGACCCTGACCGGGCGTGATGCCGAACAAGTCGATTTAGTCGAAGCGTATGCTAAGCAGCAAGGGATGTGGCGAAATCCGGGCGACGAACCACGGTTTACCAGCTCACTGGCGCTGGATATGGCAGATGTTGAATCCAGTCTTGCCGGTCCAAAACGACCGCAGGATCGCGTCTCTTTAGGTGATGTACCCGCTGCCTTTGATGCCAGCAACGAACTTGAAGTTAATCATGCGCAGAAAGCGCACAAGACCGTCACGTATCGCGACAGCGAGACCGGCGATAGCTATCAGCTGGAAGATGGCGCGGTGGTCATTTCTGCTATTACCTCCTGTACTAATACTTCCAACCCTAGCGTCTTGATGGCCGCGGGCCTGCTGGCGAAAAATGCGGTTGAGCGTGGCTTGATGCGCAAACCCTGGGTGAAAGCCTCGCTGGCACCGGGATCAAAAGTGGTGTCGGATTATCTCGCGGTGGCTCAACTGACACCTTATCTGGATGAATTAGGTTTCAATTTGGTGGGATATGGTTGTACCACCTGCATCGGTAACTCGGGCCCATTGCCAGATGAAATTGAAAGCGCGATTAAAGAGGGCGATCTGACCGTCGGTGCTGTGCTGTCGGGTAACCGAAACTTCGAAGGGCGCATCCATCCGCTGGTGAAAACTAACTGGCTGGCGTCGCCACCGCTGGTGGTGGCTTATGCACTTGCCGGTAACATGAAACTCAACCTGCAGAACGATCCCATCGGGCAGGACCGGCAGGGCAAGGATGTCTTTCTGCAGGATATCTGGCCATCACCAGAAGAGATCGCCGCCGCAGTGCAGAAAGTGACCAGTGATATGTTCCATAAGGAATACGCCGAGGTCTTCGACGGTACGCCTGAGTGGCAGCAAATCAAAGTCAGTGAAGCCGCGACTTATGACTGGGATGAGGGATCGACGTACATCCGCCTGTCGCCGTTCTTTGACGATATGGGCAAAACACCGGAGCCTGTCCAGGATATTAAAGGCGCGCGCATTCTGGCGATGCTGGGTGACTCTGTCACCACCGACCATATTTCGCCGGCGGGCAGCATCAAAGCGGAAAGTCCTGCTGGACGCTATTTGCTGTCGCATGGTGTTGAGCGCACCGATTTCAACTCCTACGGTTCGCGTCGTGGTAACCACGAAGTGATGATGCGCGGGACCTTTGCCAACATTCGTATTCGTAATGAAATGGTGCCGGGCGTGGAAGGGGGATATACCAAACACTTCCCCAGCAATGAGCAGCTGGCGATTTATGATGCTGCCATGAAGTATCAGTCCGAAGGTGTGCCACTGGCAGTGGTCGCCGGGAAGGAGTATGGCTCAGGTTCCAGCCGCGACTGGGCTGCGAAAGGCCCACGTTTACAAGGTGTGCGCGTGGTTATTTCTGAGTCGTTTGAGCGTATCCATCGCTCTAACCTGATCGGCATGGGGATCCTGCCGCTGGAATTCCCTGCTGGCGTCACGCGGAAAACATTGGGATTAACCGGGGAGGAGTTTATTGATGTTGAAAACCTGTCCCAGTTGAAACCGGGTTGTACCGTGAATGTCACGCTGACGCGCGTTGATGGTAAAAAAGAGACGCTGGCAACGCGGTGTCGTATCGATACCGGCAATGAGCTGACCTATTATCAAAACGACGGCATTTTGCACTATGTGATTCGTAATATGCTGAACTAAAGAAAAAGCCGGGAGTTTTCCCGGCTTTTTTCTGTCTGCATTACGCTTTTGGCAGCAGATGCCCCATTTTTTCCGCCTTAGTATCAAGGTAGTGGGCATTTTTGGGGTTGCGCCCGACCACTAACGGCACGCGCTCGACAATATTAATTCCCGCTTCGCTCAGGATCTCGACTTTGCGTGGATTGTTCGTCAGCAGGCGGACTTCATTGACGCCCAACAGTTTGAACATATCTGCACACAGGGTGAAATCGCGCTCATCGGCGGCAAAGCCCAACTGATGATTCGCTTCCACGGTGTCGTAACCTTTGTCTTGCAAAGCGTAGGCGCGGATCTTATTCAACAGACCGATATTACGGCCTTCCTGGCGGTGATATAACAGCACGCCGCGTCCTTCTTCAGCGATAGCGGTGAGCGCCGCTTCCAACTGAAAACCACAGTCGCAGCGCAGGCTGAACAGCGCATCACCGGTTAGACACTCAGAGTGAACGCGCGACAGCACTGGATTGTGGTCGCTAACATCACCGTAAACCAGCGCGACATGATCCTGGCCAGTTGCCAGTTCTTCAAAACCAACCATCAGGAAATCTCCCCATGGCGTGGGCAGTTTGGCTTCTGCTACCCGTTTAAGCTGCATGTGACTCTCCAGAACCTTCAGAGGATGCGCTATCATCATGATAACGCACGGGCCCGACTGGCCCGACAAAACTGACAATATTGTGCCACAACCTTCACCCGGGCCGTTAATCAGTCAGAGTTATTGTAGTGATAAAGCACAATTATCTAAGCCGCAACGTGTATGTTATTCTTTTTTCAGCTAAAGTTATGCCAGCCACGCGAATATCAACGGATCTAAAAGGAAACGGATGTTAAAAATTGCGCAGCGCACCACCCTGGGAATGCTTTTGTTAATAATTATGCCCGTTGTTGTCTGGCTCTCTGGCTGGCAATGGCAGCCAGGTGAGAGTAGCGCGTTTTTACGGGTGCTGTTCTGGATGACAGAAACCGTCACCAGCCCCTGGGGTATATTGACCAGCGTTATCCTCAGCGCCTGGGTTTTATGGTGCTTACGCTTCCGGCTTAAACCCGCCATTTTACTGATCCTCTTCATGAACGGCGCTATTCTTGCTGGCCAGTACACCAAATCTTTCATTAAAGAGCAGGTGCAGGAACCCCGTCCCTATGTGGTTTGGCTGGAGAAGAGTTACGGTATTGATGAAGGGGCGTTTTATCAGCAAAACCGTCAGGGGCGCAGTCAGTTGGTGTCGACTTTAGTGGCTAACGACACTCAGTTGCCGCAATGGCTAAAAAAACACTGGGCGTTTGAAACCGGCTTTGCCTTTCCTTCCGGACATACCATGTTTGCTGCCAGTTGGGCGCTGCTGGTGATTGGCTTACTCTGGCCAAGGCGCCACATCGTGACCGTGGTCGTGCTGTTTTCCTGGGCTACCATGGTCATGGGCAGTCGTTTACTGCTGGGTATGCATTGGCCGCGCGATTTGGTGGTGGCCACCCTGATTTCCTGGCTGCTGGTTACGGTTGCCACATGGCTGGCGCAGCGTTTTTGTGGCCCGCTTACGGTGCCGCGCGAAGAGCAGCAGGAGATTAAGCAGCGTGATGATGGATTGTAATTTCTGCGCGCGCCCCCATATGATTGATTGCGCTTACGGAAAATGCGCTAAGTGATGTGCTGATAAGCAGCATCGGCGGCACTTTTTTGGCATACTTCTACTGGATAACCTCACGACAGGACGCATTGTGAAATATTTGCTGATTTTTCTCGTGGTTTTGGTCATTTTTATCATCTCCGTCACGCTTGGAGCGCATAACGACCAAATCGTCACTTTTAACTATCTGCTGGCGCAGGGTGAATTCCGCATCTCCACATTGCTGGCGAGCCTGTTTGGTGCCGGATTCCTGCTTGGATGGGCAATTTGCGGTCTTTTCTGGTTGCGGATACGTGTTTCTCTCGCTCACGCGCAGCGCAAGCTGAAACGCATGCAGGCGCAGAACGAACAATCAACGGCTGTGACAAATTCTTCTACTGCTGGTCGTCGGGATTAAGTTTCGATGCTTGAATTGCTGTTTTTGCTTCTCCCTGTTGCTGCGGCGTATGGCTGGTATATGGGCCGTCGCAGTGCACATCAGGATAAGCAACAGGAAGCCAATCGTCTGTCACGTGAGTACGTTGCCGGCGTAAACTTCTTGCTTTCCAATCAACAGGACAAAGCTGTCGATCTCTTTCTGGATATGCTGAAGGAGGACAGCGGCACAGTTGAAGCTCACCTGACGCTCGGCAATCTGTTCCGTTCACGCGGCGAAGTTGATCGCGCCATTCGCATCCACCAATCCCTGATGGAAAGCGCTTCCCTGAGCTATGAACAGCGCCTGTTGGCTATCCAGCAACTGGGACGCGATTACATGGCCGCCGGGTTTTACGATCGCGCCGAGGACATGTTTAGCCAGCTTATTGATGAAACCGACTTCCGTATCGGTGCGCTGCAACAGCTGATACAGATTCATCAGGCAACCAGTGACTGGCAGAAAGCCATCGAAGTGGCGGAAAGATTGGTCAAGCTCGGCAAAGAGAAGCACAAGGGCGAAATTGCCCATTTCTACTGCGAGCTTGCGCTTCAGGCGTTGAGCAGTGACGATCTTGATCGCGCCATGAGCTTACTGAAAAAGGGTGAATCGGCCGATCACCAAAGCGCGCGCGTTTCCATTATGATGGGCCGCATCTTTATGGAGCAGGGCGAATACGCTAAAGCAACGGCCCGCCTGCAGCGCGTACTGGATCAAGATAAAGAGCTGGTGAGCGAAACCTTATCGATGCTCGAAACCTGCTATCAGCGACTGAATCAGCCTGAAGATTGGGCGCAATTTTTACAACGCTGCGTTGAGGAGAATACCGGCGCGGCCGCTGAACTTTACCTCTCTGATATCCTCGAACAGCAGCAGGGGCCTGAAGCGGCGCAGTTATACATTAATCGCCAGTTACAGCGCCATCCGACCATGCGCGTGTTCCATCGCTTGATGGATTTCCACCTGCATGAAGCAGAAGACGGTCGTGCCAAAGAGAGCCTGATGGTGCTGCGCGATATGGTGGGCGAACAGATTCGCACCAAACCACGCTACCGCTGCCAAAAGTGCGGATTTACCGCGCATGCGCTTTATTGGCATTGCCCATCCTGCCGCGCATGGTCTTCTGTGAAACCAATCCGCGGACTTGACGGCCAGTAACGGCCGTTTTTTTATTATAACCGCATCATAGTTACAACATACTATGATCTTGAATTCTTAGAGAGAGTCGTGGCACTGTGCAGCCTTCGGTCGATCATCGGTTTAAAGCGCGCTGTGAGATTGTCGGGAAGGGCATGCACGGGTAGAATGCTTGCCGTTTGTCCATTGCGCCCGCGGGTGCCTGCCTTTGAGGAAACGTTATGCCTGTAACCACTTCACCGATTCTGGTGGCGCTCGACTATCATAATCTCGACAGCGCACTGCAGTTTGTGGACCGCATTGACCCGAGCCAGTGCCGCCTGAAAGTCGGCAAAGAGATGTTTACGCTATTTGGCCCGTCACTGGTGAAAACACTGCAGTCGCGTGGTTTTGACGTTTTTCTCGATCTGAAGTTTCATGATATTCCGAATACAACCGCGCACGCGGTAGCCGCGGCTGCCGATCTCGGTGTGTGGATGGTTAATGTTCACGCCAGTGGCGGGGCGCGGATGATGAATGCGGCTCGTGAAGCGCTGCTGCCTTTTGGCAAAGATGCGCCATTGTTGATTGCGGTAACCGTATTAACCAGCATGGATGAAGACGATCTCAGAGGTCTCGGCATTACGCTTTCTCCCGCTCAGCAGGCGGAACGTCTGGCTCGCCTGACGCGTGAGTGTGGCCTGGATGGCGTGGTCTGTTCCGCTCAGGAAGCTGAGCACTTTAAACAGGTGTTAGGTCAGGATTTCGCACTGGTGACCCCAGGTATTCGTCCGGCAGGCAGTGATGCGGGCGATCAACGCCGTATCATGACGCCACAGCAGGCAAAACTGGCTGGCGTGGATTACATGGTGATTGGGCGTCCGATCACCCAATCCAATGATCCGGCTGCAACGCTGCACACTATCCTGCAAAGTTTACAGGAGGCCTAATGGCTCAGGACAACCGACTGGTTTACTCCACTGAAACTGGCCGAATCGCACAGGAAGAAGAAAAAGCGCCGCGCCCGCAAGGGGACGGCATAGTGCGCATTCAACGCCAGACCAGCGGCCGTAAAGGCAAAGGCGTCTGCCTGATTACCGGTATCGATTTGGATGACGATGCGCTCAACAAGCTGGCAGCAGAACTGAAGAAAAAATGTGGTTGTGGTGGGTCACTCAAAGATGGCGTGATCGAGATTCAAGGCGATAAACGTGATCTCTTGAAAGCACTACTTGAAGCCAAAGGCATGAAGGTTAAATTAGCCGGTGGTTAATAAAAACGGGCCGCACACTGTGCGGCCCGTGATGCTGTAGATGCGCTGCGTAGCCTGAATCTTTATCGTTATTTAGAAACCTGATGGCCGATAATACCGCCAACGGCTGCACCACCCACTGTACCCAGTGCACTTCCGTTAGTCAGGACAGAACCACCGATTGCACCCGCACCCGCCCCGATGGCGGTGTTACGGTCGCGTTTTGACCAGTTCGAACAACCACTCAAGGCAACAACCAGGGTGGCAGCTAATACCGCAACGGTCATACGTTTCATTGTTGTCGTCATCTCTTTCTCCTTGATTGTATGTACAGAGGCAACCTTGTAAGTATAGATGTTGCGCAACGAAGTACGTCATCCCTGCGTGTCATTCATTGTTCACTTTGATGCCCGCGTACAGCGCTTTAATGGGCGAATTAACCGGTGGAAACCGTACCGCTCCTGACTTTAGCCAGCTGAAGCAAAGCTAAATTCCTCCAGGATAGAAAATTCTTAATTTACGCCACACTTCTTCGGTCTCAGCGACTTTCCGCTGCTTTTACAGCGATTCGATCCATAACGTTTTCTCTGCTTGTTCAGCACAATTCAGCTATCACAGTTCGCAGGAGAAATAATCATGCTGGAATTGCTCAAGCAGCAGGTGCTGGAAGCCAACCTTGACTTACCGCGCTATAACCTGGTCACTTTCACCTGGGGCAACGTTAGCGCCATTGACCGCGACCATGGTCTGCTGGTGATCAAACCTTCGGGCGTGAAATACGAGAAAATGCAGCGTGACGATATGGTGGTGGTGGAGTTAGCCAGCGGCAAAGTGGTGGAAGGGGCGCTACGTCCGTCATCCGATACGGCCACCCATCGCGCGCTGTATCTTGCCTGGCCGGAGATTGGTGGCATCGTACATACCCATTCACGCCACGCCACAATCTGGGCGCAGGCCGGACGCGACATTTTGGCTCTGGGTACAACACATGCGGATGATTTCTACGGCACCATTCCCTGTACGCGTGCGATGAAGCGTGAAGAGATACAGCAAGAGTATGAATGGAACACCGGGCAGGTGATTATCGAAAGCTTTGCGCAACGCCGCATTAAACCCACCGATATTCCTGCTGCGCTGGTCAACTCGCACGGCCCCTTTGCCTGGGGTAAAGACGCGGATGCAGCTGTGCACAGTGCGGTGGTGCTGGAAGAAGTGGCTTACATGGCACTTCACACGGAACAACTGCGCAGCGAATTGCCTCCGATTTCGCAGAATTTACTCGATCTGCATTATCTGCGTAAGCATGGCAAGAATGCATGGTACGGGCAGAATTAAACATTGAAACTTCATTGAGGCGCCTGAGGGCGCCTTAATTTTTTGCTATTTAGCGCTGGTATGGCGATGCATATCATAAAAAAGAAATGTCAAATCTATAAAAATAAAACACCGTTTCATTAATATCGATTCGATCACTTTTTCCCTGACTGCCAGTGGTTATCTTGCCTGCCATGCCATCCGGCGAACGATAACGTACCTCCTTCTGGCTCAGTAAAGGTGACACAACTATGCATATCAAACGTGCAATCGATAAGATTCCAGGCGGTATGATGTTAATCCCGCTGTTTTTGGGCGCGCTTTGCCACACGTTTTCACCCGGCGCAGGAAAATACTTTGGCTCTTTTACTAACGGCCTGATGACGGGCACTGTGCCGATTCTGGCGGTATGGTTTTTCTGCATGGGGGCATCGATCAAACTCAGCGCAACCGGAACCGTGCTGCGTAAATCCGGCACCCTGGTATTAACCAAAATCGCCGTTGCCTGGGTCGTGGCTGCCGTGGCATCCCGCATGATGCCGGAAAATGGCGTAGAAGTCGGTATGTTTGCCGGTTTATCCACGCTAGCATTGGTTGCTGCGATGGACATGACCAATGGCGGCCTTTATGCCTCCATCATGCAGCAATACGGTTCAAAAGAAGAAGCAGGCGCGTTTGTGCTGATGTCGCTGGAATCGGGTCCGCTGATGACCATGGTGATCCTGGGGACCGCAGGCATTGCTTCGTTTGAGCCACACGTGTTTGTTGGCGCGGTGTTGCCCTTTATTGTCGGTTTCGCGCTTGGCAATCTTGACCCGGAATTGCGCGAGTTCTTCGGCAAAGCCGTACATACTTTGATTCCGTTCTTTGCCTTCGCTTTGGGTAACACCATCGATTTGGCGGTGATCGAACAAACCGGTTTATTGGGCGTATTGCTCGGTGTTGCCGTCATCATCATCACCGGTATCCCACTCATTATTGCCGACCGATTAATTGGTGGTGGTGATGGCACGGCTGGGATCGCAGCCTCCAGCACCGCAGGCGCGGCAGTGGCGACGCCGGTGCTGATTGCCGAGATGCTGCCACAGTTTAAACCGGTCGCTCCCGCAGCCACCGCACTGGTGGCGACATCCGTTATTGTGACTTCTGTATTAGTACCGATTATCACCGCCGTCTATTCAAAACGCGTTAAGCGTTCTCATGTGGCGGTAGGACAGCGCGCTGCCATCAAGTAAGCCTGCTTATCTTTCCCCGACCCCATGGTCGGGGATATCTCTGGATTTTACTTTATAAATCAATCTCTCATTTGGTCTGGCCTCACTCTGGATTACGCTGATGTTGCGTTTAACGCATCACATAACTAGAGGATGAGACTATGACAGTAATTAACCAACCAACTTGCAGATTGTTTACCGAAGTCGGACAAACCACCCAGCTGGCGGCCTACTATGAAGAGGGTCGACACACCATGTGGATGATGCTGCGTGCCCAACCGCGCCCCAGTTTCAACCACGAATTAATCGAGGAGATCATGAATCTGAGCTATGCCGCTCAGCGTTCGGGTTTGCCGATTGATTTTTGGGTGACGGGTTCGCTGGTGCCGCAGATGTTCAACGCCGGTGGCGATTTGCGTTTCTTTGTAGAGTGCATTCGTAACAACCGTCGTGAAGCGCTGCGGGCCTATGCGCGTGCCTGCGTGGATTGCATCCATTCGGCAGCGCGGGGTTTTGATACCGGAGCGGTGACGCTGGCGATGATTGAAGGGAGTGCATTGGGTGGTGGCTTTGAAGCCGCGCTGGCCCATCACTTCATTCTGGCGCAAAACTCTGCACGAATGGGCTTCCCGGAGATCGCGTTCAATCTGTTCCCTGGCATGGGCGGCTATTCACTGGTGGCACGGCGTTCCGGCATGAAGCTGGCCGAAGAGCTGATCTGTGAAGGGGAATCGCATAGCGCAGAGTGGTATGAGACGCGCGGTCTGGTAGATAAAGTCTTCCAGCCAGGCGATGCTTATCGTACCACGCGTACCTTTATCGATACGCTACGTCCGAAGCTGAATGGTGTGCGTGCCATGTTGAAAGCGCGCCAGCGCGTACTGCAACTCTCGCGAGCCGAGCTGATGGATATTACGGAAGATTGGGTGGATTACGCCTTTACACTGGAGCCTAAAGACATTGCTTACATGGAACGACTGGTGCAACTACAGAACCGTCATAGCGCATCCCTGCGCAAAGCCGGATAATCGAGAGCAGCTTTAAACGCGGGCAGGATGCTTAGCCAGCCAATGCCCGAGCTGTTCTGCGGGCATTGGTTTTGCATAAAGATAACCCTGACGCCCATCGACACCGTTGGTCATCACAAACTTCTCCTCAGCTTTTGTTTCAATCCCTTCCGCAATGACTTGCAGATCGAGGGTTTTGGCCACGGCGACAATGGCACGGACCAAAGATTGCGCCACCGGTTGTTTGTTGATGTTACGTACGAAACTTTGATCCAGTTTGATTGCATCAATGGGCACGCGAGCCAACTGGGAAAGCGAGGAATAACCTGTACCAAAGTCATCAAGATGAACCTGAGCGCCCAGTTCCTGGAACTGCTTCATCAGCGTGAGTGCACCGGCTTCGTTCTCAATCAGGCAGCTTTCGGTGAGCTCGATATCAATGGGACAATCCGTGAGGCCGGCTTCGCTCAGCGCCTGCTTTAAATCGGTATAAATACTTTGGTCAATCAATTGTTTAGCCGAAACATTAACGGCAACGCGCAGGTAAATTCCCTCGCTGCGCCACTGAATAATTTGTTGCAGAACGTTCAGCATCACCCAGCGGCCAAGCGGCACGATGAGGCCCGATTCTTCAGCATACGAGATAAAGTCGCCAGGCGGCACCAGACCGCGCTCGACGGAATTCCAGCGCACCAATGCTTCTGCGCTGCGCACTTCGCCGTCACGATCTAATTTGGGCTGGTAGTACACCACCAGATGCTCCAGTTCCAGTGCTTTACGCAGGTTAGTATCAAGCCAGAGATATTCGAAAACACGCTGATTCATCTCGTTAGCGAACACGCAGAATTTACCGCGCCCATTCTCTTTGGCGTGATACATCGCGGTATCGGCGTTGCGGATCAGACTTTCCCGATCCTCGCCGTGCAGCGGGGCCAGGGCGATACCAATCGAACAGCCGCTGTAGACTTCGATCAAACCGACGCGGAAGGGTTGACGCAGGCGCTCAAGAATACGTGATGCCATGGCTTCCAGCGCAGCCTGGCTGGTGTGTTCTGCCAGTACCACGAACTCATCACCACCAAGACGGGCCAGCGTCTGATCTTTGCCCAAACAGCTGAGAATGGCGAGGGAGACCGCTTGCAGCAGTTGGTCGCCAAACATATGGCCGTAGGCGTCGTTGACCTTCTTAAAATTGTCCAGATCGAGATAAACCACGCCAGTTTGACTGCCATTGGCTAATTCCAGCGCCAGACTAATCTGTTGATGGATGGCATTGCGGTTGGGTAAACCGGTCACGGTATCGGTATTAGCGAGGACACGTAAGCGTTCCTGAGCACGTCGCTCTTCTGTGATGTCGGTTCCAGAACAGATGAGGAAAATTTCATTTTTCCCACTACCACTGTGCACAAACTTATTACGAAACAGAAACAGTCGCTGGCCTTTTTTGGTTTTGATCCAGCGTTCTACTTCATAAGAGTTGCCATCGCGAAAGAAGCCCGAAATGTTGCGACGCGAAGCCTGCGCTTCCTGTTTGGTCATAAACAGCTGAAACACGTTGCGGCCGATCACTTCCTGCTCTTTGAGCCCGGTGTACTCTTCGCTTAAGCGGTTGAATCGCTGGATGTTGCCACGCTGATCGAGGATGACAATCACCGAATTTGCTTCGGAGACCACTTGTTCAGCAAAAGACAATCCCAGAGTTAAATCACGCGCTACGGAGGAGGTATCACCCCAGGCAGAAGAGGTGCCGGCCCATGTTGATTGGTTGACCTTGCGGCCGACGAAGTGCATAGGTACCGGCGCACCGCGCAGGGAGAGCGTCAGGTTGATACTGGAGGTGATCACCGTCATCGCACGCAGTAGACTGGCCTGCGCGGGGGTTAATGGAACCGCCAAATTGGTATTGGCATTCTCATCTTCGGCAAAATGCAAAGCATCGCTATCTGAAGTTAAACGCCAATGAGGGCTGGTTGTGCCAAACAGGGTGTATAGCAACGTTTGCCCTTGTTCATCGGTCATGGAAACTTCCTCCGGGGAAATGCTGAGCAGGCGGTATCTCATTATTTTAGCAACAGTATTCAACCTCCTGCGTTAGCACAAGATGCAAACCAAATATATTTTTGTTTTCACTAAAGAATGGCACGAAAAAGCCCCGAAAATCGGGGCTTAAAAATGTCAGCAAGGACACTTGCCGAGCTTGCCTGCCTGGCTGGGAAAACGGGCCTCAAGGCAGTAGCGATGAAAGGCTCGCTCATCCATCGGCGTTTGCCCGGGATGGTGCTCACGCATATGCTTCAGATAAGTTTGATAGTCGTGAACGCCAACCATTAAGCGAAAACTTTGCTTCAATCCCTGCCATATTTGTTGCCAGCGATTAAGAGTTTGCCCGGTGGCCTGGGGTGCGATCGGTAAGCAATGCTGAATGTGCCAGACGCCAATCGGTTTTTTCCAGCGATGAATGGACTCAGACATTCCGCACCTCCTTACGCAGGGAGACTTCGGATTCATGGGTGGTAGGTACCTGACTGCCCAGGGCACGGCGAATAACAAAGAACGCTGCAATCAACATGGTCACGGCCACCAGCATAAAGAAGCCACACAGGGCCGCGTTAATTTGATTGCTAAATACGATAGTTTGCATGTCCGCCACGGTTTTCGCCGGAGCGATAATCACCCCCTCATCAATTCCTTTACGGAACTTGTTGGCTTGCGCAAGGAAGCCAATGGAGGGCTTCTCGTGGAAAATCTTCTGCCAACCGGCGGTCATGGAGGTCACAAACAGCCAGGCGGTCGGTAAAATCGTCACCCACGCGTAACGCTGTTTCTTCATTTTGAACAGCACCACGGTGCCGAGAATCAGCGCCATTGAGGCCAGCATCTGGTTGCCAATGCCAAACAGCGGCCAAAGGGTATTGATGCCGCCCAGCGGATCGACGACACCCTGGTAGACAAAGAAGCCCCATCCGGCTACGGCCACTGTGGTGCCCGCCATATTGCCCAGCCAGGAACGGTTGTTGGCCATGGAAGGCACCACGGTGCCAACCAAATCCTGCACCATAAAGCGACAGGCGCGGGTACCGGCATCGACCGCCGTCAGGATGAACAGCGCTTCAAACAGGATGGCGAAGTGATACCAGAACGCCATCATCACCCGGCTGTTAAATACCTCGGTGATGATGTGCGCCATCCCCACGGCGAAGGTTGGTGCGCCACCTGCCCGCGAGAGGACAGTACTTTCACCCACATCGCGCGCGATACCGCTCAGCATCTCCGGCGTCACGACAAAGCCCCAGCCGTTAATCACCTGCGAAGCGCTCTCAACGGTGGTACCGATCAGTGCTGCGGGTGAGTTCATCGCAAAATAGACGCCCGGATCGAGCACCGAGGCACATATCAGCGCCATGATCGCCACGAAGGATTCCATCAGCATCGCGCCATAGCCGATAAAGCGGATGTGACTTTCGCGCTCAACCAGTTTTGGCGTAGTGCCACTGGAGACCAGCGCGTGGAAGCCAGAAATCGCGCCACAGGCGATAGTGATAAACAGGAACGGGAACAGCGCACCGGAGAACACCGGCCCGCTACCGTCGATAAATTTGGTCACCGCCGGCATTTTCAGTTCCGGCATGGCGAACAGAATCCCAACCGCCAGCCCGATAATGACGCCGATTTTCAGGAAGGTTGAGAGGTAATCACGCGGAGCAAGCAGCAGCCACACCGGCAGCGAAGAGGCGACGAAGCCATAGATCACCAGCACCCATGTCAGTTCGGTGCCTTTCAGTGTGAACAGCGGTCCCCAATAGGGATCGGCAGCCACATCGCCACCGTAAATGATCGCCGCCATCATCAGCACAAAGCCGATAATCGACACTTCAGCGATCTTGCCGGGGCGCAGATAGCGCATATACACGCCCATAAACAGCGCGATTGGAATGGTTGCGGCGATGGTAAACAGTCCCCACGGACTGTTGGCTAACGCTTTCACCACCACCAGCGCCAGCGCTGACAGGATGATGATCATCACGCCGAGCGCACCGAGCATGGTGACCACGCCCGCAAACGAACCCAGCTCCTGACGTGCCATTTCACCCAACGAGCGACCATCACGACGGGTAGAGATGAACAGGATCAAGAAATCCTGCACCGCACCAGCCAACATCACGCCAACCAAAATCCAGATGGTGCCAGGCAGAAAGCCCATCTGCGCCGCGAGAATCGGGCCAACCAATGGACCGGCACCAGCAATCGCCGCAAAGTGGTGGCCAAACAGCACCCATTTGTTAGTGGGCACATAATCGAGACCATCATTCAGCCGTTCTGCAGGCGTGCGGCGACGATCATCCAGTTCGAAAATACGTTCAGCGATAAACAGGCTGTAGAAGCGATAAGCAATGCTGTAGCAGGCAACGGACGCAATAACCAGCCAGACGGCGTTGACGTGTTCGCCACGGCTGAGCGCCAGCATGGCAAACGCACCCGCACCAATTAACGCCACCGCTAACCAGATCAATCCGGTTTTGACGTTGTTCATGAGTTAACTCCTTGTAGAGACCGGGAAAATAGGCGATCGGATACAACAAGTTAAAAGTAATGTAATGAATTGTTAACGACAGGGATTCGAATCAGAAGTGTGAAGCGGAAGGCAAATTTAACATCAGATAAAACTTAGGGGGAAAAATGCGGGATAACGGCTGTTATCCCGCAGATATTCATGCTCAGGCAGCCGGGCGCGCCACCACGCTACGGGTTTCCATACGCACTTCGGCGATGGTCACGTCGATAATGTCGGTCACGCGATAAGCGATTTCGCCTTTGATCTGCACGGTGCCGCTCTCTTGTGAGCACACCAGTTCATCACGCACCGCGTGGATGAACGGGGCAGGGATAAAGGCAACGGCGCCGTTCTCCAGCAGACGTACGCGCATACCGCCACGAGACACGTCGATGATCTCGGCGCTGAATTTGCGATCGGTCCCGGCAGACGGCGCGAGGAAGCGCGCATACAGCCAGTCACCCACATCACGTTCGGCCATGCGGTTCAGGCGACGACGCTCACTCATAATGGCGGTGAACTCGTCTTTTGGACGGGCAATGCTGTCGCCGCGCACAATGGCTTTCAGCAGGCGATGGTTGATCATATCGCCGAATTTACGAATCGGCGATGTCCAGGTCGCATAGGCTTCGAGGCCCAGACCAAAGTGCGGACCCGGTTCGGTGCCGACTTCAGCGAAGCTCTGGAAGCGACGAATGCGGCTGTCGAGGTACTGCGTTGGCTGGGCATCCAGTTCACGACGCAGCTGGCGGAAACCTTCCAGCGTGGTGATCGCCTGAGGATCCACGGTAATACCGTGACCGGCCAGCACGCCAGCAGCTTGCTCTGCGTTTGCCAGATCGAAGCCGGTGTGCAGGTTATAGATACCGAAGCCCAGCTTCTCCTGCAGCACTTTGGCCGCGCAGACGTTAGCCAGAATCATCGATTCTTCAACGATGCGGTTGGCGATGCGACGTGGCTCAGAAATGATATCCAGCACTTCGCCTTTTTCACCCAGCACAAAGCGGTAATCAGGGCGATCTTTGAACACCAGCGCGTGAGTTTGACGCCACTCGCTGCGCGCCAGACACACACGATGCAACAAGCGAATCTGCCCGGCGATCGCCTCATTCTCTGGCTGCCAGCTACCGGCGTTTTCCAGCCAGTCTGACACTTCGTCATAGACCAGTTTGGCTTTGGATTCGATCCAGGCCGCAAAGAAATGCACTTCACCCGTTACGCTGCCGTCTGCCGTGAGCGTCACGCGACAGGCCAGCGCTGGACGACGCACCTTTGGGCGCAGCGAACAGATGTCATCAGACAGTTCGCGCGGCAGCATAGGGATGTTGAAGCCAGGTAAATAGTTGGTGAACGCGCGCTTTGAAGCCAGCTTATCCAGCTCGCTGCCTTCCGCTACGTAAGCGGTCGGATCGGCAATCGCGATGGTCAGCTGCAGATTGCCGTCAGCCTGCTCTTCAACATATAGCGCATCATCCATATCTTCGGTGCTGGCGCTATCGATGGTGACGAAGTTCAGCGCGGTAAGGTCTTCGCGCTGCAGGTGCTCATCCAGCATTTCGCCGAAGCCAACGTTCGGGGCTTCGCGCTCCAGATTATGGCGCGACAGGGTGACCCACCACGGCGCAAGGTGATCGTCCGCAGTGACAATGAATTCGGTCAGTTCAGCATAGAATCCGCGATCGCCTTTCAGCGGATGGCGGCGCATTTCCGCCACGGCCCAATCACCATTCTGAAAATCATGGGTGACGTCACGGGCAGCGCGGCACTGGATCGCCTCTTTCAGCAGCGGATGGTCCGGCACAATCGACAAACGATCGTCCTTCTTCTGCACGCGGCCAACAAAGCGGGTCAGGAACGGCTCAATCAGGGTTTCCGGCTCGGCGCTCTCGCGATCTTTATCAGTGTGGATCACCGCAGATATACGGTCACCGTGCATCACTTTTTTCATCTGCGGAGGGGGAATGAAGTAGCTTTTTTGGGCATCGACTTCGAGGAAGCCAAAGCCTTTTTCCGTGCCTTTCACAACACCTTCGGCGCGCGGAGTTTGCGCGTGAAGCTTCTCTTTAAGCTGCGCGAGCAGCGGGTTATCCTGGAACATAATGTATTTAGTTTCGTGGCCTAAGAGCGGTGGACAGTTTTACGCGAATCAGGGGCGCGCGGCAAGGCCAAAACAGGCTAAAAAGCCGCATTACGCGGCTTTTTACCTTCTGATAACGCTGACGACTCAGGCGATACGTTGGGTCGGTACAGCGGCGGTTAACGCCAGTTTTACCGGCACCGATTTCGAGGTCGGCGTCCCGCTGCCATCACCATAGCTGGAGAGCGGCACCAGCGGGTTGGTTTCCGGATAATAGGCCGCGAGGTTACCGCGCGGAATGTTATACGGCACCAGCTTAAAGCCACTCACACGACGCGTCAGGCCATCATTCCACAGTGTTTCGATATCCACCAACTGGCCTTCACTGAAGCCGAGTGACGCCATGTCATCCGGGTGGATAAACACCACTTCACGCTGACCATACACGCCGCGGTAGCGGTCATCGAGGCCGTAAATGGTGGTGTTGTACTGGTCATGCGAACGCAGAGTTTGCAACGTGAACGGCACCTCCACTTCGCTGCCCAGCTGTGGGAACAGCGAGGTTGGCAAGGCTGCCGCGCTGAACTCCGCCCGTTTGCTTGGTGTATTAAAACGCAACTCCGCTGCTGCGCTACCCAGGTAGAATCCACCCGGAATATCACACTTGTTATTGAAGTCAGCAAAGCCAGGAATGGTGGCGCCAATGTGATCGCGGATCACGTTGTAATCATCGGCCATGCCCAGCCAGTCAATCTTGTCACTGCCCAGCGTGGCGTGTGCAATACCGGCCACAATCGCGGTTTCGGAGCGCTGGGTGTCTGCCAGAGGAATACCCACACCTTCTGAGGCGTGCACCATGCTGAAAGAGTCTTCAACGGTGATGAACTGGTTACCGCTGGCCTGACGATCGCGCTCAGTACGGCCGAGCGTCGGCAGAATCAAACCTTCGTGGCCCGGCACCAGATGGCTGCGATTGAGTTTGGTGCTGATATGCACGGTCAGACCGCAATGCTGTAGCGCTTCCTCCGTCACCGGGGAATCGGGTGCGGCAGCCGCAAGGTTGCCGCCCAGGGCGATCAGCACTTTCACTTCATCACGCAGCATCGCGCCCAGCGCTTCAACGGTGTTATGACCGTGTTCACGCGGCGGTTCGAAGCCGAAATGCGCGCCCAATGCATCAAGGAACGGCTTATTGGGTTTCTCATCGATCCCCATGGTGCGGTTCCCCTGCACGTTACTGTGGCCGCGCACCGGACAAAGGCCAGCGCCTTTTTTACCCAGCTGTCCAAACAGCAGTTGCAGGTTGGTTATCTCACGCACTGTATCAACGGAGTGTTTATGCTGAGTCACGCCCATCGCCCAGGTAATAATGACACGCTCAGCGCTCTGGTAGATCGCGGCCGCTTCCCGAATCTGTGCTTCGCTCAGGCCGGATTGACGCACGATATCGTCCCAGCGCGTGTTATCCACGGCAGCCAGATAGCTCTCAATGCCATGGGTGTTGGCGTCGATAAATTCTTGATCGAAGATGCCCGGTTCACCCGCAGCTAAACGCTCGCGTTGCACTTCCAGCAGAGTTTTCACCATGCCGCGAATTGCTGCCATATCGCCGCCGAGATTGGGCTGATAATAGGCAGAACTAATGGTTCCCGCCATGGAGGTGACGACTTCCAGTGGTTTCTGCGGGTCGGCAAAACGTTCCAGCCCACGCTCGCGCAAGGTATTAAAGGTAACGATTTTCGCACCGTGATCGGCCGCGTGGCGCAGGCTGTGCAGCATACGTGGATGGTTAGTCCCCGGATTCTGACCGATAACGAAAATCGCATCAGCGTGGTCAAAATCATCCAGGCGGATGGTGCCTTTACCGACGCCGATGCTGCGCTTCAAGCCGGTGCCGCTGGCTTCGTGGCACATGTTTGAACAGTCAGGGAAGTTATTGGTGCCCATCACGCGGCCGAACAGCTGATAGAGCCATGAGGCTTCGTTACTGGCGCGACCGGAAGTGTAAAGCTCCATCTGGTCGGGATGGTCCATCGCCTTGAGGTGACGGGCAATCATCGCCAACGCATCATCCCAGCTGATCGGTTCATAGTGATCGGTGGCGCTGTTATAGCGCATCGGATGCGTCAGGCGTCCCTGATACTCAAGGAAATAGTCGCTCTGTTGATACAGGGTGCTCACGCTGTGCTGAGCGAAAAACTCGGGCTCCACCACGCGGCGAGTCGCTTCCCAGGTCACCGCTTTAGCGCCGTTCTCACAGAAGCTGAAGGTGCTCTTGTTGTCATCACCCCATGCACAACCCGGGCAGTCAAAGCCACGCGCTTTGTTCATGCGCATCAAATTGCGCATGTTTTTCAGCGCAGCTTTACTATCAAGGACGAAACGGGTGGTAGCTTCCAAAGAGCCCCAGCCGCCAGCAGCGGCACGATAAGGCTGAATCTTACGTTTAAATTTCATAGTCGTTGCAGGCTTATTGTTTATGAATTGTTATCAGAATATGACTTCTGTTGAGGGGAAGTGTGCGACTCACTGCAAAAGTTGTCTAATTGATTGGTTTAATGGTGCGATAGGCGGCGTTTATCGCGATCAAACAGTCAGAAGCGTGATGTGGTTCAAACTTTACCTGCTGGCAGGACAGCGTCGCGACGTGACAATCCAATAAGTGGCTAATAATTGCTCTTTCAATTGATGAAAGGGCGCGCACCATGAAGAATCTTGCCAGCCAAATTCACGCCTTCGGTAAAGCATTAATGATGCCGATCTCCGTTATTGCCGCTGCCGGTATCTTTCTCGGTCTGGCTGCCGCGATGCAGAATCCCGCCGTCACCGGTGATGCCTTTGCCAATCTACAGGTGCCACAGCTGATTATTGGCTTTATCCGCAAAGTGGCGGCGGCTTTATTTGCCAATCTGCCCGTGTTCTTCGCCGTTGCCAGCGCCATCGGTCTGGCGAAAGCGGAGAAGCCTACTGCGGCTTTTGCGGCAGTCATTGGCTATGTCGTGATGAATGTGGGCATCAGTGCTACGCTGGCCGCCAAAGGGCTGACGGCGGCTACTACGACCCCAGAAGCCTTACAGCAAGCAGGCCTGGATCAAACCACGGCGATGATGACCTCGGCAGAGTACATCGAGATGCTGGGCATCTTTACTTACAACATGAGTGTGCTTGGCGGCGTGATTGCCGGGCTGGTCACCGTGGCACTGCATAATCGCTTTTACACGCAAACATTGCCGACGGCGATTAGCTTTTTCGGCGGGCGGCGCTTTGTCCCCATCGTCACCGTTATCGTCTTGCCGCTGATTGGCGTGCTGCTGGCCTTGATCTGGCCCACGATCGGCGAAGGCATTGCCTGGGTCGGCAAGATGATTGGGAAAAGCGGCCAGTACGGCGCGTTTCTGCTGGGAACCGGCGAACGTCTGCTTATTCCTACTGGCTTGCACCATATTCTCAATGAAACGGTGCGTTTCACCCCTATCGGTGGCATGGCGACGGTGGACGGGCAAACCATTGTTGGTGCACTGAATATCTTCAACACTTCGCTCACCAACCCAGGCGCTATACCTGATGAGACGGTGCGCAACGCCACTCAATTCCTGGCCCAAGGTAAAATCCCGGTGATGATGTTCGGCTTGCCTGCTGCTGCACTGGCGATCTACCACACCGCGCGCCCGGAGCATAAACAGCGGGTTAAAGCGCTGGTGATGGCAGGTGCGTTGACCTCCTTCACCACCGGCATCACTGAACCGCTGGAGTTCTGTTTTATCTTCGTATCACCGGTGCTTTATATCCTGCATGCGTTGATGACCGGTCTGTCATTTATGCTGATGTCGATGCTGCATTTAATGATCGGCAACGTGCAGGGCGGCGCGATCGATCTGGTGGTGTTCGGTATACTCGGTGGCAGTAAAACCCAATGGTGGTGGACGGTAGCGCTGGGGGTGATTTATGCGCCGATCTACTATTACGGCTTCCGTTTTGTCATTACGCGCATGCGAGTGGAAACGCCTGGACGAGAATCGGATGAGGAGCCGCAAACCGTGCAGGTGACAGCCGATGAACGTACTAAGGTGATCATCAGCGGGTTGGGCGGCGAGGCCAATATAGAGGACGTCGATTGCTGTTTCACCCGCCTGCGGGTGCGCGTGAAAGAGATGAATGAAGTGGTCGATCAAACGTTGCTGACCACTGGCGCCAACGGTGTTAACCGGGTCAGCGATCACGATGTGCAGGTGATTTACGGTCCGCAGGTGGAGAAAATTGCTAACGAAGTGAAAAGTGCACTGGGCGTGGCATAACACATTTAGTTACCACGCTAATAATAAAATTAGCAATCAATGTTAAACCCCCCTAGCTGAGATGGGAGATGATGACTTCGCCCCTTCAAGAGCTAAGCCATTAAGAGTGCCGGAGATAAGCGCCGGGTGGGGCATTAACTTTCAACCGAAGGCTGCCAAACGGCGGCCTTTGTGCTTTTTGCATGGTGAAACGGATAAAGCTGCGCGGGTTTGCTAACATAGCGTGATCGTGACTTCAGGGTGGATGCCAAAATCGACATCAAGCAATTGATATATCTCTGCAATCTAGAGCGTGAGCGCCATTTTGGCCGCGCGGCAGAGGCCAGTTTTGTCAGTCAGCCGACATTATCGATGCGGTTAAAAAACCTTGAGCGTGAACTGGGCCTATCGCTGATCAATCGCAGCAACAACTTCGATGGATTTACGCCGGAAGGGGAACGGGTGCTGACCTGGGCGCGTGAGATCGTGTCGGTTTACTCGGGACTGAAGCTGGAAGTCGAGTCGCTGAAGCATGGCGTCAACGGCACGCTGCGCCTGGGCGTGATGCCACAGTGCAGTGTCGCCTTGCCGGCGTTACTGAAAGCGGTTGAAACACGTTATCCGCAGCTGGATTATCGTGTCTCCGCCATGAGTGCGGACCAACTGCTGGAGGCACTGAATAGCCATACGGTGGACGGCGGCATTGGCTTTTTCGAACTCACCGCTCTGCGAGAATTACACTTTCAGACCGCGCTGTTAAAAGACCCCGGCGTGGAGGCGATTTTTAATCCTCAGCACTTCCCGGATTTACTTCAACACGACACGGTTTCACTTGCGCAACTGGCGCAGTTTCCACTGTGCCTTGCGGAACCCACGCGCTATTTCCGTCGTTACGTGGATAGCCAACTGCGCGAAACCGGTTTGCTACCGCGGGTGATTGTGGAAAGTGCCTCGATTATGCAGCTATTACAGAGCGCGCAGGTGGGATTGGGCGTGATGGTGTCGCCGCGCGGACATTTACTGCCGGAAATGCTGCAAAATGTGGCGCGGAGGCCGATTGCGATGGCACCCATGGGACGCCAGGCCGCGTTGGTGGTTGCTGAGCCGGGCAGGGCATCGCCGTTGGCTCAACATTTCTTTGACGAAGCGCGTCGCCATCTGCCGGATTAACGCGTTTCACCCAGCGCCATCCATAACCGATCCTGCCAGCTGGCAAACGCCACTGCTTGCAACAGAGCGAAAATGCGCTCGGTTCCCCATCCCGCATTCAGCAATGGCTGCAAGTGTGCTGCGCTAAAACGCTCTGGCATGCGAACCAGCTGAGCGGTAACGCCAATCACCGGCTGCACTTCTCCCGCTTTATCAACATCTGCAAGCAATGCTTCGCGCTGGCAAGCGGCATGACGCGTGAACGGGCGCTGACAACCCAGGATGCGCGCGCAGGTTGCCAGCGCCAACGCGGATTGCTCATCATGATGTTCACCGATGCGCTGTTGCAAAGTCGCCCAGCCATACAGCGCCTGCGCGTCATGCACCAGCAACCAAATCGCGTCCTCTAATCCTTCGATGCCCTGACAGAAGGTTATCGCCGCCAGTTGATCGGCACTGGCATAGCGCAACTCAACCGGTTTAAGCGCGTGCTGCCATGCGGTGTCGCGGTCAAACAGCGCCGGGTCGGCATCCGCTGGTGGTGATACGCCGGGTATCCAGCGTACCGGTAAGCCCATCATGGCTTGCAGTGCCGCGACGACTCGCGCCTGATAGCTGACGAATCCTACCACTTGATTGAGAGTGACGATATCAGGCTCAGTGAGCCCGACGGCATCCAGGGCGCTGATACCAGTGACATTGATCAGTGCCGGTTGCATCGCCAACTGACGCGCGTACTGGGTGATTTGTGTCAGGCGGTTATTACTCTCGCGGGAGGAATCCGGGCCCGGCAGGGGGTTGAGGCGCGCCGAGTAGTGATTACACAGTCGCTGCACACCGGCAACCTGCGCCACTGTCAACGCGGTACTGAGACGATCGTAGAGCGTTAAGGTATGCGTGAGTGAGTTGTTCAGCGTATCCGGCAGCAAAATCTGGCTCAGATCGCGCGCGGCCAGTAACGCTGGCTGGAAACGAGTAAACAGGGGCTGCAGTGCAGTGGCTTCCTGTTGCAGACCTAATAAAAAGCGATCTTCGAGAAAGGCGGCTTCGGGCACTAATGGCGTGGTGGCCTGGGTGTGCGGGCGAGTCTGGCTTTCATAAAACCAGTGGTCATGGCCGGGATAACGGCGTTGTTCCATGGTCATTCCTTGCGCAAAAAACGGTCTGGGTACGCGACGGGCAAATCTGAAAAGCGCATCGCCACCAAAAGGCTAGCTTATCGTCGCTGAAGCACTGGCTGTGGCAAAAGAATGAAGGGGAATAATTAAGATCGAATGAATCTATACGCCTGAAAATTCAAGCGGTAGCTAACAGGGAGAGGTGAGTTTGCGGGAGACGTCAGTCGAAAGTGAACAGGGCGAAAATCGGTGAAGACAGCTGAGACTTCGCTAAGAAAAAAGGCGAGCACCCGGCTCGCCTTCAGAACTTATTTCAGTTCCAGCTCGTTCATCGCGGCAATGCTGAAGCCGCCATCAACGTGTACCACTTCACCGGTGATACCACCCGCCAGATCAGAGCACAGGAAGGCCGCAGAGTTACCCACGTCTTCGATGGTGACAGTGCGGCGAATTGGCGTAACGGCTTCACAGTGAGCCAGCATCTTACGGAAATCTTTGATGCCTGAAGCTGCCAGAGTACGGATTGGACCCGCAGATACGGCGTTAACACGCGTACCTTCTGGACCCATCGCGTTCGCCATGTAACGTACGTTGGCTTCCAGAGACGCTTTAGCCAGACCCATTACGTTGTAGTTCGGGATCGCGCGCTCCGCACCCAGATAAGACAGGGTCAGCAGGGCTGAGTTCGGATTCAGCATCGCACGGCACTCTTTTGCCATCGCCACGAAGCTGTAGGCAGAGATGTCGTGAGCGATTTTGAAGCCTTCACGGGTCACGGCGTTCACGTAGTCACCATCCAGCTGATCGCCAGGTGCGAAACCGATTGAGTGAACGAAACCGTCAAATTTTGGCCAGGTTTTTGCCAGTTCGGTGAACAGCGCAGTGATGCTCTCGTCTTCTGCCACATCGCACGGCAGAACAATGTCAGAACCCAAATCTTTAGCGAACTCTTCCACACGACTTTTCAACTTGTCGTTCTGGTAGGTGAAAGCCAGTTCTGCGCCCTGTTTGTGCATCGCCTGTGCAATACCGTAGGCAATGGAGAGTTTACTGGCAACGCCAGTAATCAGAATGCGCTTACCGGAAAGAAAACCCATAGCTGTAATCCTTATGGTCATTGTTGTTGGCGGTCGCAATGATTAAATAGTAGGCGACCGACGTTAATCGACGTGCGGATTCTAGCACGTCTCTCTCAAATGCGGTAAATCGCACCGTGTTTTCGCGATGTGATGAACAATCAACGCACTTTGCGCCAGGCTTCAGCGGTTAAGGCTTCGCCAAAATGGCTGGTGATCAGCCGCTTAGTGAGGTCATGCAGTGGCGAGGCCAGCACATCAGCCGTGCCGCCGCGTTCCACCACTTCACCCTGATGCATCACCAGCACCTGATCGCTGATGTGCTTCATCATGCCGATATGTTGCGTCACATAAATATAGGCGATGCCGTGCTTCTCCTGCAGTTCCAGCATCAGATTCACCAACTGCGAACGCATGGTCATGTCCAGTGAGGCGAGGGCCTCATCGGCGACAATTACCTTCGGCTGTAGGATGAGTGCGCGAGCCAGCGCAAGACGCTGTTTCTGGCCGGGGGCCAGCATATGCGGATAGTAACCGGCGTGATCGCGCAGCAAACCCACCTGGCGCAGTGTGGCAATAATGCGCTTCTCTCGCGCTTCATCATCCAGTTCGGTATTCAGGCGCAGCGGGAAATCGAGGATCTGACTGACGCGCTGGCGCGGATTAAGCGAGGTCGAAGGATCCTGAAATATCATGCGAATACGCTGGCTGCGATAACCGTAATCGCCATACTCCAGCGGATGATCGTCAATCAGCATCTCACCTGCCGTCGGGGCCACCATGCCGCTCAACATTTTCGCCAGCGTGGATTTCCCCGAGCCGTTCTCGCCAATGACCGCTAAGGTCTGCTTCTCACGCAAGGTGAAGCTTACCCCTTTCACCGCCTCCACATGCTGTCGGCGAAACAGACCGGTGCGATAGCGATAGGTTTTACTCAGGTTGCGCACTTCCAGCAGCGTTTCCATGCTCATTGCCCCTCCACATTTAACGGGAAGTGACAGGCAAACAGGTGGGATTTAGTGCCGGTGAGGCGCGGTGTCTCAATACACTTACGCTGTGCATAGGGACAGCGCGGTCCCAGACGACAGCCAATCGGTAAATGCTCCAGTGAGGGAATCGCGCCGGACAGTGTGTTCAGGCGGCTTTTATGCGGCAGCGCACTGCCAAAGTCGGGCATCGCGCGAATCAGCGCCTGTGTATAAGGATGATGCGGCGTATCCATTAAATCTTCACTCTGCGCGGTTTCGACGGTCTGACCGCAGTACATCACGTTTATGCGATCCGCCCACTGGCTCATGGTGCGCAGGTCATGACTGATCAGCAAAATCGTGGTGTTGTTATTTTGGTTGAGGCGACTCAACAAGCGGAATATTTGTGCCTGCGTAGTGGGTTCCATGGCATTGGTCGGCTCATCGGCGATTAGCAGACGTGGCTGATTGGCCAGTGCGATGGCGATCATCACCTTCTGACATTCACCTTCCGTCAATTCATACGGGAAACTGCGCATGATGTCTTTGTGGTCTTTAATGCCCACGCGGTGCAACAGTTCGATGGCACGCGCTTTGCGCCAGAACCACAAACGCTGATACCAGCGCCCTTTAAACGTCCAGCGTGGGATCGCCTGCATCAACTGGCGGCCGATGCTTTCAGAGGGATCCAGGCAGGATTGCGGTTCCTGGAAAATCATCGACACGTTATGGCCGACAATGCGGCGTCGTTCGCGCGGCGACAAACGCAGCAAATCGATATCATCGAACACCATACGATCGGCGGTGACGCGCCAGTTGTCTTTGGTTACGCCGCAAATCGCTTTCGCAATCAGGCTTTTGCCGGAGCCGGATTCCCCCACCAGCCCACGTACTTCACCTTCACTGAGCGTCAGATTAATGCGATCAACGGCCTTCACCGGACCTTCTGAGGTCATGAACTCAATAGTGAGATTACGAATATCCAGTAACGGCATTATTCAGCTCCCGCTTCTACAGCGCGACGGATGCCATCGCCCAGCAGGTTAACGATCAACACACTGACCATCAGCGCGACGCCGGGCAGCATCACGGTCCAGGGCGCGACATAAATCAGCTCCAGCGCATCGCCCAGCATCGCTCCCCATTCCGGTGAGGGCAGCTGTGCCCCTAAATCGAGGAAACCGAGTGCGGCAATGTCGAGAATGGCCATGGAGAGTGAACGCGTAAATTCCCCGACCAGCAGCGGCAGGACATTGGGTAGCACCGCGTTCCACAGAATATTCAGATTGCGCGCGCCATCCAGACGCAGCGCCACCACGTACTCTTTTTCCATCTCGTTATGTACCGCAGTATAGATCTCCCGCACCAGGCGCGGAATGATTGCCAGCAATACCGCCAGCATGGCGTGTTCAAGGCGTGGGCCTAAAAAGGCCACCACAATGATTGCCAGCAGCAGCGAAGGGATGGAGAGCAAGGTATCCAGCACGTGGTTCATTACCGCAGAGCGCAAACCGTGGGTAATGCCAGCCAGCACCCCCAGGATCAGGGCGCAGATCGCGGCTAAAACCGTCACCATGATGGCCGAACCAACCGTTGGCGCTACGCCGCTCAGCAGGCGACTCAATACATCGCGGCCCAAATCATCGGTGCCGAGGAAGAAGGAGACATCCCCGTAGCGCGACCAGGAAGGGGGCAACAGTTGATAGCCGAGGAACTGCTGATCAATGCCATAGGGCGACAATAAGCCGCCAAACAGGCACAGGAATAACAGGGCACCAAAGCCGTACAATCCGATCATGCCACTGGTATCACGATAAAAACGCTGCCAAAACAGACGAAACGGGCTGGGCAGCCGCTTCTCTGCATAGATATCATCGTAAGGCATACCATTCCTTGTGTTTCAACGGATTAAGCGCCGCACCCAGAATATCTGACAGCACGCTGACCAGAATCACCAAACCGCCGACCACCATCACACCGGCAGAGATGGCCGCATAATCCTGCTGACGAATGGCGTTGATCAACCAGCGGCCAATGCCCGGCCAGTTGAACACCACTTCCGTAATCATCGCCAGCGTCAGCATGGTAGAAAACTGCAAACCCAGACGCGGGATGACGGGCGGCAGCGCGTTGTGCAGCACATGGCGGCGAATCACGGTGAAGCGAGATAATCCGCGCGTGGCTGCCGCTTTCACATAGTTTTTATCCATGACATCGCTGGTGCTGCTGCGCAGCAAACGAATAACCTCGGTGGTTGGCGCGACCGCCAGGACCACCACTGGCAGAATCATATGGGTCAGGGCACTCATCAACATCTCATGGCGCCACGGTGAAGGACTCAGCCAGGCATCAATCAGTGCAAATCCGGTCACGTTTTGTACCGGGTAGAGCAGATCAAAGCGCCCGGAAACTGGCAACCAGCCCAGTGTCAGGGAGAAGAACAGGGTGAACAGCAGTGCCAGCCAGAACACCGGCATCGAGAAACCGAGCAGTGCCAGTGCGCTGATGGCTTTATCCTGCCATTTTTTGCGCATCACACCCGCGCAAATTCCCAGCGGAATACCCACCAGCAGCGCCAGCATGAAGGCCAGAATGCAAAGCTCCAGCGTGGCGGGGAACACCTCGCGCAGTTGCAGGTCGATCAGCTGGCCGTTGGTGCTGGAAACACCGAAGTCAAATTGCAGCAGGCCTTTAAACCAGAACCACCAGGCATCGAACAGTGAGGCACCTTCCAGCGGCGCATTCGGCGTAAAGTAGCTAAGACTGAAACTCACCAGCGACAATAAAAACAGGGTGATCAGCAGCAACAGCAGGCGACGCAATATATAGATGATCATGCTTATTCCTCGCTGCTCTCATCACGGTAAACCCCGGCAAACGAGGCATTCCCGAACGGACTTAGCACCAGACCTTTAATATCATGGCGATATGCCTGTAAACGCAACGATGACGCCAGCGGCAATACCGGTAATTCCTGCGCCAGAATTTGCTGTGCCTGATCGTAGCTGTCGATGCGCGCCGAAAGTTGTTGCGACAACAGCGCCCGTTGCAATGATTCATCAAAGGCCGGTGAACACCAGTGCGCAAAGTTGGTCTGCGAGCGGATGGCTGCACAGCTCAACAGCGGCCGAAAGAAGCTGTCCGGGTCGTTACTGTCTGTTGCCCAGCCGGTCAGCGTCAGATCATGATTCATCGCCATCAACTGCGCTTCCTGGAAACGGCCTTCCACCGGCGCGATGGTGACGCGCACGCCAACCTGAGCCAAATCGGCTTGCAGCAGCTCAGCGGTTTTCAGTGGGCTGGGGTTCCAGGATTGTGAGGTGGTGGGCACCACCAGTCGCAAGTGCAGATCTTCCAGCCCAAGCGCTTTCAGCGCTTCACGAGCTTTCGCCGGATTGTATTCGGTGACCCGCGCATCATTATCATACGCCCAGGAAGCACGCGGTAAAATGGAGGCGGCGGTTTCGGCGGTGCCGTAGTAGATCGATTCCATCAGGCGTTCGTTATTAATGGCCAGTGCCAGCGCGTGACGCACTTCCGGGCGATCGAGTGGCGGTTTACGCGTATTGAACGCTAAATAGGCGATGTTCATGCCAGGACGCAGCGTCATGCGCAGTCGCGGGTCATCACGCAAAATGGAGAGCTGGCTGGCCGCCGGATACGCCAGCACATCGCATTCACCTGTGAGCAACTTCGAAAGACGTCCTGTTCCGCCTACGCCAAGATCGATCACCACTTGCTGCAGACGCGGCACACCTTTCCAGTACTGCGGATTACGCGCAAGGCGCAGATATTGCCCGGTGCGGTACTCGCTCAACTGGAACGGTCCGGTACCCACCGGTTCGCGATCCAGACGCTCCTGCTGGCCTTTCGCCGTCAGCTTGTCGGCATATTCCTGCGACAGGATCGGCGCGTAATGCGTAGCGATGTGCCAGAGGAAAGAGGCGTCCGGACTGTTGAGACGGATTTCTACCGTGTCGTTGTCCAGTTTTTTAACGCTTTGGACCGAGTCAGAGAACTGCAAACTATCGAAATAGGGATAGCTGCCACCGTTGACGTTATGCCACGGATGCTGGCGGTTAAACATGCGCGCAAAGCTGAACACCACGTCATCGGCATTCATTTTGCGCGTGGGTTTAAACCAGTTGGTGTGCTGGAAAGAGACATCTTTGCGCAGATGAAAACGATAAGTGGCACCGTTGTCACGCACTTCCCAGCTCTGTGCCAGGTCAGGAATCAGGCGATAAGTGTAAGGGTCCACATCCAGCAGGCGGTCATAGAGCTGTGCCGCCAGCGTATCCACAACCAGGCCGCTGCTGACCATTTGTGGATTAAAGGTATTGACCGTGCCATTGACGCAATAAACAAAACCGCTATTACGGATGTTATTGGTTGGTGCAGCCAGCGCAGACGCACTCAATACGCTGAGACCGAGCAGCAGCGAGGAGAATAATTTTGGCATAGAACTCAACGATTCTGAGGCAATAGCGTGAGTGTATCGCAAACGTCACGCACTCCCCAAATTCATGATGGTTCTGCGTTGTTTTTCGCCAATCTGGCGAAGGGGTAATCACAATGTTAGTGTGGAAATGAGAAAAATTCTCAATTAGGGCTTTACAGATGATAATAAGAATGATTATTATTCTTCTGCGCTTCGACGGTGGCTCTACCGAAGAAGAGCACGACATTGCTCACATTGCTTCCAGTATTAAGTTGCCCGCCTTGTGCGGGCTTTTTTTTGTGTGTCGTTTTTCCCGTCATCTTTTGCACTGCTGTTGCGTTGGCTGCGCGCACTAACCCCAGTCACATACTGATGTATGCTCCCGGGGATTAGTGCACTTGCCGCCTTACATCAGCACAAAAGCTATAGGGAAAACCGACCCACACCTGAGCTGTCGTTGAAAAACCTTTCGACCAGTTAAACGATGATGTGGGGATTTCTCCGCTAGCAGCAAAGCCACGATGTACTCCAAAATAATCACCGGGGGCTTTTCATCTTACGTGGCTAAGGTTCCCTCCATTGGCTAATCTTCATCCCGCGCCTGAATGCCGTGCTTTTTCATCATGGCGCGCAATTGATGGTAGGTAACGCGCAGTAACTCGGCGGCGCGGCGTTGGTTGTATTTTGCCTGCTGTAAGCTGGCTTCGACCAGGTCGCGCTCCTGCTGGTTTTGCCACTGGCGCAGATCGAGTGGCAGGGCGGGTAAGCCGCTGGTGTTGGGTTCGGAATGAGTTTCAGGCGTGGCGTTGCGCGGGGCGAACGGGTTGATGATGATGTTATCCAGCTCTTCTTCTGCGCTGTGATGGCGATACACCGAGCGTTCCACCACATTCTTCAATTCACGTACATTACCGGGCCAACTGTGGGTGAGTAGCGTGAGCTGAGCGCGCTCGCTGAAGCCTGGAAACAGCGGCAGGCCGAGCTCGCGGCACATCTGGATAGCAAAGTGTTCGGCCATCACCAGGATATCGCTGCGGCGTTCGCGCAACGGCGGCAGTTGCACCACATCAAAAGCGAGGCGATCGAGCAGGTCGGCGCGGAATTTTCCTGCCGCAGCCAGCGCGGGTAAATCCTCATTGGTGGCGCACACCAGCCGCACATTGACCTGCAAGGACTGATTGCCGCCAACACGCTCTAACTGGCCGTATTCGATGACACGTAGCAGCTTTTCCTGCACCAGCATCGGTGCGGTCGCCAGCTCATCGAGGAATAAGGTGCCGGCATCAGCGCGTTCAAAGCGACCAAGATGACGTTTTTGCGCCCCGGTAAACGCCCCGGCTTCGTGGCCGAACAATTCGGAATCCAGCAGGTTTTCATTCAACGCTGCACAGTTCAGCGACACAAAAGGCCCTTGCCAGCGATCGGAGAGATAGTGCAAGCGGCTGGCAATCAACTCTTTACCGGTTCCGCGTTCGCCAATGACCAGCACCGGTTTTTCCAGCGGCGCGAGACGGGAAACCTGCTCCAGCACCTCCAGAAAGTTATTCGATTCGCCCAACAGGTTATCGTTACCATTTGCCATGATGAATTTCGCTACTGGTTAATCAATTTCACTACATTAATGGATGCCCGCGCGAATGTAAAATATGCAAACCTCTTAAAATCAATGAATTAAAAGTTGGCACGGCATTTGTATTAAGAAACCGTGCACCGCACAACCACATGACAATCAGAGGAACATCATTATGGGTATTTTTTCTCGTTTCGCCGACATCGTGAACGCTAACATCAATTCCCTGCTGGAACGCGCCGAAGATCCGCAGAAACTGGTACGCCTGATGATTCAGGAAATGGAAGACACGCTGGTGGAAGTTCGCTCCACCTCAGCGCGCGCGCTGGCAGAAAAGAAACAGCTGCTGCGCCGTATCGAGCAGGCCGAAATTCAGCAGGCTGAATGGCAGGAAAAAGCTGAGCTGGCCATCAGCAAAGAAAAAGAAGACTTAGCGCGTGCTGCGCTGATTGAAAAACAGAAACTAACCGATCTGATTGCAGCACTCAAACAAGAAGCCATTCAGGTTGAAGAAACACTGGATCGCATGAAAGGCGAGATCGGTGAGCTGGAGAAAAAACTCAGCGAAACCCGTGCACGCCAGCAGGCCCTGACGCTGCGTCATCAGGCGGCATCTTCTTCCCGCGATGTGCGCCGTCAGCTGGACAGCGGTAAGCTGGATGAAGCCATGGCGCGCTTCGAGTCCTTCGAACGTCGTATCGACCACATGGAAGCGGAAGCGGAGAGTCAGCGTTTTGGTAAGCCAAAAGGTCTCGACCAGGAGTTTGCCGAGCTGAAAGCTGACGACGAAATCAGCCAGCAACTGGCCGCGCTGAAAGCCAAAATGAACCGCAGCGAGTAAGGGACGTGGGGCTCGACGCTGAGCCCCTCGACCAGAGTGTTAATGATTAAGGAGAGTCAATGAGCGCACTTTTTCTCGCCATACCCCTGACGATCTTCGTGCTCTTTGTGGCGCCGATCTGGTTATGGCTGCACTACAGCAACAAACGCAACGGTGGCGCGGAACTGTCATCAGGCGATATGCAGCGTCTGCAACAGCTGACGCAAGACGCGCGCCGCATGCGTGAACGTGTGGAAGCACTCGAAGCCATTCTGGATGCGGAGCATCCAAACTGGAGGCAACCATGATGAATGGCCGCAAATTGTGGCGCATCCCGCAGCAAGGCAAAGTGCGCGGCGTCTGTGCCGGTCTGGCGGAGTATCTGGATATTCCGGTGCGCCTGTTACGTGTGATTGTGGTGCTGTCGCTGTTTTTCGGGTTGTTCATGTTTACCGTGGTGGCGTACTTCATCCTGGGCTTTGTGCTGGATGAAAAGCCCGCAGATGCACCCGACCAGCATACGCCAACTGCACGTGATTTACTGGATGAGCTGGAAACATCGTTGAAAAGTGATGAGCGTAACGTGCGAGATATCGAACGCTACGTCACCTCCGAGACCTTCAGTGTGCGCAGCCGCTTCCGTCAAATCTGATTTTTTCCGCCGGGCCCACTGCGGGTCCGCTTCACCGCATATTCTTAAGGAGTGGAGATGTACAATTCTCGTATGACTGCTCTGCGCCGCCGCGCAACACCTGCGTTGAAGTCGGCGGGGAAATTCATCATCATCAGTGCAGTAACCTATGGGCCCGGCGGGTTAGCTGGCTGGGCAGTGAAATCGGTGGCGCGTCGCCCGTTGCGCCTGCTTCTGGCGGCCGCCCTGGAACCGTTGCTGAGTAAGGCATTCAAACGCCTGTCAGCACGTTTCGTCAGGGAGATGGATGAAAAGACTGCAAAATGAACTGGCGGCGTTGATGAATCGCGGTGTTGACCGCCACTTACGCCTTGCCGTAACGGGGCTGAGCCGCAGCGGCAAAACCGCCTTTATCACCTCGCTGGTGAACCAACTTCTCAATGTACACAGCGGCGCCCGTTTGCCGCTGTTTTCCGTTGTGCGTGAAGAGCGCCTGCTGGGCGTCAAACGTGTGCCGCAGCGTGAGCTGGGGACGCCGCGTTTTACCTATGACGAAGGGCTGGCGCAACTCTATGGTACGCCTCCCGTCTGGCCAACGCCGACACGCGGTGTCAGTGAAATGCGTCTGGCGCTGCGCTATCGGCCAGAGCAATCGCTGCTGCGCCACTTCAAAGATACCGCCACGCTCTATCTGGAAATCGTCGATTACCCTGGTGAATGGCTGCTCGATCTGCCGATGCTGGCGCAGGATTATCTCAGCTGGTCGCGACAGATGATGGGGTTGCTGCAGGGCGATCGTCAGCAGTGGGCGGCACACTGGCACAGCTTGTCACAGGATCTCGATCCTTTTGCCGCAGCGGATGAAAATCGTCTGGCGGAGATTGCCGCGGCCTGGACGGATTATCTGCATCAGTGCAAAACCGAGGGGTTGCACTTTATTCAGCCAGGCCGCTTTGTGCTGCCGGGCGATATGGCAGGTGCCCCGGCACTGCAGTTCTTCCCCTGGCCACAGGTGGATGAGATTCACGCCAGCAAGCTGTTGCAGGCTCCCGCAGGCAGTAACTTTGCCGTGCTGCAACAACGCTTTAACTACTACTGCCAGCATGTGGTGAAGGGTTTCTACAAAAATTATTTTCTGCGATTTGACCGCCAGATCGTGCTGGTGGATTGTCTGCAACCGTTAAACAGCGGGCCGCAGGCGTTCAATGATATGCGGCTGGCACTGACGCAGTTGATGCAAAGCTTCCATTACGGGCAGCGCACGTTGTTCCGTCGTCTGTTTTCCCCGGTGATTGACAAACTCTTGTTTGCCGCCACCAAAGCCGACCATATCACGGCCGATCAGCACGCCAATATGGTGTCGCTGTTACAACAGCTGGTTCAGGATGCCTGGCAAAACGCGGCGTTTGAAGGGATCAGCATGGATTGTCTTGGACTGGCGTCGGTGCAGGCTACCGAAAGCGGGATGGTGGATCATCGTGGTGAGAATATGCCAGCACTGCGCGGCCATCGTCTTAATGATGGTGAAGCGCTGACCTTTTATCCCGGCGAAGTGCCGCCACGTTTGCCCGGGCATCAGTTCTGGCAGCAGCAAGGATTTCAGTTTGAACAGTTCCGGCCGCAGCAGTTGGATGTCGATCGGCCGCTGCCGCACATTCGCATGGATGCCGCGCTGGAATTTTTACTTGGAGATAAATTGCGATGAGCGACGAAACCCCATTAAAACCGCGCATTGATTTTGCACGACCGCTTGAAGCGGAGGCGCAGCAACCACTACGTGCGGCGCAAACTTTTAGTGAGGAAAGCGAGAGCGCGTTTCTTGCCACTCAAGAGTCAGAGCCGCTGGCAGAGGGCGAAGGTGAAAAAGTGGTTGAGGCCGCGCTACGCCCCAAACGCAGTCTCTGGCGCAAGCTGGTGGGTGCGGGTCTGGGGATTTTCGGCATCAGTGTGGTCGCGCAGGGCGCTCAGTGGATGCACGATGCCTGGATCACGCGTGATTGGTTTTCACTCGGCACCGGCGTGGCTGGAAGCCTGATTGTGATTGCCGGAGCCGGGGCATTAATTGGCGAGTGGCGTCGTCTTTATCGACTGCGCCAGCGAGCCGAAGAGCGGGATATCGGGCGGGAATTACTGCACAGCCACGGTATCGGTAAAGGCCGTGCATTTTGCGAAAATCTGGCCCAGCAGGCGCAGCTCGATCAGGCGCATCCGGCTTTGCAGCGCTGGCACGCGGCGCTGCATGAAACCCATAACGATCGTGAAATTGTGATGCTTTACGCGCAACTGGTGCAACCGGTGCTGGATCGTCAGGCGCATCGTGAGATCAGCCGCCACGCTGCAGAATCGACACTGATGATTGCGGTGAGCCCACTGGCGCTGGTGGACATGGCGTTTATTGCCTGGCGTAACCTGAGGCTGGTCAACCGTATTGCGGCTATTTATGGCATTGAGTTGGGCTATTTCAGCCGCATCCGCCTGTTTCGCCTGGTATTGCTGAATATGGCCTTTGCCGGTGCCTCAGAGCTGGTGCGTGAGGTGGGGATGGATTGGATGTCGCAGGATATCGCGGCCCGCCTTTCGGCACGCGCTGCACAGGGTATCGGTGCCGGTTTGCTGACCGCGAGATTAGGCATCAAAGCCATGGAATTATGCCGTCCGCTGCCCTGGCTGGAAGATGATAAGCCGCGTCTTGGGGATTTCCGTCGGGAATTACTGGTTCAGCTGAAAGAATCCCTGTCTAAGAGTGGGGATAAACCAGGGCAGGCTGCTAAATAACATCTCTTTGTTCACCTTTCACGCTGCTAACTGGGTGAAAGGTGAAACTATCTTTGTTAAATGTGATATTTGGCGGGATTATTGTGGGTCATTCCGCTACACTTCTTCACGTCACCTGCCTTAAACTGTCAACTTTTCATGACAGGCCTCTTCTGAGGCGCTGCAAGTTAGCGTATTATCTCTAAAATCAAAACCTGACTAAGGCTCATCGCAATGCGTTTGGAAGTTTTCTGCCAGGACCGCATCGGTCTGGCGCGCGAGCTACTCGACCTGCTGGTTGCGCGCAACATCGACCTGCGCGGTATTGAAATTGCGCCACTCGGTCGCATCTATCTCAACTTTTCTGCCCTTGAATTCGAACCCTTCAGCACTCTGATGGCGGAAATCCGTCGTACACCTGGCGTAACAGATGTGCGCACCGTTAGCTACATGCCCTCTGAGCGTGAACATCGCGCGTTAAGCGCATTACTCATTGCTATGCCGGAACCGGTGTTCTCTATCGATCTTAAATGCAAGGTGGAACTCGCCAATCCGGCAGCGCAAAACCTGTTCAATCTCGATGAGCAGAAGCTGCGTAACCAAAACGCCGCAACCCTGATTACCGGTTTTAACTTCCAGCGCTGGATCGAGAATGAGCGTGTGGAAGCTCAGGCACATCATGTTGTTATTCAGGGCCGTGATTTCCTGATGGAAGCCCGACCAATTTATCTGGCGGAAGAAGAGGGGCAGAGCGATCAGCCCGTCGGCGCAATGATCACGCTGAAATCCACCGCCCGTATGGGACGTCAGCTGCAAAATCTCACCGTGACGGATGAGTCGGAATTTGACCACATCGTGGCGGTGACGCCAAAAATGCGTCAGGTGATCGATCAGGCTCGTAAACTGGCGATGCACGACGCGCCACTGCTGATTGTCGGCGATACTGGCACCGGCAAAGATATGCTGGCACGCGCCTGCCATCTGCGCAGCGCACGCGGTAAAAAACCTTTTCTGGCGCTTAACTGTGCGTCTCTGCCGGATGATGTGGCCGAGAGTGAGCTGTTTGGTCACGCGGCGGGCGCTTATCCGAACGCGCTGGAAGGCAAGAAAGGTTTCTTTGAACAGGCCAATGGCGGCTCGGTGCTGCTGGATGAGATTGGTGAGATGTCACCGCGCATGCAGACAAAACTGCTGCGCTTCCTCAACGATGGCACTTTCCGTCGCGTGGGTGAAGAACATGAAGTGCATGTGGATGTGCGCGTCATTTGTGCCACGCAGAAGAACCTGATCGAGCTGGTGCAACGGGGTGAGTTCCGTGAAGACCTGTTTTACCGCCTTAATGTACTGACGCTCAATTTGCCGCCTTTACGTGAGCGCCCGCTGGACATCCTGCCGCTAACAGAGATGTTTGTGGCGCGCTTTGCCGATGAGCAGGGGCTGCCGCGTCCGCGTTTGTCACCGCAGTTGGCACCGTTACTGACACGCTATAACTGGCCGGGTAATGTGCGGCAGTTGAAAAATGCGCTGTATCGCGCATTGACGCAGCTGGAAGGCTACGAGTTACGTCCTCAGGACATCATTCTGCCTGAGCAGGCGTTAGATGTGACGCTGGGCGAAGAAGCGATGGAAGGTTCGCTGGATGAGATCACCAGCCGTTTCGAACGTTCGGTGCTGACGCGGCTCTACTTGTCTTACCCAAGCACGCGCAAACTGGCAAAACGTCTGGGTGTGTCGCATACCGCGATTGCCAATAAACTGCGTGAATATGGGTTGGGGCAGAAGCGCAGCGAGAGCGAGTAATTTTACAGCGCTTATCTTACTGCCATAAAAAAGGGCGCACTTTGTGAAGTGTGCCCTTATCACATCATCTTAATACTTACTTCAGTGCAGCCAGTGCCGCATCATAGTTTGGCTCTTCGGTGATTTCGTTCACCAATTCGCTGTAAATCACTTTGTCGTTTTCATCCAGTACCACTACTGCACGGGCAGTCAGGCCTTTCAGTGGGCCATCAGCAATCGCCACACCGTAATCTTCTTTGAACTCAGCACCGCGCAGCGCAGACAGGGTCACCACGTTGCTCACGTTTTCTGCACCGCAGAAACGAGACTGGGCAAACGGCAGATCGGCAGAGATGCACAGCACCACAGTGTTGCTGGATTCGCCAGAACGCTCGTTGAACTTGCGCACTGATGCCGCGCACACGCCGGTATCAATACTTGGGAAAATGTTCAGAACTTTGCGTTTACCTGCATACTGAGAAAGGGAGACGTCACTCAGGTCCTTTGCGACCAGAGAGAAAGCTTTTGCCTGTTCGCCAGCCTGCGGGAAGTGACCTGCAACCGGGACCGGATTGCCCTGAAAGTGAACATTCTGAGACATACGATTTCCTTTTAGCGATGAAAAAGTCTGGCATTAAGCCTGCCAGAGCAGATATAGCGTTTGTTTATGACATAATTTTGAAGGGTTTACGAGCGCATTTCGTCGCGATAGCAGAAGCACATCGCAATTAAGCCACGGATTTAAGGAGAATTAATGAGAACAGTGAAGAGTTATCCAGAGGCCTGGCCGTTGCATTCGCCGTTTGTTATTTCACGCGGCAGCAGGACGGAAGCGCATGTTGTGGTGGTCGAGATCGAACAGGATGGTCTGAAAGGCGTGGGAGAAGCCACGCCTTACGCACGCTATGGCGAAAGTGAGGACTCGGTGCTGCAACAAATTGCCGCGCAGTTGCCTGCAATACAGAACGGCATGACGCGGGCGGAACTGCAACAGGCATTATCGGCGGGTGCCGCGCGTAATGCGCTCGATTGCGCCCTGTGGGATTTAGAAAGGCAGCAGCAGGGTAAAAGCTTGCAGGCGCTGTGCGGTGTTGAGTTGGCTGATGAAATTTTTACGGCGCATACGGTGAGTATTGATACACCGGAAGCGATGGCCAGCAGCGCGTTAGCGTTGTGGCAACATGGTGCGCGTCTACTGAAGATAAAACTCGATCATCATTTGATCAGTGAACGTCTGGTGGCGATTCGCAGTGCCGTACCGGAAGCGACGTTAATTGTGGATGCCAATGAGTCCTGGCAGGCAGAAGGGCTGGCGGCGCGCTGTCAGCTACTGGCAGATTTAAACATTGCGATGCTCGAACAACCGCTTCCGGCAGCCGAAGATGCCGCATTGGCGAACTTTGTCCACCCACTTCCTATCTGTGCGGATGAGAGTTGTCACACCCGGGAGAATCTGGCGCAGTTGAAAGGGCGCTATGAGATGGTGAATATCAAGCTGGATAAAACCGGTGGATTGACGGAAGCCCTGGCGCTGGCAAAAGAGGCGCGTCAGCAAGGGTTTGCAGTGATGCTCGGCTGTATGCTGTGTACTTCAAGGGCAATCCGCGCGGCGTTACCGCTGACACCGATTGCAAAATTCGCCGATCTTGACGGCCCAACCTGGCTGGCTGCCGATGTTGAGCCGTCGCTGCATTTTTCACACGGCGTGCTTAAGCCTGCGGCTGCCAGCGCAGCAGGTTAATCATCGCATCAAGGTACACTTCAGTCGCTTCATCCACTGAAATGGGCGGCATCTCGGCGGTTATGCACAACAAGCCGAGATCGTCGCACCAGCTGCCAAATGATCCCGGCGTGGCATAGCCCACGCTGCTCACCACCGGTAATTGCGTTTGTTCTGCCAGCCACTGCGCAAGGTGACTGTGGTGGGGATCGTCAATGCAGGCCAGAGGCTCATGCCAGGACACCACCCAGCGCGGCTTGATTTGATGGATCAACTGACAGAGTGCGCGCGTTTCCGGCTCGGAAGCGGGGTTGCTGCCCGTTGACAGCACCACATCACGCTCATCAGCTGCACTGTTCCAGCGATATACCGTGTCGCCATTTTGCCAGTTGGCGGCCGGGAAATTGCGGTTGAGATCGACACCGTTTGCATTGGCACGCAGGCCCAATTGGCATCCATCCGGATTCACCGCCAGCACCACATGATGGCGGCGCAGTGGCTCCGGCAGCGTGCGCATCGCACCGGATAAGGTCGCGACGGCGGCATTTTCATCACCGTGCGTGCCGGCAATGATCAACCCACTGTCGGCATCGGCCGCCGGGGCCGGGAACCACAGCAGCGGTGCGCCGAGCACTGATTGCCCATATTGTTGCCAGACCGCGTCGAGTTTGCCGCGCAGCGGGCGGGGATGATGTGACGACATGACATTCCTCTCTGAAATCGTGCAATGAGCGCCTGGATAGCAAGGCGCTTCAGGATTAAAAAATGTGACCGACAATTCAGCCTCAACATAACGGTAAACAGCAGACAGGGAAATAGCTATATATCAATCAGCAATTTGCGATAGAGTCACCAAAGACGCTGGCGACGCAGACCTCTTCGCAGTCGCCATTTTTTTGGGTAAAGGAGTGGTGATGAAATTAACTTTCCGCAAGACGCTGGCCGCCGTAATGATTGCTGGTGTTTTCTCACCGGTGTTTGCTGCTAATGTGCCAACGGGCGCACAGTTAGCGCCAACACAGGAAATTGTTCGCCATATTAAAGACGAACCCGCTTCGCTGGATCCGATGAAAGCCGTGGGTCTGCCAGAAATTCAGGTGATGCGCGATCTGTTCGAAGGGCTGACCAATCAGGATGCGCACGGCAAAATCGTGCCGGGCGTGGCAGAAAGCTGGCACAGCAACGACAACAAAACCTGGATCTTCACGCTGCGTAAAGATGCGCGCTGGTCTAACGGCGAACCGGTCACAGCACAGGATTTCGTTTATAGCTGGCAGCGCCTGGTGGAGCTGAAAAACAGTTCTCCCTTTGCGTGGTTTGCCGCGCTGAGCGGTATCGAAAACGCGGATGCCATCACCAAAGGGCAAATGAGTGCCGATAAGTTGGGTGTCACAGCCACCGATGCCAATCATCTCAAGGTGACCTTGTCACGCCCGGTGCCGTGGTTCCCGAGCATGGTAGCCAATGCCGCGATGTATCCGGTATCGCAGAAGGTGATTGAGCAAAATCCTGATAGCTGGACGTCGCCTGGTAAACTGGTGGGCAACGGCGCCTATCAATTGCAGGATCGCGTGGTGAACGAAAAAATTGTGTTGGTGCGCAATCAACACTACTGGGACAACAGCCATTCCGTACTCACCAAAGTGACCTTTATCCCCATCAATGAAGAGTCCAGTGCCACCAAACGTTACCGCGCGGGCGATATCGATATCACCGAATCCTTCCCGAAAAATATGTATGCGCTGCTGAAAAAAGAGTTGCCGGGACAGGTGTATACGCCGGATCAGTTGGGCACCTATTACTACGCTTTTAACACCGAAAAGGGACCGACCGCCGATGTGCGCGTGCGTAAAGCGCTGTCATGGAGTATCGATCGCCGCATTATCGCCGAGAAAGTGTTGGGTACCGGGGAGAAACCGGCCTGGCACTTCACACCTGACGTCACGGCAGGATTTACACCGCAGCAAAGTTATCTGCAACAGCACAGCCAGCAGGAATTGAATGCACAGGCTAAAGCGCTGCTGACGTCGGCGGGCTACGGTCCCGGGAAGCCGCTGCATTTGACGCTGCTGTATAACACCTCGGAAAGCCATCAGAAGATTGCCATCGCCGTGGCGTCGATGTGGAAAAAGAACCTTGGAGTGGACGTTACGCTGCAAAACCAGGAGTGGAAAACCTACATCGACAGCCGCAACAGCGGTAACTTTGACGTGATTCGTGCGTCATGGGTCGGGGATTACAATGAACCTTCCACTTTCCTGAGTTTGCTGACCTCAACACACACCGGCAATATCGCCCGTTTCCACAGCGCGGATTATGATGCGGTGCTGACCAAAGCCAGCATGGAAACCAGCGTGGCTGCCCGCAATACCGACTACAACAAAGCGGAGCAGATCATTGCCGATCAGGCACCGATCGCCCCGATCTACCAATATACCAACGGGCGACTGATCAAACCGTGGGTCAAAGGTTATCCGATCACCAATCCCGAAGATGTCGCCTACAGCCGCGAACTGTGGATCGAAAAGCACTGATATAACGACGCTAACCAGCAGAGTGGTGTAATTGTGTGCGTCTCCATAACCGGAGCAACGGATTAAGGAGACGCATCCAATGACGATGTTGCCGCTCTCGCTTTCTGCGGATGCTCACCTTTATCTTGTCATCTTTGCTCACAGCCTGATGATTGCAACTCGTCTGCGCCACGCTAGACTGTATCGTATTGATTTTGAAAGTGAGGCGAGTCAGTGAACGTCATTGAAGGAAAAGCGTTAAAAGTTTCGGATGCCATTATCTCCTGCCAGCTCGACGGCAAAGGCGGGGTTATCCCGATTGAAGATAAAGATGTCATCAACTGTGAGCGTCCGTGCTGGCTGCATCTGAACTACACCCAACGGCAAAGTGCCGAGTGGCTGCAAAATACCCCGCTGATCCCCGATTCCGTGCGTGATGCGTTAGCGGGCGACAGCATGCGCCCACGCGTCACGCGCCTGGGCGACGGTTTTATGATTGTGCTGCGCAGTGTCAATCACAACGCCGATTCACGACCGGATCAACTCGTCGCCATGCGCGTGTTTATCAACGATAAAGTGATCGTCTCCACGCGTCGCCGCAAAGTGTATGCCATTGACGAAGTGCTGGCTGATTTGCAAAACGGTAACGGCCCGGTGGATGGCGGTAGCTGGCTGGTGGATGTTTGCGATGCGCTCACCGATCACGCCAGCGAATTTATCGAAGAGATGCACGACAAAATTATCGAGCTGGAAGATGCGTTGATGGATCAGCAGGTTCCGGCACGCGGCGAGTTAGCGCTGCTGCGTAAGCAACTGATCGTGATGCGTCGTTATATGGCGCCACAGCGTGATGTTTATGCCCGCCTGGCAAGTGAAAAACTGCCGTGGATGAATGATGACGACCGTCGTCGTATGCAGGACGTGGCCGATCGTTTGGGACGTGGACTGGATGACCTCAATGCAGGCGTAGCGCGTACCGGGATTTTGGCCGATGAAGTCGCGTCTTTACTGGCAGAGTCGATGAACCGCCGCACCTATACCATGTCGCTGATGGCGATGATTTTCCTGCCTGCGACATTCCTGACAGGATTGTTTGGCGTCAACCTTGGCGGTATTCCGGGTGGTAGTTGGCCACTGGGCTTCACCGCGTTCTGCGTACTACTGCTGGTGATGGTGGTGGGCGTGGCGATATGGCTCAAACGACGCAACTGGTTGTAATGTAAGGCTCAGGTTATAAGCGTTAACCCGCTGTTAAATAAGGTGCTGTAAGCAAAAAAGCGGGAAAAACCTGATCGATATCAATAAGTGGATCGCCTAACAGGGGCAAACTCTCTCTCGCAGGTGAATGCAACGTCAAGCGATGGGCGTTGCGCTCCATATTGTCTTACTTCCTTTTTTAGAATTACTGCATAGCACATTTGATTCGTACAACGCCGGCTAATCCGCCGGCTTTTTTTTGCCCGCTTGGCTTGGCTGTGTTTCCTTTCCTATGCTTAAAGAACATTCAGCGATAAGGAGCAGGGCATGCAAGAACTCATTGCCAGCGATCCCATTCCAACCGATCCGCCACCGATTCCAGAACCGATTCCCCATCCGCAGCCAATTCCGGAACCTGATCCTCCCTACGATCCGGAGTTTCCACCGATCATCGATCCGCCACCTCACCGGTAATAAAAAAGGCGCAGAGCCGAAGCGCTGCGCCTTAATTAGAATCGTCTGCGAATTACTTAATTTCTAACACATCCAGTCGCACGCTCATTTCCGGTGCGTCTTCTTCGTCCGGCTGCCAGCCCGCAGGTTTCACCGGCAATGTTTCGCGATCAAAGCCAATATCGCCGCCGTCGACCACTTCATCGCCGTGCTGAATGCCTTTAAAGTCGAACAAATTAATATCCGCCATGTGCGATGGCACGATGTTCTGCATCGCGCTGAACATGGTTTCGATACGGCCCGGATAGCGTTTATCCCAGTCACGCAGCATATCCGCGACGACCTGACGCTGCAGGTTCGGCTGTGAACCGCACAGATTGCAGGGAATGATCGGATACTGGCGCGCTTCAGCGAAGCGGATGATGTCTTTTTCGCGGCAATAGGCCAGCGGACGAATGACAATATGTTTGCCATCGTCACTCATCAGCTTTGGTGGCATACCTTTCATTTTGCCGCCGTAGAACATGTTCAGGAACAGGGTCTGCAGGATATCGTCGCGATGATGGCCCAGCGCAATCTTGGTACAGCCTAATTCGGTAGCGGTGCGGTAAAGGATCCCGCGACGCAGACGCGAACAAAGCGAACAGGTGGTCTTGCCTTCCGGAATCTTCTCTTTAACGATCGAGTAAGTATCTTCGTCAACGATTTTGTACTCGACACCCTGTTCTTCCAGATACGCGGGCAGAATATGCGCCGGGAATCCTGGCTGTTTTTGGTCGAGGTTGACCGCCACCAGTGAGAAGTTCACCGGCGCGCTCTTCTGCAAACTGCGCAAAATTTCCAGCATGGTGTAGCTGTCTTTACCGCCAGACAGGCAGACCATGATGCGATCGCCTTCTTCAATCATGTTGAAATCAGCAATGGCCTCGCCCACGTTACGACGCAGACGCTTCTGAAGCTTGTTCAGATTATACTGCTCTTTTTTTGTTACTTCTTGATTATCTTGCATTATTCACTGTCTCAGAAACCAAAAGGGGCATACAGGGGGCAACTGTCTTCAGATCGCCAGTTTGCTGTTAAGCATATCAACCTGCTCGCCATTCATCTCTTCAATCCATGTCGCGTAGATTTCATACACCATTTGCGCGTTCTCATGCCCCATCTGATTCGCTATGAATGACGGGTTAGCGCCAGCCGACAAAAGCCAGCAGGCAAAAGTATGTCGCGTATGGTACGGATTACGGCGGCGAATTCCAGCACGTTTTACAGCGGCATTCCAACGCGCACCAATGCTTGTTAGTGAATAACCCGGTTTTTGCTTCCCGTTCTTTACCCGCGGAATGAATATGAACCGCACTTTCTGCTTTTCCGTCTTACCATATTCGCGATGGTGGATCACTATTGGGGTTTTAGGTTGTGGCTCAGTAAGGAGGCGCTGCGCGTTCAGCGCGTCGATGGCGGGTTGCAGAAGCTTGATCACACGGATGCCAGCGCGCGTTTTTGGTGGACCATACAGCCCCATGGAAGTCAGGTTACGGCGTACGTGAACTGTCCCGTTCTTAAAGTCCACATCCTCCCACGCCAGGGCAGCCAGTTCACCGTGCCGAATTCCAGAGAAAATGGCGAATTTCCACATATTTTGGCTCTGTCCGGTTTCGCTTTGCATGAGCTGATCAAATTCAGCCCGTGATAGGGGGTCGGGTTTGGTTCTGGATTTCTGAAGTTTTCTGACGCCCTCAAAAGGCTTTTTCGTTATATAACCTGACAGATAGGCAAAGCGAAGCAATGAGTTGAACAGAGAAATATAATTATCAACCGTCCTGACGGAGCGTCCGGTTCTGTTGGTTCGTTTATTATGGTTGTAGAGGGTAGAACCATTAAGGAGCTGAAGGCGGTAATTCAGTATATCACTGTGTCTGATGGTCGAGATGGGCGTATCAGCGTTGACGATGTGCAGTATCGTTTTCAGCTGCGATTTCGTTTTACGCATGGTATTAGCCGTCAGTTCCGTTTCTTTGATTTTTATCCATGCTTCGCACAGCTGGCCCATCGTGTTAATTGACAGCGTAGTGACGACTTTGCGCGCCCGGCGCGAGGAAGGGAAGCGTTTGTGATAGTCGAATTCACCCAGGTTAATTTCACTGACAATAACGGCGCGAAGACTCCCGGCTTTTTTGATATTGGCTGGCGTATGCGTCCAGCCCTTCAGCGGCTCCCGGCATCTTTGGCCCCGGTACATAAACCAGATGCAGATACTTTTCCCTCTGATTTCCACGCCGGTAGGTAAAGCTGCCATTATCATGAATCCTGAATAAATTTGTTAATCCGCGGATAGTTGTACCAGGTTGTCCCGCGCTTACTCGCCGTATTTCCTTTCGGTGAGACGCGTTTAAAATGGACGCCTTCTATCCAGCACTCCTGACGATAATTTTCGATTTGACGGCTTCCGAGCCCGGTGCGTTCAGTGAGTTTTTTTTCCACAACCCACTCTTCATTAAATACGATCTGAGTCATACGGAATCTCAATAGGGCATTGATATGGCAGATGCCACCAGGTTAACTTTTAAGCGGAAAGTAAATGGGGAAGGGGACAAAAAAGACAGTCACTTTCCTGAACTAAGGCATATATAAGCCGCTTAGTCAGGGGATTTATGATGGGTAATTAAACAGACTATCAAAATGTTGAATGAATGGATTTCAACCCTGCGCTAATGCCTGAGTTCGCACCACGCCTCCCAGCAGTTTTCCGGGTTAATATCACGATAGCCACGGCTCTGTGCCATAGAGGCTGCAACATCATTATCCACCGCGATAGCCGTCGCATTATCCCGAATGGTCAGAACCTCTTCCTCTGTCAAAGAGGTTCCTTTCTCTTTTTCCTTACTCAGCAGCAAGGCGATAAGCGGCGGCACGAAAACGATACTCATTTGTCAGTCTCCTTCAGGTAAACAGGGTCAGTACCGCGGGGAAACTGCAGGGCGACACTCCTGTAAAACTGCAGGCGCTCTCTGAAATAATCACGCAGTTCCTCGGGTTGCTGCATTTCAGCTTCCTGCGGTATGACTGCCATGTGCATACGTTCTTTGAAAGCCACGCCTGAAGCGGCTAAATCCACGTTGATGCGATCGCGTTCTTCTCTGCTGCGTGTGGCCAGGTTATGAGACATGGTGTTGTCCTCCTTATTTGAGTATACCGCCTATCCTTAAGGCTGGAGGTGACTATGTGTGGACGATTTGCGCAGTACAGCAGCAGAGATGAGTATTTTGAATCACTGGGGCTGACGCCAGAGGAAATTCTTTATGACCCGGAACCCATTGGGCGATTCAACGTGGCCCCGGGCACGAAGGTGCTGCTGCTCAACCAACGCGATGAGGAACTGCATCTGGATCCGGTTTACTGGGGCTACGGCCCTGAATGGTGGGATAAACAACCGCTCATTAATGCGCGCGGAGAAACCGCTGCAACGGGGCGCATGTTTAAACCACTCTGGAACCATGGCCGTGCCATCGTCCCGGCTGACGCCTGGTATGAATGGAAACGGGACGGGGAAAAGAAACAGCCCTACCTGATTTATCACAAAAAGAATGAACCGCTGTTCTTTGCCGCCATCGGTAAAGCGCCTTACGATATAGATCATGGCCACGAGGGTTTTGTCATTGTCACGGCGGCCAGTAATAAAGGAATGGTGGATATTCACGATCGGCGGCCGCTGGTACTTTCTGCAGATGCAGTACTTGAATGGCTCAGTGAAGAAACGACACCGGCACGCGCGCAGGAAATTGCGCACGACGCCACTGTGCCTGAAAAGGCGTTTACCTGGCATCCTGTGAGCGCAAAGGTGGGCAATATTCATAATCAGGGTGCTAACCTTATCGAGGAAATCAAAACTGAATAAGCAGGGAGGCTGAATGCCAAACCGGAATGCAGAAATCAGCATCGGTGCCGATCACATAGTTATCGAGAGGCGGTATCGTGCACTGGGTGCCCTAAATGATTTGCTCATCGCAATATGGTTTCTGATAGGCAGCATTTTCTTTTTTTACGATAAGCTGATGACGGATGGAACGGGATTGTTTGTAGCAGGCAGCCTGCAGCTTCTGCTGAGACCCGCAATAACGTTATGTGAACTCATACATGTGACACGTGCGCGCAAACGAAGCGTCAAATAATGGGGGCGGTATTGATGCCACTCGTAGATATTGACGCTTTTTGTGAGTTGTACTAAAAATATTATCGCCTGACAGGTCATGTTTAACCGTCCAATCATTCATCTCGCTTGTCAGGCCGTAGCCCCGTCCTCTGGATGGGGCTATTGTTTAGAAGAGGGACTACCCGCCAATCGAAATGCCCGGTGCTACCCCGATTTAGAATGTAGCATTGATACCGACATTCCATGTAATCGGATGAAAATCAGCTTTGGTCGCGACCGTAGATACTCCTGCAAAAGCATTGATATTTTTGCCTAAAGGAATATTTAATCCCATTGCTACATCTACCCAATCCTTGTTGCCAGTTTTAAAAGTTCGAATAAACGATGTCTTCGTTGATTTCAGTCCAGCCCTAACGCCTGTTTCTTTGTCTCCAAATTGATGCGAATAAGTAACCTGTGCCCAAGGATTTACCGAGAATTGCTTGCTTTCGAGACGCCAGCCAATTGAACCGATTTGTGAACGGTAAGTTTGATCTGAAAAGTGCATTGATGTGCTGCGATTATCAATCTCGCCGTAACCTTTCACATAGGTTTTATCCAGAGAATAGCCGACAACTGGACCCGTTTTTACACGCTCACTAAGCGGAAAGTTCCAGCCAGTCTGAAGCCGTATGCCCAGTTGATTTCCCTTGGTATTTCCCTGTTCGGTCCGAAGCGCACGGCCAATTTGAATTTTGCGCTGGATATGGTCGTAATCGATGGAGCTGTAGTGGAAGTCGGCATTTAACCACCCATCCTGCAAGAATAAGAACTGACCATAAACACCTGACAAGCTGCCATGGAATTTGTAACCGTAATCGGACGATAGCCCCATTCGCTGGTTGCTCGTAGAAAAGATCACTCCACTTTGTAAGCTGTCAGTGAGCTGATACCCGATGCCCACTGTAGCGTTGGCTGTCGTCGACTTTCCGTTTGGCCATACGTTGGAATTAGTTTTAAGCCGTCCTCCTGCATAACCGCCAAACAAGGAGAGCTTACCTGCATCAGCGGGTTGAGAACGTTGTTGCTGGAGATGACCGTTTAAGGTGCTATGCATATCGGTGTTCATCAGTTCTGCTGATGTAGAAAGGGAAGCGGCCTGGGCAGGTGCCAAAAGTACAGATTGAAAATAATCTGCCATCATACGATGCACTGTGGAGCTGGGGTGCAATCGGTCTGAAAAGAGGTAATTACGTTCTTTTCCGCCCCCCGTATCTGATGGGTGGCATTTATCCGCAGAATGACCAAGGGGACATGCAGTGCCAATGGTATTACTCAGCCCGTATTGATTTGGGCTGGCGATCACTTCGTTAAACAAGCCGGCTATATCCATCCTTGCGATATTTCCGTTCAGTTTTTCAAGCTGGGACTCTTGCTGCTGATTGTAGCGATCGGTTAATCCGTTCACCTGCGAACTGAGTTTTTTCCAGTCATCAAATAGCTGCTGAGTGATAGCCTCCTGCTTTTCAGGGATATCGGACATTTTCCCCGCAGCGGCATGAAAGGCCTCGTGTAAGGTTTTCTGGCGAGATGCCTCATCAGAGGTCGTCGAATTATTCAATACCTGAAATGCTGCGGCCATGGATGGCGCATCGAGATGACTTAGCAAAATCTGCACAATATACGGTGTCATGCCAAGTTGAGGAACATTGGGTACAACAATTAAACCTGCACCAGCGTTTAACAGCGTTTTTACCTGTGACACGGATGAATCAGCGCTGTTCTTGATCATGTCGGGGGCCTGGAATGAATTCTTTAACGCTGCCGCAATATCATTCGCTCCGACCCAGTGAACATACAAGCCGTTGCTATCGGCATGTCCTCCTCTTGATTGCAAATAAGAGGTCAGTTGGTTCTCTGTATTCAGGGCTGGATTGACTTTTTGTGATGCTGTCGCACCTGCCTGGGCATAGTTAAGCCCTCCCTTATTTGAAGGTCGTAAATTATCACCTAAGCGTTGCGCAATAATTTCATCGTAAAGTGAATTCTGCCCGGCGTTGTTAGTGAAGCGTCCGATGTTACCCCCGTCGCTGAGACTGTCGCCAAAGACAGTTACGTTATCCCACGCACACACATTGGACGTTTTAATGGCAAGAATAAATGCTATCGAAGTCGCGATTGTTAATTGTGTTTTGTTAATTTTCACTTTGATTCCTATGATTATGAAAGGGGTGATTTTAATGATTGCCTGGGGTTGCTAAATATGGGGTTTAACTAATGGCGCGGATTGATAATGCCGTGGAATTATCTTCATGATGTTAGGGCTGGCCTTTTTTTAATAATCCTAAAAAATGGGCGTAAATGACCAAAGGAATCACTCTTTAGGATTTATATGGCAGGCGTTATTCCTCAATGAATTATCAAGGTATGAGATTCTTTTCGTCACCAGCCAATCGAAATGCCCGCTGCAACCCCCATCGTATTACGGGTGTCATAACTGAGGGACGTTCTGGCACTCGCACGGTCGCCAATTTTAAAGTTGGAACCAAATGCCATTGCGCTCTGGCCGCCATAGGAGCCGCCACCCAGACCTATGCTTACCACTTTACCTTCTACACGGGGTATGGAGGCCATAGCCATAGCCGAGCTGATCCCCGCCATAGCCTTATGATGGTTTTTATCAATTTTATTATCCATTTTTTGAAATCTGTTATTCGTACTTCTTGTTAATGAATCCAAATCATCATAAAACCCGTCCAGTCTTGCCGAGTTGTTGAATATACCCTGTTCATTCTTATCAATACGCTGGCTGTTGTTATCTATTCTATTAGCATTTTTCTTGATGTCATTGCGGTTACTGGTGATTTTCTCTTGATTGGAGTTAATATTCCTCGCATTATTCTCGGCTCGATTAGTGTTTTGATGGATTTCATTTGCGTTAGTTTCAATTTTGTTTTTGTTTTCGCCTATACCCTTTTTGTTTTCCTGGATACCTTCCTGGTTTGACCGAATGTCTTTTAGATTTTTTTGTATGTCTTTCTGATTGTTCTCCGATGTTTTCTTAACATTTTGTACGTCCGCCTTGATAAGCTTAATGTTTTTTTCATTTGCCGCAATTCTGGCTTTAAGGTGACCGTTGACTGCCTGTACTGAATGAGTTGACATGGCTGAAAGCATAATAAATAAAGATAATCTTAATTTCACTAGGTGGTCCTTTTGAGTTTATGAAATGGAGACGTGCGAACTGGTAGCGTTGAGCGGCTCGCTTAATGTTTACGTTCTTCCTCTATTTAGGAACCTCTTTGATTCCAACTTAATTCTTAATGGAGCGCATTGATAGTTTTAGTGTTGGAATATTGTTTACGGCCACTACATCCGCTTTCAACACGGTATATAAAGGGAGAATGTAGGACTTGTCGCCACCGCATTCATAAAGCAGTTCCAGCGCACGTTCCCGGGTCAGGCAGGGGATATCGCCCTGATTGAGCGTTGACTTAACCAGCCAGGCCGCAGGAGCAGATACGAGGGAAAGCTTTGCTAAAATATAAACAAGTTGTTCCAGAGATTCAGTTTCAGTGGACTTTAATTTCTTATCGATGTGCCTAATAAGTATATCATTCATCTTTCACTCCTGATTATAGTTTCAGTGATTAAGGGGTGTTATTTTTTTTTATAATAGTGGTGCCGTGTGTAATTAAATCCCTGGTGAGGATTTGTGTAAAAATATTATCTGACCCAGAGAAGTTAACATCGTTAATGTGCGCCGTGAAGTCAGGAAACTGAATATTCTCTTGTGGTCGGACAAAGGGGTAAATATCCCGAGAGAGCGACCGTGTTATTAAGATTCTTTTTGAGACCATCCATTACGAATAGCTGTCTCACAAAAAGAATGACGATGTTCAGCCCATTCAGCGTTGCATTGTTTCTCAGCCAGGCTCATGGCACGAAACCATAACCCGGACGCCTGCTGATATTGGCCAAACCATTCCGCCCGGGCTGCGGCTTCTGCGATGTAGTAATACCGCTTGTTCCTCAGAGTGACTCTGACTTTATTGAAGGTCTTCATTTCATGTCCTTTAAATGCGCACGGTCTCAGGACTGTTCATTTGCAGCCGCGGCCGCCTCTTCCAGTTCTGCTTTTCGAATGAGGTAGACCTCCGTCGCCTTATCCAGCAGTTCCGGATACTTTTTAAGGACTTTGGCGGCATACTCGTAACACTTTTTCAGCTCTGCAACCGTAGGCTTATTCATGGCCGCCTCACTGAAATCAGCCAGTAGCGCTTCGGGGGTGCGCGTATGTTTTGCGATAGCAATGGATGAGGGGGCTTCGGTGTTGGGCTTGGCTTCTTCTTTCGCGCTGCTGACCTCTGACGTAGGCGCTGCCGCCTGAATGTGGGCCGCATTGTCCTCTGTGTCTCCGCTACCCAGTGCCGGTGTGCTCAACGGCAGCTGTTGCGATTTTGCCTCCCTTACTGACTGATTAATGATCGCGTTTAAATCCGCCACGTCGGTGGGCGTGACATCACGTTCAGGCGGGCGCACCTCGTCCAGTTCGTCAGGCGTGTAAACGCCAAGGATGACATCCGGGCAGTGCAGGCGTGCCCATCGCTTGACTGCCAGATACGCCAGCTGCTGTTTTGGATCGCTTGCCCACAACGTTGAATTACGCACCTGTGCCTGTGAGAGGAGCAGTTCCAGAATTCGCGGTTCGCTTTCACCTTTCATGGTGGCCCAGACGCGGACACCACAACCCGCCTCATCCGCCAGTTGCCATGCGGGTGCGATGTATTTGTTGCCTTTGGGGGATGTCTTCTCAGCGAAATTGCCGATGATTTTTTCCCAGTTGCCAAACCATTCGTAATGCAGGCGATCGCGCGTCGGCGCCATGGTGGTGACGACCGCATTCACGAGCTGCGCTTCATAGCCCAGGATCCCGTTGATGGCGAAGGTTTTTTGTGCCACCGCAAATGGGTTCATGCCCCACTGAGTGGCCTGCATGGTCACGGCCAGACAGTCGGCCGGTTTACCGGAAAGGTGCGATGGAACGGTCACACGACCACTTGCCATGACCTCTGCGAAGCGCAGCAGTTTGTCCAGGGCGTCCGGGCTAAAAATGGTTGCCGCCGTTCCGGTTGAGGCATGGGGTGGCTCAGGCAGATGGGTTAATTCAGTAGTCATATTGTGGGTCCTTTCTTCTTGCCCATTCGGGGCGGTTGATTTCTTCAATGCCACCCCAGTCCTCATTGAGGCGGCATTTGTGGAAGGTCATGAGGTTCTGTCGGAAAATAGAGTGACCGACTTCAACGTCGTAAGGGTTGAGTCGGAAGATGCGTACCGGATAACGCCCGCAGTCAATGCTCTCGCTTACTGCAATGAATACGAACAAGGGACGCTCACCGAAGTGCTGGTAAAAACCCTCCTGGTACATGGCGTTCTGGACGTGATAACGAAATTCTTCGATATGGCGATCGAATCGGTGCATATCACAGACTTTTTTCACGTCCACTATCGTCGCCGCACGGGTGAGAAACTTGTCAGGCCGAATGCGGCACAGCTCATCGGTCTCTTCATCTGTCCAGTAAATGGATGATTCACAATGCCCCTCTGATTCGAGTAAATAGCGGGAGGCATGGTGGGCAAGCACGCTATCTCGCATGAGCTTCAGTTTTCGCCCTTGCTCCGCGTCCATGACGGTTTTACCTGAGCCACTGACTTCGTCGAGAAAGGCCTGTTCGTCCGCTTTTCCCTGGTTCGTCCGACGGTTAAAGACGGGTGCCGTGATAAAACGACGTTCAAACTCTTCCGGCTCAAGCAGCATGCAATGCAGTGCGCTGCCCATATCCTGCGCCCGGGTTTTCTCCTCATCGACGGGGGCATACTTGCGCCACATGTAGACCGATGGGTCGAGAGCAATATCGTCCAGCTGGGATTTACTCACGCCGGGACCAGAGTGATACGCCTCGTTACTGATGTCATGATAGATGCCCGGTTTCATAAGACAGGTTCCTCCCAGCCCAGCAGGATCTGCAGGTCGTAGTTGTCAGCCGCTTGCTGGTGGGCAAGGTGCCAGATAAAATCGCGATAATGCTCGTCCGCGTCACGATGACCGCAGCATTTCATCACGTCCTGAGGTTGTCGGCCGTGTCGGAAATCGGCGAGTTGGTCGGGAAACTGACACATCAGGCGCTCGGTTTCGTCATCGATCCACTGCTCCTTTTCAATTGCCGCCTGTTCTTCAGCGTCAAGTGCCTGTTTACGTCTCTCGAGATGAACATACGGAGTCATGACTTCGTCTCCCCGAAAATAGCGCCAATCAACTGTTCGACAAGCAGCTGCAGCAGAGGTAAAGGGCGACGTTGAGTAAAACTGGCACTGCTGAGGGTGTTGCCTGGACTGAACTCAATATCACGGATGGGGTGAAAAGGCCGCGCGCGCGCGGCATCGCCCCTGATGTTTTGATTCATCATGGGTAAGGCTCCAGGGGGGGATTAAGGCTGTTTAAACATCACGGGTGATCGGGAAAGCGTCAGTGTCTTGTGGGATCCTTCCGGATAAGGGTGACTTCAACGATCACCACGTGGTTTTTCTCTTCTGGCTCAGGTTTGGGAAGACGAGCGCCTTCCAGCCGTGCATCTCGCAGGTCCGTGCCCCGCAGAACGGACGTCGTCAAATCTGCATTTTGCAGATTGGCCGCTATCAGTCTGGCGTGGCTCAGATTGGTATGCAGGCATTTAGCACCGCTGAGATTTGCAAACGCGAGAACGGCTCCCTGAAGCAGGACCTGATTCAGCGTCGCGCCCTGCAGCTGGACTCCAATCATCACGGCCAGACGCAGGTCGGCATCATTGAGCGTGGCACCACGCAGATCCGCCATACTTAAATCAGCCCGTTGACCGTACTGGCCATGAGAGCTGAGCCAGCGCTGGTGTTGTTCTAAAATGTTGTCAAGTTGAGAGGGACTCATGGGTGTTCTCCTTGAGGGATAGGTGTATAAAAATGAAAAGGCCCGCGGTGATTAACCAGCAGGCCTTTTCCAGGGTAGAAATATGTCCTTCGTATTGGGTAGCGTTCGCAAGTCGATACGCTGACATGACTACAGGGTGGGGGTGACGGTGGCGGCCTTGTTAGCGTGCCGCCATTCAGGAGCAGGCAGATATAGAGTGGTAACATTTAATGCATCTCCTCCAGCCGCGCCGCTTTACGAGCTTCTTCAATGTCGGAAGCCTTCCCGGTTAAAACAGTTTTTAACCAAAACACACCTGTGGTTGCCACTTCCGCATCGGGGGCTGCATCCAGCGCCGCGCCTGCGACGCGAGCATGCTTAAGCAGGTGCAAAAGGGAACTACGAATGACGAGCACCGATTGTTCGCCATGCATAATATGAGTGATTTTCATTCGATCATTCCTGAGGATAACGGTGGGAGTAAAACGAAATCAGAGCGTGCGCATCAGCCACTCAGGGCGTTCGCCCTGGCCCAGATGGCAATCAAGTAACGTGAGTAAGCGCGGGTAGAACTTCAGCGCACGTTCTCCATCCATGGACAACACCTCTTCGCGGTTGAGCGAGCGCCAGTCCCAGACAGGATGCTCTTCACATCCCACTCGCAGTAATGAACCATTGGTGATCTGTATGTCATATATTTCGCCGGAGATAAGCCAAGTGCCTTCAGGTAACCGAGCCGACCTGAGACAGGCTCCACGAAGGTCGGTACTGAAAAGATCTGCCCCTCGCATGTCTGTGTAGCTGAGATCGGTTAAGGAAAACAGAGCTCCCCTTAACGAAGCACCGCTAAGTTGTGCTCCCCTGAGGATGGTTTTACGAAAATCACATCTGTGCAGACTGGCACCCCGCAGGTTAGCGTGGCTCAGGTCCGTGTTGAAAAAGTCACTGCCTGTAATGCTTGCCCTTTCAAGCTGAGCGCCGCGAAGATTCACCTGCGATAAATTAACGCCCTGTAAAATAAGCCGCTCACCTTCTGCGCCTTTCGACGTCAGCCAGCGGCGATGTGCCTCAAGATGAAGATTGAGATTTTCAGTGTGCATGTTGTTTTCCTGTCGGTAATCACGGAAAGGTAGGGTGTTAGCGGTGTGATTTAAGGGGTAAGCGTCGCCGAAGGTGGTGGTCATATTCAGCGTGACTCAACAACTCCCAGTGCTGTCCCTCGTCTTTGGAGAGAAGCCGCCAGTAGTGCGTAACGCTGATGGAGAGGTAACCGTGACGGAAGGTGCGCCTGGGGCGAATTTTCCCCTGACGCCACTGCCTCACCAGACAGAGTGCACGCATATAGACCCGCTGTGGGGCGCTTTGGTTTTTCATGGCTACTTCTCCATATCAGCTGCGCAGGCAGCGGCAATCTTTAGCGTGAAAGCCCATTCCACGCCCATGTTGAAATCTGAAAAAACTCTGACGACGTTCAGGCCACACAAGGTGAAGCGCCAGACGTTTCGAAAGCGGGTGAACATCATGAAGAACTCTCCAGAGACGCCTGGTCGATAACCATCAGCTATTAGTATGAGAATCAGTAACGTGTATCGGTCTGCGTACGCCTGATGAATAATCATGTGATGACGACATTCCGCATCAAGATTGGCTTTAATAACCCTTCTGCTCTGACACTCCGTGCGCTGGATGAGGCGATGGAAGGGCAGCAGTTCGTTCGTAAACGCGGAACGGAAGGGCAGTTTCGTTATTTTCAGGAATATGAATACGCAACGGACGATCACGATTACTGTCACGTCTGCGCGATGGCTTACAAGCAGGCCTGCAAAGTGAAAAGCTGCCCACTGGTGCTGGTGGAAGAAATCGCCGACAGGCATTGAAATATGAAGCGTGACTGATAGTCGGTGTCAGCGTTTAAGCGAATTCAGCACGGTTCGGGCCTCCTCCAGGTGCCATAAAACATTGGCATCCGAGAAGACGGGATAAGGAACGGGCCCGGAAGCCGGGCGTAATTCACATAATTCAAAACGCGAAACGGTGCTGTCCATGGCCTCAGGTTCTGTCACCCGGCAAAACTTCCCCCACCCAATCTGGCGGCCAAGTAACACCCAAAAGTCCTCATGGCCTTCCGCCTGAATAATGAACCCGTTGTGATGAAACAATGCGCAAAGCATTTTCATGGTGCCGCTCCTTTCGTTTGGGCTGGAATGATTGGTGATTATTTTGGCTACAGCGGGCGAAGAAGCTGGGTTTTGAGCCCAACTTGATTGTTAACTGTTTACCCGCTTAAGAAGCTGTGATGGCCGGGCCTGAAACCGTTGTAAACAGGACAGATAATCCATCCAGGTAGAGCAGGGTTTTGGTCAATCATCAATAAATTCAGAGCTTTGCTGAGACATCTCTTCCAGACGAAGAGAGATATCACAATGGAATTTTGCCAGGTAAATAAATACGCCAAGATAGTGTTGATGCAGCTCAGACGCGAACATTCTGATCCCGCGATAAGGCGTATGTCTTTGCACTGAGCGAAGGTATTTTGCAAACCGGATGTTCAGCTTCATCAACTGCGTGCTACCTGTAAGGGCAAAGTGCAGGTAACGCATTTTCAATTTCCATCCCAGCTTTCGCATACCGCAGGCGCGTTTAGTCATCTTGCCTTTCTCCATCAATCCGACATCTGAGAAAATGAGTAGGAAGTTGCCATCTGCTGCCTTGATGCTATTGAGTCAATTCGCGCGCATTTCTGATACGCAAAAAAAATCCCGCACGAGGCGGGAAAATGGAGCAGGCGCACAGGAACTTCTCTGGCACCGTTGCCCTAATGATTGGGCTTAGTGCTGCTTCTTTCTCTGGACAGGGGTCAGGGAGTGATTCTGACGAAACAGTTATAGCCTGATTGGCTATTCAGTTTCCTGACAAATTGAGTTGGCAGGATTAGTCGTACTGGCTCTCTTGTTGAATATCACATGAGCAACAATGCTCACGTAAATCCGGGTGATGCTCATATAGCGGCTCGGCGAATTCTCCCAGGGTTTTCTCAACAAACTGCTGTGTTTTTTCAAGATAGTCATTGAACTCCTTCTCACTGATTTCATCTTTTTTGCGATAGGCGTACAGATAGGTAACTGACTCGATCAGTTCACGTGTAATGGTCTGGACGGTCTGAGTGAGGCGTACAGCGGCTTCGCGGTGTTGCATAGTGCACTCCGAAGGGTGATGCCACGAATGGCGGGTTATAGGGGGCCGCTGAAAGCAGCGGCAAATCATCAAAATCAAAAGCGCTATGTGCTCGGGATGAACGGCTATCGCGCCGTTACCTTTACAGCCGGTTTCGAAGGTGAACCCGGAAGATGGTCAGACAGGAGTGTTGATCGTTGTTTTTGGGGTTTATCCTTCCCGAAGCAGCTTCGGCGGGCATCTCGAATGAGTATGAGTTCGCCATCAACCGCATTGGGGTGAAACTCTTTGATGTGTTTATAAGGGATTAAGGGATTGAAGATACGGCCACAGATCGGACATCTAAGGTATTGCTTCTTCATAAAACCTCCTTCAACAAAGGAAATGGCACGGACGAATGCCATCTCATTTGTCGAGAAGAAGGTGGGTTTTGCCACTTCGGGGTCTCGCGCTAGTGCACTCCCCCCGCCCGACAGTATGCTGTGCCGTTCAGCTTAGCTAACAATAGTGCCACTAATATATTTAGTCAATAGTGATACTTATAAAGTTGATTTTTTTTTCGCGTGAGGTTTTGATCAGGTAGTTAAGTTAAGCTAACCACCTGATTATAATTGGAATTTACTTGGGGGTAGAGTTGAAGACAGTATCTGCCCATATGGCATGAACAACTTTCCCAATGATTTGAACAGAATGGTCACATTTAAGTGTACGATAAGCCGGATTTAGTGGAACTAGGTAACTCTCTCCTGCATCGCGATCATATTTTTTGAAGGTTAACTCATCATAATTAGATAGTGCTGAAACGCAAAAATTCCCTGCAGTGACCCTCTCAGTAGGGTCGACAAGTATTAAAACGCCCTCTGGAAAGCTTGGTTTTACACCCTGTGGGGCAGTCATTGAGTGCCCAGATACTTTTAGCCAAAAGGATCGTTCACTGGCCTGATGAGCTGTAGTCACATACTGCTCTGTGTGACCCACATAGCCTAATTTGACCAAACGAAGAATTTGTTCAACATCATATAGAGGATATTTATTCACCTCATTGATTTTAAATTGGTTTTTATCCCTTTCAGCAATTCGAACAGGGTGTAGTAGTGAAGCGATCGCAGGATCTATAGTTTCGGGGGGAACTTCAAGAAGCTCCGCAAACTTAAGCACATTCTCTATATTTAAAGGTATTTTTCCATTCAAAAATTGGCTGATAGCTGCTTGAGTGCTAAAGCCCAATTTCCCAGCCGCAACTTCTTGGCTTAAACCAAGTAGTTTTTTCTTCTCATTCCAAACCGTTTTCAAACGATCTGCTTTGAGTTTGTCTTCATCAGTGAGTAAGTTTTTCTTTTTCATTGCTTATTTTTATTCGCAGCACTAATAATTTGCAAATAGCTGCGCTATTGAAAATCATAATCAGTAGCACTAATATTGGTGGGTAATGATTTGGAGCGCACAATGAAGCTGGAACAATATTTGGAGCAATATCACGTAAGGCAGGCTGATTTTGCAAAATCTGTCGGGGTCAGCCAAGGCTATGTTAGTCAGGTCCTAAGCGGCAAATACAAGCCAAAGGGAAAAAATGCTATCCGTTGGTCTGCGGCAACTCATTGGCTTGTAACCCCCCATGAGCTCAACAGCGATGATTATCCGAATGAAAAAGATGGATTACCAATGGATTAAGCATGGACAGTTCTATATCAAAGACTGTCTTTTGAAGACAGCATAGCTTTTGATGATTTAAAACCTTACTCAATAATTTCAAATCAAGCAGGAGACATTAATAAGTGGAATCAGCAAAAACACGCAAGATCGACAGATTCACTATAACAAGTCGTCATCTGCTTGCCTCCGCACACAAAGCGCTTATCAAAACGCGTCAGACTGAAGTAGCTCGCCGCCTAAACGTGGCCGATTCCACTATCCTTAGGCGCACTGAGAAGTACCCTGAGATCATGGAGACCCTGGCAGCAAGTGGGGTAGAGGACTTTGTTTTAAATGGGGAGATGAAGGTGCCACTCGAGCAGTACCGGTGGCTACTCACTGTGGCCATCCAGTTTGCCGAGTTCGAGCTGGAACGCACCAAAGAGAAAACCCCGGACTGCAGCAACAGTACCGGGGTTTAGTGCAGAACAGCTTAGCTTTGACTTAAGCCAAATCTATTATGCCGGGTGGCTCCGGCAGTGTAAACCTCACCAAAATTTGAGAGGCCGAAGCATGTCACGCCTGAGCATCAATCTCTCTTCATCTTTGAAGAACCATCCACGTGTCAATCAACTCGCCGCTTTCATTGAGAATCCACCAGACGGCGGCGAAGGATTGAAGATCACTTTTGGCAAACATCAGTCTCCACTGATCACCCGAAGTATTTCGCGCGCGGTAGCCATTGCCTCACTGATAACCATCTGGACGACGGCTATTGAGTATGGGTCTGATGGTGTCTTTGAAAATGCAGAACTGAACTATCTGGACATGCTGGCTGATTATCCCGGTTTCGGTAAGGCCATGGTGGCAGCAGGGCTTGCCCATTATGACAAGAAGGCCAAGCGGATTACGCTCTTTGGGCTGAATGAAACGGCACAGGAAGGTGCAGTAAAAAAGTCCCCGGGCGCTCTTCGACAGCAGCGTTACAGGCGGAGCCTGAAGATCAAGAGCTTAATCATAAAGGGTATTACGGCAGTCTTGGGCGAGCCTGGAAAAGACGGGACCTATAAATATGATTCTTCATCGGTTAGAACGTGTGTGAAGAAAAATGAAGATGGGGAAGTTGTTAGCTGTGGCACTGTGGAAATGGGAGGAAAAACGATGATAGTCAGTTGCCTTTCGTCACAGCAAAATTCGCGTTGCTCCCCAAGCAGAAAGCAGAATGTCACTCTCGATCATTCAGGCGTCACGCAGGGCGTAACGGACACCGTAACGCTAAGTGATTCTGGCGTCACGCAGGGCGTAACGGATCGCGTAACGCTTAGTGATTCAGGCGTCATTCAGGGCGTAACGGAGACCGTAACGCCCGGTAATTCTGGCATCACCCGAGGCGTAACGGACACCGTAACGCTCAGTGATTTGGGCGTCACGCAGGGCGTAACAGACACCGTAACGCTCGATGGTTCAGGCGTCACGGACCGCTTCACGCCGGGTATTCGCGAGAACGCGGGATCGGGTTTCCCCTCGCGTGTTATACCTTCGCGCGCGCACACCCGTTTTTGTTTTTTAAGATCTAAATATATAAATAAAATATTAAATAAAACACACACCGCGCGCGAGGTTATCCACAGCCCTGCGGAATTTTTTAAACCCAAAATCACTACAGGTTCATCCACGCCGCTGGCAACTCAAACCCACCAAAGCACTGACAAGCCTCTGGCAGAAATTCTCCACTGCCCGACGTCATCCCGGTTCAATGCGTTGTTCAACGTGACGCAGAGCGTGACGCTTTGGCGCAAGGGAAGCGAGGCCATCTGTGTTAGCCGCGACACCCCGCCATCTGGTTCGCGGCGTGGTCAGTGTCAGAGCCAAACCGCAGGGAAATTCGCTATGGCGGCAGGATGGCAACCTTCGGGGGAATTTGTGAACATCGCCAGGCAATGCGGGCATGAACTGTCAGATGAACCGTCACCCGCAGAAATTGCCGAATTCATCACATACTGGTCGGAAGAGGGCGTTGAGCACACGCAACGGCAGTGGGAAAACAAACTGGCCCGCTGTATTGCGAAAGGGCGAAAGCGACTGCCCCGGCAGAAGGGCAAACGGCAGGACTTCACCGTCGTCTCTAGCATGGACTACGCCATACCTGAGGGGTTCTGGGGTGGGTAGGGTGGTTGTGGGGTACATGTGAGACCGCTACGGATTGATATTTGCCCATCGAGGGAAGGTCAGCTGTGAGCGCAGGCTGTGTTAAAGCTCTGATTGCTGACAGAAGGTCACGCGTTTAGACGATATCTAAGAAAATTTGCATAGATAATGATGCAAATTTTACGTAAAAGCGCTGGCGTCGGCCTCTTTTGCGTCTAGATCCCAAGCTTAAATGGTTTTCACACAGCCTGAGCGAAGAACGGACATACTGCTGCTTTTTGAAAGGGTCTTTAATCTGTCTTATCTCAAAAATAGCTAGCTATATCATCCCGAGTTTAGGCTTAATAAAAAACCGGGATCAAGACATCTGCTCTAAAACTCGGCTGATATTTGCAACCAGATATTCCTGATTAACAGGCTCTTGGGTAATCAGCATTCTGAACCAGACGGGCGCAATAAGCGTTTCAAGTATGATTCTCCGCTGCCCCTCGTAGCCACTTTCACCGCGCAGTACTGCCTGCTCGAACATCACCTCTGCCTGATGAAACCTTTGCTCCCAGACATCCCGAATTGCAGATTCAACCATACCGTCACCCGACGAGGTCGCGCTGATAGCGCCTTGTACTAACTTTCTGCCTTCTGATGAAGAAAGCATGGTGGTTATCCTCTGCAAAAAAGCATACAAATCAAGTGCCAGACTGCCACTGTCAGGGATTGTGACCATGTTTTCAGCTACACTTCTGAACACATCAGCAATCAATCTCGCTCTGTGAGGCCATCGACGATAGACCGTCGAAGCATTCACCCCGGCAAGATGCGCCACGTTGCGGTGAGATAATGCATTTGCCCCTTGTTCCATGAGTATCTGCTGGGCAGCCTGCAACACCGCCTCCCTGACTTTCGCACTGCGTCCACCCGTTCTCTCTTTTACTGCGTCGAGTGATTCTTTTTCTTCAGGTGTTGCTCTCATCATGATCAAAGCCTAAGATTTAATGCAACACTTGTTGCTTTAAGAGAATGACATGAAAATACATTGCCTGCAAACCGGAGATGTCCAGATAAAAAGCCGGCATCAACTGGCACGTTACAAGGCTCGTCCTGCACGGGTAGTTGATGTTTTGACAGACAAAGATTGGAGTCCTCGCCTCCCGATTGGTTGCTGGCTTATTGAACATCCGGAAGGGCTTATCTTAGTGGATACTGGCGAAAGCTCACACACGAATGATCCCGGGTATCAGCCCTGGTGGCACCCATTTATGCAGAAGTGCGAAAGAAGATGGGTTAAACCTGAAGAAGAAGTTAATTCTAGAATTCAGTCGATTGGACTCAATCCCCGGGATGTCAGATGGGTAATAATGACGCACATGCATGGCGATCATGCAGGAGGAATCGGTCACTTTCCTGACAGTGAGATTATCCTGAGCCAAAAAGAAGCGCATGATGCTCTCGCATGGAATGGGCCAGTACAAGGTTTCCTTAACATGCATTACCCAAAATGGTTTAAACCCACCACCACCACACATGATGACGGTCCGTTTGAGAGTTTTGAAAGAAGTATGGCAGTAACAAACGACGGCACAGTAAGAATAGTTCCCACGCCAGGACATACCCTTGGCCACCAGTCAGTAGTTGTAGATGCAGGCGCTCACTATGTATTGATCGCTGGAGATGCTTCGTACCACGAAAGCTATATGCTGGAAGGTCACATTGATGGTGTCGCAGTTGATGCAAAGTTACATCATGACTCAACCCGCAGAATGCGCGAGCTATGTATACGTAAACCAACCATTACCCAGTTTGCCCATGATCTTGATAGTGCAAAAAGGCTCGAACAGAAAATATTCACCATTCCCCGCAAATAGTTGATCTCTCATGTGGCTCTGTTCCAAAAATGCAGATGCCACAAGGGCATGTCCGCTATTGGCACAGGCTGTGTGAAAACTCTGATTGCTGACAGAAGGTCACGCGTTTAGAAAATTTGCATAGAAAGATGATGCAGATCTTACGTAAAAGCGCTGGCGTCGGCCTCTTTTGCGTTCATGTCCCAAGCTTAAATCGTTTTTACACAGCCTGGGCACAGAGCCCAGGGACAGCAGTGAGCGATCTATAGTCATTCTTACCATGAGAATTACACTCTGATGTGATTCAGGGTATGCGCTTGCTGGTTACGAATATTGAGCGAGAAGCAGTGATAATCGCCGCTTTTCTTGCGAACCAATAGGTAAGCTCAGATGCTTTTATACTTGCCTAAGTGAAACTCACAAAATAATTTATCCTTTGCCTCTTTTTTACCACGGAACTAACCCTTTGACGATTGAAACTCAATTACTTGCTAATGAGATACGCCAAATCCTTAGCGCAGTAGTACGCAATGTTCGAGTCGCAACTGGCACTGTACGAACTTCGCAGCTTGAAACATTAGACCTAATTGATACTCATCAAGCACTTTCAATCAGTGACTTGGCTCGTCTGAGGGGGGTAAAACATCAAAGTATGCGTTTAGTAATAAACGAGCTTGAGCATCAAGGGTTGGTTCAGCGGCAAATCAGCCTCTCTGATGCCCGAGTACAGTTGATTGTACTGAGTGAAAGCGCACGAGAAATGCTTGATGATGCTCGGGCGCTGCGCACTGAGTATATTGATAATCGGATCATCAATAAGTTAGATAAGATAGAATATGAAGATCTTAGAAAAGGTATGGCAGTACTGCGTAAGCTGCTTTAACTTTGTTTTAGTTGGTTCACCACATGCCCTAACGTGTTGAGTCCCCAATGCTCAACGTATTGACCTCCAACAATGCGGACCATATCAATAACGGTGATAGAAACACTTTTGCCAGTAGCAGGCACGCCAAGCAACTCGCCTTTGTGCACTCCTGTTAAAGTTTTGCGCGTGGTTACCCAATCGCACTCTGCTATCTGAAGCTCAATATTCACCTTCAAATCAGCGAGTGCAGGTCTGAGGATATTTTCAAAAGTATGCCATAAACTTTCTCGGTCTCTGACTGCGTCTAATGGTGCAGAGCGATTGACAAAATTTTCCGCAACCAATTTCTCAAAGGCCTCGCGATTGCCTTCTTCTATCACCCGCTTGTTAAAATCCTGCACCACTATTTTGTTCTGATCAATCATAATCGGCCCTCGAAAATATACAGTTAGACTGTATATATAACTTAGGTAAATCTTGAGGATTAGGCATGTTGTGCGCAGACTCACGAGCAGTTGGCCCCGACTTGACCTGCTTACTGTGAATTAGAGCAGGTTGTGTTTGATGTGCTCCCACTGGTTAATGTAGATAGAATGTTAGCAATGTCCGCTCCTGGCACAGGGCTGCTGTTGCAGCCCTGACAACCTTAGACTTCAATCGATTCAGAGATCTCTAACGCATCATCGACTTCAATGCCCAGATAACGGACTGTGCTTTCCAGTTTCTTATGGCCTAACAGAAGTTGGATCACCCGAAGATTCTTGGTTTTCTTGTAGATCAGGTAAGGTTTTGTTCTTCTCATGGAATGTGTGCTGTAAAGCGAATCTTCGAGACCAAGCTTTTCTACCCACCCATGAAAGAGTCGGTTGTATTGTCGGGTTGATATGTGCTGATTAGTTCCGACCCGAGACCGGAACAAGAAGTCTTTACTGTGCAAATTGCCAAGCTTTATCAATGCAGCAACAGCTTCTCTTGTTCCTTTGGTTATCTCAAATTGCACAGGACTACCGGTTTTCTGTTGCAACACCGTTGCTTTGCTTGAAACCAAGCTACCATATGCCACATCAGATACTTTGAGTTTGACCAGATCACAGCCTCGAAGCTTACTGTCCAGGGCCATATTGAACAGAGCTAAAGCGCGCGTTTTACCTTCCAGTTCAAGCCGGATTCGGATCCCCCAGATATGAGATATCTGAAGTGGTCTTTTTTGGCCAATGATACGGTCTTTGTTCCACGGTGACGTGTTCATACTCAAATCTCCTGCAATGTGGGAGATTTGAGTATGGTTATCCCTTATGAGCGAGGAGCGGACGCCCACACAGCGTAAACAGGCATCCGATAATATGAAGTGAATAGATTACTTAACCCGCTTCCCCGTTTCGTCAATAACCTTCTCGCCATCCTCTTTGGTAAAAGCGCCTTTCTGACCTTCAGGTAGAATATCCAGCACAATTTCTGAGGGGCGGCAAAGACGTGTACCAAGCGGCGTCACGACTACAGGTCGGTTGATCAGAATTGGGTGCTGAAGCATAAAATCTATCAACTCCCCGTCAGTGAATTTGTCTTCATCAAGCCCCAGCTGTTCATAAGGCTCAACGTTCTTACGCAGCAAGGCGTGTACTGTCATTCCCATATCTGAAATAAGCTTAATCAGCTCATCGCGGGTCGGAGGCGTATCGAGATAGTAAATTATGGTCGGTTCGTTACCGCTGTTACGGATCATCTCCAGCGTGTTACGTGAGGTGCCACAGGCAGGATTGTGATAGATAGTAATGTTACTCATTTCAATATCTCATTACAAAGTGACAGAGAGCCGCCATGCCAGCGCGGCCAGGGTGACGAACAGCACGGGCAGAGTCAAAATTATGCCGGTGCGGAAGTAATATCCCCATGTAATGGTCATACTTTTCTGTGCCAGTACATGAAGCCACAGTAGGGTAGCGAGACTGCCAATCGGGGTGATTTTCGGGCCTAAATCGCAACCAATTACGTTGGCATAAATCATTGCCTCTTTGACGACGCCGGTCGCCGAACTTCCGTCAATTGACAGCGCGCCAATCAGCACCGTCGGCATATTATTCATCACTGATGAGAGAAATGCTGTCAGGAAGCCGCTGCCGAACGTCGCTGCCCACAACCCCTTGTCTGCCAGCAGGTTCAGCACGCCAGACAGGTACTCCGTGAGCCCAGCATTGCGCAGGCCATAGACCACCAGGTACATGCCCAACGAGAAAATAACGATTTGCCAGGGTGCACCGCGCAGGACTTTCCCTGTATTGATGGCATGGCTTCTTTTCGCCACCGCAAATAGCACTGCTGCGCCAGCAGCCGCTATCGCACTGACCGGGATCCCCAGCGGTTCCAGAACAAAGAAACCGACAAGCAGCAATAAAAGGGTAATCCAGCCCGCCCTGAAGGTTGCCGAATCCTTTATTGCACTGGCGGGCGTTTTTAGCAGCGAGACGTCATATGTCGCCGGAATATTCCTGCGAAAGAAAAGATGCAGCATGACCAGCGTGGCCGCAATCGCTGCCACATCCACGGGGATCATCACAGAGGCGTACTGCGTAAAGCCCAGACCGAAGAAGTCAGCCGAGACGATATTCACCAGGTTAGAAACAATGAGCGGCAGGCTGGCCGTATCTGCGATAAATCCTGCGGCCATGACAAAGGCCAGAGTCGTGCCCTGGCTGAATCCCAGTGCGAGCAGCATCGCAATCACAATCGGCGTCAGTATGAGTGCTGCACCGTCATTGGCAAACAACGCAGCAACAGCAGCACCGAGCAATATTATCCAAGTAAACAGCAGGCGACCACGCCCATTACCCCAGCGGGAGACATGCAGTGCAGCCCATTCAAAGAAGCCCGACTCATCGAGCAGCAGGCTGATAATGATCACCGCAATAAATGTTGCAGTCGCGTTCCACACAATATTCCAGACAACGGGAATGTCAGCGATATGGATCACACCGGTTACCAGAGCCAGCGCAGCCCCGATACTCGCGCTCCAGCCAATACTCAGGCCTCTGGGTTGCCAGATCACCAGTACCAGCGTCAGTAAAAATATACTCCCCGCCAAAAGCATTTCAGGCTCCATTATATATGATTATGTAAATGTGTCCCTGCTTCAGCAGGAGGTGCAGGCTGATTTGTCCAGCCATTCACGAACATCATCCCGCAGACACAGCCAGGATGCCGTGATTGTCTCCGCTGCCCACGCCGGTATGTGTGGTGACAGGCGATAATGGATCCATTTGCCTTCGCGGCGGTCAAGAACTAGTTCAGCCTCGCGAAGTATGGCCATATGTCGCGAGATTTTTGGCTGCGATTGGGAGGTGGCCGCACAGATATCGCAGACGCACAGTTCACCGGCCTCGCGGAGAAGCATGACAATGGCGAGCCGTGTTTCATCCGACAGGATTTTGAAAAGCTGAACAGGTTGTAGCATTTTTCACTCCGTTCCCTTTAGAATACATATATGGTAAATCATATGTATACATTTTGAAATCACCTGTTCTCTCCGGAGGAGAAAGATGGAACAATTTCCTGCTCTGAACATTAAATGTTTTGATCAAGACATCGCTGAACGCCTCCACCTGCAGGAGCCGCCACGGATTTTGATCCTGTATGGCTCTGTAAGGGAGCGCTCCTACAGCCGCTTTGCCGCGGAGGAAGCAGGTCGCCTGCTGACGGCGATGGGCGCGGAGGTGAAACTCTTTAACCCCTCCGGTTTACCCCTGCCAGATGATGCGCCGGACACGAACCCTAAAGTCACCGAGCTGCGCGGTCTGGTCAGATGGTGTGACGGGATGGTGTGGAGTTCCCCGGAAAGGCATGGGGCGATGAGCGCGGTTATGAAGGCACAAATCGACTGGATACCCCTAAGTGAAGGCGCGGTTCGTCCTTCTCAGGGCAAGACACTTGCAGTAATGCAGGTTTGCGGCGGTTCTCAGTCATTTAATGCGGTGAACCAGATGCGCATTCTGGGCCGGTGGATGCGGATGTTCACTATCCCCAACCAGTCCTCTGTGGCGAAAGCCTGGCAGGAATTTGATGAGAACGGACGCATGAAACCCTCGTCCTGGTACGATCGTATCGTCGATGTTGCCGAGGAACTATTTAAAATTACGCTGCTGCTCAAGGGGCAAACCAGTTACCTTGCAGATCGTTACAGCGAGCGAAAAGAGAGCTATAAAGAGCTTTCATCCCGTGTGAACCAGGAAAAAATTTAACTTACCTTTCTTCATGAATTAAAACTGCATGAGCTCAACAACGTCCGCTTTTGGTAAGGAGCGGATGTGCCGGCAAGCGAAGGGCGGATTTGAGCGAAAAGCAGAAGTTACTCATTGTTGTAACGAACACTGAAATTGCCATATCTCGGAGCGAGATATTGGCCCCCCATATTTCAGTGAGAAGCTGCGAACTATAACAGGCTATTGCACTTAGTTTTTTACTAGATTAACTTTGTCTGTTAACAGTTCGATACTTACAAAGTGATAGGGAGATTACTCAATGGTTTGGGAGTCTGAACGTTTATTATTCCGTTATACCACGCGTGAAGATCTGAACGATTTATTCAGGATATATGGGAATCCCGAAACACATAGGTTCAACCCACGTGGCCCACATAAAAATATTGAATCTTCGCAAGATATGCTGGAAAGAACGTTGAGCATATATGAAAAGCATGGTTTTGGTGATTGGACTGTTTTTGAAAAATCGAATCCTAATCGAGTTATAGGATTTGGTGGCGTATTTTGCAGCCAGTTCGATGGAAGAAATACAAACAATCTTGGATACCGATTCGAACCTGATGCATGGGGTAAAGGTTATGCAACAGAGCTTTCCATAAGGGCGATACGATTTGGATTTGATGAGGTCGGGCTGGAGGAAATTGTGGGTGTCGTTAGAGAAGACCACTTTGCTTCGAGGAAGGTATTGGAAAAATCGGGGCTTAAATTTTTAAAAAAGGTAGCAGACTTTGAAGGATTGCCATCAAGCCTCATGTTCCACATTACTCGGAATGAGTGGATGGCAGCTCACTCCTGATTAATTCTTAAACTCACTACACTTTGCCCATTTCTGGCGTTCCCTGGCGAAACACCAGAGTCCACTGGCCTTCATTCGAACACAGCCAGCTTGTGGAACGCAATGCGGGACAGTTGCCATCAATGTTAAACGTGCGGTAATGAAGTATGGCGCAGCCGTACCCCATTTCTGTGAGTCGAAAATCGCTACTGAGAATATGAGATGGAGTGTTCTCGCTTAACAACGACGTAATGGTATCTGAACGGTCAACCATAACGCCTGACCGGGTGATTTCCTGGAATTCAGGATGAAGAATCAGTTCAAGCCACTGACGGTCGTTGCGCCTGTCGCCGTGAAGGCTACACTCCAGCCATCTGAGCTTCTCTAAAAGCATTATGCTTATCCTCGAGTGATTATGTCTGACGATCATATTTATCATAACAGTTCTTTTACAACTTCTGCTTTTGGCACAGAGCGGTAAAATAAGTGTGTTACATCCATCGGTTGAACTCACAGCACTAAGAGGCCATAAGCCCGCGCCTTATTTGCCGATGTCACCGCACATCAGCATCTATTTTAAGTGGTCCAACCATTGTATCTGCGATATCCAACATGGCACGTAAGCGATCCATGTGCCGAAGATCCTGATGGTAACCTACCCAGATATCTCGTGAAGGTGGCAAATCAGGCGTTGCGAGGCGCTGCAACCCTGGAGTGGCATCACCCAACGGTTGAGGTAGTACGGCGATGCCCATCCCGCGAGCACACATGTGCGCCTGAATCGCCCGGCTCGTGCTTTTAAAAGCACATCTCGACTGCGGAAAACGCTCAAGCAACCAGGATACGTCAGGAAAATGTGATTGCTCGGTATTCATCAGGATCAGCCCCACCGAACGCGGATCGTTTAGCATTAACTTGGCGTTTTGTGGAGTGCCATAGAGTGCGTAGGGCATCCTCATCAGGCGACGCTGAACAATATCCGGCTCGGTAAAAGGCACAATGCGAAACGCAATGTCGGCATCACGGCGCGACAAATTGATCAAGCGGTAACTTGCGATGACTTCCGGCACAATCGCTGGATGGCGGCGCGTTAGTTCGTTCAGTACTGGTGCCAGCACATAGTTAGCAAACCACTCCGCAGAAGAAATTCGCAGTATTCCTTCAAGCCGGCCATGATTGCCCGCCAGGCGGCGTTCCATTGCCAGCGCAGAGTCTTCCATCGCTTCGGCCAATGTCATTACGCCATCGCCAGCGTCCGTTAGCACCAGCCCTTCACGGGTCCGGCGAAACAGCGTTTGCTGTGCCTCATCCTCAAGCGCTTTTATACGGCGCCCTATCGTTGGATGACTCACGCCAAGACTGCGGGCCGCTTCCCCGAAAGAGCCTTTACGCTTAACTGCCAAAAATATCCGAACGTCACTCCATTCCATGCTCGCTCCTCACCGTACAAAAATGAACATCGAATATACAAAAATGTCAGTTCCCAAACAACAATGTAAGCATCACCATAGCTTCCTCATTCAAATCGCGTCAGACGGTTATAACAGGAAGCTGAAATTATGAACAAATTAAAAGATAAAGTTGCCATCGTTACCGGCGGATCGAAGGGTATTGGCGCCGCGATTGCCCGCCAGCTGGCGGCGGACGGTGCGCGGGTGATTGTTAATTACGCTTCAGGAAAAAACGATGCCGAAAAAGTAGTGGCTGACATTACCGTTACCGGGGGACAGGCGTTAGCAGTAGCAGCGGATGTTACTCAACAAGCCGACGTTGAGGCACTGATTAACGCGGCTATCGAACGTTTTGGACAGCTGGATATTGTCGTCAATAACGCGGGCGTTTATCAGTTCGCCAGAATTGAAGAGAGCACCGAAGCACTCTACCGCCGGCAATTCGACATTAATGTTTTAGGCACGCTTTTGGTGACGGCCGCTGCCACGCCGTACCTGGCTAAAGGCAGCAGCATCATCAATATCAGTTCTTTCGTCACCCGCGTGTTTATCGCTGAAAGTGCCATTTACAGTGGCGCAAAGGGCGCTGTTGACGCCATCACGGGCGTATTGTCACAAGAGCTCGGTCCCCGAGGCATTCGCGTTAACGCGGTCAACCCTGGCCTGATCGAAACGGAAGGTAGCCATAGCGCAGGGGCGATGAACTCGGCGTTCCAGACATGGAATGAAGAGCAGACGCCACTTGGCCGCATCGGACAGGCGCAAGATGTGGCACCAATTGTCTCATTTCTTGCATCAGACGACGCAGGGTGGGTCACCGGTGAGGTAATTTTGGCTTCCGGCGGCATGCGCTGATACACCCGCTGACGGGTTACCTGTAATTAAGCGATGACAAAAGTCCTTTTGGGGACGGTAGGTTTCTATGGAGTGTTCTATGTCGAGCCATAGCATCATGCAAGGCGAGCCGCGTCGCTGGGCGATGTTTATCATTTTACTGGTTGGGGCATTTTTGCCGCCGCTCGATTTTTTTATTGTCAATGTGGCGCTGCCTGCAATACAGGGCGAGCTGGGTACCTCATCTTCTGCTGAACAGATGGTAATTTCATCCTATGCCGCTGTGTATGCGGTCACATTAATTACCGGTGGCCGGCTGGGTGATATTTATGGCCGGGGAAAGATGTTTTTCATCGGCCTTATGGGATTTGCCGCCGCATCGCTGCTGTGTGGTTTAGCCTGGTCACCGTGGGTTCTGATTACCGGACGCATATTACAAGGCGCCACGGCAGCGATTATGGCACCTCAGGCGCTGGCTTCAATACAGGCCATTTTTCCCGAAGCGGAAAAACCATTAGCGCTTAGCATCTATGGTGCTGTGTTTGGGTTGGCCTCGGTTATCGGACAGGTTCTGGGGGGCGTACTGATTTCAGCAGACCTGTTTCACCTGGGATGGAGAACAATTTTTCTCGTAAACCTGCCGGTAGCGCTGCTGATTATTCTTTTTGGCCTGCGATTACTTAAGGAGACGCGGGCGCAATCCACACAGCGTCTGGATCCCATCGGCATGCTACTGGCAACGCTAACGCTAAGCGCGCTCATTGTGCCGCTGATTGAAGGCCGTGAGGCGGGATGGCCCTTGTGGACAGTATTGTTATTCCTGGCTGTCCCGTTGCTGGGCACACTGTTATGGCGTTATGAGCGCCGCCTGAGTCAGAAGGGCGGTTCGCCCCTGCTTGAACCTTCCGTATTGAGTACGCCTGGATTAGGACAGGCGCTGGCCATTGTTTTGCTGTTTTATTCGATCGCCGCATTCTTTTTGTTGTTTTCTGTTTATCTTCAAAGCGCATTGAACCTGACGGCTCTTACAGCAGGAAGGCTTTTCCTGCCGTTTGGTCTCGGCTACCTGATTGGGCCATTATTAACGCCTTACCTGAGAGGTTTCGTCGGAAATTACCTGAGCGCGATCGGAATGGGATGCGAGGTGTTGGGCTTAGCGGGCATGGCATGGCTGATAGCCAATACGCTGGCTGGCAACGCTCCAGGGATGCTACCGCTCGCCATACTCCTGTTTATTACCGGACTTGGTCAGGGGCTGGCCATGCCCACACTGGTGAGAATGGTGACCGGCCAGGTTGCGCCAGCCTATTCTGGGATGATCGCCGGCGTAACCAGCTCGACATTACAGCTCAGCACAGCGCTAAGCGCTGCCATTATTGGCGGCATTTTTTACAGCATGCTGGATGACTGTCACAGCGGAGCGGATATCTCTCATGCTTTTATTGTGTCGCTACTGGCGATGGCGGCGTGCCTTGCCACCGGCGCCGTGCTCAGCATGCGGCTTGGCCATAAAACCTTCCGGCATAGTTCTGATTGAGGCGGGCAACAGGTTCGGATACTCGGTGAGATAGAAATTGCATCCTTTAGCTGTCACTTGTCATATACAAAGTGAGTAATACTCTGTATGAACTTAAGTTATTTTCAGCTATAAAAATTTTGAGTACGCTGGTATTGAATCATTTATCAACCTGAGAAAAAACGATGAAACAGGCGATAGCCCCTGCAGAATTTCAACATTATTACACTGACTGGCACTTTTCTCCCGTCATTGAAGCCGATGGCACATTGTATCTTTCAGGTGTAACCGCAGCGCGTAAGGATAAACCAATCAGTAAACATCCTGAAGAACAATTTCATGATGTATTCTATAAGCTGGGCGTTTATTTAAAAACTGCGGGTTTAGATTATGAAAATATACTCGAGATGACCAGTTTTCATATTGATTTAAAAAAGCATATAGAGGTTTTTTCCAGAGTAAAGGATGAGTATATAAAAGCTCCCTATCCTGCATGGAGCGCCATAGGCGTAGTAGAATTCATTCCAGAAAATGCGCTGGTAGAAATACGGGTTGTGGCGAAAAGGTAGTTTAGACCATGCCCCGTAACTCTGAACCATTCAGAAACAGAATTCCGGCATGAAATTCACTTCCATGAACGAAGGTTGTGCCGATGAAAACGTCATGATTCACAGAAGAACATATTGTCTTTGCTCTGAAGCGAGCAGAACTGGGTATGCACGTAACGGAAGTCTGCTACAGGCCGGGCGTTTCCGATGTCACGTTCTACATCAGGTGCAAAAAGTACTGCGGGATTTTTCCACCAGAACTGAAACATATGCGGCAGCTTGAAGAGGTAAACCTTCGCCTGAATAAGCTGGTTGACAATCTGAGCCTCGGTTAGGCCATGCTGCGGACGTTCTGGAAACAAAAAAGAGCTGACGCTGGCTTACCTGCGGGAGTGGAGCAGGAACTTAAAGATCCTCAACGGTGCCAGTGAGAGACTGGCCGGTTTTGCTCTGCAGATCAGCTGTAGTTCGTATCGTGCCCTCCTCATTATCTGGCTGAGGAATAACCTTGAGCAAAAAATTACGGTCACCCTGAGTAATGGTCATGCGGAACTGCCCGGTTGCTCGTTACTGTCACCGTCCTTTTGCGTGGTTAACTAACACAAATGTTATAAGCATTTTCACCTGCAACAGTTGTGTACTTGCAGCTTAACAGAGCTCAATTGGTTAAGATAAGAGTTTGACAGCCAATCTACCTACTGGTAGATTGGTTTGCAGTGGTCTGGTGAAATATTTGAACGTTAAAGTTAGTGAGAAGGACTATATAAAACACTTCATTAACTTACCCTAAGATTTTTAAGGTTTAATACCCTTAAAGTTAATTAATTTAATGGGAGATGCGAATGACTGGCATATATAATCTACATCAGTTTTCAATCACATTTGCCACAAACTCCTGGATGGACCTTAAGAAATCATCGACTTCACATCAGATAGGCTTTCATGAAATATTAAATTTAAGAAACGAAGCGTTCGTTAATTCTAATGAAAGTGTAAATGAATCAAAATCGCTCAAAGTTAACTCTTTAGAAAAAAGGATAGATACTGACGTAATTCTGGCGCAATTGTTGGCTAGCCAAAAATTGCATTCTAATGTAGGTAACAGAAGCATAAGATCTATAAAAAAATGTGTAAGTTCAGTGGGTTTTAATGAAACGGCATGTAAAGTATATGAATCAATTGATTCAATTTTTTATAATGACACTCAGGTAGATCTAATACAAAGTGTTTGCTCTAAAAAAATAGATTCGCAGAAGAATATAGAGTGCAAGGATAATCTGAAGGAATTCTCTCAGCCTTCTATATGTGCAATGCCAGTTCCAGTTATTTACTATTTATTGTGGATTGCGTTTGAGTACATCAGCTATAAGTTGCCCTTCTCAGTTTCTCAGGGAGCAAAGAAGAGAAAGGTCACCTCATTAAAAAAAGCAAGACTTGAAAGAGACCTGATAACCTATTGATTCAATAAGATGGTTTTTTAAATTTATTGATGTTAATCAGTTCTCAGAATGGATTGACTCAAATGCAAGGTAATGGTTTTGATTGCCTATCATTAGGTAGGTTATCCACACTTGCATTACAGCTATATTCTTAAGGTATTTAACATTTAAATCATGTAGTTAACCTAAAAATTAAGGAGATGTATAATGGGCAGCGAGATGCAGGTTAAAAGTCATAACGAAAATAAATGGCTTAACAAATACTATTATATACGGGCAGTGGGGTCGATGGTATGGATTGCATTGGCAGTTCTTATAGGCAGAAATATTCCTGTCGTTGGTGCTCTTTTGCTTGTTTTATATCCGGCATGGGATGCGCTCGCAAATTACATAGATGCTCAAAGATCTGGAGGATTAGGTGAGAACCCTCCACAAAAATTTAATTTAATCGTCAGCATTATAGTGACGGCCGCTATAATATGGTCTCTGTCAGTAGGCATGAGTGTGACAATTAAAGTTTTTGGAATCTGGGCAATATTTTCAGGCATCCTTCAACTTTCAGCCTCGGTACGTCGGTGGAAAACCTCTAATGGACAATGGTCTATGATTTTAAGTGGAGCACAATCAGCGCTAGCAGGTGTGTTCATGTTCAAGCAGGCAAGCAGTGGTATGTCCTTAGATGTGACAACCGTCGTGCCCTATGCTGCTTTTGGTGTATTTTACTTTCTGATTTCTGCCATTTCTTTAACTATAAAAAACAAAAGAAATACATCAAATGTAATGATGCATTAGTTTATTATCTTGATTTTAGAGTTTATACATTCCTGAGGCGCTTCGCTCAATAGTTTAGGTGATTCTATGGTTCATTTCTTTAATGGCACCGTCAAAAACATTGATGAGCCTGACCTTAAGTTGCTATATCAGAATACCCGAGGCAAGAGTATTTCTTTGGTGGAATCGCTAAGTGCTGAAGATCTGGTTGTACAATCAATGCCAGACGCAAGCCCGGCTAAGTGGCATCTTGCTCACACTACGTGGTTTTATGAGAATTTCCTTTTAAAACCATATTTACCCACATATAGTGAGTATTCAGCAGAATATAATTATTTATTCAATTCTTACTATGAAGCGTTAGGACCACGCCAGAATAAGCTTGACCGAGGGCTGATGACGCGCCCCTCATTACTTGATGTGATGCGCTACCGAGCGCATGTAGATGAAGCAATGGATTCTCTTCTGGATAACTTCAGGGCAGACTTGCTACCTGTTCTTCAATTAGGATTAGCTCATGAAGAGCAACATCAAGAACTGATTTTGATGGACATACTGAATCTATTTTCTCATTCAATTATGGAACCAGTATACTTTAGTCAGCCCAGGGGTAGCTATTCTCCACAAGAAGATATCAATTGGTTATTTTCTGAAGGAGGTATTTCCCGAATTGGATATGATGAAAATGGTTTCTGCTTTGATAATGAAAAACCTGAGCACATTGTATATCTGCAACCCTTTGAAATAGCTGACCGACTTATCACCAATATTGAATGGCAAAAATTCATTGAAGATGGAGGCTATCAAAACCCGTCATTCTGGTTATCTGATGGATGGTCTAAAGTCAAAGGAGAAAAGTGGACAGCTCCATTGTACTGGAGAAAAGAAAGTAATAATAAATGGTCAACTTTTAGCTTATATGGACGTATTCCATTGGATCCCCACTCTCCGGTTGTTCATATCAGCTACTTTGAAGCAGCAGCTTATGCTGAATGGGCTGGAGCACGGCTCCCAAGTGAGGCGGAATGGGAATACGCCGCAACTCACGAGAGTAGATTACAAGGTCTTTATCATGAGGCCTGGCAATGGACCAGAAGTGCATACAGTGCGTATCCGGGTTTTCGAACTCCTGAAGGAGCTGTGGGTGAATATAATGGCAAGTTTATGGTTGGTCAAATGGTCCTTCGTGGTGGTTCTTTCGCAACGCCTAATGATCACACTAGAGCAACATATCGGAATTTTTTTCTCCGTCGTCAAGATGGATGTTTAGTGGATTAAGACTTGCTCGAGATCCAACATCAGAAAAGTAATTGGCAAAATCTATTGAGGTAATAAATGAATTCCAAAAAATTTGTAATGTCGTTTTTCTTCGGATTGCTTAGCGTGTTTTCAACTGGCATTTCTTTTGCTAATTCTGATGGGGCTGCTGTTGCAACTAAAACCTTAGCTGCCGCTAGCGCAAAACCCAAACTAAATCTCTATGCACCACGTGCAGATTTTCTTAAAGATGGCTATGTTTATATTCAATTCGATGTTGAAAATCTACAAATCCTCCCTTTGTATACTGAAATCAACGGCGAGGATGCGACAAAATTAAAACCCACTATCGGTCACCTGCATGTAATGGTTGATGGCAGTGGCTGGAGTTGGATTCATGCAAATTACTCTCCTCTCTACTTTGGCCCATTGAAAAGGGGTGGGCATTTGATAAGAATTGAACTCGTGGATGCTTCCCATAGTATTATTCAAGTCAAAACTATAAAAGTTAATGTGCCTTAGGAAATGTACCCTTCAGATATTAGTGGAATTATTATTCAATTAGTGTTTTAAATTTCCATCCGTTATTATGGAGTATTTGCTTGGCTTTTTCCATGTTCAGGGTTATGCCGCATGCGGCAATATTGTCAACATTTACCAGGTCAAAGCGCTGGAGAAAAATTCAAAAAGCCTGAACAAATGCTGGGACGTAAAACGATGGGAGCCGAAATTCTTTGGGACGCGCTTGAGACAGCCCAGGTAAAAATATTGATATTACGCATGCCATTGCTGCCACCGGAAGATTCTCCCTGATTCGAATCGCGCAAGTACTCTGTGTATCGCGTTCGAATCTTTATGAACTGCAGCTAAAGAAGCCAGTATCGGTCAGCCCGCTGTAGCAACGTATATGACGCTCGATTGCTACCGCTTATCCGCCTGATATGCTGCGAGCGGGCGACAATCGGATACTGTTGCTTGACTGCCCATCCCCACCGCGCCCTAAAGGAATAAGACTGGCGGGTCAGCGGGCTTTTAACCATTCCTCAAGCTTTTGTACCGATGCTGCTTTGGCGCTTTTAACTGAGTTAACCAGTATAAAACGGAAGGATATTTAACACAGAAAGATTCAAAGCACTGCTGCTCGTTGTTAATAAATGAACCTGCGGCAAGCGCCGTTAAGCACGCAACGCCATATCGATTGCAGCTTCACAATGGATCAGTGTGGTATCAAAAACGGGCACATGGACGTTATCCTGGTTAAGCAACATCCCAACTTCAGTACAACCTAAAATCACGCAATCTGCCCCTGCTTCTGTTAAACGCTGTGCTATGTCTTCATAAACAGAGCGACTGACAGGAATTACTTTATCTGCGCACAGTTCATCATAAATTATGCGATGAACTTCTGCCCGATCTACAGCCCCAGGGATGACAGGCTGGAGGGATGCTGCCCTGAGACGATCAATGTAAAAGGATTGTTCCATCGTGAAAGCAGTCGCCATCAAACCAGGTGCCTTAAGACCCGCTTTTACAATTTGAGCAGCTGTCGCATCAGCAATGTGCAGTAACGGGATGGTTACACCGCTCATCATTTGGTCTGCAAGCTTGTGCATAGTGTTTGTTGCCAGAACGATAAAATCGGCACCTGCAAGCTCCAGCGCTCTCGCTTCCGTATTCAGAATGGCACCGGCGTCGTCCCATTTCCCACTGGCCTGTAAATGTTCGATATTTGCGAAATTTAGAGAACGAATCAATAGTTCAGGGGAATGCAAACCGCCCAGACGATCACGCATCAGCTCACACATCTTTCGATAATAAATCAGTGTTGAGGCCGCAGACATGCCTCCCAGAATTCCAATTTTTTTCATTATGTTACCTCTTGGTTCAGCTGAATAATTAACGGGAATGTAATAGTGGCAGGATAATAGCCCCCCAACCTCAATTTTTTTATCGTAAATCTGTAGCAAGTAGACGACTTAAAACAGGTTGCGTGATCTGTTGAAATAGAGCTGCATTATTAAAAGCTCGTGCAGCCAGCATAGCGCCGTGTACCGTTGCCATAAAAGATTTTGCTTCCACAGACGGCGTATCTGTTAATTGGAAAATACCTTTGTTTTGTCCCTTCTGTAGTAGAGATGTCAGCCAATCAGAGAGATCCTGAAAATGCCCTTTAACTTCAATAGCCACTTCATCTGGTAAGTTGGGCAACTCAACTGCAAGCATCACGCAGATACAGAAAGGAGATGAACCATCATTAATGCACCGGGACCAGTAATCGACATATGCTTTAACCTCAGCCACTGGATCATTAAGCTGCTGGTCAAGGGCTGACATTCCTGCAAGTGCCTCTTCACGATATTGAATGACAACAGTGCGGATAAGATCGGCCTTACTGGGAAAATGGTGATGAATACTGGCTTTGCGTATCTGAATGACATCGGCGATATCAGCATAACTAAAACTTTTATACCCGCCTTTGGTGAGTAGACGTCTGGTAAGTGCAGAAATTTCATTAGCTTTCTGGGAAAGTTCATTCATTGTATTCTCAATAAAATGTATGAAGGGCATTATCTTTGTATCAGTTATTATTGATTGCATTTTAGTTGCCTACCAGAAGGTAGGTCAAGTGTCATGTTGAATCGCCACGGGTTTAACAGACACCTCAGAGTCAATTCCAGTACCTTCCGCTTTTGGCACATAGTGGTAGAAAGAATTCATTCCTCCGAAGCCACCTTCAGCTCCCAAGCATGCCGGGTCGTAGCCAGACTTCGGTTAATTGAAAAGGGGGCCAGAGCCCCCAAAGTGATGCTATGGCCGGGTCAGGAAGATTATTCAGGCAGTGCGTAAACCACAACCTGGTCACCTACCTGATCCTTCAGAATTGTATTTCCGCCGGCAACAAACGCGACATACTCACGGCCTTTGTACTCATAAACCGACGGGTTTGCCACCGCAGGCGCTTCTGCCTGATCGGACCACAGTTCTTCACCCGTATCGACAGAGTAAGCGCGAACTTTGGCATCCATTGAGGCACCAATGAAGATCACACCGCCTGCAGTGATGGCCGGCCCCCCAATAGTCGGTGAACCCCAGCTGTCGGGCATAAAGAAACCATATTGCTGCGCCGCGCCGACAGGACGTCGCCATTTCACGTCACCTGTATGCATATCGATTGCAACGATTTCACCGAAGGGTGGCTTCCAGCAAGGCATTCCCAGCCAGTTATTTGCTACCAGCAAACGCATGCCGTAAGGTGCACCTTCCTGCGGCGCAAAACCATTTTCGTTACCGGCGCTCTTGTCCGCTTTATCGTAATCTTCACGGCTGTATAGCTTCACGTACTGAACGATATGTGAAGTATTTACAATGGCAATCTGTTTATGCGGATCAAATGCCACACCTCCCCACTGCACGCCACCGGCACTGTCCGGATAGGTCAGCGTACCTTCGCCTTTGGTGGTTGGGGGAGTGTACATCCCCTCATAAGTAAGATTGTCCCACAGACGCTTACACTGTCCAGCGCCCACTATATCTGCCAGCTTCCATATCTCAGGTTTTTTTGACTGATCAAGCAGTGGCGCAGGTTTCGTCGGAAATGGCTGCGTTGGGGAAAGCACTTCACCCTGTACGGTTCCATCCCCCTGTGGCACTGGCCGTTCTTCAATTGGCCAGACATCCTCTCCGGTCAGACGATTCACCACAAACAAAAAGCCCTGTTTGGTGGCCTGGACGAGTGCCGGGATTTGTTTGCCATTTACGGTGATATCCATCAGCGTTGGCGCAGAGTTAATATCATAATCCCATACGTCGTGATGCACCCACTGGCGAGACCAGACGACTTTACCGGTATTAATGTCCAGTGCGGTAGTGGAGGTGCTAAGAGGAATAGGGGCAACGCGGTTGCCACCCCAGTAGTTAGGAGAAGGGGATGAAACGGGCAGATAAACCAGACCATGCTCCTCATCAGCAGACATGTGAGTCCAGACGTTAGCTGTCCCGGTGCGCTTGCGGACGTCTGCCGGAATGGCTTCAAAAGTCCATTCGCGCTTGCCAGTTTGCGCGTTAACGGCAAAAACAGCGCCCGGTGGCGCTTCTGCATAGGCCCAGTCTTTACCCGCCCAGCCAATCAGCAGATGGTTACCAACAACCGTGGGCGGCTGTAACACCGATAGCGGATATTTAGCGTTAACGGTGTTCCACTGATTGAGATCCAATACGCCCTTGTCAGCAAAGTCGCTGCACGGCTTTCCTGTATTGGCATCAAGCGCAAACAGCTTGCCATCGACTGTACCCATATACACAATCTTCTGACAGGCCTGCCCGGCGACAGGATTTTTGGCCTGCCAGTAAGAGACGCCTCTGTTTTTCAGAACCGGTTGTGTCAGCGCCTTACGTGAGGATTTCGTGTCATAGTGCCACTTCTCTTTACCCGTACCGGGGTCAAGCGCAATCAGGCGATCGAAGGGCGTACCGATGTAAAGTGTCTGATTGGCAAAAATTGGCGTCGCTGACCAGACGGTAGCCGGGGTATCACCTTTACCATCCGAAACATCGCCCGTATGAAACTCCCATACCTTAGTCAATTTTCCGACGTTGTCTGAGGTGATCTGCTTCAGAGGACTGTATTTCTGGGCGTTCAGCTGCCCATGAAAACTGTCCCAGGTGGCAGAGGAGGGGACCAGTGAGGTCGCTGGCTGAACGACAGATGACACCCTTTGGCCTTCGTTATTATCGGTTGAGACCTGGTCAGTGGTTTTGTTTGATCGAGGCGCTTGTTGATCAGCGGCATCAACGCTGAGCTTTCCCTGCGTCCCCTGGGAAGCTTCAGCGGCTTTGTCTTGCGCCTGGAGGGAAAAAGAAGTGACCAGCAATGCCAGTGTGGTCATACTGACCTTCAATAAGGGAAAATGTTGTTTGTTATGCACGGGCAAAACTCCTCAGACTTAAGTGCGCGAGCTAGTGGGAAGGGAACGACTGCTCATCATAATCAGACCAATAAGCCCAACGACCATTGCTCCGGTAATGATGTACTGATGCAGCAAGGCGGCCGCAAAACCAATTGCGCATAAAGCCACGAGGGTGATGATGATCAGGATGATGCGCGCAAGTCGGGTGGATGCGGATCGCAGAATGAAGGTCAATAAAGCCAGTACGACGCACGCTATGGCAACACCCAGAGCACCTACGGTACCTGTAACACCAGTAAGCGGCGTCAGCCAGGCATATAAAGCTAATGCGAAGCCTATAACCGCAGCGATTAACAGCAATAGACTGCCAGCGCGCGCGAATCGAGAATGCAGCATGTCAGGAACTCCCCTCAAATTTAAATTAACCTCTGCAATGTTTCTGAGTTGGCGACTTCAAACCAGAAACTCAGTGGTAACACCCTAAGTGGTAAGGAAAAAGTGTCATAGCTCAGTGAACGTAAAAGAGTATAGAAGGTTTTAAATTCTATGTAGTAAAAATGAGAAGTACTGAAAATAGCGTCATCAAATGTAGATTCAAAGTCCGCTCATCAGAATTTGATAACTCACTCCTGCAGACCTTATTCAACAGAAGAAGGAAGCCGCTATTCAAATAAATTCATAGTGAAAGAAAATACGTGATTAAGGCAGTGCGTGAATTGTAAGTATGCGCTGACAGCTTCATGGATATCAGAGCCGATTAGCTCACTCTTAATTGGTTTATGTTTCGAAAGAAATGGGATATAGCGAATTAAGTTAAAAGATATTTAGTTATTGCAACATTAAGCAAGTTCCTGCTGAGACAGTAGATTATTAACTTCAATACAGCTTCCCGACTGCGTAACATTTTTTGAATGATATGGGTAAAAGGCTGTATATTTATACAGGCATATTCTACTGAACGCTTCAAACGATAAAATTTCCTCACTGGAGCTACCTGAACCACTGAAAAACACAGGTTCAGCGAGATCACCTCAACCCATCGTGCTGACTTGAAGGGAGGGTATCGTTCACCGCAAAAATTTTTACAAATTAACATCTGGGTATGGCAGGAATCTGAGTCGTCTGCTTTACTCATGAAATCGATTACAAGAATTAACGATAATCACCATGAAATCTCCTTATTCTCTAACTTTTCATACAGCAATAAGTGCCAGTAAAGATAGTAAAAATCAACAAGATAACAATAGGTCGGAACGATTTAATTACAATTTTTCAGAATGCCAATGGCGCAGTCGGTCTTACGGTTTCGCTTCCGGGTACTGAAAACAGCCTGGTGCACTTTTACCGCTATGGCGTGAACATACGGGAGCCAAAGAAGCTCTATCGGTCAGCCTGTCTTTATTCGAAAAGAGAGCTTTTCGAATAAAGACAGGCTGATCCGCACCATCACCGATGAGTTTATCGAGTCGGAAGCGAGCCTGGAACAGCTACTGAGAGGTGGATGACTGCCTTATGATGGTGAGACTCACCGATTCAGAGATTGCCGCTCTCAGGGGAAAAAGTTTGCCTCAACTGAGCATGCCTTACCAACGGCAATTACGGTCATTGTTGACGTCAGGTCATGTAATGGGCGCTGCCGCGTTATCCATGAGTTTCAGCGAGAGCTCAGGAAAACACCGCTGTCCGTTTTTTTTGCTCAGATTTCCCTATCAGTTAGACTGAGTAGGGTCATCAACTTCCAAAACTAACTTGATTACATTCCTCCAATTGGAACAAAAGCGGTATTTCCTCTGGGCATATCAGCTGGAAGTATTAAAAAAATTGCCGAAGCAATGAATACATGTCAAAGCTTCGGATCCTGTTAAAGTACAGGTCGTGACAATGTGTTGTCACTCAAGGCGTCATGGATGAAGATTCAGGTCACCCACGCATCCAGTATGACAGAGCAAAATTTCAATAGTGTAAGATTTACGTTAATTTAATCAACAGGATATGAACCCCCTGAGATTTCTTGAGTGATACTTATTCATTCAATAACGTGTCTGGGTCATGTGAAGTTTGCTCCACCACAATATTGATGTGGCAAAATACCTCCTCGACAGTAAGACGACGGTAACGAAAGTAACGTGAAGTGACGACACCACTAAAGGATGAGACTCTTTTATTTTCTGGGTCGCCGCTTATCTCTACGTAGTCACCGACTGAGGGAAGGAACATCACGGGCGTTTCTTCGCCGGAAGTATTTATGACGTCACCCTCAGGTAAGGGTCTGTCAAAACTATTTTGTTTGTACTGATAATCAATGTGATACGTTATTTTCATTTTGGCGTTCGGCTTGATTTTGACGACTAACAGTAAAAGCTCATAGCGATTACGTATATCTAATTTTTCTTATCCGTTAAGTAAACTAAAATTTTTAATTAAGCCAGGCGGCTAAATTCATGACTTGAGAGCATCAAGTTAAGATTTTATTTGTCAGGAAAAAAGCTAAGTGTTGTTTAGGGAATGCAACTGTATGAAATGTTTCAAAAAATAGCTAACTGATACTGCAAGGGATTGAGATTAGGGGGGCTAACAGACAAAAAGAGTTTTAAGCCAAATTAAGGTGGGTAGAGGAGTGAGAAAGATAAAGAAAAACCCGGCATAAGGACCGGGCGGTATAATCTGCACCTTTAATACGGAACCAGCAAGTTCCATGTGATGAAAATATCATCAGGGCAGGGGTATTTCCAATTACAATAGTTTCTTAAGACAATCGTTTTTTATCATTAGCACGATCATTAATTATTAACCGCGGCAGGTTGTTGATAAAAAATTATAAGTCTTTCACTTACGCTTCGGTTATTTCGCTTATTGATATTTATTCCCAATTACATTTGGGTGTGATTAGCGTTAACTTTTATTCGAGCTAATTTGATTCTGCATACTGATATCAGGATTTTTTTGAGGGATTTATTGCAACTTCAATACAGGAGCGGTCTCATTTTGCTGAGGCTAACAGTCTGAAGTAGCTCACTAAAAGGGACAGTAGGGAAAAGCAGGCCCCCAGTAAAAGACTGATTTTGATACCGTGTTTATCAAAGACGTTAAGCATGATGGCCACTAATGCAGAACCGGTTATCTGTCCGAGAAGCCTCGAGCTACCCAGCAGGCCGCTGGCTATGCTGGCATCTTTACACGACGCCGTCGTCATGATCAGGTAATTGTTAGGGGACTGAAACAGCCCAAATCCGGCCCCGCACAGTGCAATTCTCCACACGATGTCACCGTTGTGAGGTGAGTCGGGCAGTACGGCCAGCAATACCATCCCCAGTATGAGGGCAGCCAGTCCGGCCATCGCAATGATGTTGCAGTTAATGCGCTTGATGAGTTCGCCGGCTAATACCGAGGTAAAAGTCGTCGCCAGCGGCCAGGCTGTCAGCAGAAGACCCGTTACCACCACATTCCGATGCAGTACATCATGAAAATAGAAAGGCAGAGACACGTAAGCCAGTAGCTGCGTTGAATAGGACAGTGCGGACATCATGAGAGACAGTGAAAGCGTCTGGCTGCTGAATAAGCGTAACGGGACCAGCGCCTGGTTTCCTTTACCGTTCTGATGATGGTACCAGCCAATCAACAATAAGATGAAAGCATCAAAGCTGATTGTAGCCACCAGTGGAAGCTGCCGGGTTAACCCGGCCATACACACTGAAAAGGATACGGCAACCGCGAAGGTAAGTAAGGCCCCAGGCACATCAAATCTGAAATCGGAGGGGGTGGGTTTTCTGATGTAGATAACGCTCAGTAATAGCGAAGCGACAGCGATCGGCACGTTAAGAGTAAACAACCAGTTCCAGCTTGTGACGGACAAAACAGCCGCGGCGATTGAGGGGCCTGCTGCGGCGGAAACGGAAACAATCATGACGTTAATGGCCAGACCGCGTCCCAGCAACAGTGAGGGGTAGATTTACTTAATCAATGCCGCATTGACGCTGAGAATGGCCGCAGCGCCGCAACCCTGAATCATGCGAAACAAAATCAACATGGGCAAAGAGTCCGAGAGCGCGCAGCCTATTGAGGACATCGCAAAGAAGACGATACCCGCTTCAAATATGCGTTTATTGCCGACGGTTTTCCCCAGAGCCGACAGAGGAAGAAGAAAGGCCAGTACGGCAAACTGATAGGCATTGACGATAAGGATGGATTCAGATGCCGGCACTTTGAATTCACCCGCGATAACGGGCAGCGCCACGTTCGCGATGGTGCTGTCTAACATGGCAATTACCACGCTCAGTGACACGGCAATCACCGCCATGATACTGAATGGAGTATTAGTTTCAGATGACCTTATCATGGTTATATCGCCTCAATTAATTTCTGCCAGCGCACGTTTTAAATGCCATTGTGCTTTCGGTGGAATTTTTAAATGAACTGGCCCTTCAGTTATTCCTGAATAAATGGAAATCGCACGTTAAAAATAAGCACGGGGGCTTTTTTGGGGCTAACGTTTTGGCAATCCAACCCTTGTGTTAACTGCTTTCCGGACTTTTTGCGCCAGTTTATCCTTCATGCTCTTTCTTTCCCTGCGTAAACATTCAAAATCCTGACTGGTTTTAATGATGTCCGGACGGGCATAAATAAATCTGTCATCCCAGGCATGACAAGAATCAGGAGATCGCGAGTTTTTATTATCGTCTGTTCTTTCATAAGGAGGTGTAACCACATTCTGGCAGCCAGAAATTAAACATATGCTTAACAGCATTCTTTTCATACATCCTCCGTGGTGTGAGGGGAATATTAAATCGGTATATCTGACTGTCAACATGTTGCTGATTAACTTAACAGTTGCTTAATAGGAAAAATAACTGACCGCCTGGATTAATAATATTCCTACATTTATCGCTAACATACTGATTGCTATATACTATTTATCGTAAAGCTTCTGGTTTGCCTCATGTCCCTAACCGGAATATATTGTTTAGGCTGCGGGTGTGAACTGAAATTGTGATTTCCCGACGTTATCGCAGGAATATATGTTAATGGCGACATTCAGGGTTGAAGGAAAATCATAATGTACCCAGCAAGGCATTTTGTTGTGATCGGTGAAAGGAATATTTTGCATCGGGGGTTATTTGAAGTGGTTAACACGGTCGCGCATCAACATTATTTGCAGACCTTTCATGCCTGCAACATAGCTAAATGGGATGCAGAACGGACCATACATAGCCGTTGCCACTTACGGGCCGCCATTGTCTGTGTTTCACAGGAAACGTTCATGCCCAGGTGTATTAGTACGCTTCTGGCGTTAAAGAAACGCGTCAATACGCGTCTGGTGGTTTTCGCCGACGACGTCAGTCTCCTCACCGGCGACGCCGTTCAGGTACTCCAGCGCGTGATCCATGAAGAGCAGATAATCCATACACGCACCTGTCGGCACAGGATCAGCCGGTTACTGGGCAGGGTGATAGCGGGTGAAGTCAGGCATGACTCGATGGTCCAGCTGAGCCAGAGAGAGCTGGATATTCTGGACGGGTTCGTTCACGGCAAAGACGCTGGCTGGCAGTCTGAACACTTCGGCATCGACAGGTGCACGGTGTATCAGCATCGCAAAAACTGCGCCAACAAACTGGGCCTGAAGCGACTCAAGGATTTGACCATGCTGAAGTTGGGGGAAAGACCATGAAGCAATATCAAGTCAGACCTGTGAGCGTCACCTGTCCCGAACTGAATCAGGAGGCGCATTGTGCCGATCATTAACATCCACAAGACAGACTGGTTCCGGGTGTTAAATGACATCAGTAAAGCGGGCTATTCACTGCAGAAGATTGCTTATGAACTGGACGTCGCGGCATCCACACTCATTGGCTGGAAGCAGGGGGCGGTGCCTAAACACCATACGGGGGAAGCGCTGATTGCTATCTGGATAAGAACCACGGGACTGACGCGCGAACAGTTGCCCGTCGTGGTTTCAAAGAAAGCGTTTATTGTCCATCCCATCGGCTACAGCTGAGACATTCAGAAAACTGAATGCCTCTCCGTCCATATTCCATTGCCTGTATCGAGAGTCGTTATACAGCGCAATGGAGTTTTTATGAATCTTGAAGGCCTCGTCAAATTTCATTCTCCCCGATCGCTTCATCCGGGAACGTTATTCAGCCGTGCTTCACCCGAATCGCTATCCGTTACCGATGTCATGGCCGCCGCAGGCATGATGCAGCGCCGTGCTCCGATCGGCAGTGCCGCCTTTGCGGGAAAGATGAACCTGAGCCCGCAGGCTGCACTGAAGGCTGTTTCGTTGTTGGTGGCTGTCGCCCGTCATGAGGCCCTTCATTATCCGGCCCTGTGCAAATTACCGGCTGTTGAACGGGAGAGGGTGCTGAAGGTGATGGTCATTTACGCCTTTCTCGACTTTGCCCGCAGCGCAGCGACGGAATTACCCTGTGTTTCCTGCAGTGGGTCAGGGATGAAGAAGGGGAAGCCTTGTAAAAAATGTGCCGGCAAAGGAACGGTCCGCGCGGCCTGCAATGACTGCAAGGGTCGAGGGATCGCCGTCAACCGTCTCAAAACCCGGCTGCAGGGCGTCCCCATTTATCATCACTGCGTTCGCTGCGGGGGGCGGGGCTTTGAGCGTATTCCTTCAACAGTGATTTACCGCGCCGTTGCGCAGGTGAGCGAGAACATTTCCCTCGATACCTGGAAGAAAAGTCTGAAGCGTTTTTCTGATTACCTGACGGGCTATCTTGAGAAAGAGGTGTCCTGGGCGGAGACGCAATTTCAGCGCATCACCAAATAGCGCACGATTGTTCACATGCCGATGCGATAGCTCGCTATTTACTTTTCCCTTTTCTGTGGTAGATTTGCTCTAACGATGGGATTTTATACCCTGAGTTAATCAAGCCCTGACGCCCGCCGTCGGGGCTTTTTGTTTTCACCTGTCTGCACGCGGCACATCAACTTCACTCCCTCATTAATCATCAGGATAAACACTGTGAGCAGACTGACTGCGGTGGCTTCTTATGGCGCATCCGCCGGGGCGGTGGCCAATGGCTTCCTGACTATGTTCAGCCCGGAGGAATGGAGCGCCATCAGCTTAATAACCGGCATTTTCCTGGCCGTCATGACTTTTGCTGTGAACCTCTATTACAAACACAAACTCGTCCAGGCCAAAATCGCTGCTTTGTCGTCCCCGGATAAGCGCGACGCCTAAATTCTTCGACAAAACGTTGAGACTTTCAGATGACTACCCAGCTCTCTTCACTCAGTAATATTCTGCATAGCGTGACCTTCTTCAACATCGATTTATTCCATTCGATTACCAGTGGCTATCAGATATATGAGGTCATGCGCAAAGCTATCCATGATGCCGAAATCGCCTTTCATGAAAAGGATAAAGCGGGTGACGCCAAGAAACAGTGTGTGATGGCAGCACTTCAGGCAGCAGCTCATGTGCTGGGTGAGAACTGGGAGAGCCTGAAAGAGCACTTTGCAGTACTCATTGATGCCATTATTCAACTGTGGAATGCAACGCATAAAAAGAATGCGAAATCATCAAGCTTGCACGCTGAACTGTGATAGTTTGAAACTCGAGACTGACGAACAGGAATGATGCGCTTCCTCAAAAATGCCCCCGTCCCAGGGGCAAATGTTGGTACGCGAGGAGTCGAGTGTCCTTACTCACTATTCAACTAACACACAGCATATTTCATGAAGGGATATCGTCGGGTGTGCGTTCCAGGATAAGTTCTAAAGCATTTCGGTAGATATCCTGTTTAACAACATCATTTTCCGTTTCCAGCCTGAGTATCAGGGCCAGAATAACGTCCTTATTTGATATGCGCATTTTCGTTTTGGCAATTTCGGCACTTATCTCGCCGATCACGGCTCTTTCGCTGGAAAACTGATTAATTTCGTCTATCAGAGGGGCCTCGAGCTGATTTTTATCGCTGACGGAAATATTCATGGAAGCCTCATAGGATATTCAAATTGGTATCAACACGGTTGGATCTTCTCACGCAGAAAATACCTTTCTGGCACTAAAAATGACCTCTGTAAGTGGAAATCCAAAAACACTGACAGAGGCGGTGCAATGCACCCTTCGTTACGTGCGGATCCTTTCGCCAGACAAACCTATACAGTTTTTGGGAACTTGTACAACGGTAAATGATTCAATGATGATGGTCTGAGGTGTATTTAAATTGCCATTTAAAAACAATCTTAAATGAATCTTATGAAATTCGGATAATCATGCCCGTCAAACTCAAAAAAGAATGATTTATTTTATTTTATCTTAAGTTTTTATTAATAATATCGATGGGAAACTTCATTTTCATATTTTAAGTTCGCTTTGTACAGTATTTCTTAAGTCATTTAACGTGCTGTGAGTATTTGTGCTGAACCCTGGTTTTTTTACAGCCAGAGCCAGTATGGAGTTATTTTCTCACGCTTCGCTTTATTTTTTTGGCTATATAAGCTACAAGTTAAATTTTAAAACTATAATCGTTGAGGTGCGTGTGAACGCATTAGACTTAGATGTAGAAATTTATGCGGTACAGTTGAGAAAACTGGCGGCATTTCACCAGTCTGGAACAAGCATTGCAGAAGTAAAACTCCGGGTTGATAACACAATACAGCACATGAAAGATTTGTTGGGTAAAGACAAGGCGCATCAAACCCTAAAATGGAACGAGTTGCTGGTTGCGCTTGAAAAGTTCAGCAGGAATACGGCTGACCCTAAGTGGATGCTGGTGATCAGACACGCTAAACACCGCGTCAGATGCCGGATACAGACGGCCCTCTATTGCAGGCAACACTTTAATCGCTGACTCAGCACGAAGTATTTTACAGGATCCACACTTTTGAAAATCACTCACGCGGTCCGCAAAAACTGATTTAAGCTGAAAAATTGAAAGCTGTGCCCGTGAGGGTGCGGCTTTTTTTACGTCCGTATTTATCCTCCACGCAATCGCATGCGTATCAAATCCAAGGGTCTTTCGGGATATGAGTTTGAGATAGGGCAGTGGTATCGCTGCCGCTCTTGGGCTGCCCATATCTGTGCGAACTGACTCATATCACCAAAAGGCATCAGCGAAATGAATAGCTCTTTGACCATATATCCTTCAAAGAAAGTACCGACCATGAGTAGTGTTGAGATGGTTGACTACATAAATTTCGATCGCAAATCTAAAGCGATTGCTGCGGGGCTTAAATTCCCCTGTAAACAATTTCGTATACTTCAACATAAAAGTCTGATGGCCAAAGTCCCCAAGGTTTTGGGTGAAATTCAATCAGCAAAATTTTTTGCCGATTACATAGATGACCTGGGAAGGAAGCAACCTTGCTATAATTTCGCTAAGCGTGAGGCATGCTTGATAGCGATGAGTTACAGTTACGAGTTGCAGGCTCAGGTATTCGATCACATGACTGCGCTCGAAGGTGTGAAAGATGTTAATCTCCTCGACTTTTCAGGGTTGGCAGACATGACCATCATGGAGATGCAAAATCGCGTTGCCGCTGCTGAAAAATTCTCTTTCGAAGAACACGGGCAAACTGGTAGTGCGCTGATGACCCGACGTAAAAAAGAGATGAAAGTTATCAAGAAAGCCGAGCAACTGGTTATGGAAATAATTCAATATAAGCTTATCGACTTAGGCGATTTTCATGAGGTTGCACCATCTTGACAAATGCATACCGATAATAAAAAGGTGATTTGTTTTGTTGTAAAAGATAGAACGCGCATAAACAATTTCCGATAATAATTTCCCCCTACTCAGCCCTTAAGGTAATTTATGTCACTCACCGACAAACAGGAGATGTTTTGTCGCGAGTATCTGATTGATTTAAATGCAACGCAGGCAGCCATCAGAGCAGGATACAGCCAGAAGACTGCTAATCGAACTGCTTCTATTAATATGTCTAAAATTGACATTAAAAACAGAATCTCTGAACTGAAAGCTCAGCGCAATGGTCAGGTTGAAATAGATGCCAAGTACGTGCTTCATCGCCTTATTGAAATCGATCAGATGGACGTGCTCGACATCCTCAAAGATGACGGCGGCCTGAAGATGGTCCACGAGTGGCCAAAGGTCTGGCGTACCACACTGAGTGGGTTAGATATCCTCACTTCCGTCACCAACTTCGATCAAACCACCATCGAGAACATCCTTAAAAAAATAAAGTGGCCCGATAAAGTGAAGAACCTGGAGCTGCTGGGCAAGCACATATCAGTGCAGGCCTTTCGTGAACAGTCCACGCATACGCTGACGGGGAAAGAGGGTGGTCCGATTGAAGTTAAGCTGCTCTCCCGCGAGGAATACCAACAGGCGCGCCGGGACATGTTAGAGGATGACGACTGCTGAGTATAAGACCGCTGCACGCCGGATAGAGTGCGAAGAAGACGGGATGTACTTCGCCCGGTACTTCTTCAAGCAGCGCACGGGCAGCCGGATGATCGTCGCGCCGCACCATCAGGTCATTCAGCAGACGCTGGACCGGGTCATCGATGGTGAGATTCAGCGCCTCATCATTAACGTTCCACCGGGTTACACCAAGACCGAACTGGCCACCATCAACATGATGGGCCGCGGTCTGGCACTGAACCGCCGCGCGCGGTTTATGCACCTGTCGTATTCCCACAACCTGGCCTTACTCAACTCGTCGACCACACGCGGCATCGTGAAGTCATCGGCTTATCAGGCCATGTGGCCGATGGCGCTGCGCGACGATGCAGACAGTAAGGCCATGTGGTGGACAGAATACGGCGGCGGGGTGTATGCCTCTTCCGCTGCGGGACAGGTCACTGGCTTTCGTGCCGGGCATATGGAGCCGGGCTGGCAGGGCTGTCTGGTACTGGATGATCCAGTCAAACCAGACGATGCCTACAGCGAAATCATCCGCGACGGGGTAAATACCCGCTTTAACGAGACGATTCGCTCCCGACTGGCCATTGAGACCACGCCTATCGTGGTCATCATGCAGCGCATCCATTACCACGACCTGAGTGGCTACCTGCTGCGCGGCGGCAGTGGTGAGAAGTGGCATCACCTGAATCTCCCGGTGCTGATTGACAGCGGCCAGCCGTATTCAGCGTTGTACCCGGAAAACTCACACGCCATACCGGTTGAACATGGCCTGCCTGACGGCTGGTTGTGGCCGTACAAGCACAACGAAACTCACCGCGTCTCGCTGTTCTCGCACCGCCGCACGGCGGAAGCGCAGTACATGCAGCGGCCGCGCCGTTTCAATGCGGAAGGCGCGCTGTGGACAGAAGCTATGGTCTCCGGCGCTCGCGCGCTGGATATCCCGCTGCAGCCATCGCGCACGGTGGTGGCCATTGACCCGCAGGCCACTAACAGTGAAGACAGTGACGAAACCGGGATAGTCGTCGCCAGCTCATACGGGCGCGGCAACGATCGGCTGTTCTCCGCTGATGCAGACCACTCAGGCAAGTACTCGCCGAACGGCTGGGCAAATAAAGCCATACAGGCTTATGAGACCCACCGTGCGGAAGCCATTGTCATTGAGACCAACCAGGGCGGTGACATGGCTGAAGACACGCTGCGCAACGCCGGCTTTCGGGGGCGTATCATTCGTGTCCACGCCAGCAAAGGCAAGTTCGCCCGCGCCGAACCCATCTCAGCGCTGTATGAACAGGGCCGGGTGGCACACCGCGGCAACCTCTACCAGCTCGAGAATCAGCTGCTGGAATACGTGCCTGCCACCGCCAAAAAATCCCCGGACCGCCTCGATGCGCTGGTCTGGGCCATTACCGAACTGTTCCAGCCGAAAGGCACTACGGTTCGTCCGTTCTCCGCCTGACCAGAGATTTCCATGAGCAACGACGTCCGGAAGCGATCGCCCAAAATCGAGTCGATGGCCGGGTGCTGGCCCATGATTTCGGCACTGCTCGGGGGAACTGCGGCAATGCGGCTGGCGGGCAAAACCTATCTGCCCCAGTGGCCAAATGAAGAGGCCGCGTTTTACCAGAGCCGCCTGAACACGGCCACGCTGTTCCCGGCATTCAGCCGCACGGTCGAGGTGTTGAGTGGCAAACCGTTTTCCCGCCCGGTAACCTGGGACGACAAGATTGTGCCTGTCCGCATTCGTGACATGTTCGCGGATGTGGATTTGCAGGGTACCAATCTGCACTCCTTCCTGGCGGATATCTGTGAAGAGGCCATGGCGTATGGTCTCTGTGGTATCCTGGTGGAACATCCCCCTACCAGAAAGGACCTGACCCGCGCTGAAGAACGTCAGTGCGGACTGCGACCTTATTTCGTCAAAGTCACCGCCAACAGCTTGTTGGATTACGACTCTGAACGCGTCAACGGACAGGAAACCTTCACCATGCTCCGCTTTGTGGAAAGCGTGAGCGAAAGGGATCCGGAAAACGAGTTTGTGGTGAATGCCGTCGAGCAGGTCAGGGTGCTGAACCCGGGGCGCTGGCGGATTTACCGTGAAAAGCGTAATGAAACCACGGGGGCTATGGAGTGGCAGTTGCATGACGAGGGCACCACCAGCCTGCAGAAAATCACCTTTGTCCCGGTGTACGGTGACAAACGTGGCTTTATGACCGGGCGGCCGCCGCTGGCCGAGCTGGCGTGGCTCAACGTCGAGCACTGGCAGTCCCGCAGCGACCAGCAGACCATCCTCCACGTCGCCCGCGTTCCGGTGCTGTTTGGCAAAAAGTTGGGTGACGCGCCGATATCTGTCGGTGCAGCCTTAGCCATCATGTCTGAAGAAGATGATGCTGATCTGCGCTACGTCGAACACACAGGTAAAGCTATTGAGGCTGGGCGCACCGACATTCTCGACCTTGAGGAGAAGATGCGGCAGATAGGCGCGGAGCTGCTGGTGATCAAACCTGGCCACCGCACCGTGGTGCAGACGCTGGCGGACAACGAGGCGGGCACCAGCGCCCTGCAGCGTATGGTGTGCGACCTGACCGACGCCGCCCGCTTGGCGCTGCAGTATCTGGGCGAATGGATAGGCGAGAAAGAGGCGGGGCACGTCACTATCTTCAGTGACTTCGGCGCCACGACACTGGCCGAAGCTTCAGCCGACTTCCTGGTGGGCATGCACAAAGAACGTGCCCTGTCTGACGAGACACTGTTCAACGAAATCCAGCGCCGGGGGCTTATCAGCAGTGAACTGCGCTGGGCAGAGGAGGAGCAGCGCATTCGCGCGATGCCTCCATCACCTGCAGACAAGCCCGCCCCTGTTCCGGCGGTGTAACGCATTCAGGCTCATGCTCCGGCATGGGCTTTTTTATTGCCTGCGACTGCGGATGCAGCGCGGCGTCACGGGCCGGATGGCTCTCAAGGTTGGATGACCCTCATGAAACTGAAACTCGACGAAAATGGCCAGGTGGTCGTGACCGACGGCAAGCCTGTGTATGTGCAGGACGACGGCAAAGAAGTGGCGTTTGATGCTGCCAGCACCCTTCAGACCATTTCACGCCTGAACGGTGAGGCAAAGTCACACCGTGAACGCGCCGAGATGGCCGAGACAACGTTAAAAACCTTTGAAGGGATTGACGATCCGGCTGCGGCGCTGGCCGCACTTGATACGGTGAAAAACCTGGCAGACAAAACGCTGGTGGATGCCGGTGAAGTTGAGAAGGTCCGCACCGAAGCAGTGCGCGCGCTGGAAGAGAAGTATGCGCCTATCGTCAAAGAGCGTGATGACCTTAATCTGAAACTGACCGCAGAGAAGATCGGCGGCAGTTTTGCCCGCTCAAAGTTCATCACCGAAAAGATGAGTATCCCCGCTGACCTGGTGGAGGCTCGTTTTGGAAGCAACTTCCAGGTGGAGGGTGACAACGTCACGGCTTTTGACCGCGCGGGGAACAAAATCTTCAGCGCCATCAACCCCGGCGAGGCGGCCGGGTTTGATGAAGCCCTCGGCATCCTTGTTGAACACTATCCGTATAAAGACCAGATCCTCAAAGGCACCGGCGCTTCGGGCGGCGGCTCCGGCGGGGGGAATGGCAATACCAACCCGAACTCGCTCACCCGCGAACAGTTTGAATCACTCAGCCCTCAGGAGCAGAGCGATAAAGCGCGCGCGGGTGTGCAGATTACTGATTAACAGGACCACACTGCATGTCGAATACCCTGACGCAACTCATCCCCGACCTGTACCAGTCGCTGGATATTGTCTCGCGTGAAATGGCGGGCTTTATTCCGTCTGTCACACTGGACCCCAGTGCGGAACGTGCTGCACTCGGTCAGCCGATCCGCATCCCGCTAACGCCCGCCTCAAAGGGTGAAGATGTGAAGCCTGGGCAATTGCCGCCGGACAACGGTGACCAGAATATTGATAACGTGCCGCTCACCATCACCAGATCGCGCATGGTGCCGTTCCGCTGGGAAGGCGAACAGCAGAAGGGTATCAAGAGCGGTCCCGGTTACAAAGGCATCCGCCAGGATCAGATCACCCAAGCCATGCGCACGCTGGTTAATGAAATCGAAGACGACCTGGGCGATCTTTACCGCCGCGCTTCACGCGCGACAGGTGAAGCGGGTAAAACGCCGTTCAAAGACACCCTGACTGATACGGCGCAGGTGCGCAAAATCCTGACTGACAATGGTGCCCCACTGAGCGATCTTCAATGTGTTATCGACACCACATCCGGTGCAGCACTGCGCACTATGGCGCAACTGACTAAAGCCAACGAAGCGGGGACGACTTCACTGCGTGCACAGGGTACGTTGCTGGAGTTGCATGGCTTCACGTTGCGCGAATCAGCAGGAGTGGCCTATTCCACCAACGACAAGATCGAGAAAATGATCACCGGAAGCGATCTTAAAGAGGGGGAAACGACAATACCGCTTCCCACATTGGGATCTGAGGGAAAATCAGCTGTACCAGAATCAGTTACCGAAGGCTCGATCATCGTACTGGGTAAGCATAAATATGTGGTTGCGGGTGAATCCTATGACGCCATTCATATTCATGAGCCTGGATTGCAGGAAGACTTAAAAGCAGGGACGAAGTTTGAAACGTTGAGTAATTTCGCTGCCAATTTCGCTTTTAGCCGTTCCGCCATCATTCTGGCCACCCGTGCGCCCGCACTGCCGGAAGAAGGGGATATGGCGGATGATCGCATCATGATCACCGACCCGCGCACCGGAATGTCATTTGAATTCTCGATGTACAAACAATACCGCCGTGTACGCTACGAAGTCGCCGCAGCATGGGGATGCCAGAACATCAAACCGGAGCATACTGCCGTTTTATTAGGCTAGGCCTGCACCTGCCTTCATATTCCCTGCATCCCTCAGAGGTCTACATGCTGACACCCCAACAGCAGGCTGATGCACGTCGTTACATGGGTTATTCGCTGCTGGGTGACACCCAGCCGGATGACCGATCCGATGCCGCCTACGCGCAGGTGACGTCAGGACGTTTCCAGACTTTGGCCCATCGCCTGAAAACTCTGCGGTCAGAAGAAGCGGTGATTGTAATCAATCACCTCACTACGCTGGCCACACTGGAAAAGGCGATCAGCACAGCTGGTGATAACCTGGATACCGATAAAGCTGCCGTCTGGCAACGTAATCGTTCTGAAGTCTCCGACCGCACACGCCTGTATAACCAGTGGCGCCACCAGCTCTGCTTCCTGCTGGGTATCCCGCCCGGACCCTCCCTGAGCCAGGGCATTACCCGAATTGTGAGAGGCTGAGATGGATCTGGCACAACTTACGGCCCGGTTGAACCGGGGCAGCGGCCGGGCTGCAAAACGCATCGGCATCATGGTCAGCCATCATCGCGCGGTGAGCCCGTTGTTCCCGCTTAAAACCAAACCTGTGCAGAGGCTGTACGCCTCGTTTACCACGGATTATGGCTACCGTCGGTCGGCACGTTTTGGTCAGGCTGCGCGCATAGGTATTTTCGATGCGACTCATTTTCAGGTGGGGGATTTCCTGGTCTCACCTGATGAAGGGGTACTGTATGTCGCGGCCATGCCGCCACTGCAGCCGATCCTGTGCGTGAAAGCGGATCGGACGATCACTCTTAAACGCACGACAGTTGCCGGAAATGAAGCGGGGATTCAGGATTATGGCGGAACACGTCCTGACCGCGAAAAAGTCCTCATGGAAGGCTGGCCAGCCAGTATTTTGCTGCATCGCAGCGGAGAACATACCCCGGTCAGATTACCCGGAGACACCCGCAGCGCGTGGTTCGGAATACTGATGCCTGCGTTTGGCCATCTGCACATTCGCGCCGGGGATTTGATAACGGATGACTGCGGTGAGCGTTACGTCCTCACTGGTGCTGAACTGACTGACATGGGCTGGCGACTGGCGGTTATGCGCCTGACGATATGATATGGCGAGCGTCGATGATGTATCCCGTTACCTTGCTAAACAGGTCTCCGACGTGGTGTACCCCGACGGCATCGGCCTGCCAGGTATCTTAAGTTTTCCGGTGAAAGTTTATCCAGGCTGGCCAGTGCCAGGCGTCCTGCAGCAGGATATCGAAACGGGCAACGTGCACGTATCTGTCTGGGCGCTCCCGACCGAACGCAGGGTCAACACGCCGCTTGGGCGACCCTTCCGTTCTGTGGCGTCTGGCCCGGAGTCAGGGAAAGCGGTCAGGGAGCTGAAGCGTCAGATCAAAGATTTTCAGATAACGGTCTGGGCACCCACACCCGCATTAAGGGAAAAGGTCGGAACAGTTATCGATACCGCTTTCGCTGATCAGTGCCATATCGATCTGGGCGACGCCACACCCGCGCAACTACTCTACCTGCGCCAGTTTGACACAGACAATGCGGAGAACTGGCATGTGTATCGCCGCGACCTGATTTTCAGTGTGAATTTCGCCACCACGCAGATGATAGCCGCACCGGAAGTCATCCAGACCGTGATCACCCTCAACGACCAGCCTGTCGCTAAATAACATCCGATCATCCTGAACCCTCTCTTTCCAGTGGAGTAACTCATCATGCCGATTTATCCGGCTGGCAGCCTAAACACGTCGGCCCTGAACGCCCCTGACCTGTACGTGCAGGTCGTGCCTCCCCGAACGCGCTTTATCAACGGTGTGGCGACGGATGGTCTGGGGCTGGTGGGTGTGGCGAGCTGGGGACCGGTCAACAGCGCGTTTCGTATCAGTTCGGATACGGACATGGCATTTATGCTGGGGGCTCCCCGTGTCCGTCCTTATGACCTGTCCACTGCGGTGGCGATTTCACTGCAGCAGGGGGCATCAAACCTTAACTGCGTGCGCGTGACCAACGGGCGTGACACGGCAGCCAGCGGCAGGCTTTGTGATAACACGGTTAAAACAGCTTTGCTCTTAACGGCGCTGTACACCGGTACGCGCGGCAACCGTATCAGCGTGATGATGAGCACCGGCACTGCCGTTAACAGCAAAAAACTGACGATCAGCCTGCCGGGCGTCAGCGCTGAGGTTTTCGATAACCTTCGCGGTGAAAGCCTGGCGCTATGGCAATCCATGGCGGACGCGGTGAACCAGGGGCAGCTCAACATCCGGGGGCCCAGTCAGCTGGTCAGGGCGAAAGTCGTCGAGTCCGATGCAACAGCGCCCTCTGCCGTCACAGAGGTGACGCTGGCGGGGGGGACCGATGGTGCTACCGGCATTAAGGATGCCGTGATACTCGGTAACGATGGGGTTGAGACGCCACGAAAGGGGATGTATGCCCTGCGCGGCACAAATTCTCAGGTCATCAACCTGATTGATGTGACCGATAAGGACTGCTGGCCTGATATGGCCGCTTTCGCCGCGTCGGAAGGGGCGTACGTCATTTCTCAGGGTGCGTCTTCCACCGACTGCAAAGCAATGTCTGAAGCGCTGAACAGTTCCGGCGTGGATGACTGGCACTTTAAGCTGCTGGTGGGTGACTGGGCTTACTGGAAGGACAGCGCGAACGGTATCAACAGGTTGATCGCCCCCGCCACGTTTGAAGCGGCGAATATTGCTGCCCGGTCACCACATATCTCAACGCTTAATAAACACATCCCGGGCATCATCGCCACCGAGCGCCAGCTGGCAGGGCGGCCGTACTCGGTACCGGAAATCGGCGCCATCAATTCCGCGCGTCTCGACGTCATCACCAACCCGTGTCCGGGCGGCCATTACTTTGGGATGCGATCGGGGCGCAACGCGTCATCCAGTCCGACCCAGAACGATGACACCTACACCCGCATGACCAACTTCCTGTCGCTGACCATTGCGGCCAGCTTCGGCGGCGTGGTGGGGGACAATCAGACAACAGACCTGCGCCGTGAAACCAAAAGCACGCTCGAGTCATTCCTGTCGAATCTGGAAACGCTGAAGATGATAGAGGATCCGAACGGCGGTCCCGCGTTTTCCGTGCGGCTCGATGCCACCAACAACCCGGACGCCCGCGTGGCGCAGGGTTTCATGACCGCCGATGTGCAGGTGAAATACCTGAACGTGGTGCGTTACTTCCTGGTTAATCTGGAAGGGGGTGGCAGCGTGACCATTACCGTCGCCAACGACCGGCACGCTTAATCCTGCAGACACCGCCCATCCTCATCCGGAGATAAATCATGCCGAGTCTTGGCTATACCGTCGGTCGTGATATCGCCGTTGATATCAACACGCCCGCGGGCAAGCTGCGCATTCCCAAAATAATTAGCTTTGACGCCAAACCGCAGGTCGCCACCCAGAAAATAACCCCGCTCAACGGCCTGACCGATGAGCTGCAAATCCCGACGGGGTGGCACGGCACCATCAGCGCCGAGCGTATGGATGCCACGCTGGATGACTTCTGGGCAAAGTGGGAAGACAACTATTACAACGGTATCGACCAGCCGCGCGGCACCATCACGGAAACAATTACTGAAGCCAGTGGCACGGTCAGTGTTTACCGCTATGAGGGCGTGTCGTTTCATCTCACCGATGCCGGCAACAAGCAGGGTGAGAAGACCGTTAATCAGACCCTGTCATGGACGGCCAACCGTCGCAAAAAAGTTAACTGAGGAGACAAATGGTCAACGTCACCGTCATTTAACAACCGGAATCCCCACCTGTCCGCAGACGATATGCCCGGTCAGGCCACGGATGCCTGCGGCCACGCCATTCGGTATTGCGGAAGGTTTGGGCATCCATTCAGCGCTGGGATATATAGGCAAAATCTGAGTTCTGACTTGAAACTTCATCAGGTAACATAAGTCAAATTACCGTCTCGCTTGCCGCGCAGACCTGTCTGTATGAAACGCTAAGTACGCCGATGAACTTTGAGGAACTCCCTATGCTTAAAATATTTTTGGCCTCAATGATGTTGATACAGTCATCCTCTGCGCCCGCTCAGGATCCTGCGGGTGGGCAGGAGAAATTCCTGCGTGTGCCCGTTTCAGGGCTGGTGGCCTTCACACCCGAGAGAGCGCCGGAGACGGAGGCGTTGATACGTAGCAACCTGTTGCATGACCCCCATTCACCGAGAATCGGCGCACAGGAACCCGCGCTTACCCTGGTGTGTTTTACCGATTATAACGGTAAGGACCGCAAAGCGCTGGATGCAAAGTTGCATAGTCTGCTGGCGCGATACCCGAAGCTAGCTGTGACTTACAAGCTGAATCCTGCACCTTTCCAGCCGCTGAACCCTGCTCGTATGTCGCTGACGATGTGGGAGTCCGAGCCTGATAAATTCGATGCTTTTCATCAGGCTCTAATGCGTTATCAGGGGGTACTGGATGACTACAGCATCCGTCGAACAGTTCGGGACGTGGGGGGCCATATCTACCAAATCAGCCCAGAAGCGACACACACGCTTGCTTCAAATAAGGCTCTGATGAAACAGCTCCACATTACCCATACACCCGCCACACTGGTGGGCGAAACGGTATTTTGGGGGGATGTGCCTTTTGATGAACTGGAATCGGCAGTGAAGCGTGAGTTAAAGGATAAAGCTAGCTCGGGTTCGTATAGTTAACAGCCTTTAATAAAAAATTAGGCCCGTCTGAGGCGGGCCTGATGGCAACGGTAACCAATAAGTTCTCGTATCTCACGCGTGGTATGTGTAACCCGCCACAAGAGAGTGACAGACCAATATGACAGAGATGTTTTGTTACTGATCATATGAGTTGGCTATGGTGAGGTTTGTGAGAAAGGGAAGTTCAGTAAAGATAGAGCAGGTGTTCCAGATGAAAATGCAGCAAATCGGCAGGATGAGGGTGACAGGCAGCGCGCTGACCTCGGCTGGTATGTTCACCACGAAAGGGCTGGATGCATTTTGAAAGCCGTCGCTAACTGGTTCGGGCGCAGACAGATTTTCGCACGCTGAACCTATCAATGCATGACAACGCCCCTGTCACCAGTCAGGCGCAGTTGCTCTCACACCAGAAACTCGGCACGACGATTGTCTAAACCCTTACCGAAGCCAGTGGCACGGTCAGTGCTTTACCGCTATGAGGCCGTGTCCTTTCATCTTACCGATGCACAAGCAGGGTGAGAAAACCGTTAATCAGCTGCTGCCCCAGATGGCAAACCGTCGCAAAAGTACATTAAGGAATAAAAATGGTTCAGGTCATAGTGCATGAAAACAACAAGCCCGCTGCGGCTGCACCCTCAACTGAAGCAAACCAGGTCAGGGATACAGCAGGGCGCCTTATCACCCTGCGCGAGCTGGACCCGGTTCAGGAATCCCGCCTGACGGTCGCCGTAGGGCCTGAAATGGCCATGAACGTGATGTACATGAACATGTATGCCTTCCCGGTGGCGGCGGTGGCGGATATCGACGGTGACGAATACCCGGTGCCGCAGAACCCCAAACAGATTGAAGGCATGCTGGCCATCCTCGGTAAAAGCGGACTGAAAGCGGTGACATCCTGGTTACGTGAGAAGTCGAAAGAGGAAGAGGATGAAGCCACGGAGACCGCCGCAAAAAACTTGCCCGGAACCCTGCGTTCATCAATCAGTGCTGGCTGATGAAATCCGGGGTTCCGTTCAGCATCATTTTTCCGGGACTGACCGGGCTAATGCCTCATGAGCGTATTGCCATGGGCGTGGTCATCCGCGAGTTCGACGGCGCCAGGTACAACTGGAACACAGGCCAGTGGGAGGAGGCCAGCTGATGGACCTTGAGCAGTTCGGGCGAGAGATGTCGTTTGCCTCCACCAAAATTGCGGCAGAGCTTGAGCTGGGTTTTCACATCATCGTAAAAGAGATTGAGGAAACGGCGAAAGAAGAGATTGGCGTGTACCAGCCCGCTTACGGCCCGTTTGAAGCGTGGGCACCACTGGCAGCCTCTACCAGAGCCGACCGTGTTCGCCAGGGTTACACCGAAGACAACCCGCTGCTGCGCTCTGGTGAACTGAGAGACTCAATTGAAAGTGAAGTGATAGGTCTGGCGGCCATAGTGGGCACTAAAAGTCAGATCGGATTCTGGCAGGAAGTCGGTACCGAAAACATTCCGCCGCGCCCCTTCATCGGTCCTGCTTACGTGCGGAAGATTGATCCGCTGATGGAGTCGATTGGGAGGGCGATTTCGCGAGGATTCAAAGCCTGGTAAAACAAAAAGCCCGGGAGTGGTGGCAACCGGGCTGGCACAATCCTGTGCCCAACATTTCCAACGAGAGATTGGTCTCATCACAGGGAAGTAGGAGACACATTTAGCATAGTAGGTGAGTTGGGGATTGCATGCGAAGCGGTAAGAGTTGGAGGATGTAAGACAAAGAAAACCCGGCCGTAGCCGGGTTAAGTAGCTGATCACCAACAGAATAGGCTCTCAGTCTTCTTTTCCAATTCAGTATTTTCTGACTGCTTCTTCTTTAAAATTATAGAGTTATTCTCAGTCGTTCTAGAAGGGTTAAATTTTTTTTGCCATTCTCTGAGTTCGATTTCTTTTTTGAGATTTTCGCCTTTCATTTCAATGCCCTATGATATGCGAGAGAAAAAATGATGGTTAAGATCTTTATCAAAGTAATGCTTGCGCTTCACCCATATAAATCCATCTCCTTTTGATATTATAGCAACATCAATTGGGCCGCCAACGGTTTCATTGTCGTTGGATACTTTTCGCTTGAAAGCTGTAAGGTTTACCAACGATTCTGCCATGTACGCCAAATCTTGCTTTGGTAAAAACTCTATCATTTCAGTTACTTTTGAACTGTATTTATCTGATATATGCCCCTCTACAGTACGTTGAAAATCAGATAAACTGTTTTCTAATAAGTCTTTCGCTTTCGCTATTAAGGTTTCCTTTTCTTGATCTGTTATATTTATTTTATTGATTTCATTGGATATATCTTCAAGCATTCCGTCGTGTTCAACAGATACTCCTGCAAACATAAACTGCTTTAGACTTTTGCTGATTCCATGAAGGAATGTTTCGACTTCTTCTTCTTGTGCATAAGCAAAGACGTTGCTTGCACCTCCCGATGAGCTTTTTTCAGTATTAGGAGAGAATCTCAATTTCCGGTTAAAGAAACCCAAAACGTCAAAGGCTAGTATTGCTGGCATATATTCTTGCTCACCATATCCAGCAAAAACTAATCCCGTGTTATGCCCAAATGGTGATTTCTTGCATGTAATATATGCAAATAACTCAGCAATCACCTCATATAAGCTGTCAGGAATTAAAATACCATCCTCTTTAATCAGTCGACTGTCACATATTTCTTTAGCTATAGGTGTAGCAAACTCTTTGGCTGTCTGTATATCGCTGTCATTCATTCCTTCAAGGAAGTCAGCGTTGGTTAGACCAGATAAGACAACTTTAGATCCCTGCTCGATAAGGGTATATGTCTCTAAAATTGTTGGGCTTAAGCCTGTCTCATCAATTTTAGGTTCAATTAGTGTTTTTTCAATGTGTGTTATTAAGGCGGGAAAGAATCTATTGTCGTAAGTTTCGATTAAATAATTTTCACGAATGTCCATTGGGAGGATATGTTCACCAGAGCACAAAAATTGCCAAAAATCATCAGCATATTGTTGTACTGTATCAAAAGATGAGTCACCAATCTTTTTTCTGTACTGCTTGATAATCATCTCCCATGGAATTCCGCAAAGAGAAGCAGTCCCGAAAATCATAATTCCTAAAGGGTGGTGTTTGCTGAGGGAAAATAGTTTATCGGCCCCATTATAGATTTTATTAATATTATCTCCGCCGGATATGGTTACTGCTGAATCTGCTGCAAGAGATACTGCTGATTTATTAAAAACTGCAATTTCTGCTGTCATAGTTCTGCCCCACTACTTCCCTAGTAAGTGTTTAGCGAACCAGTCTTGGGCTGATTTCGCGACATTAATGAAAGCTTCAACGCGATAAGTGAACACTTCATCAAACGGTGTTCAATTGAAGATTAAGAATTATCCTATCCTATAGGTTTGCTTACCACCACCCTGATAGATGATCAGTACTTACCGATAAGGCGCAGTCGGCCACTTCTTATAGGCAAAGACGTAAAGCATAATGAAATGAATACCCGGACATGACAGCAGCAGTGCCATTTTCCATCCAAAACCAGCTTTTTGAGCTATGCGGAAGCAAGGGATGAACATCAGAAACCAGATGATTAACGACAGGGCTGCGAGAGGGTTTGGCTGTTCCATCGAAAATTCTCCATAAGTTGAATGCCGTCATGTATCGGCAGGAGCCAGTGAACATTTAACCTAAGCGAAATGTACTTATCGTGTTTGCAACATCTCAATCTGTGCGAGCAGACGCTTATGTGTGTCGATCGCGTCCCATATCTGATCCTGAGTATCTCCGTCCCAATCCGGGCAAGCGGCAAGTTCAGCCTTGAACATTTTCAACCTTAAATGGATAGCAGAGATGTCATCTCTGCCACAATTTACGGCGATGCGAGAGAGTTCAGCGTCAGAAATGCGTTTATACATCGACTGAGCGTCCCGTTTTGTTTTAAACAGGCGACCGAGTTTATTCATAATCGGGGTTCCCTCTTATTAACGTTGCAAATGTTATCGTCAGACTGGCTTCAACATTCAGCTTTTTTCCACTCTTCGTACTACAAACATGACCAGCACCGGCTGGTTTTAATACCCGTAAATTGAGGTTTCGATGGATATTCAGGCTTACCGCGTAGCCGTGCGGCTGGCGCTGGATGACCAGATTACGCGCAACCTGATGCAGGTCAGCCGTGACGCCATCGAACTCAACAAGAAGTTCGTCAAAATCACACAGAACATCAAGGCACTGACCAGCGCTGCCAGAGAGGCAACGTCAGCGCTGCGAGCACTGAACCGTTCTCTGAATAATCAGTTTTCCGGCGCATCACGCGGTGCCCGTGATTATGCCGACGCGATCCGCTCTGCTGCCGACCACGCCCAGCGCATGAATAATGCCACACGAAATCTTCCTAAGCTGGCTGGCGGCTACGGCGCGGCATTGACGCTGCCTGTTCTCGCGGCCGGCTCCGCCGCAGCGGGTGGTGGTGGAGGCGGATATGGCAACCATGGTGGGGGACTTGCTCTGCCTCCTCCATCAGGTTCGGGCGCCGGCTGGAATGGCTGGCATAACGGCGTGCCGCCCGGCGGCTGGGGTGGCGGCGGTTCGGGGAGTGGTGGTGGTCTTGGCAGTCCTTCAGGCCATAGTGCCTACTCAGATGGCATGACCAATCTGGCCACCGGCTACCTGGGATTCAAAATGCTGAGCGGCTTTGTGGATGAGGCTGCGCGTTACCAGACTATGACCGAAAAGTTCAGACAGTTTGGGATGAGTCAGGCAGCAACCCGGGAGGCGCAGCAGTTTGCGGAAACGACCCGCATCCGCGGTTCCTCTACGACTGATTTGCTGAAATATATGGTTGAAGCGCAGGGCGTGTTCAGCGATTCCGGCATGAAGTCCCTGGATGAGCAGCTGCGCGCGGCTAAACTTGCTGCGCCTGTGCTGGCGCGCATCAACTTCGCCTCACGCGGACTCGATGAGCATCAGCGCGAGGCCACGTTTGCCAAGCAAATGGACATGCTGCGTTTCACGGAAACGGCGGGTGGCCTGAAAAGCCCGGAACGTTTTAATGCGCTGATGGACGCGGCGTTCAAAGCCATCCAGTCTTCAGGCGGGAACGTCGATTTCACTCAGTTTCGGCAGTTTATGGCCAAGGCGGGCACCTCTGCCTTCAACCTTACCAATAAAGCTCTATTTGCCGAGCTTGAACCCATTATCGGCGAGCTAAAGGGCGGTGCGGCGGGTGAAGCGCTGATGACCGCTTATAACCGCCTTAACGGTATCGTGAAATTGCCGAGCCAGGTCTCTCATGACCTGGTGAAAATGGGCATCTGGGATGCCAGCAAAGTTGACCTTAACAGCCTGGGTGGGGTAAAGCGTTTGCACGGTAACCCGCTCATCAACGCCCAGCTTTTCAGCCAGTCGCCGGTGGATTTCTACGAGAAAATGATACTGCCCATTTACCGGCAGAACCATTACACGGACGAACAGAAACAGCGCGAGAATGCCCTGATATTTGGACGTACCGGCGGCAAGATGTTCAATCTCATCGACAAGCAGCTGGAGACCATTCACCACCGTCTTGACGCCTATGGTATCGCGCGGGGACTGGATGATGCCTATGGCGCTGTGGGCAGCACCTATAACGGCAAAAAAATCGACTTCCAGAAAAAATGGCAAAACCTGCAGCTGGTGATGGGCAGAGACGGCGGTCTGCTGGATACCTTTACTAAAGGTCTCGACGGGCTGACTCATTCGCTAGAACGAATGACGGAAATAGCACACAAACATCCTGAGATGGCGAAGTTTGCAGGAAACACGGCGCTGGCCATCACCGGCCTGGCGGCGGCCAGTGGAGGCCTATGGGTCCTCAAACACGCGGCCGGCGCTTTGCTGTCCCCCCTGAAACTGGCGGGCTGGGGCATTGATATGCTCATCGGCAAAAGTGCCACCACAGGGCTTACAGGACTGTCTGCTGCACTGACCGGACTACCGGCGATAATAGCGGCTGCGACAGTGGCCGCACTCTACCCTGCCAGTACGGTATCCCAGAGTCAGGAAATGAAAGAGCGCGACAGGCTTGCCCGGCAGAATGCGAGTGACAACGGCGCACCCTACAAACCCTGGATGCCCACACAGGCTGACTTCGATAACCAGAGAGCGAGCGAGCAGGCTTATCGTAAGACCGGACGTTATCCACCCATCCCGCCAGTACCGGGCAACAAAACTGAGCAGCCAGTCAATCTCCTCATGACACATGAAGGCCGTCAGGTGCTGGTGGCAACCGTGATAAATCAAATGGCTTTGCAGGCCGCCAGGGCGCCATCATCCACCAGCGCATTCGACTCATCCATGCTGATGATGCATCCCGGGCAGGTCAGCAACCTCGCCATTCCATAATATTCATCTCTGGTAATCCAATAACGATCCTGTCATTCAGATAACTGAATGGCGTTATTGCCATGCTGAGCAGCTGTGGGTGATTTCATTAACGCCACGCTTACAGACGAAAACGTCGGGTAATAAGCTTTGAGATAAGGATTCCGGGAATGATGAAAAAACTCATGACGACATTTTTGCTGATGGGTGCCGCCTCAGTCACTGCGGCAACCGACCAATTGTGGCGGCAATCCGAAGACACCGCTTTATCAACCCATCTTGCGGCGTTACCGCTTGCCAGCACGCCTCAGGTTGAAGCATTGCTTCAAAACAAGTTACTAAATGATCCCCTGTCGCCCGTGGTAGGGGCTACAAACCCGGTACTGAGAATTGTCAGTTTCGTAAATTATGACTGCATCCATTGCCAGCAATTCGACGTTAATCTGGAAAAACTGCTTAAGGCTCATCCCCAGATAGCCATCACATACAAGCTGATTTCATATGGTTCGGGGGCATCAACAGCCGCCACGCGTATGGCCCTGACGGTCTGGATCGAGCAACCGGAAAAGTTTCATGCCTTCCATCGCGCGCTGATGGCATCGAGTGCCATGGCTGGCGATGAGCGTATTCATTACGCATTAAGCACTGCCGGCGTGAAACTGAGTAAATACCGGCCCGATACACAACACATCATAGATATGAATAAAGCGTTGCTTCGAAAACTGCACTATTCAGCTACGCCGACAACATTCATTGGCGATCGTGTAATTTCTGGTGCGGTTCCGTATGAAGAGTTGGAGAGAGCAGTTACAGCTGCGTTAAAAGACGTGTAATACGTTTTGAGCTCCAGAAGAAGGGATTTAAGGGCCAGTCCCTGGCTAATGATCCCTTAGCAAATCAGGTTGACGGATTAGAAGGGCGGCGACTGACGCTGCCTCCTTTTCGACCAGCCTCTACGGCGCGTTGAGGATCATTCCTGAAGTTGCCACCGCTGGCGCGTCCTCCGCGTTTGCCAGCTTCTCTTGCACGTTCTGGATCGTTGGCGAAATTGCCTGCGCCACCTCTACGTTTTACTTCACTCATAGTCAGACCTCATTTCAGGGTTCCATAAGATTTAAGGGCCAGCCAGTAACGATAAAAATTTTAGCCAAGCGAGAGGGATTTTCCACACAGATAGCAGGCTAATTAATTGATGAAGATCATAGATATCGAAAGAATTTGAGTTAAGCGAAATGGAGTTTGAGACGGGCGGATTCGAACGCGCGAAGGAAATAAAAGCCCGGAAAGGGTGGCAACCGGGCTGGCACAATCCTGTGCCCAACATTTCCAAAGTGCGTACTTCCATCACGAGGAGTAACAGAGGCAATTGAATGTTAGTCAGAAAATTTGAGAATGCATGCGAAGCGGTAAAATTTAGCAGCGCTAAATGCAGAAAAGTGCCAATCAACCGACCGGATAACATACTCTTACGGCCCTTGTCAGTTAAAGGGGCTTCTGAACAAACTTGCCACGCAGTCATGAGTTCATAAACCGGGTCAATCACTTATGTCGTTCCTGAATGCCCTTTCCTCCTTCGCACAAGGTATCGACCCGACGGTCACCCGACTGATGCTGGGCGACTTCGAATTCATGGACTTCGAAGTCCCGGAACGTCTGGCCATCGCAGCCAGGCAGAAGACAGTGCAGCACCAGCTGATCGGCGGACGGCGCGTGATTGACGTGCTGGGTACCGAATACCAGCCGCTGACCTGGTCTGGTGTCATGACGGGCGCTCAGGCTGGCGAGCGGATCAGCGAACTCGAGCGTATGCGGGATGCCGGCTACCCGCTGATGATGACGCTGGATGGTTACCGCTTTACGGTGGTGATTACGTCCTTTAGCGCGGTCTACGAGTTTGTCTGGCGCCGCGGTTACACCATTGAAGTAGCCGTGGTCAGTAATGACGGCTCACCCGACAAAGTGGATGCGCTCACCGGGGCACTGCGGGAGCTGATTAACAGCGACCTGGGCCGCGCCCTCGGTCTGGCTAGGATCATCAATCTGGATGCAGTCACACAGGCGGTGAAAGACCTGCATGAGGCGGTCAGACAGGTGACAGACTTTGCCCAGGCAACCGTGGTGCAGATTCAGGCTATAGTCCGGCCGTTGATCGCCGCGCGTAACATTATTCAGCACGAGCTGGCACTGCTTGAAGCCGCTGCAGGCGCAATTACCTCTCTGGGGGGACTGGTGCCCGGCAATCCGATCTCGAAAACCGTCAGCAATGTCCTCGCTCAGTTACATCATTCCACGCAGATCCCCGCGCTTTATCGTATGCAGGATGTGCTGGGGCGACTAAATAAGAACATGAACGCGGGGCGCTCAGTGGAGGGCATCAAGGCGGTGACGCTGTCGGGCGGCAATCTGTACCAGGTAGCGTCCGATCAGTACGGTGACGCGGCACTCTGGACTAGCATTGCCGAGGCGAACAATCTTAATGATCCTAAGCTCAGCGGCATTCACACGCTGAAAATTCCACGACATCCCTCAGGATAAAATGGACGTCAACAATCCCCTTATCGCCTCGCACGCCCGCCATGTCAGCGGGCGTTGTCTTTTAAACGACAGGGCAGTGTCATTCGTGTCGTTCAGTGTGGAAAACCATGCGTTCCGCGGGGCGGCCACCTTCGATCTGAATCTGGCTCTCTCTGCGTTGCCGACTGACATGCAGCTGCTCAACTGGTGGGCAAGGCAGACCACCGTTCAGGTCACGCTGTTTTCAACCATCACGACACGGAAAGGGACGGATGAGAAGCGGCTTATCACGGGCAATATTGATAGCTGGCAGTATGATCCGGCGCGGTTTGCCATCACGGTAGAAGGGCGTGATTTCACAGCAAAACTGATTGATGCGAAAACTACCGGGGAAAGCTTCAGAAACCTGACGGCTTCTCAGATTGCAGCCACGCTGGCACGACGACATGGTCTGAGGCCGGTGATTACGGAGACTAAAGCGCGCGTAGGGGAGTTTTACCAGATAGACACGGCGCACCTCACTGGTGAACAGACCGAATGGGACCTGATCACCACGCTGGCTGCCATGGAAAATTTTTCGGTGTATGTGAACGGCGACGACCTCCATTTCGAGCCGGTGAAGGAGGATGCCGGGGCAGACAATTATGTCATCCGCTGGCAGACACCCGACGCGCAGGCCAGTCCGCAGTGCAATACGTCTGATGATCTCTCTTTCTCCCGCGCACTCACAATAGCACGGGGCGTGACGGTCGAAGTTCTGAGCTGGAATGCCCGTCTCAAAAATAAGCAGTTTATTGCTACCTATCCGCAGCCTACAAATGGCACCGCACCGGGCCATGCCACGGCGAATACCCAAATTTATCGTGTTATCCGTAATGGATTGACGCCGGAGGCCGCCCGCGCGCTGGCGCAATCCATTTACCGACAGGTGATCCAGCATGAGATGACATTCACGTGTTCAACGGCAGGTGACAATCTGCTGATGCCTGGCACGCGGGTGCGCATCGAGGGGACGCAAAGCCCGTTCGATCAACTGTATCACTGCGATCGAGTCCGACGCACGCTAAGCTGGGATACGGGGTACACCATGCACATCTCGGGTAAAAACCACAGTCCGGCGCTGGAGTTCCAACGGTGAGGGCGTTACTGAATATCATGGCGGCCACGGCGCGCCAGAGTGCGGCGGGTGATAGCGGCACACGGCAGGGCATTGTCACCGCCTACGATCCGGACCTTTACGCGGTAAAGATACAGCTTCAGCCCACGGGGGAGGAAACCGGCTGGATACCGCTCAGCTCGCCCTGGGTGGGGAATGCCTGGGGCATGGCTGCCGGACCGATGATCGGCGCGGTGGCGGAGGTCGAATTTGATTCCGGCCTGGCGGGCGTGGGCATGGCGGTTGGGCAGTTTTATAACGACGAAGACCGGTGTCCGGGACCACCTTCAGGCGAGTTCTGGTTGATCCACCAGAGCGGCTCGCTGCTGAAGTTTCTGAACAGCGGAGACGTCTTGCTGAGTGCGAAAAAGAAGCTCACCTATGACGCACCGGTGCATCACTTTACCGGCGGTGACGTGTGCGTTGATGCAAACCTGAAAGTGGTGAAGGATATTTTCGACAACAACGGGCGGTATGGTGCCATTCAGCGTATTCGTACTGTCTACAATGGCCACATTCATCTTGAAAAAGGCCAGGGCAATTTCACCGACCCACCCAAAAAGCCAATGACGTTTTCTCAGCCAGGTTAACCCATGCATGACATCTATCACTATACGGGGGGAGATATTGATTTTTCCTCTACGGGCGATCTACGCACCGCTACAGGTAGTGAACGTACGAAACAACGCATTCTTCGACGGCTCCTCAACAATCCGGGCGAATATCTTTTTCACCCTGGGTATGGTGCTGGTCTGGGCAAAAAAGTGGGTGAGCCCGTTAAACCGGGCGAGTGGAAAGCGCTGATCAGCGGACAGATGCTGCTGGAAGAAGCGGTCGCCCACCATCCCCCTCCGACGGTAAAGCTCACGTTGATACAGGGCGGCGTCAGCGTGTCGATTGCCTATACCGATGCAATGACGGGGATGCAGGAATCACTTCACTTTAATGTCACCCGATAGATTATCTCTCTATGAATATTAAATCTTTCACTCAACTGGTGAGTGACCAGCTCACGGCCATTCATGCACGATCCTCGAAGCTGGTGGACTTCTCAATCGGTAGCATTCTGCGTTCGCTTGCGGAGTCTAATGCCGGCGTGGCTATGTGGATCCAGCACCTTATTGTCAAACTTCTGGTCACCACCCGTGCCGCGACCTGCTCAGGAGAAGACCTCGACAGCTGGATGGCCGATTTTGGATTCTTTCGCCATGGCGCTACTTTGGCTGAAGGGCAGGTGGCGTTTAGCCGTTTCACGGCGACCACTCAGGCAGTGATAAATGTGGGCGCAGAAGTGAAAACGCAGGATGGCTCTCAGGTCTACGCCGTGGTCCCTGAAAGGGGAAACACCGCTTTTAGTGCTGAATTGAATGGCTATGTCATCGCTTCAGGGGTCAGTTCCATTCTGGTACCGGTAAAGGCGATACGTGCCGGCGCAGCGGGCAATGTGCTCGCCGGTATGGTTACTGTAATTTCCGGGTCGATTCCCTTTGTCGATACCGTTATTAACACCTCGCCGATGGCTGCGGGTCAAGATGAGGAAAGCGATCAGGCTTTTCGCGCGCGTTTTATCCAATGGATTGCGTCTCTGGCAAGAGGGACCAGAGCGGCCATCGAATATGCCATTAGTACAGTTCCGGGATGTGTATCGTGGACGTTAACTGAGAACCAGACACCGGAAGGTCTGACTAAGCCGGGATACTTTTATGCCGTAATTGATGACGGCAGCGATCCCTCATCAAATGCGCTGATAGAAAAAGTCCATGCCTCAATCGATGCAGTTCGGGGATTTACCATTACATTTGGCGTGTTACACCCGGAGGTGCTTAAAGCCAATATCAGCCTCAGGGTAGAAACGGAAGCTTATGCGAACGCTGGGGAGATCAAGAGTAAAGTGAAGTTGGCTCTCCATGACTATATCAACAGACTTCAATTGGGCCATATCCTTGCTTACACCCAGTTGGTAAGGGTTGCCTACGGAGCCAGCCCGCTGGTGGTCAATGTGTCCGAGCTGAGGCTCAACAACGGTATTGCAGACATGCCGGCCACAAGTCGGCAAGTGATACGTTCAGGGGATATCACGGTGAGCTAAATGGGAAAAGGCGATACAAATGACATCCACGAAAGGCTTTGTGGTTTGCTTCCCCCTGGCTGGTTTACGGAAGAAAGCCCGACACTGAAGGCTGTGGTGTCGGCAGCTGCCAGCACTTTATCCTGGTGCTACTCCCTATACCTCTACGCCCGTGACCAGACACGCATCCGTTCTGCTACAGGGGGCTGGCTTGATCTGGCCGCCTGGGATTTCTTCGGTCATCGTCTCATTCGATCCGCAGGCCTGTCTGACGAACAGTTTCGGCGGAAGATCACGATAGCGCTCTTTCGCGCGGCGGGGACGCGTCATGCCATCAGTGAGTTAATTGAAGAACTCACGGGTAGCCCTCCCAGGATTTTTGAGCCTCAGTGTCCGCTGGACACCGGTGCTTACGGTGAATCGCACACAGGGTACGGCATGGCTGGCGGTTATGGTTCGAGCCTATTGCCGTACCAGGGATTTATCACGGTAAATCGGCCGAAGCAATCGGGCATCCCCTGGGTCGCGGGCTATCGTACCCCCTCATCAGGCTACCATTGTCCTTCAAGGGGCCAGTACGTCTCTGATGAGCAGGTCGCTGGTGCTATCACAAATGAGCAGATTTTTAAGGCTATCGCAGCAACGAAACTGGAAGGCACCCTCGTATGGGTGCGAATACAGTGAACGCTTTTAACACCAGATTACATCTGGATGGCCACCCTCAGGTGGCCTTTTTTTGAGGAATATTTCATGGATCGTCAGATTGTTTATCCCGGGGCTATCCCACTTGAAACGGATCTACTGAATACCAACAAATTTGCCATGATTGGCTTAGCGAAACTTGCTTCAGCCCTCCTTGGGCATCACACATACCTCAGTGGGCTGGCCTGCAAGCCGGTCATTACAGAGCCGATGAAAGTCACGGTGGGTGAAGGACAAATTTACAGTCTGCAGAGTGTGGATGGTGTCGCCTTTTCGTCACTGCCTCCTGATACAGAGGTGATACTGAAGCAGGGGTTAAAGGCAGCGTCGGAAACGTTCCATTTACCTGCACCGGTAACGTCTGACCACAGCATTAACTATCTTATTCAGGTGGCTTACAGCGACGAAGATATCGGTCCTACTGTGCTGCCTTACTACAATGCTGCGAACCCGGCAGTGGCTTACAGCGGCCCTGACAACACGGGTACTGCACAGAAAACCATTCGCTCGGGTAAGTGTATTGTCAGCGTCAGGCCAGGGATCCCTGCGGCCACGGGCAAGCAGCTCACGCCACCGCCAGACAACGGTCATGTTGCAGCCTGGGTGATTTCAGTTCCCCATGGCGCCACGTCTATTGAAGGCCGATTTATCACACAGGCTCCGGGCGCACCATTTTTACCAGAAGAAGGGCTGGTGACTGCGGTCCAGCAACGTCAACTGACCTATGGTGAGGACACTGGCACCGAAAACCACTATCAGGTCAGTTTCAGGCCCATAATCAGGTCACTCAACGATGGGATACGGTTGTATTTTCGTGCGCGACGCAGTAATACCGGCCCCTCTTATTTAGCTGTTGACCAACTGCCGGAAAGCCGCATCCTGACCACGAAACACGGTGAGTTGAAAGCAGACCAGATTCGTCAGGAAAGTACCGTTGAAGTCGAATGGAACAGCACGCTCAGCGCCTGGATTTTGTGCTCGGCCAGCGACAGTTATAGCCGGCATGAAGCCGATGAACGCTTTTTTCCTATTGCCGGCGGTGAAATCACAGGCGACGTGGATATTGGTGGAAAGGTAAAAATCGGCAAGGCGCTTCAGATGGGTGAGGCAGAAGTGACAACGGAAGGTGACGTAAAAGGACCGTGCTGGAAGGGGAGTCTATCTATCTGGCTAAAGGCCTCCAAGTCTAAAAAGTATCAAAATAAGGACGCCTGGTGCTTCAGAGACCCTAGTAGCGGCTTAAAAATACAGGGTGGAAAAGGAACGTTTTCACATGACAAGGGTAAAATGTTTTTTCCTGTTAAATTTCCGGTGGCGTGTTTTAGCGTACACCTCTCGCAAGGTGGAAAAAATAAACGCAGTACAGATAATATGTATGTCACGAATGTAAACAATGTAAGTTTCATGCCTCATCTCGGCTCTGGTGAGGTTTGCTTTTTTTGGGTGGCTTTTGGAATGTAATGATGACATTTGGATTTAGCCCTTCTACAAAATCTTTTTTCTGGATGGAAGAAAAGAGTGTTTATCTTAAGTATACCAACTGGGTGGATGATATTATTGAAGTGACGGATGAAACCTGGAGGGAATTTAGCAGCATTCCTCCTTCTGGCAAAGAATTAGGGGTGCAGGGTAATGGAAAACCTTGCTGGGTTGATGTAAAACGGAAACTAAATCCAAATCTCGCTGCAGAGAATGAGGAAAAGAAGCAAGCGTTACTTAATATAGCGGATGCCGAAATTCGGCAATTAAACGTTGTAAAAGAGATTTACGGGTTAACTGACGATGAGAACCTCAAACTCATTGCATGGAAAAAGCATCTCGCTGAAGTTTACAGATATACATGTCGTAATGAAGGGCCTGAACAGTGGCCTGAACCGCCAGATATACAATGAGATGGCCCATTGTGCATGAGCCATAGGTTAAGTGATCAGAAATGGTATCCCACATTCACAAACATGCTGCTCATCGGATGATTCTTCACCTCAAAAGAGGCACTTGAGCCTTCATTACCCACTGTCAGTGCCAGGTTGTCAGTGGCATTAACCGTTACACCTGCAGCATAGGCGAATCTGTTCGACGACTCAGAACCGTTTTTCATATTACCGGGTTTATGGTGTGCATCGCCTGGATATACTTTCAGAGGATTATCGACCTTTGAGTGCGAAATCCCCCCCAAGGCAAAAAAACTGATTTTGTCTGAAAGACGATAAGTTGGTCCTATCATGGCCGAGTAATACTTGGCATTTCTGATATCGTCTAATCTGTCCGTTGTATTCCATATACTTTTCTTTCTGTATTCTTGAGAGAAACTGTCATCCCCCCATTCTTTTTTCATTGCAGTGAAAGAACCCATCGCACCCCATGGAGAATCTGTTTCGTATTGAAGATTAATATTATTTCCGTGCAGTTTACCAAAGCCTTTAATGTAGCCTCTTTGATAACCGAGAGACAAAGTAGTGCGGCCGGACATTTCTTCTGCCATTGCTGATGAACAAAGCATTACTGCCCCCATCGCAGCCAATATTACTTTCCTGACCAACATACTTCCCCTTAGTGCTAATAAAGCTGAGCGCCGAACTGATGCTCAGTGGTTTTAAGGAAGGGATAGTATGTGTAAGCGGGAATTCATAATCCTGATAATAAGCTATTTGCTAAATATCAGGGCGCACTTATTCAGGAAAGTTAATGGCCTGAACTGAAAGGTATATAATAATTGTTAAACAGAGCGATCAGGTTTAAAAATTAAGAGCAAATAATCGGCATTTTTGTGAGTATTAAATATACAATTAAAGACCCCGGTGTTCATGCCGGGCATCCCTTATGATTGCGGCTGAATCACCGAGCCATTGGCTGTCACAGACTCCAGACTGGGTGAGTAGTTCAACGGTTCGGTTCTTCCTCAGGCCAGCGCAATTGTTTTGGTGTCGCTTAAATATGATCAGTCAGCCATGATTCTCTGCTTCATCTCACGCTGGTGCTTATGATAATCCTCGCCACATTCTGCTGAACAGAAAGCGGTGTTAGCCACTATTGGCTCATCAGTGCACCAGATACAGTTACCATTTCGACTCACCAGGCGTGGCATTCGGGCAGACAAAGATGCCGCCAGATGTGCTTCTTCACGTTCCTGAGCCAGGTCAACGTCGTCCATAAATCAAAATCCTTGTGGTCATTGTGTTGTATCACTGAGGACTTCTCTGCCTCAGTTCTCAGATGTCATTTTTGCGTAGACATTCAGCTTAGTTCATTTGTTCAGAACAAGCGGCTCAAGCCTTTAATTAGCATTGTGTTCGCTGCTTTTTCACTCGATTCACCGACGTGACATAACCCCCTTCAGCCATAATGGACCCGCCGAAAAGAGAGGTTATGGAATTTCCTCATCTCGCCTCTTCTCAGCTAAAAGTTCTCCTCGCGCTTAAATTCCTTTTTATTCAGCAACCTTACTTCAGACTCAAACCAAACGGCTTGATCAGCATCATCAACTCATCAATACTGTGTTTATGTACAGTGTTGATTGGAGGGCATCCACATGCCCCGCGACTATGAAATCATGATTGCCTTCAGGCAGGCGGTAAAACGCGATGCCGCTGGCCGTTACACCATCTCCACGCTCGACTTTGTGAAGGAGCTCGATCGCCTTAACTGGCACTATTCGTTGCGGGCCGCCAACAAATGGATCGAGATGCACACGACAACGTTCAGAGATATCTCTGTGAGGGAAGGCGAAGAGAGGATTTTCCAGGTCTTTAATCCCAACGGATAAATCCGCAGGACACTGATTACGGGGGAGTGAAGAGGCCAAAAAAAAGCATGAACCAGCTTTGAGTCCAGTTCATGCAGAGTGCTGACATCACATTGTTATTTTTATTTGCCCGCTCTGATGCGTCGAGTCACCAGGGCGTAGGTCCCCACTGAGTTTGTACGAGAAACACAATCACCAGAACCAGCACAGTCGTGACGGCCGGTATGATCAGGTATCGCATGTTCAACCTCCAGTCTGTCTGACCACGAGAATTTGAATCGATGAATTACCCACCCGAATTCATCACCCACCGCTAAATGTCACGGGCGGTTTTGCAATGAATACGTTTATCGTGTTGTGTCCTGCAAAGTTCAGGTTTAAGCACTTCAAAACCAGTCCAGATACTCTGACAGGCCGATCGCCAGCACAGCAACAGCCATGATATTCATTACGACAACGAATCCTGGTGAAACATCCATAAGTCACCTTAGTTATAAGCGCTTAACAGTGAAGGCACTGCGACATGCCGCACATTCGGTCATCGCAGAATTACCGATACTGTCGTATTCATATTCACTCATTGAACATGACACTTTTGTCGCAGCATAGCAGGACAGATATTTTGCACATTAAGCGTAGTGCACAACATAAATGACCAAAAGCGAAGCCGTTGGTGAAATGACGATGTTTTACCTGAAATGGGAAATAACAGGCAACTGCAGAGTCAACATCCGACTCAGGTGGCTTTCAGTCTTCAACCCTGAGATGCAGTGTTGCGGTATTGATGAATAAAAAAAAGCCCGCACAAGGCGGGCAAAAAAGCAGTGGCTAAGGAATGTCTCTCTCGTATGAAACGCATCCTGTGTGCTGTGCTGCCAATCAATGATTGACCCACACAACATAGACCAATTAATAGTGGGTGGTAGGATGTGTTAGATAAACCCATTAAATTCCAGATATTTCCAATAAGGCATTATTTATTGTTTGATTAATGATGATTTACAGTGAGTTAAGCGAAGCGAGTCAGCGCGATGTTTCGTCGTGTAAGGGATCACGTCAGACCTGTTTGTTTAAAATGGTATGGTCCTGATACGAGAGGTGTAGAATTTCACCACGCGCTTTTTTAGCACCCTCCATCGGCAGGTAACAAAATTTCTATCCACACCAACAGGTTCTTAAATTCCTGCTCAGTTTGTCTTGATTAAAAGCGGTGTTAGATATTACTGTTTATGTATACAGTAATTTTGAGATCACCCTTATGAAATTCTTCAGACCTGCAGACATTCGCGCCATCCTTGAGTTACCGCTCTTCATCGCCCGGGTGCCCTGTGGCTTTCCTTCCCCGGCCCAGGACTATGTCGAACAGCGGCTTGACCTGAATAATCTGCTGGTCAGTCATCCCAGCTCGACCTATTTCATTCGGGTGAGCGGCGACTCAATGATTGAAGGGGGGATCAACGACGGTGACATGCTGGTGGTCGACAGTTCTGTTACGGCGGAACATGGAGACATCATCGTGGCCGCCATTTCTGGTGAGTTCACGGTCAAGCAGCTGATGACCAGACCCTTCCTGCACCTGAAACCGATGAACGCCGCGCATGCGATCATTCCGATCCCCGATGCCGATCAGTTTGAAATCTTCGGCGTGGTGCGTCATTCCATTAAAACGATGGGCCGGTAATGTTTGCCCTCGTGGATGTGAATTCCTTTTATGCCAGTTGCGAGACGGTGTTCAGGCCGGATCTGCGCGGTAAGCCGGTGGTAGTGCTCTCGAATAACGACGGCTGTGTCATCGCGCGATCGGCAGAAGCGAAAGCCCTGCAGCTGCCTATGGGGGCACCGTACTTCAAGCTCAAAGACGAGTTCAGGCGTCATAAAGTTCACGTATTCAGTTCCAACTACGCCTTGTACGCCGACATGAGTAACAGAGTGATGACCACTCTGGAAGATATGGCACCCTCAGTTGAAATTTACTCTATTGATGAAGCTTTTATGGACCTGACCGGGGTACGTAACTGCCGTGTGCTGGAGGAGTACGGGCGTGAAATTCGCGCGCGCGTGAAGCGCGATACGCACCTGACAGTCGGGGTCGGAATCGCACCGACCAAAACGCTGGCCAAGCTGGCCAATCACGCCGCCAAAAAGTGGACGAAGACCGGTGGCGTGCTGGATTTGTCCAACACAGATCGTCAGCGCAAGCTGATGGAGCTGGTGAAGGTTGAAGATGTCTGGGGTGTTGGCCGGCGCATCAGCAAAAGGCTCAATGCGATGGGCATTATCACCGCCAAAGACCTGTCAGAGCAGAGTACCTATATCATCCGGAAGCATTTCAATGTGGTGCTGGAACGGACGGTGAGGGAGCTGCGCGGCGAACCCTGTCTCGAACTGGAGGAGTTCGCGCCCACGAAACAGCAGATTGTCTGCTCGCGTTCCTTTGGATCACGCATCACAGACTATCAGGACATGCGTCAGGCGGTATGCGCGTATGCTGAGCGCGCGACCGAAAAGCTGAGAAGTGAACGGCAGTACTGCCGGCAGATCGCCGTGTTCGTCCGGACCAGCCCCCACGCGGTGGGGGAGACATTTTACGGTAATCAGGCTATGGGCACGCTGATGACACCTTCCAACGACACGCGGGACATTATCCGCGTCGCCATGGAGTCACTGGATCGCATCTGGCTGGATGGATGCCGCTTTATGAAAGCAGGCGTGATGCTCGGTGATTTCTACAGCCAGGGCGTTTCTCAGCTCAATCTCTTTGACGAATTCAAGCCCCAGGTTAACAGTGAAGTGCTGATGCGTGTCGTTGACGGTCTTAACCAGAGTGGAAAGGGGAAATTATGGTTTGCAGGACAGGGGATGCAGAAAACATGGGCCATGAAACGGGACATGCTGTCACCCGCGTACACCACGCGCTTTTCGGACCTTCCCGTTGCGAAGTGACGTTTTTGCTGAGCCCGTTGCAGCAACTCTTACGCACAAGTCAGACCCGCTATCTGATCGAATTCAGAGGGCGGACTTGCATCATTGATGAGGAACTCCGGCCGGAAAATGGGGACACTGTTTTATTGGATATGTCAGGTATGTATGAGTGGGGAAACTTTTACACACATCCACACCGGGTCATAACGGATGAAGGACTGATTCTGGAAGATGATTTACTGGAAGATATGGCTATCTTTGGCGTTGTGACGCATGAGGTCACGGCCATAAAAGTGCAAGATAGTTTGTGATGCAGTAAATAAAAGCCCGGGAGAGTCCAGTCCCCCGGGCGGCATCAATCTATGCCAAACATTTCCAATGAGAGTAGTGTCGTCTGAACAGGGAAGTAAAAGGCGACCTATTGAAGATAGGCTGGTACTGATTAAACGCTAGCGAAGCGGCAGTAAAGAGCGAGATTAGTCGATGTGACGTCGTAAAATGATGTCTGGGAGAAGGAGATTCAGTCAGGGGGGAGTGGAAGAAGGCCAATGGACAGACGATCTAAACGCAAGAAAATATTCCGGTGGAGAGTCTGATTCCTTTAACTGAGGTGAATTGATGCAAACGTGTCACTCATGAAAGTAGCCTTTTCATCATATTTTCAGGCCTCGATGCAAAAAAAGCACAGGCTGCCCTTGAGTTCAGCCTGTGCGTAAAGTGTCTAATAACCTTTTGTCTTTTTATTGTGCTGCCATGATAAGACGATTTACCACATCATGGAAATCCATTGTGCCTGTACCAGAAAAATTATTGCGAGCAAAAGCACAGTCGTTAGTGCAGGAATCGTCAGGTTTCTCAATGGGACCTGTTTTCTCATTCAGGAGGAATTTTATTTACAGACAAATGTAGACCATGCAGGAGAAAAGGTAGCACCGCGAGTGAATTAAATCGCAGGCAAAGTTTGGGATAATAAAGGCACTTCCAGTCCGGTTAGTAATTCTGATTTGATAGTTTTTTAAAACGTTCCTATTTTGTTCGTTATGAATTTCCTGAAGGTTCAGAAAATCCGAAGTGTATATGAAAGCTTCATACAAAAGAAAAGCCCGGGGCTGGTGGCGAGCCGGGCTTGCACAAAGAGTGCGAATCATGATCAATCGGAGTTTTATCGCTTACACAGGAAAGTGGCAGCGATAAAAATTAGTTTAGTTCGTGATAAGGGGATTGCATGCGAAGCGGGAAAACAGGGTCATGACTCAATATTTCCACAACCCCCTCAAGCATTAAGGTTTACCGTGCCATTGCGGTTACGATACTGATAGGTGCCCCTGTTCACTTTAAATAATTTTCCCCTCAAAACACACATTGCCCCGTGAGGGAAATGTTAGATCAGCGTAACCGGCGCCTCTGCCGTTTGTTCCGAATCCTTACATCCTTCAACCTCTTTACTCCGTAGTTAGGCCATCTTAATTGCTACTAATCCGCCACCGTAAGCTTCGAAGCTAATCCTGACAAATTTTTTCAAGTCACTCGCCATTGATAGAGCATTCAGTAAAAGTCCAGAGAAGCCAGAATGCGTTACTGGGGCGTGGGAGAAGTGAAAGCGTGGAATGTTCAGCCTATCCTGATTTAGGTATATGAGAAGTCGATGCTTTTTTTTCACACAGATTGAGAACAATGAATATTGTGTGAAATCGCTGTATGTGGCCTACGCTTAGGCTTAAACGTATTTGATCTGATTTAATGGTGTTTTAGCGTGTTAAATAGTTTGTCTGTGTCAGATAATCCATCGATTGTAAGGCGATAACACTGCTATGTGTCATTGAATTGAACAATAATGCTGTTCATGACGTGAAAATGTGCAGCACAATTTAGCGATCGTTAGCCGCGCAGCAGGAAGACACACAGTTATTCTTCGGTCATCACCGCCTCCGGGTCGTGGCCGATTAAACCCGGTTAGAGCTTCGAATACTCGTTAAGCAGGCCGGTTACTCTGGAGGATTTACTAATGGAAGCAGGTTATTACTGGCTAAAGCGAGGGGAGGAAGATCCGGAAGTCTGGTTACTTTCACATAATCCCCCTGAAGGATGGCTGCAACCACTACATGATAAACCCATGACATACGGCGAATTGACCGATATGGGCTACCGTATCATCAGTGAGAAACTTGAAGAACCTTAAGGTCCGTGGCCGCCCCAGGGGGCGGCTCATCATGTCGAAGAATAATCCGGTTACACCCTCAGAGCTAAACTTGCGCAACTATGACGTTTGATGTGGGTTCAGGGTTCATCAATTCTGGCCACCTTAAGGTGCGCACTTTCCCCTTTACCATAGACCTTTCCACTGACGCGGACTTTGTCTTCAGCGTTATAGGTTTTCCCCTTAAAGGTGCTGACCGGAGCGTCAATGTTGACCGTGCCGCTACTGTCACGGAACTGATAGATGTCACCTTTCACTTTTTTAGTGATGTAACCTTCCAATGTTACGTATCCGCCCTGGCGAAAGTCTTTAATAAGCGTCACAGGCGTTTCACCAGTATCTTCCGATCCTTTATAGCCCGCATCCTCTTTACTCTGCGGCGGAGGCGTTTTACCTGCTTCAAAACCGCCCGTTTCGGCGTAAGCACCAAAGCTCAGAGGCAACATCACTGCAATCCAGGCAACCTTATTCATTTTAATCTCCATTGATGAGGCATCGTCTTTAAGCCTGGCACATCATAACGAAAGTAACCGGGCCTATATGCGTAATTGCATCTGGCTTGAGTACTCACTTGCATTTAACTTGACGACCACCAACTTGATTTGGCCGTAGCGGTTGAGGTGCTTGACGAAGCATCGTCCGAATGACTGTTGAGAGCGAACTGCGGACATAAGAGTGATATGTCAGGTAACATAGAAATGAAAGTCAAAATCGGATGCCACTTCCAGTGAAAGAAAACAATTGCCAGACCTGTAATCAGCCAATGAGTAAAACACCAGACACATTGAATTTAGACTGTGGCGGAGATTGTTTAAGTTGCATGGCCTGGCATGGTGATCCAGACGCAATAGAGGCGGTTGGGAGACTGACTGGCGAAAAAGTTGATGTCTGCGGACATCGATAAAGTTCACGTGAGATCTAAGGTCAGCTATGAGCGAGGAACGGCCAATCTTACGATATCTGCTACCGAGAAAGATTTCGGTTATCTTCGATGGAAACTCTGATAATGTGGTCAATACTATTTTCAGCGATCACTTTTCTAGCGTGTATAAAATGATATATGCTAAAAAAATGATTTCGATGAAATAAGATTATTGATTTTTTGGGTGATCATTACTGGTTTTGTTTATTTAAGGAATTTAAATGACATACGCACTGATTGATAATTCAACTTTAACTGCAGTCCAAAGAATAGAGGGGCTTGTCAAAACCAAATCGAAGGACTCGGTAGATACAGATATAATCGCTTTCGAGAACTATATACAGTCAATTTTGTTCTATGATCGTATGATCGCGGTGGATGATTATATTCCAGAGTATCGTGAAGGTAGGATTTCAAATTTCAAAGAGATTTCCTTTCTTGATAAAGCACAATATGGTCTGGATGCAATTGAAAGTGAAGCAAAAAGAATCGCTGATGCATTACAACCTAAAATTAGAGGCGGAACATTTGTTAATGACGATTTTAAAAAACTAATTGAACTTCTTCAGACACATATCATATGTACATGGGACATTAGTTCAAGTGTTTATCATCTAACACTGAAGAATCTCTCTGATGGAGGTAGGGAGTTTGAAAAATATGGTAATATAGCTGCCGCCATTTTTTCAGAACTAGGGGATGCTGCTGAGTCTGGTAATAGAACAAGTGGCGATGTTGAACTCCTCGATCGATTTGGCAACCCTATTCGCAAGGGCTACAAAGTTCCCGGAGCAAGATGGGGTGATGGTACATCTGCTGGTGAAGCAACAGATGCAATCAAGGCATTCGTTGCCTCACTTGTATGGCTGGCTAATCGATCAGTATTTTATTCCCTCACAGCTAAGCACCTTCAAGCAGATACTTTTTTATACCCATTACGTCAGGCGTATCAACAAACATATTTAAGCCAAAACTGTCAGTATGGTTTTGACTATGCTAAACATATCGTGGAACATTTTTCCACTTCGCTAAGTCATGATTTAATTGATATTCAATCTGGTGGTAAAGCAGTAGCCACTGCAACTTCGCTTCCTTTATTTTCGGCATGGCTCGCAAAAGAAACTGGTGATCCAAGTTGTATTGTTGAGGCGGCTTATAATATAAGGAACAATGACGAATTTATTAGGGCTCGTGAGAAAATGCGGGAAATAAGGCGCTTGTTTGATGAAAATGAATTGCCTCAAGCTAATAAGGCCGTAGGTTCATTACTTACTGAAATTTCAAAAGAATCAAATGATATGCGAATTAAGTATGGACTTAAGACTAGACAAGGTGTACCTGTAACTAAGCTTGTACATGTTTACAACACTGTTGCAGCTCTTAATTCTCTTCCAAAACTACCAGCCTTTAACTTCAGAGTTAAAGTCCCTGAGTTTTTATATGATCTTAAAAAACCCAGAGGTTTTCGTGCTCTCTATCGAAATTTGACTAATGATCTTTCAACTGTGTGGTCGTTAGGAGAGGCTAGAGATATTCTTGGAAGTAAAGTTGTGATAGATGATGATGCAAGAACTTACAGTCCGAAGCATGAACAACCGCGTTTCAAAAATTCTCATTCCCCTTATAAGAGCCCGATGTAGCTTAAGAAAAGGACGCACCCGCCTTGTGCGTCCGCTGTTGGCACAAAGCTGCCGGTCAACTTAGTGCTGATTATCGCTGGTGATGTCCAACTAAAATGCAAACAGGCAGTGAAGTGAGTACGAATACCTACAACATGAATTTTATATATCCACTGATGGGTAAAAAGCAATAACTGGGGGGGAACACTTTACTTACGGATGGAGGAAAGAAGGGGCAAAAACAGGGGCAAAACACTCAATTAGGGCACTAAAACGGGTATTAATAATGGCAGTAGGAGTACGATAGCGTACTAAGGCGGTAAGATAACTGAGTGATATTCAATGAATTTTTAAACTAGCCAGATACTTAGCCGAATTGCCTTATCTATTCAGATTATATTGTTCTTTCTTCGTTACTTCTTGATTTTCTGACATTATTTTCACGCTTGAGAATGAACGCAAGGGTCGTTGGCGGCTGAATAAAGCTTCAGCGGCAATAAACCCTTATGACATGAGTGCGTATGGTACGGATTGCGCAGGCGAATGCCAGTCTGATGTGATCTCTTTTCACGGATTCCTGCGATAAAACCGCACACTCTGCCAGAACAATATGCCCATTTATTGATCTGGGTAAAGATTGTGCGCATCGCTGCCTGACAGGATGGATGAAGTATTTTTTTAGTTTCTAAAGGTGAGGAGAGGCAGATGCAAACGTACGACATGGTTTTTGAAGAAGCGTGCCGGCTAGTCGGGCAATGTTATCTCGAGCTGGCACAGCGTGGATCAGCAACAGAAAAAGAGGTGGTAGCGACAGAATTGCGTAATCTGCAACTGCGCTATCGGGAGTTAACCGGCTCGCCCAATCGCGCGGTTGAGATGGCAATTATTCAGCTTCAACCCTGTTAAATCATTAAGCCCGGCCAGCGCGCCGGGCTTAGTTCATTTAGTCACTTTTCTCTGTTTTACCGGCCATTTCCGCCAGTCTTTGATAGCGTTGATTGGCGGCTTCGGTTGCATCCTGCCAGATCTGCGCGGCGGCTTCCGGTTCACGGGTTTGCAACTGGCGGAAACGCTGCTCGTTCATCAATGCCTCTTCCAGCACCGAGGTGGGCGGGCGAGAGTCCAGCGCCAGTGCCGCTTTACCTTGTTCTGCACGTCGAGGGTCATAACGATACAGCGGCCAGAATCCGCTGGTGGTCAACAATCGCATCTGCTCATGGCTGTAGGCGAGGTCGTAACCGTGCTCTTCACACGGACTGTAGGCGATGATCAGCGATGGGCCGGGCCAGGCCTCCGCTTCCTGAATCGCTTTCACCGTCTGATTCAACTGCGCGCCCAGCGAAATTTGGGCCACATACACATGCCCATACAGCATGGTGGCAACGCCTAAATCCTTACGTGCTTTGCGCTTCCCTTGCTCGCCAAACTTGGTGACTGCGCCGAGCGGCGTGGCTTTGGAGGCTTGTCCGCCGGTATTGGAATAGCACTGGGTGTCGAGAACCAGCACGTTGACGTTTTCGCTCAGGCTCATCACATGATCAAGACCGCCATAGCCGATGTCATAGGCCCATCCATCGCCTCCAATCAGCCAGACAGATTTCTCCACCAGCGCATCGGCGATAACCCGCAATTCGCCTGCGTGCGCTGATGATGAAGCCGCCAGCTGCTGACGCAGTTCAACGATTAGCTCGCGACGAACAGAGGGCAGGACATTTTCCTCTTTCAATGCTGCCACTAAAGCGTCAGGCAACTGTGGCGCACACTGATCTAACAGACGTAGCGCACGCTGTTTCTGCTGATCAACGCTCAGGCGGAAACCGAGCCCGAATTCAGCATTATCTTCAAACAGGGAATTGGCCCATGCCGGTCCGCGTCCTTCAGCGTTAGTGGTGTAAGGGGTGGAGGGGAGATTACCGCCATATATGGATGAGCAACCGGTGGCGTTGGCAATCAACAGGCGATCGCCATACAGCTGCGTCAGCAACTTGATATACGGCGTCTCCCCACAGCCGGAACAGGCACCCGAATACTCAAACAGCGGGGTGATCAGTTGTGAGGTGCGAATATCAATGCGTTCCAGCTGTTCCGCCGTGATCTCCGGTAGCGCAAGAAACGCATCGTAATTCACCTTTTCAGTTTCAACATGCTCAAGACGGGATTGCATGTTGATGGCTTTTATCTCCGGATGCTGGCGATCGCTGGCCGGGCACACTTCGACACACAGATTACAGCCGGTGCAATCTTCCGGTGCTACCTGCAACACGTATTTCTGGCCGCGCATATCGCGTGATTTGACGTCGAGAGAAGCGAGTGAATCGGGTGCTGAGTCCATGGCTGCAGGCGCAACAACTTTAGCGCGAATCGCCGCGTGCGGGCAGGCTGCTACGCAGTGATTACACTGCGTACACAGGTCGGGTTGCCAGATGGGGATCGCTTCGGCGATGTTGCGTTTTTCCCACTGTGTGGTGCCAACGGGCCAGGTGCCGTCTGGCGGCAGTGCGGACACCGGCAATTTGTCGCCTAATCCTGCCAGCATGGCGGCGGTGACGGTTTTGACAAAATCCGGTGCGCTATCGGATACCACCGGCGGGCGGTGCGGGCTTTGCTGATCAACCGCCTGTAGCGGCACCGCTTCCAGCGCCTGTTTAGCCATCGCCAGCGCCTGCCAGTTACGCTGCACCAGCTCCTCGCCTTTACTGCTGTAACTGCGTGCAATGGCGTTTTGCAGTTCGGTTAATGCACTGTCGCCGGGCAAAATCTGCGTCAACTGGAAGAACGCCATTTGCATCACGGTATTAATGCGCGCACCGAGCTGGCATTCACGCGCAATACGCGCCGCATTGATGACATAAAACCGCGCCTGCTTGTCATTAAGCTGGCTCTGCACTTCCTGCGGCAGGCGTGACCAGACTTCATCAGCGGCATAAGGCGTATTCAGCAGAAAAATGCCGCCCGGTTTCAACTGATCAAGCATCGAATATTTATCGATGAACTGCAGCTGATGGCAGCCAATAAAATCAGCCTGTTGCACCAGATACGCCGACTGGATGGGATGTTCACTGACGCGCAGATGCGAAACGGTCAGGCCGCCCGCTTTTTTCGAGTCATAAACGAAATAGCCTTGCACGTGCCACGGCGTGGCATTGCCGATGATCTTCAGGTTGTTTTTGCTGGCGCTCACGCTGCCGTCACTGCCGAGACCGTAAAACAGCGCTTCCAGTCGTGCCCGGTTCGGCACGATGTTGGCCTCCATCGGCAGCGATAAGTGCGTGACATCATCATAAATACCCACGGTGAAACGCGCGGGCGGTTGTTCACGCAGCAGCGCACGGAACACAGCGAGCACGGCATCAGGGGCAAACTCTTTCGATGACAGACCGTAGCGTCCGCCGATCACTTTCGGCAGCGTCGGGCGTTCACCCCAGCTAAAGGCTTCAGCCAATGCGGTCATCACATCCAGGAACAGCGGTTCACCCAGTGCGCCGGGCTCTTTAGTGCGATCCAGCACCGCCACGCGCTGAACCGAAGCAGGCAGAGTTTTGATCAGATGCGCCGCTGAGAACGGACGATAGAGGCGCACTTTCACCAATCCGACCTTTTCGCCGCGCTGCAACAGAACATCAATCGCTTCTTCGGCGGTGCCGCAGCCCGAACCCATCATTACTATCACGCGCTCAGCCTGCGGATGACCATAAAACTCAAACGGTTGATACTGGCGGCCGGTGTTAGCGGCAAACGCGTCCATAGCGGCTTCAACATGGCCGGTGCAGGCGTCATACCAGCGGTTAGTGGCTTCGCGTGACTGGAAATAGGTATCAGGATTGGCGGAGGTGCCGCGAATAGTTGGACGATCCGGCGTCAGTGCGCGTGCACGATGTTCTGCGATCGCTTGTGCTGGCATCAGTGCTTGCAGGGTTTCATCGCTAATAGGAACGATTTTGTTGATTTCATGTGAGGTGCGGAAACCGTCGAAGAAGTGGATAAAGGGCGCACGGCTATTGAGTGAAGCCATCTGAGAAATCAACGCGAAATCCTGTGCTTCCTGCACGCTGGAAGCACACAGTTGTGCGCAACCGGTCTGGCGCACCGCCATCACATCAGAGTGGTCGCCAAATATCGACAGCGCATGCGTGGCAACAGTTCGCGCAGCAACGTGCAGGACAAACGGCGTCAGCTGCCCGGCGAGTTTATACAGCGTCGGGATCATCAGCAGCAGGCCCTGCGATGACGTGAACGTGGTGGAAAGGGCGCCGGTTTGTAACGCACCGTGCACGGTAGCAATCGCGCCGCCTTCTGACTGCATCTCCACCACGCGAGGGATATCACCCCAGATATTGCGGCGACCTTCGCCAGACCAACTGTCGGCCAGTTCCGCCATGGTGGAACTGGGCGTGATGGGATAAATGGCGATCACTTCACTGGTGCGGAAAGCGACCGAAGCCACCGCACCGTTGCCGTCGACGGTAATCATAAATCGTCCTTTGCTACGCTGAGAAACCCGAAACTTTACGGGGGTAATGATTCAGTTTAGCAAAGCAATTTGGTCGGACTTTTTCATCTGTGTGGTGGCGACAGGTGAGCGCACTGCCATCTAAGGTTGTTGATTTTTACATCATTTCTAATGATTGAACGCCTTTGATTTCCATCACTTTATCGTAGATGGTGTGAATAGCGGCACTGCGTGACAACGTCACCTCAACGCTGAGTTCACACAGGCCATTCTCCTCATCCCGATTTACCACAGCAATGTGACCGTAACGGATATTCTCGCGTTGCAGCACCAGCAACACCAGCGGCACGCTTTTGGGTTTAAGGTGCACCATTAGCGTGTGATGGCGGCCAATCAGCCAATGACTAATTCGACGGAAAGTTTCTAACACCACCAGCGCTAGCACCGTGCCATAAATACCGATTTCATACATGCCGCTACCAATCACCAGGCCAATCGCGGCGGTGACCCACAAACCTGCGGCGGTGGTTAAACCCTTGACCACTTGTTTTTGGATGATGATGGTACCGGCGCCGAGGAAGCCCATCCCACTTACGACCTGTGCGGCAATTCGGCTGGGATCCAGCGCCACGTGATCACTATCAAGCATGTCGGCGAAGCCATACTTAGACACCAGCATAAACATGGCACTGCCAATACCCACCAAAATGTGGGTGCGTAATCCGGCCTCTTTGGCGCGCATCTGACGCTCGAGGCCAATCAATCCACCCAAAATGCCGGCGAGCGCAATACGGATCAACATGTCTGTTAGCATGATTCCTCCTTATGCATTGATAAATAGGATTGTTTCGGTGAAAAAAGGCTGATCAGGTCCAATCAGGATAATTCTGCTTGCAAAAGGCGATAAAAAAATTTGTAAAAAGCTGTGTCGCCTATCGATCCCTTAACGCACCTGACATATGCTGGGGGCTCTTTAACGCCCAACTCCCCGGAGCCCGACCGATGAAAGCCGCTACCTTACTGCTGGCCGGTGCAGCACTGTTACTTTCTGCCTGCAGCAGCAACAGTGATGACGAACCACCGCAACAGGCTACCGCAGCACACGTTCAACCGCATGTTGTTATGGCATCTATGGCCGAAGTGAATTGCAGTAATGCCGGGGGAACATTGGCGTTTTCACGACAGCTGGATGGATCGCGTATTGGCATGTGTCAGTTAGCCAATGGCCGTCGTTGTGACGAGCAGGCGCTGATGGGTGGACAGTGCGCCCGCTGAGGCAGGCGCCACATCTTTACGCTTTCACCTGATTCGGGCAGTCTTCGCCACGTTCAAGCTGCTGTAAATTGCTGAGCGTGGTTTCGGAAATCGCCGTCAGGGCTTCGGCTGTCAGGAATGCCTGATGGCCGGTGAACAACACGTTATGGCAGGCTGACAGGCGACGGAACACATCGTCCTGAATCACATCGTTCGATTTATCTTCAAAGAACAGATCGCGCTCATTTTCATACACATCCATACCGAGTGAACCTATCTTTTGCTGCTTCAGCGCATCAATGGCTGCCTGTGAGTCGATCAGGCCACCACGACTGGTGTTGATGATCATCACCCCATCTTTCATTTGATTAAAGGCTTGTGCATTGAGCAGATGATGATTTTCAGGCGTCATTGGGCAATGCAGCGTAATCACATCGGATGCGGCAAACAGCGTTTTCAGATCGACATACTCGGCACCCAGTTCGAGTGCAGCAGCACTTGGATAAGGATCGAACGCCAGTAAACGCATGCCAAAGCCTTTCAGGATGCGCATGGTCGCCACACCGATTTTACCGGTGCCAATCACACCCGCCGTTTTGCCGTGCATATTGAAACCGGTCAGGCCATCCAGCGAGAAGTTAGCATCACGCGTGCGTTGATAGGCGCGGTGAATGCGGCGATTCAGCGTCATCATCAACCCCACCGCGTGTTCAGCCACCGCTTCCGGCGAATAGGCCGGTACGCGTACCACCTGCAAACCGAGGGCGGCAGCCGCTTCAAGGTCGACGTTATTAAATCCGGCACAGCGCAGCGCGATGGTTTTCACGCCCAGTGCCGCCAGCTCCTCCAGCACCCCTTTACTGCCATCATCATTAACGAAAATGCACACCGCATCGCAGCCCGCCGCATTTTTGGCCGTGGTTTCGCTCAGCAGGAAGTCAAAAAACTGCAGCTCAAATCCAAAGCTGGCATTGACGTGTTCAAAGTATTTCTGGTCGTAGTGTTTGGTGCTGTAAACCGCAACTTTCATTATTTCGCTCCTGAAAAATGCAACGTCGGTATCATCACAGAATAACGTTTTCTGCATCATTTTGCTGATCTTCAGCCAGGCTATATAGCTAACACCTTCATTTGCCGGGCATAACATGACATCATCTCCGTCAGGATTGCGTAAAGAACAGGATAGTTAACTGCCATGTCGCGGGGCCTCCGTCGAACACTTGCTGCGCTACTGGCGCTGATATTGCTGCTGTTGGGATTACTGCTGACGCTGACGCAATGGTTGCCGCGTCTGGCGGGCATCTGGCTGCCGGAAAATACCCGCGTTGAGCTCAATGGTTCACCGCGCTGGCATAACGGCGGCGTGCATTTTCCGGCGGTAAGCTATCTGGCTGGTGACTGCGAGTTGGCGAATGTCAAAGATGTCGCGCTGGGTTGGCAACATAAACGCTGGCAGCTCAGTGCACAGGCCGTACAGCTCAACAGTGAATGCCTGCAAGCCCTGCCACAGAGCGATTCCAGCGGTGCGCCGCGCAGTCTGGCCGAATGGCAACACATGTTACCGGGTGCCGATATCCATCTGGAGCAACTGAGTATTTTACCCTGGCAGCAATATGCCGGCCGTTTTGATCTCAGCCTCGATAAAAGCGTCCAGCAGTTACATTATCAGGGCGATAACCTGCAACTGGATGCACGTTTGCAGGGGCAGCAACTGCAGATCGCACAACTCCAAATCAGTCATCCTTTGCTACCAAAACCGCTCGATTTGCACGGTGATCTTACGCTGCCCACCTTTGCTAACGGTTTGCCGGTGGCGGGCGAACTCAGCGGTGATGTCAATCTGGCGCAGTGGCCGCAGCCGCTGGCGTTGACGCTTAACTGGCAGCAGCAGCAGGGCACGCTCACGGTCAATCAGCAGGGTGACGATCAGCCGCTGCTGCAACTGCCGTGGCAGGTCGATGCGCAGCAGATACGCATCACTCAGGGACATTGGCGCTGGCCGCAAGCCGATCAGCCGCTGTCCGGTGGTTTGGCGCTCACCCTCGACAACTGGCAGCAGGGACTGGAAAACACCCAGATCAGCGGTCGGTTTAACCTGCTAACTCAGGGACGCGGGGGCAAGGGTAACCTGGTGCTGAGTGTCGGGCCGGGCACATTGAGCCTTACCGACAGCGCGTTACCGTTCCAGCTGACCGGCGAAAGTAAGTTTGCCGACCTGCAGTTGTTCGGCAGCATGCCGGGCATATTGCACGGCATGTTGACCGATCCGCAAATCACATTTAAGCAAGGTGCGCTGCTGCGCCTGCGTGGACGCTTGCTTTCGACGCTGGAAGTGGATGAAGCACGCTGGCCGTTAGCGGGCGTGACACTTGCCTCGCGCGGTATCAATGGCAGATTACAAGCAATTCTAAAAGCTCACGATCCCAACTTCGGTCGCTTCACGCTGCATCTTGATGGACGCGCCAGCGATTTTTGGCCAGACAGCGGACGCTGGAACTGGCGATACTGGGGCGATGGAATGATGCAGCCGCTCAATGCCAAATGGGATGTGAAGGGCACGGGTAGCTGGCAGGATACGTTAATCAGTCTGGACACACTCAATACCGGCTTTGATCAATTAGCCTATGGCATGGTGCAAGTCGACAAACCGCGCCTGACCTTAACCGCACCGGTGCGCTGGCAACGAGACGTCGCGCATCCGGCTTTCAACGGGGGTTTTACCCTGAAATCTGGTCAGACGCAGTTTAGCTATGGCGGCTGGCTGCCGCCTTCAGAACTGAGTTTTGAGGCCAAAGGCAGCGATCCGAGTCGCTTTATCTGGCGTGGGCAACTTACTGCTGAGGATATCGGCCCGGTGCGGGTACACGGGCGCTGGGATGGTGAACGTTTGCGCGGTGAAGCCTGGTGGCCAGCTCAGTCACTGACGGTGTTCCAGCCGTTGCTCAGTAGCGATTTGAAGATGCGCATTCAGTCAGGTGAACTGAGAGCGCAAATGGCGTTTTCTGCGGCGTCGAAACAGGGCTTCGAAGCCGGTGGTTTCTGGGCAGTGAAAAAGGGCAGCGTGTGGATGCCGGACAGTGAAATCAATGGCATCGACTTCACGCTACCGTTCCGCCTCAAGGATCACCAATGGCAGTTAGGGCGTCGCGGTCCGGTTTCACTGCGCATCGCGGAAGTCAAAAACCAGTTTGCGTTGCAGAACATCACTGCCGATCTGCAGGGCCACTATCCATGGCAAGAGCGCCAGCCGTTAACGCTCAGTAACGTGAATCTCGATCTCTTAGGCGGCCATGTCAGCATGCCTGAACTGCGCATGCCGCAGCATGAACCCGCGCGCGTTTCGCTGCGTGAAATCAACCTCAGCAAGCTGATCACGGCGATCAAACCCAAGCAGTTCGCCATGTCGGGCAAAGTGAATGGCGAGCTACCGCTGTGGGTGAATAATCCGCAATGGCTGATTGAAAAGGGCTGGATTGCCAACAGCGGCCCGCTGACCTTCCGCATGGATAAAGATATGGCGGATGCCATCGTCAGTAATAACTTTGCTGCGGGAGCCGCCATGGACTGGCTGCGTTACATGGAGATTTCCCGTTCATGGGCCACTTTGGACCTCGATAACTTCGGCAATCTCACGATGCAGTCCGAAGTGAAAGGCACCAGTCAGTTTAGTAATCGACGACAGTCGATTAACCTCAACTATCGGCATCAGGAAAATCTGTTCCAGCTGTGGCGCAGCCTGCGCTTTGGCGATAATTTGCAATCCTGGGTGGAACAAAATGCCACCCTGCCATCGAAGAAGGATCCCCAACCATGAGCCTCAGGGCATTGCTGGTGTTGGCAGCTGGGCTGCCGCTGATCGGTTGCGTGCCGCGCATTGAAGTGGCGGCACCGAAAGAGCCGATCACCATCAATATGAACGTGAAGATCGAACATGAAATCCACATCAAGGTCGATAAAGATGTGGAAGCGTTGCTGAAAAACCAAAGCGGCCTGTTTTGAGGAGCGGCATGATGAAATCGAAAGCGATGGCATTGTTGCTGGCGCTGCTGCTGGTGCCTTCAGCGTGGGCGCTTACGCTGGACGAGGCGCGGCAGCAGGGACGCGTGGGGGAAACACTCAGTGGCTATGTGGCGGCGCGACAACAGGATGATGAAACCCTGGCGCTGGTGAAACGGATTAATGATGGCCGTATGCAACAATATCAGCGCGTCGCGCAGCAGAACAATCTGAGCACCAGTGAAGTGGCACGTATCGCGGGCGAAAAGCTGGTGAGTCGCGCGGGCAGCGGTGAGTATGTGCGCGGTATCAACGGGCAGTGGTTACGTAAGTAAAACCCATCATTATCTGAGTCACAGCCATAAAAAAGCCGGGCACTCAGGCCCGGCAAAGATGGCATCATACCCATTATTCTCGGGTATTCATCACGTTCTTAAGATTACGCAGCAACAATTTGCTTGATGGCGTCTTTTGCGTCGTTAGCCGCTTTGGTCGCCACTTCTGGACCATAAGCAATACCTTCAGCGAACACGAAGTTCACATCGGTGATGCCGATGAAGCCCAGGAACAATTTCACGTATGGGGTCAGCAGATCGGTTGGGGTATCTTTGTGAATACCGCCACGGCTTGACAGGATCACGGCACGTTTACCGGTGACCAGACCTTCCGGGCCTGCTTCGGTGTAACGGAAAGTCACGCCAGCACGCGCAATCAGGTCGAAGTAGTTTTTCAGCTGAGTAGGGATGTTGAAGTTGTACATTGGCGCAGCGATAACCACAGTGTCATTCGCTTGCAGTTCTGCAATCAGCTCATCAGACAGCGCCAGGGCTTCCTGCTGACGTGGAGACAGCGGAGCATCAGAAGGACGCAGTGCGCCAACCAACTCGCCATCCAGAACCGGAATGGGCTGAGCAGCCAGATCGCGAACAGTCACTTCATTACCTTTGGCGCGCGCTTCTTCAGCGTAGAAGTCAGCCAGTTGGTTTGACTGAGAGTAACCGGCCAGAATGCTTGATTTCAGAACTAAAACTTTGCTCATGGTATTTTCCTGTGCGTTACGCGGTTGGCTTACCGCTCAATGCGTTACACTCTACGGAGATCCTCCGAGAGGTAAAAGCGCAATATTTCGAGACCTATGTTCGAAATTATTGAATAAGGTCGCACGTCCGGTCAGGTGAGGTTGTCCAGAGTGTGCTATTATGCCGGGCAATAATTGATTGAATCCGCCGGGAAATTTCAGCCGGCATCGAGCGCACTTTGCCAGGCTCGCCGCGACCACAGGTAACACACCACTATGTCATCATCCGTCACTTCCCCTTTGGCCCCACTCTGGACGCGGCTCGATAATCTGATGCTGCGCGACCGCCAGCGCTTGCAGCGCCGTTTGCATGGCGCAGCGAAGGTGAAAAATCCAGCCGCGCAGCAGGGCATTGCAACAGAACTAGCAGCCGAATTTGCTGCCGCTGAACTGCGCATTGCCCAGCGCACGGCGGCCACGCCACGCATCACCTTCCCGGAAAATCTGCCGGTCAGTCAAAAGCAGCAAGAAATAGCCGAGGCGATTCGCGATCATCAGGTGGTGATTGTGGCCGGGGAAACCGGTTCAGGGAAAACCACCCAGCTACCGAAGATTTGTCTGGCGCTCGGGCGTGGTGTCAAAGGGTTGATTGGTCATACGCAGCCGCGCCGTCTGGCGGCACGTACCGTTGCCAATCGTATTGCCGATGAGCTGGAAACCTCGCTCGGCGGCACTATTGGCTACAAAGTGCGCTTTAACGATCAGGTTAGCGACACCACTCAGGTGAAGCTGATGACCGACGGTATTCTGCTGGCGGAAATCCAGCAGGATCGTCAGTTGTTGCAATATGACACCATCATTATCGATGAAGCGCACGAACGCAGTCTGAACATCGATTTTCTGCTGGGATATCTGCGTGAGCTGCTGCCACGCCGTCCCGATTTGAAAGTGATCATCACCTCGGCGACCATCGACCCGCAGCGTTTCTCGCGTCACTTCCATAATGCGCCGGTGATTGAAGTCTCAGGTCGCACCTATCCAGTCGAAGTGCGCTATCGCCCGATTGTGGAAGACGCGGATGATACCGATCGCGATCAGCTGCAGGCGATTTTTGACGCGGTCGATGAGTTAGGTCACGAGAGCCGTGGCGATATCCTGATCTTTATGAGTGGCGAGCGTGAAATTCGCGATACCGCCGATGCGCTGATGAAGCGCGATATCCCGCATACCGAAATCCTACCGCTGTATGCGCGGCTGTCGAATGCCGAACAGAACCGGGTGTTCCAGTCACACAGTGGACGCCGCATCGTGCTGGCCACCAACGTGGCCGAGACTTCACTCACCGTACCGGGCATTAAATACGTTATCGATCCCGGTACGGCGCGCATTAGCCGCTACAGCTATCGTACTAAGGTGCAGCGCCTGCCGATCGAGCCGATTTCTCAGGCATCCGCCAATCAACGTAAAGGGCGTTGCGGACGTGTGTCGGAAGGGATCTGTATCCGTCTCTACTCTGAGGACGATTTCCTCAGTCGTCCGGCGTTTACCGATCCGGAAATTCTGCGTACCAACCTGGCGTCGGTTATCTTGCAAATGACGGCGCTCGGCCTGGGCGATATCGGCGCATTTCCGTTTGTCGAAGCACCCGACAAGCGCAATATTCAGGATGGCGTGCGCTTGCTGGAAGAGTTGGGCGCTATCACGCTAAGTGAGGATGAAACCTACAAGCTGACGACGTCTGGCCGCCAGCTGGCGCAATTGCCAGTCGATCCGCGTCTGGCACGCATGGTACTGGAAGCGCAAAAATTTGGCTGTGTGCGTGAAGCGATGATCATCACTGCGGCCTTATCGATTCAGGATCCGCGCGAGCGCCCAAGTGATAAACAGCATGCATCCGATGAAAAACATCGGCGTTTTGCTGACAAAGAGTCGGATTTCCTCTCATTTGTGAATCTGTGGAATTATCTGCAGGAGCAGCAAAAAGCGCTGTCGGGCAATCACTTCCGGCGTCAGTGTAAAACCGACTTTCTCAACTATTTGCGCGTGCGTGAATGGCAGGATATTTACACGCAGTTGCGTCAGGTGGTACGCGAACAGGGTATGCCGGTTAACAGCGAACCCGCGCCCTATCGTGAAGTGCACTGCGCTTTACTGACTGGATTACTGTCGCATATTGGTCAGAAAGACAATGAGAAGCAGGAATTCACCGGCGCGCGTAATGCCCGCTTCTCCATTTTCCCTGGCTCCGGCCTGTTTAAGAAGCCGCCGAAGTGGACCATGGTCGCGGAACTGGTGGAGACCAGCCGGTTGTGGGGCCGCGTGGCCGCACGTATCGATCCCGAATGGATCGAACCGCTGGCCCAGCATTTGATTAAACGTAGCTACAGCGAACCGCACTGGGAGAAAGCCCAGGGCGCGGTGATGGCGACAGAAAAAGTCACGCTGTATGGCCTGGCAATTGTGCAGGCGCGTAAGGTCAACTACAGCCGCATTGATGCGCCACTCAGTCGTGAGCTGTTTATCCGCCACGCGCTGGTGGAAGGCGACTGGCAGACGCGTCATGCGTTTCTGCGCAACAACCTCAAATTGCGCAGTGAAGTGGAAGATCTGGAACACAAATCACGTCGTCGTGACATTCTGGTCGATGATGAAACGCTGTTTGCTTTCTACGACCGCCGCATTGGCGCTGATGTGGTCTCAGCTCGCTACTTTGACACCTGGTGGAAACAGGCGAGCAAGGACAATCCTGACCTGCTGAGTTTTGATAAGCAGATGCTGATCAAAGATGGCGCGGATAAAGTCAGCCAGCTCGATTACCCGAACTTCTGGCATCAGGGCAATCTGAAGCTGAAACTGAGCTATCAGTTTGAGCCTGGCGCGGATGCCGATGGTGTTACCGTTCACATTCCGTTGCCGTTGCTGAATCAGGTTGAAGAGGGTGGTTTTGAGTGGCAGATCCCCGGTGTCCGCCGTGAGTTGGTGATTGCACTGATTAAATCGTTACCAAAACCGACGCGCCGTAATCTGGTGCCTGCACCGAACTACGCAGAAGCTTTCCTTGGTCGTGTAAAAGCGATGGAGTTACCGCTGCTGGATGCGCTGGAGCGCGAGTTCCGCCGCATGACCGGGGTGACCATTGATCGTGAAGCCTGGCAGTGGGATCAGGTGCCCGATCACCTGAAAATGACCTTCCGCATTGTGGATGAACACAATCGCAAGCTGCAGGAAGGCAAAGATCTGCATCAATTAAAGCAGGTATTGAAAGGTAAAGTGCAGGAAACGCTGTCGAAAGTCGCAGACGATGGGCTGGAGCAGAGCGGACTGCACATCTGGAGCTTTGGTGATTTGCCGCAAAGTTACGAGCAGAAACGCGGCAGCTATCAGGTTAAAGCCTGGCCCGCACTGGTCGACGAGAAAGACAGTGTCGCCATTCGCCTGTTCGACAACGAGCTTGAGCAGCAAAAGATGATGTGGCGAGGCCAGCGTCGCCTGCTGCTGCTGAACATCCCGTCGCCAATCAAGTATTTGCATGAGAAACTGCCCAACAAAGCTAAACTTGGCTTGTACTTCAATCCTTACGGCAAAGTGCTGGATCTGATTGATGACTGCATCGCTTGTGGTGTCGACAAACTGATGGCGGAAGCGGGCGGTCCGGCATGGCAACAGGAGAATTTCGAGCAACTGCGTGACAAAGTGCGTGCTGAATTGAACGAAACTGTGGTGACGATTGCCAAACAGGTCGAGCAGATTCTGACCAGCGTGTTCAATATCAACAAGTTCCTGAAGGGTCGTGTCGACATGACGCTGGCGCTGGCACTGTCTGATATTAAAGCGCAAATGAGTGGCCTGGTATATCGCGGCTTTGTCACCGGTAATGGCTATCAGCATCTGGGCGATACGTTGCGCTATTTACAGGGCATCGAGCGCCGCCTTGAAAAACTGCCGACTGACCCTTACAGCGATCGTGCGCGCATGCTGAAGGTGCAGGCCACAGAGCAGGCGTGGCAAACATGGCGCAATAAACTGCCCCCGCAGCGTCAGGATGATGCTGAAGTTCAGGCGATCCGCTGGATGCTTGAGGAGTTACGGATTAGCTATTTTGCTCAGCAGCTGGGCACACCTTATCCTATCTCTGATAAGCGTATTCTGCAGGCGATGGAACAAATTAGCTGAGTCACCCAAAGCACAGAGGCGCTATTTCTGCGCCTCTGTGAGTGAAACATCGCTGACTGCGCATGAAACTCCCTGGCGCGAAGAAGGTGCGCGATTCTTTGGCGAAAATCTTATTTCGCCAGCTCTTCCAGACTGTCTTTAAACGACGTCACCGCGATGGCACGGTTATCCGCGCGATAACGGTCCGCCGGTGCGGGTGCAGAGCTTTGCACCGCAATCAGTTTCCAGCCATCACCACTTTTCAGTAGCAGCGGCGATCCGCTGTCGCCTGGCAACGTATCACATTGATGCGACAACACCGCGCGTTGCGCCCAGCCGGTAATCAGGCAGTCGCTGTGAGAATAGAGCGTGTCGAGGTGATCAGCAGGGTAACCGGCTTGTGTCACTTTGCGTTCGGTGGTTTTCAACGCATCGGTTAAATCGCTACGTGAGCCGTCAAATAAGGGGATGGGTACGATACCCGACGGCGGATTATGCAAAATAACCAGCCCGTAATCGTAAGGTGCCGCGCCTGGTGGCACGATCCAGCCCTCACCATCGGCCTGTAGCCTGCGCGCCAGTGAAGGTTCTACACGCGCATCAATATCATGTATTTCGTAACGCCAGCCTTTAGCACCTGACATAAAACGCAGCGCCACCGGTTTATCAAATTTACCCGGAGGGGCGAGCAGGCAGTGTCCAGCGGTTAATGCCAGATGGGCGGATATCAGGGTGGCCGTGCAGAGGTTGCCACTTTCGGTCTCCAGTTGGCCAATGGCATCCCAGGGAGCGGCACTCACATCCGTAATGGCTTTGCGGTGGTCTTTGCCAAAAAATAGCGTCTTGATGTCTTCCGGGCTTGGCCCATCTTCATCATCGGCATGTGCTGCGAGGTTAAAACTGAAAATTCCAACAAGTAACAGGATAGCCAGGCGCATAGTTCTCTCAATGGCGAGAATAAGAAGAGGTTATTGTCATCACGCTTGAGCGATAACTATAGTCGGAGAGCGGGAAAAAAGGGAGAAATATTGGAGTAATCAGCACGCTACAACGACTAGATAAAAAAGCTGGCTGCAACAATGCCGCACAGGATCATCACAATCAGGATAATTTCGAAGCGATAGCGACGCACCATTTTTCGCTACTCCAGTAAATAAACACCCGGCATAACCGGGTGTTTTCAATCGTTAATGCGGTGTTGGCGCTAAGAGGCCGAATTATTTAGCCGCTTTTTTCACTTTGTGGTGCTTTTTAGCAGCCTGAGCTTTCTGTGCAGCTGGTTTGGTTACTTTTTTGTGGTGCTTTTTAGCAGCCTGAGCTTTCTGTGCAGCTGGCTTGGTTGCTTTTTTGTGGTGCTTTTTAGCAGCCTGGGCTTTCTGTGCAGCTGGCTTGGTTGCTTTTTTGTGGTGCTTTTTAGCAGCCTGGGCTTTCTGTGCAGCTGGCTTGGTTGCTTTTTTGTGGTGCTTTTTAGCAGCCTGAGCTTTCTGAGCAGCTGGCGCTTTCTTCGCTACTTTTTTGTGTTTCTTAGCTGCCTGAGCTTTCTGGGCAACTTTCTTATGATGAACTGCTTTGTGCTTAACAGGTGCTGCGGTAGTGGTAGCGGCAGCAGCCGGAGCAGCTGTAGTGGTCTCAGCAGCGAAAGCAACAGAAGACATACCCATAGCAGCGGCGATCACCAGTGCAACTAATTTTTTCATCGCAAAATCCTCGAACTATATTTTCATGTGTAGCCCACTGCGGGGCCGGTGAAAGAACTATAAGAAAAACAATTCGGTCTTTCCGTGAGGCATTGGTATCGGCGTGTAACGGAATGTACAAAGGCGGGTTAAGGAAGCGAAAAGGGGCGGCCGGTCGGGCCGCCGCGCAGTTTACTCAGAGAGATAGCGTTGTTCAAGGTGCTGACGGAAATAGTGCGGATTCAGTGTTTCACCCGTGGCATTCACCAACAGTTGCTGCGTCGGGAAGCGGCTGCCGTGCTGCCAGATATTCTGCTGTAACCAATCAAACACCGGCTGCAACTCCCCGTTACGGATCAGCTCATCAACTTGTGGGATAGCGCGCTTTACCGCCTGGAACAGCTGGGCGGCGTACATGGCACCCAGCGTGTATGTTGGGAAGTAACCAAAGGCGCCATCAGTCCAGTGAATGTCTTGCATGCAGCCATCACGGTAGTTGCCACTCGTATCCATCCCCAGAGACTGCTGCATTTTCTCATCCCACAGCGCAGGGATGTCATCAACTTCAATCTCGCCTTCAATCAACGCACGTTCGATTTCGTAACGCAGAATCACATGAGCTGGATAGCTCAGTTCATCGGCATCCACGCGGATAAAGCCCGGCTTCACGCGTTGTGTCTGGCGAACAAAGTTATCCAGCGCTAATGCGGGCTGGTTACCCATTAGGGCGACGACCTGCGGATGAATATGCTGCAGGAACGCCTTGCTGCGGCCCAACTGCATCTCCAAAAACAGGCTTTGTGATTCATGCATGGCAGTCGAGCGAGCGTGGGCCACCGGTTGTCCACGCCATTGCTTTGGTAGGTTCTGCTCGTAACGTGCATGACCGGTTTCGTGGATCACGCCCATCATGGCACTGAGGAAGTCGCTCTCATTGTAACGCGTGGTAATGCGCACATCTTCCGGCACGCCGCCACAGAAGGGGTGGGCACTGACATCCAGGCGACCATGATTGAAATCAAAGCCCAGCGTTTTCATCACACTTAAGCCGAGCTGTTTCTGCGCTTCAACAGCAAAGGGACCCACCGGCGCCGCGATGGCGGTTTTCTGCTGCTTCTCGACGGCTTTCTGTAGCAGCGAGGGTAGCCAGCTTTTTAATTCGCCAAAGGTATTGTCGAGTTGTGCACTGGTCATGCCCGGTTCGAACACATCCAATAACGCGTCATAACGAGAGACACCCAGCGCTTCGGCGCGTAACTGGGCTTCCTCACGGCTGAGTTTCACCACTTCTTTTAGGTTAGCCGAGAAGCCTTGCCAGTCGTTGGCAGGGCGCTGTTGGCGCCAGGCATGCTCACAACGCGAACCGGCCAGCGATTTGGCTTCAACCAACGAAGCAGGCAGAATCGTTGCCTGCTGCCACGCACGCTGCATCTCGCTCAGGTTAGCTTGCTCTACGTCGTTCAACGATTCCTGCTGGGCGGCATCGAATAAGCCGCCAAGGCGTTTATCGGTCAACAGTTCATGCATAAACACACTGAGTTCCGCCATGGCTTCACCGCGCGCCTGGCTGCCGCCGGGTGGCATAGTGGTTTGCATATCGACACCGGCAATAGCCCCAAGATGGCCAAAGCGTGCCAGGCGCTGGAAAGTTTTGCTAAGTTCCTGATAAGCAGAAGTCACAATTAAAGCTCCTTATGACGGTAAACGGGGCGAAATATCTCGCAAGGGTAGATCAACCGGCCAGCAGAAGCGAACGCTGGCACCACCGAGCGGACTGCTCTCAATAGTGACCTGTCCTTGCAGTGCCTGTGCAATAGAGTGGACAATCGCCAGCCCGAGCCCACAGCCGCCGGTCGCGCGATCGCGACTAGGGTCGAGACGCACAAAAGGTTCAAAAACGCGTGCGCGCTCTTCAGGTGGAATACCTGGACCATCATCTTCAACCTGTAAATTACCGATGGCGCCGTCAAACCACAGACTGACGCGCAGCCGCTGTTGGGCATAACGCAGCGCATTGTTCACCAGATTATCCAGTACGCGTTCCATCAAACGGGTATCGGCGGAACCCACATTCTCAAGTTGCGGAATATCCAGCGCGATATGCGCTTGAGGATTCATGGTTTGCACATCTTCGATATGCACACGCAACCACTGCGCCAAATCAAACGACTGAAGGTTAAGATCGACACGCGGGCGGTCGAGGCGCGCATAGGTTAACAGCTCTTCAATCAGGCTCTCCAACTGGCCGACATCGCGGTTCAACGCAGCCGACTCGGCGTCACTGAGGTTATCGCTCATTTCCAGGCGATAGCGCAGTCGAACCAGCGGTGTCCTTAACTCATGGGCGATGCCATCAATCAGCTGCTTTTTGCTGGCAACCAGCGTATTGATATTGTCCGCCATCTGGTTAAACGCCACGCCGAGGCTGTGCAGACTCGATGTACTTTCAAAATGGGTACGCACATCCAACTCACCGCGACCAAAACGTTGCGCGGCTTTCTCCAGCCGCTGCATCTCCTGCCAGTGCGGTCTTAGCCAGATAAACACCGGCAGCGCCAACGACATGCCGATAAACGCCAGCAGCGCGATATCCAGAATGCGCATCTGATGCAGATAAAACAGATAAGGGATCGGGCCGACTGACAGCACATAATGGCTGCGCGGTATGTGCTGCAGGAAAGTGTATTGATCGTCGAGTGCGACGATCTCACCGGCGCGCAGGCGGCGCATATCAGGCTCATCCAGCTGATATTTACTCATCGGTTCGATATGCAACTCAAAAGACAAATCGAGATCGAGATTGCGGATGGTTTTATTCCAGTCACGCGGGGGGATCTCACGCAATTCACTGCGCATTAAAAACAGCGAACTCGCCATCAAATCATTCATTGACTGGCGGCCCGCACGCTCAGCGGTGAACTTGTACACCAAGCCCACCAGCAAAGTCATCACCAGAAAGCAGACGAACAGCAGCAGATAGAACTGGATAAAGAGCTTTCTCATGCGGAGCGGGTATCCCAGGCCTGAGGCGCGAACAGGTAACCTTTATTGCGGATGGTTTTGATACGAAACGGCTCGGTGGCACTGTCATACAGTTTTTTGCGCAGGCGGGATATCGCCACATCAATGCTGCGATCCATGCCGTCATAGCTCACCCCTCGCAAGGTTTTCAGCAAGGCATCACGATTCAGGATCTGGCCTGCATGCGTGGCCAGCTCCCACAGCAGATCAAAATCGGCGGTGGAAAGGGTGATGTTCTCGTCAAACAGCGTGACCTGGCGATTGAGGGAGTCGATGGTCAGTGAACCAAAACGCAACACCCGCTGTGAACTTTGAATAGCGGGCGCCACTTCAGGCTGAGAACCCTGCGCCTGGCGCAGATGCAGACGCAAGCGTGCCAGCAGAACAGCGGGCGGCGTGGTTTTCAGAATGTAGTCGTTGGCGCCCATCTCCAGCGCCAGAATGTGGTTCATGTCACTGTCTAGCGAGGTCAGCAGCACAATCGGCCCTGACCAGTGCGCGCGCAAGTCGCGGCAAACGGTCATGCCATCTTTGCCCGGCAACATGATATCCAGTAGCACCAGATCGGGATCGGCTTCTAAAATAGTCGCTTCAGCACGGTCACCGCGCGTTTCAACAGTCACTTCAATATCGTGGCGGCCAAGATAAGCGGCGATCAATTCACCGACTTCTGGCTCATCTTCCACATAGACAATTTTGTTCATATTTCACGGTAAGTGATGAGAATGACAGCAGCATAACTTTTCCTGGTCTTGAGCTCTACGCTATCGCACGAAATATCCCTGCCTGACTGGTATAATTACGGTGAAATGTGCCATTATTAGCGGCGCGTTGTAGCGCAAGGTTCGGAACCGTAACGAAAACCAGGAGGAGTGCGAGGGTGTCTGATAAAGAGCTGGCTTCAGCCGGATACAGTGACCGCATCTGCTTCAATTACAGCGATTTTCTCTCTGCTTCCTGCAAAAAACGCTGGAGTTTCGTTGACGCCATTTACGGTGTCATGCCGATTTTTGGCATGGTGACGCGTAAATCTGCACACGGCTTAGCGGCAAGCGACGATCATCTGAAAGAATTAGCATTACAAATCATTTCAACGCAGGTCAGCGACGAGATCAATATCGCGCGACTGATTACCCTCGCGGAACAACAGCACATCAGCCGTTTTGACATCCAACTGCCTTATCCGTTGTCAGAAGATCAGCTGGACGCGATTCATCAGGAATATCGTAAAGCGCTCAATCTGACACAGCAGGATGACCTGCTGTGCGTTTCCATCCCGGTTCAGCCTCACTAATTACTGCGTGAGCTGCCACATCGCTGGCAGTGCTGCCGCAATCAGTAATCCAATCGCGATGCGCTCAAGTTGTGACAACACTCTGTTACCACGGCCGCCGCGTCGCGCGTAAAGGAACAGCAGTAATCCCGGCGCGTAAAGCACCACAGACAACAGCAGGTGCAGCGGGCCAGAAGCATAAAGCAGCCAGAATCCGTAGGCACTGGCACCCAATCCTACCGCCAATGCCAGCGGATTTTTTTGTCCGCGAACCACTTTAATTAAATACAGCCCCACCAGCAGATACGGCACCAGAATCATCTCTGACGCGATGGTCAGCAGCGTATTGTAATCCGCGCCAGTGGCCGCAATCAGGATCAGACAAACCTGCACGCTGCCGTTGGTGAGCCACAACGAAGCGGCTGGCGAATTGTGACGATTCTGTCGCGCAATGCTGCGGGGAAAAGCCCCTTGCTGTGCCGCCAGAAAAGGGACTTCTGCTGCCATAATTGTCCAGCTTAAATACGCGCCACACACGGAAATAATCAGACCCACCGCAATCACCGTATTACCCCAATGTCCCAACAGATGCTGCATCAAGCCGGCCATGGAGGGATTTCGCATTTGCGCCAGCTCTGCACGCGGCACCAAGCCCAGTGCAAGCAGGGTCACCAGTAAGTAAACCAGCAGTGCCGCGATAACCGCCAGCATGGTGGCGCGTCCCACATCTTTCTTATGGCGTGCCCGCGCGGAGACAACCACGGCGCCTTCCACACCAATGAAGACCCACAAAGTAATCAACATGGTCTGCTTGACTTGCTGCCAGAGTGGCTGGCCCAGCGCGGCGCCGCTGAAGTCAAAGTGGAAGCGATCGTAGTTGAATGCGAGTAAAGCCAACACCACAAACAGAAGCAGCGGTACCAGTTTCCCCAGGGTAGCGAGCAGGTTGATGCTGGCAGCCGTTTGCACACCTCGTAACACCAGCCAGTGCACCAGCCATAAAAGTACCGACGCACCGAGCATCGCTTGCCAGGTATTGCCATCGCCGAATACCACGTGGTCAGGCGAATCGGTGAAAAAACTCAGCGCCGAAAAGACAATCACCAGATAAGAAACGTTGGCGATGACCGCACAGAGCCAGTAACCCCATGCGGAACAAAATCCGACTAACTCACCAAATCCCGCGCGTGCATAGGTAAAAATCCCACCGTCCAGTTCGGGTTTTAAGCGCGTCAGCAGCAGCATGGCTAGCGCAAGAAACAGGATGCCGACACCGGTGATCAGCCAGCCAATCAACAGAGCCGCGGGACCGGCGACGGCAGCCATATTTTGCGGCAGGCTAAATACACCCGCACCGAGCATCGAGCTGAGTACCAGCGCAGTGAGCGCGCTCAAACCTAATTTTTTATCCAAAACACCATTCCTGGGCAGCAGAGTATGCTGGGTAGTGACGATTCCGCTGGGGTGTAACGTGGCAATAGGCCGGATTTAAAACGGAATACCCTGAAAACAGGCGAAGGATTTTACGGAGAGCGAAAAGGGAAGGCAATGCGGGATTATGCAGATCTGCGCACAGACTATGCAAATAGATGAGCAGGGCGACAAAAGCCGCCCCGCAGGAGAATTACTTGAACAGATCCGCGGTCACGGTCAGGTTACCACCGCTCTGGCTCGACCACTGACGGGTGATGTGATAGTACTTCGCACCCTTATCTGCTGCACGTTTAGCCACGGCTTCAGAGACTTCAGTCGGTGTACCAAAGTGATCGGAGAAGGTCACAGTATCAAACGGCTGCATCTGTGCGGCAGTAATCGCATTCACTTCCTGCACGCTACGGCCATCTGCCAGCTTAACGGTATAACGCTGACCGGTTGAACTCTGCGTTTCAAAGAAACGGCCTACGCTACGGCTAGGGCTATCAGACGAGGCAACACCCGGAATGGCCACTTTGCTGGCTGCAGCGCCACCAGCAGCCAGTGCTGCTTTGCCGGCTTCAGAATCGGCAGGAATCGAATCTGAAACATTCTGCACCTTACGTTCTGGTGCATCCGCTTTATAGACATAAGCGGTCACGTACTGGTTACCGCCGTTATTGGCATCAACCTGACGCACAATAAAGAAGGATGCCGCGCCTTTGTCTTTCGCCTGTTTGGCAATGGCATCATTCACATCTGGCTGGCTGGCGAAGAAACCGCTAACAGAAACAGTATCGAATGGCTCTAAACGATACGCTTCGGCTTTTGGCAACTCTTTCACACCACTAAAGGTGCGGTATTGGGTGGTGTTATCCGCTTTTGGGGCATCAGCTTTGTACAAATCAGCCGTGACGCGCCAGTTGCCGCCGTTGCCGTTGGTATCGTTGATACCCTGCACATAGAAGGAGTCAGCGCCTTTTTCATCGGCTGCTTTAGAGATGGCATCGGTAGCATCACCGATGGCATTGAAACGACCGCTGATATTAATACGTTCGAATGGTTTCAACGCGGCCGCTTGTTCTGGCGTCAACTCTTTGGCGGCAAATGCATTTGCTGCCAACAGTGATAACAAGGTGGTCGCCAGAATGGTGTTCTTCAGCTTCATAAAAATGATCCTTCGCCTTACGCAAAATGAGTACGAAAACGTGCTGGACTCTTGATGTATAACAGATTAGCCGCTGATTATTGCATGTAATAATCAACCTGTCTCAGCCAATTTATGCGCATAAGATTGACAATATCCGCAAATTATTCATCGACATGTCATTTACCTATGCTATGGCTTTTTTTTGACCGCTTTACCACTTATTCTGGTAACACATAGCATCATAATGGTTAAAGTATTGTTAAATAAAGGTTTTTAAAAATACTAAATTCGACATGACACGATTTTGCGCAGCAGAATATTTTTTATTATGTCGCAAAACTAGTGGCAAAAGGTGGCATTCAATCTTTGCTTCTGAATATTAGTGTGAATGTCATAAGTGTGCGTTATCGCTGTGGATCACTTTTCACATTTTCAGTAGGTTATAAAGACTTTGTTACATTGCGCATTTTGCTCATAAAAAGCTGAAACGCTGTTTCAGCCTTATGGGCTTGTGCCACTTACAGAACCTCATCCTTTAATTGTTGAAAGGAAACAGTATGTTAATTGGGATACCCAAAGAGCGGTTAGCCAATGAGTCGCGCGTTGCTGCAACGCCAAAGACCGTTGAGCAACTGATCAAGCTGGGATTCAGCGTCACGGTCGAGCAGGGCGCAGGTATTCGCGCAAGTTTTGACGATGAGAGCTTTATCGCCGCTGGTGCCACTGTCAGCACCACCGAAAGTGTCTGGCAGTCTGACATCGTGTTAAAAGTGAATGCGCCAGACGATCAGGAGATCGAACTGACACGCGCGGGCAGCACTTTAGTTAGCTTTATCTGGCCCGCACAAAATCCGGCACTGCTGGAAAAACTGGCGGCACGTCAGGTTACCGTCATGGCGATGGATTCTGTGCCACGTATTTCTCGTGCCCAGGCACTGGATGCGCTGAGTTCCATGGCGAACATCGCGGGTTACCGTGCGATTGTAGAAGCGGCTCACGAATTTGGTCGCTTCTTTACCGGCCAAATCACCGCAGCGGGTAAAGTACCACCCGCCAAAGTGATGATCATCGGTGCGGGCGTGGCGGGTCTGGCGGCAATCGGTGCAGCGGGCAGCCTTGGGGCTATCGTTCGTGCGTTTGATACCCGTCCAGAAGTGAAAGAACAGGTGCAGAGTATGGGCGCCGAGTTCCTTGAGCTGGATTTCGAAGAAGAAGCCGGAAGTGGCGATGGCTATGCCAAAGTGATGTCAGAAGCCTTTATTAAGGCAGAGATGGAGCTGTTTGCCGCGCAGGCGAAAGAAGTCGATATCATCGTCACTACCGCTTTAATCCCGGGCAAACCGGCACCGAAGCTGATTACCGCTGAAATGGTTGCCAGCATGAAGCCAGGTAGCGTGATTGTCGATCTGGCGGCAGCAACCGGCGGTAACTGTGATCTCACGGTAGCTGATCAGGTGACTCTAACCAGCAACGGTGTGAAGATCATTGGTTATACCGATCTGCCTAGCCGTCTGCCAACACAGTCCTCTCAGCTTTACGGTACCAATCTGGTCAACCTGCTGAAACTGCTGTGCAAAGAGAAGAACGGCGAAATCACCGTCGACTTCGAAGACGTTGTGGTACGTGGCGTCACCGTGATTCGTGACGGCGAAGTCACCTGGCCAGCACCACCGATTCAGGTATCTGCTGCACCGAAAGCGGCGCAGGCGGCCATTGAGCCAAAAGCAAAAGTGGAAGCCAAGCCGGTTTCACCGTGGCGCAAATATCTGCTGCTGGCATTGGCTGTGGTGCTGTTTGCCTGCCTCGCTAACGTGGCACCGCCTGAATTCCTCTCCCACTTTACTGTCTTCGCACTCTCCTGTGTCGTCGGTTACTACGTGGTGTGGAACGTCAGTCACGCTTTGCATACGCCATTGATGTCCGTCACTAACGCCATTTCCGGCATTATTGTGGTGGGTGCGGTGCTGCAGATGGGACACGGCGGGTGGGTGACTTTCCTTGCCTTCGTCGCGGTACTGATTGCCAGCATCAATATCTTCGGTGGATTCACCGTCACCCAGCGCATGCTGAAAATGTTTCGTAAGAATTAAGGGGTAACAACATGTCTGGCGGATTAGTGACTGCAGCATACATTGTTGCCGCAATTCTTTTTATTTTCAGCCTGGCTGGCCTCTCAAAACACGAGACGTCAAAGCAGGGTAACATCTTTGGTGTCAGCGGCATGGCGATTGCGCTGCTGGCGACCATCTTCGGCCCCAACAGCGGCAACGTGGCGTGGATCCTACTGGCGATGGTGATCGGGGGTGCAATCGGTGTGCGTCTGGCGAAGAAAGTCGAAATGACTGAAATGCCAGAGCTGGTAGCGATTCTGCACAGCTTTGTCGGTTTGGCTGCGGTGCTGGTGGGTTTCAACAGCTACATCGATCATGCACCAGGCCTGGCGCCGGTGATGGAAAATATCCATCTGACGGAAGTGTTCCTCGGCATCTTTATCGGCGCGGTGACCTTCACCGGTTCCATCGTGGCGTTTGGTAAACTGCGCGGCAAGATTTCGTCGAAAGCGCTGATGTTGCCACATCGTCATAAAATGAACCTGGCAGCGCTGGTGGTTTCCTTCTTGCTGATGCTGTGGTTTGTACAGACGAATAGCACCGGTTCACAAGTCGTCGCGCTGTTGTTGATGACGGTGATTGCACTGGTGTTCGGCTGGCATCTGGTGGCGTCGATTGGCGGTGCGGATATGCCGGTTGTGGTGTCGATGCTCAACTCCTACTCCGGTTGGGCGGCAGCGGCTGCGGGCTTTATGCTCAGCAACGACCTGCTGATCGTCACCGGTGCGCTGGTGGGTTCTTCGGGTGCCATTCTGTCTTACATTATGTGTAAAGCGATGAACCGCTCGTTTATTAGCGTGATTGCCGGTGGTTTTGGTACCGATGTGAGTGTCGGTGGCGAGAGCGAAGAAGAGGGTGAACATCGCGAAATCACGGCAGAAGACACGGCGGAATTGCTGAAAGGCTCAACGTCTGTGATCATCACCCCCGGCTACGGCATGGCAGTGGCGCAGGCACAGTACCCGGTGGCGGAAATTACCGAAAAACTGCGTGCGCGTGGCATCAAAGTGCGTTTCGGCATCCACCCGGTTGCTGGCCGTTTGCCTGGCCACATGAACGTGTTACTGGCTGAAGCCAAAGTGCCATATGACGTGGTGCTGGAAATGGACGAGATTAACGATGATTTCAGCGATACCGATACCGTGCTGGTGATCGGTGCCAATGACACCGTTAACCCGGCGGCACAGGAAGATCCGCGCAGCCCAATCGCTGGTATGCCCGTACTGGAAGTGTGGAAAGCGCAGAACGTTATCGTGTTTAAACGTTCAATGAATACCGGTTACGCCGGGGTGCAGAACCCGCTGTTCTTCAAAGACAACACGCAAATGTTGTTTGGTGATGCGAAGGCGAGTGTAGAAGGTATCCTGCGCGCGCTGTAACCTGAAGTGCGATTAAAAAGGCGACCATCTGGTCGCCTTTGTTGTTTTAATCGTCTTCGTCTTCTTCATCGTCATAATCAATCGGCGATTTGAAATCGTCCGGTTTGATTGCCAGCAAATCACAACGGAGATGATCAATAACCTGCTCTGCGGTATTCCCCAGGAACGCGGCTGAAAGGCCAGTGCGGCCGATGGTGCCGAGTACCACAATTCCCGCCTCCAGATGAGAGGCGATATCCGGTATCACTTCCTCCGGCAAGCCTTTTGCCACATGGGTAAACTCTTCGCCGATGGAGAATTTCTGGCGTAGCGCTTTCATCGCCACCAGATGTTGTCCGCGAATCGCATCGTTATACACGCTGGGGTCAAAGTCGGGGAGTTCAATGGCGATATTGATGGGCGTGATGGGATAAGCACCGACAAGGTGCACTTCTGTGTGATTGACCATATCGGCCAACAGCACGGTTTCACGAATCAGCTTTTGGTTTAATTCATCGTGATGGGGCTCTTCACTAGCCAGATTGACCGCCACAACGGCTCTGCCACCTTCCGGCCACGGCTGATCTTTCACCATCCACACCGGGCAGGGGCATTTGCGTAACAGATGCCAGTCTGTCGGGGTAAAAATCACTGCTTCCAGGCGATCGTACTGATGGGCCATTTTCAACACCAGGTCGTGCTGGTGCGCCATCACTTCCTGAATGATCGCTTCGTACGGACGGTTATGCCACACCACTTTAATTTCAATATCAACACCGGCCTCAAGATAGGCGTGGGCCTGTTGACGAATCCATTCAGTACGCTGACTGATCACACCTTTACGCATGTTGGATCGCTCATCAGGCGACAACAAGGTGGTCATTTCATAGGAGAAGTCGTAGATAGGCAGGAAAGCTTTGATTTTTCCGCCGATACGTTGATTCAGATACACCGCACGACGCAGCGCGGGTTGATCGTCCTGTTGGGCGTCAATCGCCACCAGAATATTTTGGTACCGGGACATAAGGCAATCTCCTCAAACCAAAGCAAGTTGGATTAAAGATAGCCTAAGTTGGCGCAGGGCAGAAGGGGAAAAGTTGTTGCCGGATCAATAAACTAACATTTATCGACCCGGCATAGAATCACGCAGCTTGTTCAGTCTGACCCGCCAGTTCTGCCAGCAACGCATGGTTCTCGATAGTGATATATTTGCCTTTCACGGCCAGCATGCCACTTTTCTGGAAGCGGCCCAGCAGACGGCTAATGGTTTCTACGGTTAGTCCCAGGTAATTACCAATGTCACCACGCGTCATGGTGAGGCGGAATTCGCGTTGTGAGAAGCCACGTTGACCAAAGCGGCGTGACAAATTCCAGACAAAGGCCGCCAGACGCTCTTCCGCGTTTTTCTTGGAGAGCAGCAGGATCATATCCTGATCGCCTTTAATCTCACCGCTCATCAGACGCATCATCTGCTGGCGCAGTGCCGGCATTTTACCGGAGAGATCGTCGAGAGTTTCGAAAGGAATTTCACACACCATCGCTGTTTCCAGCGCCTGAGCAAAACTCGGGTGGTGCGCGCCGACAATCGCATCAAAGCCCACTAAATCCCCTGCCAGATGGAAGCCGGTAATCTGCTCGTCACCCTGTTCAGTAATGGTATAGCTTTTGATGGTGCCGGAGCGGATAGCGTAAAGCGATTTCAGTTCATCACCGGCTTTGAACAACGTCTGACCTTTCTGAATCGGCTTTTTGCGCTCAATGATATTGTCCAGCTGATCCAGCTCATGCTCGTTCAGTGTGAAAGGGATACACAACTGGCTGATACTGCAATCCTGACAGTGAATGGCACAACCGCCAGACTGAATACGTCGAATGCTGCGTTTTTCCGGGATCATATAGGTACGCTCGATGATTATTGACTGCCGTCAATTTTAACATTTTTACGCGTTAAGGGAACTCATCCGAGCAGTAATTCCCCTTAAACCCCCACTAACGTAGGGTATACCTGAGTTTGCGCAAGGTTTGCCTGACATTATTTTTTGACCTGGAACGTTTTGTTGCCATATTTACATCTGGTCATAACTTGTCTCAGTGCAAAAAGTGCCAGATGTGATGCCAAAAATCCTTTGCTACTATATTGTTTTTGAGCGGCAACTTGCGCTCAGCAAACCACCAGGCGTGAGAAAACACCATGAACCTAGACGATGAAGACCTTTTCCGGGATGCCATGGGCGATGTGACGCCACTGAAAGATTGTGCCAATACCCAATGGTTGCGTTCCCCTTCGACCAAAGCGCCGCGCCCGACGCAAGCCAATGACGAACAGGAAAATTTCCTCACGCGGGGCTTTCTCGACATCATCCCGCTGACGACTCCGCTGGAATACAAAACAGAAGGGATTCAACAAGGTGTGTTGGACAAGTTGCGGCTGGGGAAATATTCCCTGGACGCCAGCCTGAACCTGCTGCGTCAGCCGATAGAAACCTGTCGAAAGTCATTGTTCAGTTTCATGCTGCAGGCACGCAAGCAGGGGCTACGCAATCTGCTGATTATCCACGGTAAAGGCCGTGATGATGAAGCCCATGCCAATATCGTACGCAGTTATCTGGCTCGCTGGCTGACGCAGTTTGACGAGGTGCAAAGCTTTTGCGTGGCGCAGCCCCAGCACGGAGGTGCCGGGGCACTGTATGTCAGTTTAAGAAAAACGGATCAGGCGCGGCTGGATAATCGTGAGCGCCACGCCAAACGCAGTCGCTAATCAGGTGTGAAATTTGCGAATGGTCGCCAGCAACACTTCGGCACTCAGGCTGAGATGACTGCCGCTGCGGGTGATAATCCCCACCGGCTCTCCCGGCCCAGGGGAGTTAATCGGCAGTGCAATAACGGCATTGTGGCTAAGGTCTTCCTTGATGGCGCCTGAGGGGACAAACCACACATAGTCATAACGCAGGGCCAACTGACGCGCCAGCGAAGTGGATGAGGTTTCAACACAATTAGCGGGAAGCGCACAACTTTGCTCGTCCAGCATATGTTGAGCGATACGACGCGGGGCGGTGCCCTCCGGCGATATCACCACCGGCCACTGCATCGCGCGCGATAACGTGACGTTGTCACTGAGGAGCGGGTGTTCCGGACGTACCACCAGTTTAAGCGACTCAAGGAATAGCAATTCATAACTCAGACCCGCCATCATTTCACTGTCGGCCATGCGCCCAATGCCAATATCAAACTCACCCGCGCGCAACCCGGCCAGCAGAACATTATTATGTAATGTCGCCACTTGTACCGTGGTGTTCGGTTGTTGCTCGTGAAAGCGATCGAGAATCTGTGGCAGCATACCCATTGCCGCTGTGGTGAGCGCGCCGAGGCGAATCACGACCGGTCGGCCGGGTTGTGGGGCGTTAAAGCTTTGGCCTGCATGGTTAAGCGCATCCAGCACTTTTACCGCATGGACAAGAAATTGCTCGCCGAGCGTCGTTAACTGGGCACCGAGACGACCACGTTCAAACAGACGCGCGCCAGCCAGTTCTTCCAGCTCATTCAGGGTTTTTGAGAGCGCAGGCTGGCTGAGATTGAGTGTCTCTGCCGCGCGCCCCAGCGTGCCTTGCTGCGCGACCGCAACAAAGGTGTGTAAATGGCGCAAGCGAATGCGCTGATTGAAAAGGGAATTTTTGTCCATAGCCTCAAACATAATGACTTTTACCTGATGGCGGCAATGGGAAAACTGGAATTATGTTAACTTCACTGCAAAATTATATTAACAAAAGCCCTGATATTGCTAACCTGATGTTTTAACTCGAATTAGTAAAAATCAGCGCCAATGCAAAATTATCACCTATTGCAATATCAAGCGCTTAATCTCGCATAATTTGAATAATTCTCACTTACACCTAAAAATCCTGCCCGTTATTGTTAACGATGAGCTATCATTAGCGCCGTTTTTTTTACCAAAACTGATGATTAAACGATGAATGTGCAGGAGTTGATCCGTGACCACCGTTGAAGCCGTAGATGTTCGCCAGCTGATTAATCAGAGTGCGCTTAGCCGTTGGCAAAAACGCCTGATTGCGCTGTGCTTCATCGTTGTTGCGCTGGATGGCATGGACATCGCGCTGATGGGCTTTATCGCTCCTACATTGAAAGCCAGTTGGGGCGTCACTAATCATCAGCTTGGCATGGTGATCAGCGCTGCGCTGATTGGCCTGGCCTTAGGTGCCATGGTGGCAGGGCCATTGGCCGATCGCTACGGGCGGCGTGTGATGATACTGCTCAGCGTGGGTTTTTTTGGCTTGTGGACGCTGGCCACCGCCATGGCGCAAAACATCGATCAAATGATGTTATTCCGTTTTCTCACCGGCCTTGGCCTCGGTGCAGCCATGCCAAACGTTGGAACGCTGGTAGCAGAGTATGCACCAGAGCGTCGACGTTCATTCATTATCACCGTGGTGTTCTGCGGTTTCACCTTTGGTGCCGCATCGGGCGGATTTGCAGCTTCCTGGCTGTTGCCTCGCTATGACTGGCACTCCGTGATGTTGATGGGTGGCGTCTTGCCGCTGATTGTTTTGCCTTTCCTGCTGCGCGGCTTACCGGAATCCGTGCGCTTCCTGATTAGCCGTCGCGCACCTGCTGCACGTATTCATGCCATTTTGGATCGCATGCTGCCTGGCGTCGTTGAGCCGAACAGCCATTACCAGTCCACTGAACAGGTTGTCGTGCGGCGTGGCGCAGTGGCGACGGTGGTTTCCCGGCGATATCTCTTCGGCAGCCTGATGTTATGGGGCGGCTACTTTATGGGGCTGTTCCTCGTCTATCTGATTGGCAGCTGGATGCCCTCGCTGATCAACACGCTGGGAATGTCGGTGACGGAAGCCGCCATCGTTACGGCGATGTACCAGGCAGGTGGCACGGTAGGTTCGCTCTTTGCGGGCTGGCTGATGGATCGCATTAATGCCAATATCGCGCTGGCGGTGATCTACTTCTGTGGCGGCATTGCGATTGTCGCGCTCGGCTTCTCCCCGGCGGAAGTGGGATTAATGAGTGCCATCGCCTTCTTTAGCGGCTTCTGCTTTAACGGCGCCAATACCGGCATGAATGCGCTGTCCGCCAGCTATTACCCTACGCACGCGCGTGCGACCGGTTCCAGCTGGATGCACGGTGTGGGTCGTGTCGGTGCGATTATGAGTGCTTTTGTCGGCGCAGAGCTTCTTTCGCTCGGGTGGTCGTTCAGCCAAATCTTCCTGTTGCTGGCGATTCCAGCGGTGCTCACCACGATCATGCTGGCCCTGAAATGTCGCTTTGGTGACCCGTCAGACCGGGCTGAGTGACAGGGCGATCACAGTTCCACGAAATTCCTCCACGGCGATAAAGGGTTGATCTACATTAGCAACAACCCTTAACGCCGAGGTGATGACCATGGAAAACTTTCTCACCAGCGATGCGATTCGCACGCTGTTCTCACAAGCTATGTCCAGTATGTATCAGCAGGAAGTGCCGCAATATGGCACCCTGACGCAACTGGTCACGGCTGTGAATGAACGTACGCTGGAAGCACAACCCGCTTTAAAAAACCGTCTCGCCGCCGCCGATGAACTGGACCGACTCAGTGTGGAACGTCACGGTGCGATTCGCGTGGGAACGGCAGAAGAACTCAGCACACTGCGCCAGATGTTTGCGGTAATGGGGATGGAACCGGTGGGATATTACGATCTCTCCCAGGCGGGCGTGCCGGTTCACTCCACCGCTTTTCGTCCGGTTACGGACAGCGCATTGCGCCGCAATCCGTTCCGCGTGTTTACCTCTCTGTTACGGCTGGAACTTATTGATGACGCCGCGCTAAGGGAAAAAGCCGCCGCGATTTTAGCCGCGCGCGATATTTTCACGCCGGGTTGCCGCGCATTGATCTCGCAACACCAACAGCAGGGCGGTTTAAACGCTGCGGACGCGGCGCTTTTTGTCAAAGAGGCGCTGGAAACCTTCCGCTGGCATGCCCACACCACTGTGGACAGCGTGACCTACCGCGCACTGAGTCAGCAACATCGATTAATCGCCGATGTAGTGTGCTTCCAGGGGTGCCACATCAACCATCTGACCCCACGCACGTTGGATATAGATCGCGTGCAAACCTTAATGCCCACGCGCGGCATCGATCCTAAAACCCTCATCGAGGGCCCCCCCCAACGTCAGGTGCCGATTCTGTTACGTCAAACCAGCTTTAAAGCGCTGGAAGAGGCAGTCCATTTTAATGACGGCACCCCCGGCACACATACTGCGCGCTTTGGTGAGATCGAACAGCGCGGCGCGGCGCTAACCCCCAAAGGCCGCACACTATACGACCGTCTGTTAGCGGAAGCGGGCACCGGCAGTGATAACCAGCATCATCAACAGCATCTGAGCGCGGTGTTTCGCGATTTCCCAGATGATGAAGATACCTTGCGCGAACAGGAACTGGCGTGGTTCCGCTATCGTTTGACCGCTAAGGGCACCCAGCATCCTCCGCAAACGGGAGAAACTCTGGTTCAACTGCTTGCTGAAGGGCGCGTGCTGGCAGAACCGATAGTGTATGAAGATTTTCTGCCAGTGAGCGCAGCGGGGATATTTCAGTCTAATTTAGGCGACGAAACGCACGCACGTAGCGCGGGCAATGCCAGCCGGGCGGATTTTGAAGCCGCGTTAGGTGCAGCGGTGCAGGATGAGATGGCGTTGTATCAGCAGATGCAGCAGCGCAGTCTGGCTCGTTGCGGTATACGTTAAGGGCATAAGAAAACCGGTCTGTGAAGTGGCATCAGCACTTCAGCAGACCGGCTTCATTTCTTTTGATTTTTATTGCAAGCGCGAATCACGCACCAGCGTGTACTTCCCGGCACCCAAGAACATGATGGCGAGTGCGCCCAGCAGATAAAGCGCCTCTGTTTCCAGAGACCAGGCACCAACATCTGTGCGATGCCAGACCGCGCCCATTTTTACCAGCAAGGTCGCAACAACCATGTTCACCGCAATAATGAAAGCCGCAGGGCGCGTCATTAAACCGATGATCACCATGACAGGTGCCACTATTTCCCCGATGTAAGCACCGTAAGCGATGAAACCTGGCATGCCTTTAACGGCCAGCATATGAGCGATCCAGTCGACGCCATGCATCACTTTGAATTCGCCATGAAACAGCAGCAGGCCGCCAAACGTCAGACGTAACAGCAGTTTACCGAAGTCCGGGTGATCGCTCATCCGATTGAACATCTGGTTGATACCACCAAACATCGCGCTTCTCCGTCTCGCCAGGTTAACTTGTAACCTTAATGCAATTCGCCATGCCAGGGTTAGCCAAATAATTTGATGGAGATGTTCAATGGATCGAAAGCATATTCGGCTTAATCTGCAAATGCTTTCAGAACATGGACATTCGCTCAAGGCCTGCAAATAATGGAACCAAGCTTGATCTGGGAACCCGAGATGAAAAACGAACGACGTCTGAGGATCATGACCGCAGAGGGTGAACTCAGAGGCCTGATTGACGATGATCTTTTTGTCTTCAAGGGAATACCTTACGCCGCGCCACCTGTGGGCGCACTGCGCTGGCGTCCGCCACAGCCGGTTGCACACTGGCAAGAAGTACGTGAAGCCACGCAATGGGGTGATGCCAGCTGGCAAAACCGGGATTATTGCGTGGCAGTGGGTGGCGGCGATCCGGGCCGGTTCAATGAGGATTGTCTGTACCTGAATATCTGGACTCCAGACGTTGAGCCCTCCCGTCCCTTGCCGGTGATGGTGTGGCTGCACGGCGGAGGCTTTACCATCGGCGCGGGTAGTCTTGATCCCTATCGCGGCAAAGCCTTAGCCGCGCAGGGCGTCGTCGTGGTCACGCTCAATTATCGTCTTGGCCATTTTGGCTTTTTCGCCCATCCGGCGCTGGATGCTGAATACCCGCAAGAAGCGGTGGTAAATAACTTTGCCTTGCTGGATCAAATCGCTGCGCTGCAATGGGTTCAACGCAATATTCCTGCCTTTGGCGGCGATCGCCAAAATATCACACTGTTTGGCGAATCATCGGGGGCGCGCAGCGTGTTGTCTTTGTGCTGTTCTCCGCTGGCTGAAGGGCTGTTCCACAAAGGTATTGTCCAGAGTGCATACAGCTTGCCGGATGTGCCGCGCAGGAGGGCGCAACAGATCGGTAAACAGGTTGCAGCGCATTTTGGCCTGCCGGATCACGCCTCTGCCGAACAGCTTCGTCAGTTACCTGCCGATCAATTCTGGCCGCTGCAACGTCCATTGGGATTAGGTCCGGTGGCAATCAGCGGTGATGCGGTGCTCCCCAAACCGATGCTCGAAACCTTTATGGCCGGTAAACAGCATCGGGTGCCGTTGATGGTGGGAAGTAACAGTGATGAAGCCAGCGTATTGGATTATTTTGGTGTTGATCCTGCAACGGTGTTACAACAAATTCGTCGCAAAAATCGCCTGAGTTATGGCCTGATGAAATGGCTATACGATATTCACGACGATACCTTACTGGGCCGGGCAGTGGCGCGAGACATGGCGTTTACCGTGATCCCGTTACTGGTGGCGCAGTCTCAACACAGTATTGGCATGCCTGCCTGGCGATACTGGTTCGACTATGTGTCAGAGAACGCCCGCGACCTCTATCCACATGGCACCTGGCACGGCAACGAAATCCCCTATGTATTCAACACACTGACCTCACTGAAACCGCTGCCTGAGCGGGATTACACTGACGCAGATAAACGCTTCGCCGACATGGTCAGTACCTATTGGGTGACCTTCGCCCGGGATGCCAGTGAGTTTAGCTATCGGCTGCAGGGCAAAATCGACTGGCCGGTGTGGCGTCCCCGTGAAGACCTGACATTAGCCCTCGGTGATCAGGGTAAACCGCAAGCGGTGTTGAAGGCGCGTTTTATGCGTGGGCGGCTGCGTTTGTTCCGTCTGATGATGCGCAGCCACGTTAAGCTTTGATGAGCAGGCTAATAGTGAAATTGCGCAAATGAATTTATAAGGCAAATTTTCGGCTAATCCATTGATTTTCAGTAATAACATTTCCTATCCGGCTTAAGCAGACAGCAATTAATTAGCTTATTAAACCGTTACATTTTCCCAATCCACTGCCGATAAACGCAATATGCCCGATTTTATCGGGCCTCCTACGCGTTTCACACCAAGGGATTATGTATGGGAATCTTAAAAAACTTCACTATTCGCGCCGTCATGCTGACCATTCTCGGGCTGTTCTGCCTGCTGTGGTGCGGTGTCGGGTTATTTAGCGTGCACTCGCTCAATGCTCTCGGCGAAGGGAATGAGATAGACCGTGAGCTGGTTAATCAGATGACGGTACTGAGTAAAGGCAACGATCAATATTTTCGTGTGGTGACGCGTCTATCCCGCGTGATGGAAGGGCGTGCATCGGGCGCGGCAGTAAGCGCGGATGCCTTCGCACCGGTGCAACAGGCGCTGGAGAGTATGAAAGCGCAGCTGGTGCAATTCAAAGCGATGGCACCCGGCCCGATGGACAGTGAAACGGTTAACAGCGTTATCGCCAGCTGGCAGAAATTGCTGGATGAGGGGATTGCGCCGCAGGTGTCGCTGGCACAGCAGAGCACCGTTGAAGCTTACCGCACACAGGCTAATAACGTGACGCCCGCCCTGAGCCGCGCCTTTGGCACCAGCGCGGAGGCGTTTAATAAAGCCGCAGGCATTAAGCTGGATGAAACCCGTGTCACCGTCGATAAACTCACCAACATTACTAAGGTGATTATTTTGGTTGCTGTGGTGTTCGGTCTGGTGATTTTGCTGTTCACCGACCGTTATCTGGTAGCGATGCTGGTGAAACCACTGGAGCGCGTACGTAACCATTTTGCAGTGATTGCCCAAGGCGATCTTAGTCAGCCCGTGGAAGATTTCGGCCGCAACTGTGTCGGCAAACTGGTACCGCTGCTGCGTGCGATGCAGGACAGCCTGCGTGAAGCCGTGAGCGCCATTCGCAGCGGAACCGAGAATATCTATCGCGGCGCGGCAGAAATCTCATCCGGTAACAACGATCTCTCCTCCCGTACCGAAGAGCAAGCGGCCGCGCTGGAGCAAACTGCGGCCAGTATGGAGCAGCTCACGGCAACGGTGAAATTCAACGCCGACAACGCCCGTCAGGCCAGTTCACTGGCAGAAACGGCTACCGGCACCGCGCAGCAGGGCGGCCGTCTGGTAGGGGAAGTGGTCACCACCATGCAGGGCATTTCCGGCAGTTCGAAGAAAATTGCTGAGATTACCAACGTGATCAACAGCATTGCTTTCCAGACCAACATCCTGGCGCTTAACGCCGCCGTTGAAGCCGCGCGTGCGGGCGAACAAGGCCGTGGTTTTGCGGTCGTGGCCAGTGAAGTGCGTAATCTGGCACAGCGCAGTGCCGGGGCGGCGAAAGAGATCGCCACGCTGATTGAAGATTCCGTCCAGCGCGTGGATAAGGGCTCTGCGTTGGTCAGCAGCGCAGGCAGCACCATGAACGATATTCTGAAGTCGGTGCAGGATGTGAATGAGATTATGAAGCACATCGCGGCCGCCTCCGAAGAGCAGAGCAAGGGCATTTCGCAAGTTGGCACCGCCGTCACGGAAATGGACAGCGTGACTCAGCAGAACGCCTCGCTGGTAGAGCAGGTTTCTGCGGCGGCCAGTGCGCTGGAGCGTCAAACGGAAGAGTTGCAGGCTTCTGTCGCGAAATTCCGTCTGTCGGACAGTGCGCCGTTAGATAAAGCTCAGGCCGCGCCAGCCAGCACCGTTCTGCGCCGTCCGCTGTTAACCAGTACGCCTGTCGCTCAATCGAAGTCGGCCAGCGCCGATGAGTGGGTTTCATTCTGAGGCTGACACAACCACGCCACCAGATCCGGCAGGAACGGTGGCGCATCCTGTTCTGCGCACTGTAAAAGGCTGTACGCTGCCCCGGTGGCCACGCTGTTGGCAAACGGGGCAATCAAGCGACCATTCGCCAAATCATTTTGCACCAGTGTCACATCCGCCACCGTTGCACCAAAGCCCTGAATCGCCGCGCTGATGGCCAGATCCATAGTAGCAAAGTGCTGATTGCGTGCCATCGGCACAGTGGCCGCTTGATCCGCCAGCCACATTTGCCAGTCGCGGGAATTATTGGTGGGATGCAAAAAAGTAAACCTCGCCAAATCGCCGATGCCCACGGGTGGCGTGATGTTGCTGCCCAGGACCGGTGTCAGTCGCTCATCAAATAAACGAATGGAACCGGCAGGCGGCGTGCCAAACACAATCGCCGCATCATAATTTTCCAGCTGTGAAGCGTGGTCCAGCGTGGTGGTCAGTGCCACATGGATTTCCGGCCGCTGTTGCTCCAGCGCCACCAAACGTGGCACCAGCCAGCGCATGGCACAGGTGGGCGCTTTCAGGCGAATTGAGGCATTGCTGCGGCTGGCTTTCTCGGTGGCATTCACCAGCATGGCATAACCTTGTTGCAGTTCGGGCAACAGCGCCGCGCCTTGCTCGGTAAGATGCAGACCACGCGCATGGCGTGCAAACAAGGGAAATCCCAGCCAGCTTTCCAGCGTGGCGATTTTACGGCTCACCGCACCCTGCGTAATGCATAATTCACTGGCGGCGCGTGTCAGGTTGAGATGGCGTGCGGTGACCAGAAAAGCATGGATGGCATTCAACGGCAGGGCGGAGCGGGACATAACGACCTCAAGCTATGATTTTTAATCATGGCTATTATGACAACAATTCGCTTGTCGACTCAAGCGTCTCGCCGTTGAATAGAAATCTACTTTCCTTACGTGGTTATGCAACCTTGTGGAGCAACGATGACCTTGAATAGCAGTGTTAACATCTCTTCCAAACAGCCCGATGTCGGCACGACGATTTTCAGCGTCATCGGCCAGCTGTCAGCACAACATAAAGCCATCAACCTGTCGCAAGGTGCGCCGAACTTCCCGTGCGATCCGCATCTGGTGGAGCTGGTCAGTAAAGCCATGCGCGAAGGTCATAACCAATATGCCTCTCTGACCGGTTTACCGGCGCTACGTGAAGCGCTGGCTGAAAAAGTCGAGACGCTTTATGGCCAGCGCTATGATGCGGGCAGCGAAGTGCTGATCACCGGCAGCGCCAGCCAGGGTATTTACATGGCGATTTCGGCGCTGGTGCATCCTGGTGACGAGGTGATCTTCTTTGAACCGGCGTTCGACAGCTATTCGCCGGTGGTGCGTTTACAGGGCGCAACCCCGATTGGCCTGAAGTTGCAGGTGCCGGATTTTGCGATCAACTGGGATGAACTGCGCGCCACCATCACGCCGCGCACCCGCATGATCATCATCAACACGCCGCACAACCCCAGTGCGCAGGTGCTGACGCCAGCCGATTTGGAGCAGCTGGCGGCCTTAACCCGCAACACGGATATCGTGGTACTGTCCGACGAAGTGTACGAACACATCCTGTTTGATGGCCGTGCCCACTGCGGCATGGCAACCCATCCGGAACTGGCACAGCGCAGCGTGATCGTGTCTTCATTCGGCAAAACCTTCCACGTCACAGGCTGGCGCGTCGGTTATGCGCTGGCACCGGCCGCGTTGATGGAAGAAATTGTGAAGGTGCATCAGTTCATGATGTACGCCGCCGATACGCCAATGCAGGTGGGTTTTGCGCACTATCTGCAGAATCCGCAAAACTATCTGCAGCTGTCACCGTTCTATCAGGAAAAACGCGATCGCCTGCTGTCATTGATGCAAGATTCGCCGTTTAAGCTGCTGCCAAGCGCAGGTTCCTTCTTTATGTTGGCCAGTTACGGACATTTCAGTGACGAAAGCGACAGTGAAATGGTAAAACGTCTCATCGTCGATCACGGTGTGGCCACCATTCCGTTGTCGGCGTTTTATATGGACGGCACTGACAATAAATTAATTCGCCTGTCATTCGCGAAAGACGACGCAACACTGCAGGCTGGCGCGGAAGCGCTGTGCCGGGTTAAAGGGTAATTAGGGGAAGAATAATGAAAAAGTTAAACGCACTGTTTGTGGCGCTGGGTATGCTGACTTCTGCACACGCACTGGCACAGGAAACCTTACGCTACGGTCTGGAATCCCAATATCCGCCGTTTGAAAGCCGCAACGCACAGGGCGAGCTGGAAGGTTTTGATATCGAACTGGGTAAAGCGATTTGCGAAGTTGGCAAATTCGACTGTAAGTGGGTGGAAAGCAGCTTTGATGCCCTGATCCCGGCACTGCAGGCGAAAAAGTTTGATGCGATCAACTCGGCGATGAACATCACCGAAGCGCGTGCCAAAAGCATCGATTTCACCAAGCCCATCTACCGTATTCCGACCATGCTGATCGTGAAAGAGGGCGAGAAAGTCCTGCCAACGGCCGAGTCGCTGAAAGGCAAAAACATCGGCGTGCTGCAGGGTTCAATCCAGGAAACTTACGCTAAGAAGCACTGGGAGCCGCAGGGCGTGACCGTGACCTCTTATCAGGACCAGAACCAGGTTTATAACGACATGGTGGCGGGCCGCCTTGACGGCACGCTGGTGATGTCTGCTGCGGGTCAGTCTGGTTTCCTCGATAAGCCACAGGGCAAAGGTTTCGCCTTTGTTGGCAAGCCGGTTGAAGATGACACCATCCTCGGTTCCGGTATCGGTTTCGGCCTGCGTAAGGGTGATGCCAAGCTGAAAGGTGAACTGGATGCGGCTATCACGAAAGTGCAGGCTGACGGCACCATCACCAAGCTGGCGGCGAAATTCTTCCCTGGCATTGATGTGACCGCAGCGAAATAACATCAAGCGCCACTCTGGCGCGCTGCGGCGTTAAAACCGGATTAAATTAAGGCTGCCATTGTTCATCCATGGCAGCCTTTTTCGTTTACGTCGGAGTGGGTGGCATTACCTCCCAACGGTTGCCGGGCCATTCCTGTGCCTCTGACAGCATTAAGATCTGCCGGTAAAGTTCTTGCTTATTTCGCCGCCAGATAACACAGCGCTTCGGCCACCTGATAGGATTTCACAAACGAGGGCACCGGCAAAAACTCAAAGCGTGAATGGAAATTGTGTGCACCGGTAAAGAAGTTCGGTGTCAGCAATCCTTTTGCCGATAAAGCCGCACCGTCTGTGCCGCCGCGCATCGGGATGACTTTCGGCTCCACACTCACTTGTTCGAGCGCCGCAAATATCAAGTCAATCGCACGACGATCTTCCCCAATAGCATTACTAATGTTGCTGTAGTTATCGTTAATGGTGAGTGAAACATGCCCGGTAGGATAAAGCGCGGCGATCTCATCCGCGACTTCCACCAACTGCTGTTTTTTCTGATCGAATCCCTGTAAATCAAAGTCGCGAATCGATGCTTTCAACACCGCACGGCTGGCGTTGGCATTGATATCGTTAAACCAGATATAGCCTTCGCGTCCTTCGGTATGTTCTGGCGTGGCCAGGCGATCGAAACGTGAAATAAAGTCGTGCGCCATCAGGAGCGGATTCACCAGCACGCCTTTACCGGACATCGGATGCGCCGGCACGCCGGTAAACACCAGTTCCGCCGCCGCCGCATTGAAGTTCTCATACACCACTTCGCCCAGCTCACAGCAGTCGATAGTCCAGGCAAAATCAACGTTAAAGCGTGTCTCCAAATCCAGCGCTTTGGCGCCGCGCAATCCAATCTCTTCATCCGGCACAAATGCCACCACAATGTCGCCATGATCGCCTTTGAGGTTTTCCATCAGCGTCATGACCACCGTCACCGCCGCTTTGTTGTCGGCGCCGAGCACGCTGGTGCCATCGCTAAAGATGATCTCCTGACCGTGATAGGCCGCAATCTCCGGGTGTTCCGCTACGCGCAGCCAAATATCTTGCTGCGCGTTCAGACACAAATCATCGCCGTTAAACGTCAGGGTTTGCGGGTGGATATCCGGTGATAAACCCACGTCAACCGTGTCGATATGGGTAATAAAGCCAATGCGCGGTGCATCAGGCCGATTACCCGGTTTTACTGCTGTCACCGTGGCATGCTGATCGATGACGATATCCTGCAATCCAAGCTCACGCAGTTCCTGCGCCAGCAGCTCCGCCATCGCATGTTGTGAAGGGGTGCTGGGCAGCGTGGTGGATTTGGCATCGCTCTGGCTGGAAACCGCCAGATAACGGTAAAAACGTTGGGTCAGTTGGCGCGCGAGTTGTTCTGTCATCACATTTCCTTATTAGCTTTGCGCGATGTGCATTACACACCTCGGATAAATCGTGTTATTTATCAATACATACCGATGCGGGCTCATGGAAGTCAACAAAAACGAGGATCACAATGAAAAAGATGATGGCAAAGTTCACACTCAGCGCGTTGTGTTTAGCGGTAGCAGGCGGGGTATCGGCAAAAACGCTGGTTTACTGTTCTGAAGGTTCGCCTGAGAATTTCAACCCACAGCTGTACACCTCGGGAACCAGTGTGGATGCCAGCGCAGTGCCGATTTTCAATCGCCTGGTAGACTTCAAACCCGGCACCACAGAACTGGTGCCAAGCCTGGCTGAAAGCTGGGATATCAGCCCGGACGGCACGGTATACACGTTTCACTTACGCAAAGGGGTTAAATTCCAAAGCAACAAACTGTTTAAACCCTCGCGCGACCTGAATGCCGATGATGTGATCTTCTCGTTTATGCGTCAGATGGATCCCAAAAACCCCTACCACAACGTCTCCGGTGGCAACTACAGCAATTTCGATAGCCTGGAACTGGCGAAGCTGATCAAGAATATAGAGAAAGTGGATGACAATACGGTGCGCATCACGCTGGCGCATGCGGAAGCGCCGTTCCTCGCGGATTTGGCCTGGTACTTCGCCTCCATTCACTCTGCGGAGTATGCCGATCAGATGCTGAAGGCCGGTACGCCAGAAAAAGTGGACATGGAGCCGATCGGCACCGGGCCCTTTGAGCTGGTGCAATATCAAAAAGACTCCCGCATTCTCTACAAAGCCTTCCCGGATTACTGGCAGGGCAAAGCGAAACTGGATCGCATTGTCTTTTCCATCACCCCAGATGCCTCAGTGCGCTATGCCAAGCTGGAAAAAAACGAGTGCCAGATTATGCCGTTCCCTAATCCGGCCGATCTGGAAAAAATGCGCACCAATCCTGACCTGACGCTGGAACAGAAATCGGGACTCAACACCGGTTTCCTGTCGTTCAACACCACTAAAGCGCCGCTGGATAACGTTAAAGTCCGCCAGGCGCTGGCGATGGCCATTAACAAGCAGGCGATAATTGACGCGATCTTCAAAGGCACCGGCACGGTGGCGAAAAATATTCTGCCGCCGGATGTCTGGAGCGCCGACAAGGATCTGAAAGATTACGATTATGATCCGCAGAAAGCCAAAGCGTTGCTGCAGGAAGCGGGCATAAAACCCGGCACCGAAATCTCACTGTGGGCGATGCCGGTACAGCGTCCTTACAACCCGAATGCGCGACGAATGGCAGAGATGATTCAGGCAGATTGGGCGCAGGTGGGCATTAAAGCCAACATCGTCAGTTATGAGTGGGGTGAATACCTGAAGCGCGTGAAGGGCGGCGAGCATCAGGCGGCTCTGATGGGCTGGACCACGGCGACTGGCGATCCGGATAACTTCTTCGGCCCGCTCTACAGCTGCACCTCGGCCAATGGCGGCTCCAACTCCTCCAAATGGTGCTATCAGCCGTTCGAGAAGATCATCACCGAAGCACGTGCTGAGCAAAACCATGACAAGCGCGTCACCCTGTATCGCGAAGCGCAGCAGATGATGCATGACCAGGTGCCTGCCGTGATGATCGCCCATTCGACAATTTTCGAGCCGGTGCGCAAAACGGTGAGCGGATATACCGTCGATCCGTTTGGCAAACACATTTTCTATCCGGTCGATATTAAGGATTGATGATGGCAGCGGGCAATCCAAAGGCGGCCCGCTAGATTGCCAAAATACTGGCGATTATGGCTTCCAGCGTTGACGCAACGGCTCTTCCAGCGCGTTCATTTGCTGCAGTAAAAACGTCATAAACACATTCAGGGCGGCACTGCGAGGTCGCCCTGATTGCGCCTGTAGCTGCAGGTTGCGCTGACTCAACTGATCAATTCCCACAGAACGTAATATCAAGCCGTGCGTTTCCGCCTCTTGCAGCACGGTAAAGGCGCTGCAAATGGTCAGGGCCAGCGGTGTACGCAGCAAGAAGTGGAACAGCGTTGAGAAGGTATCGCAGGTGATCACCGGTTCAATCAAATTGCCGCTCATATGGCTCGCCAGCTCAAACAGCTGGCGCACCGTGGTGTTTTGTTGCGGCAACGCCAGCGGATAGTGGCTGACATCGTTCAGGGTCACGTGTGTTGCGCTAGCCAGCGGATGGCTCTGATGCATCACCAGGAGCACCGGCGCTGGCCAGGAACCGATCACCTCCACACCGCGTTCAGCGTGCAGGCTAAATTGCAGTGCCAGATCGCATTCACCACTGCGCAATAACTCGGCGACACCTTGCGTACTCGCCACTTTGATATCAAACAGCACGCCGGGATTATCCTCACGGAAGGCGGCAATCATGCGCGGCAGCAGCGTAAAGGCCAACCCATCGGTACAGGCCACGCGAATCAGCGTGCGTCGTACGGCCTTTAATCCTTTGATTTCTGCCAGCGCGTATTCCATCTCCAGCATATTTTTGCGCACGTGATGGGCGTAAATTTCACCGGCTTCATTCAGCACCATACCGCGCGCATGGCGATCGAACAGCGGTACGCCGACCTGATTTTCCAGTCGCTGGATCTGCCTGCTGATGGCCGACACCGCCACAAACAGCTGTTCACTGGCCGCGCTGAGCGAACCGGTATTGGCGACAGCCAGAAAATAGCGGATCTCGTTGCTTATCATGCGAATGCCTCATGCTGGTGCATGCCTCGAAATCGGGCAGCGGAGCTTTGCCAAAAAAGCAAATCATACTCGATAAATTGATAATTGTGGCAAAGCAAGGTTTCCGCAAAGATGACAAAACCAAAATACCAATAAAAGACATGCAAACATGACAGCTAAAGAAGCGGTACAACAAGCCACCGCCTGGTTCGACAGCGGGGAGTTTCAGGAAACACTGGCCCGACGCGTGGCACAGCGCACCGAAAGCCAGCGCCAGGATCGCGACAACGAATTACAGCGTTACTTGCAGGATGAAATTGGCCCTCAGCTGATCGCACTGGGGTTTACGCTGCACTTTATCGATAACCCTGAAGCCGCTCATCGCCCGTTCCTGGTGGCGGTGCGCATCGAAGATCCGTCACTGCCGACCTTGCTGAGCTACGGCCATGGCGATGTGGTGTTCGGCGATGACGAAAACTGGCGCGAAGGCCTATCGCCGTGGCAGTTGGTGGAAGAAGGCGATCGTTGGTACGCACGCGGCAGCGCGGATAACAAAGGCCAGCACTGCGTTAACCTTGCTGCGCTGGAGCAGGTATTTAAAGCACGTGGTGGACGACTCGGATTCAACTGCAAAATGCTGTTTGAGATGGGTGAGGAGATCAGCTCTCCGGGTCTGGCTCAGCTGTGCCAGCATCATGCTGAACTGCTTAAAGCCGATCTGTTTATCGCTTCTGACGGCCCGCGTCTCAATGCGGTGCGCCCAACCCTGTTCCTTGGCTCCCGGGGTGCGGTCAACTTCCGTCTCACCGTCACCGCGCGTGACAACGCCTATCACTCAGGTAACTGGGGCGGCTTATTGACCAATCCGGGTACTCAACTCGCCAACGCCATTGCTTGTCTGGTGAACGAAAGGGGCGTGCTGCAGGTTGATGCGCTGAAACCTGACTCTCTCACTCAGCAAGTGCGCGACATCCTCAGCGACATCGAAGTGGGCGGGATGCCAGGTGACCCAGAGATTGATCCCACCTGGGGCGAGCCGACGCTTTCTCCGACAGAAAGACTCTACGGCTGGAATACACTGGAAGTCCTCGCGTTCCTGACCGGCAATCCTGCGCGTCCGATGAATGCCATTCCCGGTGAAGCCACGGCGGTGTGCCAGTTGCGCTTTGTGGTCGGTACTGATTGGGAAAACCTGGCACAGCATGTTAGCGAGCACCTGGCGCAGCACGGTTTTGGCTACGTAAAAGTGGAGTTTATGCGCGGCTCACCGGCGACGCGACTCGATCCTACCGATCCGCTGGTGGATTGGGTGCTGGCGAGCATGGCAGAGACCAGCGGCAAAAAACCGGCGCTGCTGCCGAATCTGGGCGGTTCACTGCCCAACGAAGTGTTCTCAGACATTCTCGGCCTGCCAACCTTGTGGGTGCCGCACTCCTACCCGGCCTGCGGTCAGCATGGCGTCAACGAACATATGCTGAAGTCGATTGCGCGTGAAGGTCTGCAAATTATGACCCGACTGCTGTGGGATTTGGGCGAGCAGGGCAGCGAACTGGTGGCTAAACACCGTCTGCACGCAGGAGGTGCTGCATGAGTACGATTAACACCGCTGCCCCATTGAGCAGCACCAAACCAAATCTGCACAAAACGCTGTTTGCCACCTGTATCGGTAATGCACTGGAGTGGTTTGATATTGCGGTGTACGGCTTCTTTGCCAGCTACATTGCCCATGCGTTCTTCCCCACCAGCGATCCCTCGGTCTCTTTGCTGCTGACCTTTGGTAGCTTCGGCGTCTCCTTCCTGATTCGTCCGTTAGGCGCGATTGTGCTGGGTAACTATGCCGACCGCCACGGTCGTAAAAAGGCGCTGCTGCTGTCGATTAACCTGATGATGCTGGGCGGCGCGGTGATCACCTTTATGCCGAGCTATGGCACTATTGGTTTGATTGCGCCGTTGCTGATTCTGCTGGCGCGTTTGGTACAGGGCTTCTCAGCGGGTGGCGAATTCGGTAGCTCAACGGCGTTTCTGGTCGAGCATTTCCCGGAGCGCAGGGCGTTTATCGCCAGCTGGCAGTTTGCCACGCAAGGCGCGAGTACGCTGCTGGCCTCGGCGTTTGGATTGGGGTTGACGCAGATCCTCACGGAGAGCCAGATTCAGGATTGGGGATGGCGTATCCCGTTTGCCTTCGGTCTGCTGATTGGTCCGTTGGGGATCTATATCCGCCGCCATGTGCATGAGCCTGCCAGTTTTGAAGCGCAAGCGCCGGAGGCCGCACCGCTGAAACGTCTGTTCGGGCGTCAGAAGGAGCTGATGCTGCTGGCGATTGGCCTGATGGTGATCTCCACCGCAGTAAACTACATGCTCAACTACGTGCCAACTTACGCCACCAAAAACCTGCATCTGCCAGGTTCCGCCGCGTTCACTGCGACCTTGCTGGCCGGGGTGATCCTGACGGTGGTGACGCCGCTGATGGGCTTACTGGCAGAGCGTGTTGGTCGCGTGCCGTTGATGTGGGGCTCGCTGATCCTGTTGATCATCACTATCTATCCGGCGTTTAAGCTGGTGGTGAATCACACCACGCCGACCACCTTGATTATTTTGGTGTGCTGGATGGCGTTGCTGAAATCGATCTATTTCTCGACGGTACCGTCGGTGATGGCCGACTTGTTCCCAATTGGTACTCGCGCCAGTGGGATGGCGATCAGCTATAACGTCGCGGTAACGGTGTTTGGTGGTTTTGCACCGCTGATTTGTACGCTGCTGATCACTGCCACCGGCACCAGCCTGGCACCCGGTTATTACCTGATGGCGATGTCGGTACTGAGTGGATTAGCCTTGCTAAGCAGCCAGAAGCGCATCGCTTAAAAGCGGTTTAGCGGTTTAGCGGATTAGCTTTGCCCCCTATCTAAAGGCGAAAAGCTTAGGCATACCGGAGCTGCGCATTCCATTGCGCAGCCTCATGAAATGCGCCGGTTATGGCGCGACTTCACCTCATGACGATACCTGGCTGGTAACCTATTCAGCCGGGTATTTCACTCAGGAGAACTGCAAATACGCCACGTGGGTTTGCAGATACTCTTCCAGTCCGTGACGTCCATCTGCACCACCGATACCCGATTTGCGCCAGCCTGCATGGAACCCTTGCATCGCCTCGAAGTTCTCGCGGTTGATGTAGGTCTCACCAAACTTCAACTGACGCAGCGCAATCATCGCCGTGTTCAGATTTTGCGTGTAAATCGAAGAGGTCAGGCCATATTCACAATCGTTAGCCAGCGCGACGGCTTCATCAAGGGTTTTAAAGGTCATCACTGGTAATACCGGACCAAAGATCTCTTCACGCATGATCTCCATCTCCTGACGCACACCGGTAATGACCGTCGGTTCGAAGTAGAACCCTTTATCACCGGCGCGTTTGCCGCCAAGCACTACTTTTCCGCCTTCAGCGACCGCTTTGGCCACTTTCTGCTCCACGCGTTCCAGCGCGGCGGCGGTGATCAGCGGGCCCATGTCGATATCGGTTTGTTCGGCCGGATTGCCAAACTTCACCTGCTTCATTGCGGCAGTCAGAGCGGTGATAAAGCGATCATAAATGCCTTCCTGGACATAAACGCGTTCCGCACAGTTGCACACCTGTCCGGTGTTGATCACGCGTGAGCTGACAATCGCCTTCACAGCGAGATCCAGGTCCGCATCATCCATGACAATCGCGGGGGCTTTGCCGCCGAGTTCCAGCGACACCTTGGTGACATTTTTCGCTGCGGCTTGCATGGTGGCAATGCCCGCGCCGACGCTGCCGGTCAGGCTCACCAAACCGACTTTCGGGTTCGCCGCCAGCTCCTGACCGACTTCAGGACCATAACCAAACACAAAGTTGATCACGCCCTTCGGCAGGCCAATCTCATGCACAATCTGCGCGAAAATCGCCGCGTTGTTAGGAGTGAGTTCACTGGGTTTAATGGCAATGGTATTGCCGGTAATCAACGCCGGAGCGGCTTTACGGGCGATCAAAAAGAACGGGAAATTCCACGGCAGGATACCGGTGGTGACACCGATGGCTTTCTTAAACACAAAGATATTTTCATTTGGACGATCGCTATTGACGATTTCGCCTTCATAACGACGCGCCCATTCGGCCATGTAATCCAGATAATCGGCGGTGAAAAGCACTTCAGTTTGCGCCAGCCCCTGCGTTTTACCGCCTTCCGCCACAATCGTGGCCGTCAATTCGGGTTCACGCTGGCGGATACCGGCGGCAATTTTACGCAACCAGTTGCCGCGTTCAACTGCGGGCAACGCTTCCCAGCCGGGCTGTGCTGCTTCTGCCGCCGCAATCGCCTGCGCCGCATCTTGCTGAGTGCCCTCAGGCACGCGAGACAGCAGCGCTTCAGTCGCCGGATTGATGACCTCAATCCATTTATCGTTCTGATCGTTTACAAACGCGCCATTAATGTAATGTTGATGGTGTGTTGTCATCTGTAGGGTCTCCGCGATCGGTTTCGTTATCAGGGTGTGAATCGAGAGTGAAACAGATCAAGGTGTAGCACCTTTTTGTCAGTGCCAGAGCGGATGACGAGATGGCAGAGAAGGGAAGAACGGTACGACAGACGCAGCATTCCTGATGAAATGCCGCGTATTCAGCGTGTTAGCTAATCATCCTTTTCAGCAAAAAGATCAGGAGCCCGGCACCGCCGCGCCGCTGGCGATAAACCAGGCGAGGAAACTGACGCCAGCAATGATGATGGCAATAGGAAAGAGCAGTCCGATTTTCATAATTATCCTGATCGTTAAGCGAGTTGAACAATGGCGCGATGGGTTTTCATCATACTGAACAGCTGGAATTGGCTGGCGTCATCCACCTCGCGCAGATGTTCGCCTTTCTGATACCGAATGCGGTGAACATGCCCGAGTTGACGCCACACCACGATGGCCGAAGCCAGCAGGGCGCAGTTCTCTTCGCTCTGGATGCAGTCAAGTGTGGCGTAACGCTCTTCATCCAATCCATTAATGAATACGTTTAACGCCTGGGGCGGCACAATGGCGCGGATATCATCCAGCATCACGCGGCTCACCGGCAGCGACAACAGCAGCGTCAACCTTTTGCTATTCATCTCATTCCTTCGTTGCGATGATTTTTCCAACGTTATACGGAATTCGCCACGTGGGGGAAAGCTCATCGGGCGGCTTTGCGTGACTGCCATGTTAAACAGCAGGCTGGCAGTCAGTCAAAAACTGTGTCGATCAACACAACAAAAATAAAAAATATCCTCAATAATAAGTAACTTATAGAAATCAGTCAGAATGTTGCCTGCAAATGCGATTTTGTGATCCTCATGTTGAAGACCCGCCGAATTTTGCCAGCAGCGCGCGCTTTCCGGCAGCCATCCAAAGGCTGAAGAAAAGCTGCGCACCGTAGACTGCTGCTAATCGGGAAACTATCGGTTTCCTGTGGGCCTCAACCTTACGAAGGAATAACAATGAACAGTGCCATTCTTGCCGGTATTTTATGGCATCTGGTGGGTGCCGCCAGTGCCGCATGTTTTTATGCTCCGTTTAAGCAGGTAAAAAATTGGTCATGGGAAACAATGTGGTCAGTGGGCGGCGTGATGTCATGGCTGATTCTGCCATGGGCGGTCAGTGCCGTGCTGCTGCCCAACTTCTGGGCGTATTACGGTAGTTTTAGCTTCTCGCAGCTGCTGCCGGTGTTTCTGTTTGGTGCCATGTGGGGCGTCGGAAATATCAACTATGGCCTGACCATGCGTTATCTCGGCATGTCGATGGGCATTGGTATTGCCATCGGTATCACCCTCGTGGTGGGCACCCTGATGACGCCGCTGTTGCAGGGACGCTTTGTAGAGCTGTTCAGCTCGCCGGGCGGACGAATGACGTTGTTAGGCGTACTGGTGGCGTTGGTGGGTGTGGCGATCGTTTCACGTGCCGGTTTGTTGAAAGAGCGTGCGCTTGGCATCAATGCGGAAGAGTTTAATCTCAAGAAAGGACTGGTGTTGGCGGTGTTGTGCGGCATCTTCTCCGCCGGGATGTCGTTCGCGATGGATGCGGCGAAACCGATGCATGAAGCGGCAGCCAATCTGGGTATCAATCCGCTGTACGTGGCCTTACCCAGCTATGTGGTGATCATGGGCGGCGGCGCCTTAGTGAATCTGGCCTACTGCTTTATCCGCCTGGCGATCAAACCGGAACTGTCAGTGCGCCGTGATTTCTCAGTGGCGAAACCGATGCTGATCGCCAACGTGGCCTTCGCCGTGCTGGGCGGCACCATGTGGTATCTGCAGTTCTTCTTCTACGCCTGGGGCCACGCGAAAATTCCTGCGCAATATGACTTTGTCAGCTGGATGCTGCACATGAGCCTGTATGTACTGTGCGGTGGTTTGGTGGGTCTGGTGCTGAAAGAGTGGAAAGCGGTGGGGCAGCGCCCGGTGCGCGTGCTGTCGTTGGGTTGTGTGGTGATCATCATCGCAGCCAACATCGTCGGATTGGGCATGGCCAACGGCTAATGAATTGGCCGCTTTAGAACAAGCCTGACGCGCGGCAAGGTGCGTCAGGCTTTTATTTTGTTGCTCAGTGAGGCGTGCTGAGGAAGAAAACGCTGGCGCCAGGCGCTGGGTGTCAAACCGGTATCCCGCGTAAACACCACCGAGAAGTAATTGCTGTCATCAAAGCCGCAGCGAGCGGCCACTTCACTGATTAAACAATCCTGGGTGCGCAACAAATATTTTGCCTGGCACAGCTGTAGCTGCCGCAAATAGTGTCCCACCGTCATGCCGGTTTGCTGACGAAACAGCTGCTTCAGTGCACGCTCATTTAATTCATTTTGCTGGCAAAAATGGGCCAGATCGAATGGGCGGTGCAGTGCACCCTGTAAGGCAGACATCAGTAAATCAAGCTGTTCACCCTCCGGCAGCGCCCATGGACGGTCGGCGGCATAACCATGGCGACGCAAGATCAGTGCCAGCTGCAGAAACAGGGCTTCAGAGAGCTGGATCGACAACGAATCGCTTTTACGGCTCTCCCGCTCCAGCTGGCTGATCACGCCACGCGCCAGCGCCATGCCGCGCGTGGTTAAGCGCCAGCAGCCGGGTGCATCATCGTCCTGCGGGGGCAGCAGCTGGATCCAGTCCAGACTCAGACGAAAGCGATCGCGGCAGTAAAGAATGTTATCCAGCGCCAAATCGTTGACGCTGTCATAACTGTGGCAATCATTGTCGCGGATATAGAACACATCGCCGCAGGTAATCAGCCACGGGCGATCGTTGAGCACGTGCAAGCCGTTGCCGCGCCAGACGATCACAATTTCACTGAATTCATGACGATGCGGGGGGAAGGAGGGTTGAGGCATGCGTTCGGCCACCGCAATCGGCAGATTGGTGGCCGGGAAATAGTCTTCGCGCGTCAAAATCAGCGACATGGGAACCACTCCAGTTACATCATCTGCTGGCGCTCCGCTCGGGGCGCGCAGCCAAATTCCCGCCGAAACAGCGTGGAGAAGTGGTTGCTGTCACCAAATCCACACTGATAGGCGATGTCCGTTATGCGCATATCGCTATGGCGCAGTAAATGCCGGGCTTGCAATAAGCGCAGACGATTCAGGTAGCGCTGCGGCGTATTGCCGGTTTGCTGCTTCATCTGGCGATGCAGGGTGCGCAGCGAAAGCGAGAAGCGATCGGCCAGCGCATCCCATTCAATATCTTCACTGTAGTGCTCATTGAGCCAGTCAAGCAACCGATGCAGACGCGCTTCCTGATCCTGCGCCTGATCGTTGTGACCCGCCTCGCGCAGCAGCACCAGCAGTTGCAAAAACAGCTGCTCCTGATGCGCCTGACGCTCCAGCGACCAGACCTCCTGCTGTTTCATCTGCGTCACAATCTGCAGCGCCTGCGCCATCACCTTGTGATTGATACGCCAGTGCGACAGATAGTTACCGTTTTCATCGCCGGGCAGCAATGACTGTAAACCAGAGAGAAACCGAAACGCTGCCGGGCTGCGGTACAGCACATTGGTCAGGCACAGATTCTCTGTTTGTTCATACAGATGGCGATCGTGATCGCGTACAAAGCACACGCAACCGGCGCACAGGGTCTGCGGCTGGCCGTTAAACACGTGAATACCGGAACCTTGCTCAACCAGCACGATTTCATGGAAATCATGATGATGTTCGGGAAAGGCCTGCTGCGGTACGCGCGGCTCAATAGCAATCGCGTAGTTTCCTTCCGGAAAGAAATCAACACTGTGCAGAACGGTCATGATGCGCCTCTCGATTAACAATTTTGTAACCGAGTCTACGCAGGCGCTGTGCACCTTACCTTGAAATTTAAACCGCACAGCGCAGGAAAATGGCGAATTATTCAAGATCGGCCAAGTGATTGATGGAATTGCGGTAAAGCTCACAACTCTGTTGTTCCCCGGTTCTGTGAGCTTTCTCACGATCATCTTTGCCAGCCTGCCATCGACTATCACGCGCTGGCAGTAAGGGGAAGGTGGCAAAGCGCCAGTATTCATACGCTAAAACCATCTCATCACAGGAAGAAACGCCATGAGTATGCGTAACATTGTTGCCATTGATTTAGGCGCATCCAGCGGGCGCGTGATGCTCGCACAATGGACCTCTGCTAACCAGCGCATCACCCTGCGTGAAGTGAGCCGTTTTGCCAACCAGCGTGTTCGTCGCAGCGGTTATGACTGCTGGGATCTCGACAGTCTGGAGCAGGCGATTCGCGCAGGGCTGGCGCAGTTAGATGATGAGGGCATCGTGCCGGACAGCATCGGCATTGATACCTGGGGCGTGGATCTGGTGCTGCTGGATGCCAACGGCGATCGGGTGGGCGAAACGGTCAGTTATCGTGACTCGCGCACCGATGGATTGATGGCGCAAGCGATCAATGAGCTGGGCAAAGCCGCCATTTACCAGCGCACAGGTATCCAGTTTCTGCCCTTCAATACCCTGTATCAGATGCGTGCGCTGCACCAGCAACAGCCGGACTGGCAGGCACAGGTCAAGCATGCACTGATGATCCCGGATTATCTGCATTATCGTCTGACCGGCAACATGAACTGGGAGTACACCAACGCCACCACTACGCAGATGCTGAACATTGAAACTGGCGAGTGGGATAGCGAGTTGCTGTCGTGGGCAGGGATCGAAGCCGACTGGTTCGGCAAACCGACTGCACCGGGCAACACCGTCGGCAACTGGATCAATGCCAGCGGTAAAAAAATTCCGGTCGTGGCCGTGGCCACGCACGATACCGCCAGCGCGGTGCTGGCCACGCCGCTGATGCAGGAAGATGCCGCTTATCTCAGTTCTGGCACCTGGTCGTTAATGGGCATAGAAAGTCTGCAACCCTGCGTCAACCGCACGGCGCTCGACGCCAACATCACCAACGAAGGTGGCGCGGAAGGCTATCGGGTGTTGAAGAACATCATGGGACTGTGGCTATTACAGCGCGTATGCAGCGAATTGCACATCTCAGATCTCTGCGCATTGATTGACGAAGCAAAAAATGAATCCGCCTGTCGTGCCCTGATCAATCCTAATCATCCGCGTTTTATTAATCCCGCCAGCATGGTGCAGGAGATTCAGGATGCCTGCGCTGAGCAGCATATGCCGATTCCACAAAGCCCTGCAGCGCTGGCACGCACCATTTTCGACAGCCTGGCGCTGCTGTATCGCCAGGTGATAGGCGAACTGGGCAACCTGCGCGGAACCGCGATTCGCCAGTTACATGTGGTCGGCGGCGGCAGTCAGAACCCATTACTGAACCAACTCTGTGCCGATGCCTGCGAAATGCCCGTACTGGCCGGCCCCATTGAAGCCTCAACGCTGGGTAATGTCGGCTGCCAGCTGATGGCGTTGGGTGAACTGCGTGATGTGGCCGAATTGCGTCGCTGCATCGATAAAAATTTCCCGTTAGAAACGTTTGCACCTCAGAACGCCAGCATCTTCGCTGCCCACCAGGCACGCTTTGCGGCACTGAGCCAACCTGCTAAGGAACTTGCATATGACAAAGCTGATTGAACAAGCCTTTGAACTGGCGAAACAACGCTACGCGGCGTTGGGTATTGATGTGGACCAGGTAATGACCCAACTGGATGGCATCCCGGTGTCGATGCACTGCTGGCAGGGGGATGATGTTCGTGGCTTTGAAAACCCGAATGGCGAACTGACGGGCGGTATTCAGGCCACCGGCAATTATCCGGGACGCGCTCGCAACGCGGATGAGCTGCGTGCTGACATAGAAAAAGCCATGTCGCTGATCCCCGGCACCAAACGCCTCAACCTCCACGCCATTTATCTGGAAAGCGATTCGCCAGTTGAACGCGATGCCATTGAGCCGAAGCACTTTAGCGGCTGGGTAGAGTGGGCGAAATCCAACAAATTAGGACTGGATTTTAACCCCAGCTGCTTCTCGCACCCGCTGAGCGCCGACGGCTTTACGCTTTCCCATGCCGATAAAGGAATTCGCCAGTTCTGGATCGACCACTGCAAAGCCAGCCGCCGTATTTCAGCGCACTTTGGTGAACAGCTCGGGACACCATCGGTGATGAACATCTGGGTGCCGGATGGCATGAAAGATCTCACCATCGATCGTCTGGCACCGCGCGAGCGTCTGGCCAGCGCGCTGGATGAGGTGATCAGTGAGAAGCTCGACCCCCGTCATCATATTGATGCGGTAGAGAGCAAACTGTTCGGTATCGGCGCGGAGAGTTACACCGTGGGCTCCAACGAGTTTTGCCTGGGCTACGCCGCCAGCCGTCAAACGGCGCTGACGTTAGACGCCGGACATTTCCATCCAACCGAAGTGATTTCCGACAAGATTTCCACCGCCATGCTGTACGTGCCGCGTTTGCTGCTGCACGTCAGCCGCCCGGTACGCTGGGATAGCGATCACGTAGTGCTGCTCGATGATGAAACCCAGGCCATCGCCACTGAGATTGCCCGCCACAAACTGTTCGACAAAGTGCATATCGGCCTGGACTTCTTTGACGCCTCGATTAACCGCATCGCCGCCTGGGTGATTGGCACCCGCAACGCCAAAAAAGCGCTGCTGCGCGCACTGCTGGAACCCAGCGATCAGCTGCGTAAATGTGAGCAGGAAGGGGACTACACCGCGCGTCTGGCACTGCTGGAAGAGCAGAAATCTCTGCCATGGCAGGCGGTCTGGGAAGCCTGGTGTCTGCGACATGATGTGCCCGCCGATGCCAGCTGGCTGAGCGAAGTGCGTCACTATGAACAACAAACATTGCGTCTACGTTAAGGGATCTACCATGCAAAATATTCTCTCTTCTTCATTCGTTCAGAACATGGTGAAGGCGACCAGTGATATGTGGCTGAAAGGCTGGGATGAGCGCAATGGTGGCAATGTCAGCCTGCGTTTGCTGCCGGAGGAAGCGCAGGTCTGGTCAGCTGATTTTTATGCCGAACCGCGCTGTATTGAGTTAACCCAACCGGCGCCGGCGCTGGCCAACGACTGGTTCCTGGTCACCGGTTCTGGCAAATTCTTCCGTAACGTTCAACTTGATCCCGCTGACTGTCTGGCGCTGTTACAGGTTGACGACAAAGGGCTGTCGTACAAAATCCACTGGGGTCTGAGCAACGGCGGGTTGCCGACCTCGGAACTGGCGGCGCATTTCCAGTCGCATAGCGTGCGCAAGCAGGTTTCCAATGGGGCTGACCGCGTGATTATGCACTGCCATGCCACCAATTTTATGGCGTTGAGTTATGTAGTGAATCTGGATTCCGCCCGTTTCACGCGCTTGCTATGGGAAGGCAGCACCGAATGTCTGGTGGTGTTCCCGGATGGCGTCGGTATCCTGCCGTGGATGGTGCCGGGAACCGATCAGATTGGTCAAGCCACTGCCGATGCCATGGCATCACACAGCCTGGTGATGTGGCCGTTCCACGGCATTTTCGGTGCTGGTCCGAATCTGGATGAAACTTTTGGACTGATCGACACGGCCGAGAAGTCTTCAGAAGTGGTGGTCAAAGCCTTGTCGATGGGTGGGATTCGCCAGAGCATCACCACCGAACAGCTGGTGGCACTGGGAGAACGCTTCGCCGTCAAACCGTGGCAAGCGGCATTGGATGCGGAGCGCAGTGATGTTGCGTAAAGCCTTTGTGATGCAGGTGCATGCGCACTGTCATGATGAATATCTGCGTCGCCATTCACCGATCTGGCCTGAGCTGGAGCAGACGTTGAAAACTCACGGTGCGCACAACTATGCGATTTGGCTGGATGCGGAGCGTAATTTGTTATTCGCCAGCATTGAGATAGAGTCGGAAGCACGTTGGGAGGCGGTCGCGAACACGGAAGTGTGCCAGCGTTGGTGGGCATCGATGAAAGATTTGATGCCATCGAATGCGAACAATAGCCCGATCAGCCAGGTGTTAAAACCGATGTTTTTTATGCCTTAAGGATTTCAAACATTACACTTTGGTGCAAGTCAGGGGCGGCCTTGAGGTCGCACCTGACTGCAAAGTGATAAAACATCGTCAGCAGGCTATGACGCGTTCAACGCGCAGTAGCCTGCCAGAGCGGGCCAGATGGCCATCTGCGTATCGACTATTCCATCGAGATCGTCACGGCTTGCGCCTTCACGGGCGCGCACCGACATCCCCTGCAACACGCAGGCCAGATAGCTGGCCAACGTACCGCTGTTGGCACACTGCGGTAATTCACCGCGCTGCTGTCGAACATCCAAAAACTGTTTCAAGGCGTTTTCCTGCGCATGATGTTGCTTAGCCAGCATCTGTGCAATCTCGTCTGAGCCTGAAGAGAGCGCACTGGAGGTGCAGATAAAGAAACAGCCAGCGGGCTTATCGCACTCGGTAAAACAGGCTGCAGTAGCACGAAAATAGGCCTCAATCGCGGCTTTGACATCGAGTGTTTCATCCTTAAGCACCTGATTACGCTGCGCGCTGAAGGTATCGATGTAGCGCTGCATTGCTGCGCGGAACAAGCCTTCCTTATTCTCAAACTCCGCGTAAAGCGTCGGCGCTTTCGCCCCCGTCGCGTTCACCAAATCTGACAGCGAGGTGCCTTCATAACCGTGTGCCCAAAACAACATTAACGCTTTATCCAGCGCATCGTTGCGATCAAACACTTTGGGGCGACCACGCGTTTTGCGATTAAGCGTGTCGGTCATTTGCGTCATAGGGACACCTCACTGCATGAAGAACATGTAATTAAATTACCGATCGCTAACTAAATATGCAAGCGCAGCCGACATTCCCTCTTATTCACTTTGCCCGTTTGTGCTTTACCCGTCTCGTAGCACTCAAATCGATAAGTGAAAAAGGGCGCTAAAGCCCATAATCACGCCACTTCTTAATAAAATAATGACCGTTAATAAAATGATTGACGAGATGCCCGCTTCGGCGCTAGCATTTAATTAACGGTTGTTAACTTAATTCAGCCGACCCCTTTCATCTGCATAAGAGAGACGATCATGAAAAGCATTAAAATGGTATTAGCCGCAGTCGCACTGTCATCCATCGCGTTTGGTAGCATGGCTGCTGAATTAGTGAATCAGGCACCATTGAACCAGCAGCAAATTGGTGTGGTCAGTGCATCAGGTAGCACTAACCTGACTTCACTGGAAAATCAGCTATCGGAGAAGGCGAGTGCTGCCGGAGCAAAGTCGTTCCGCATCACTTCGACCTCTGGCAACAACAAGCTAAATGGCACAGCGGTAATTTATAACTAATCACCAAAGCGCAAAGAATGGCGCAGGGGCGCACCGATGTGTGCCCCTGGTCGTGAAGCGAATTATCCGTTAGAGCGGAGTTGCGGATACCGACGGAAGATGGCGATACACCAGAACAACGCAACCAGTCCAATTAACCCCCCCACGTTACCCACATCCGACATTTTAATATGCAGGCTGACCTGGTTACCCAACAGGGCACCCGCACCAATCCCGATGTTATAAATACCTGAGAACAATGACATCGCCACATCGGTGGCATCCGGTGCCAGTGACAGCACACGAACCTGCATCGCCAGGCCGATCATCATCATTGCCATGCCCCAGAAAATGCACAGCAGCGAAATGGCTGCAGGGCGCACGGCGGCAAACAGCAACAGCCCCATACTCAAGGTGATGATGCCAATCGCGGCGAGTAACATCGCTGAGGGGAATTTGTTGCCCAGCGTACTGAACAGCACGCTGCCGATAATCCCGGCTGAACCGAACAGCAACAGCAGTAAGGTCGTGAAGTTCTCATCCGCATTCGCGACCACCTGCATAAAGGGTTCGATGTAGCTGTATGCGGTGTAGTGCGCGGTGACCACCAGCGTCACCAGAATATACATTGCCACCAGCGCCGGACGGCGGAACAGCATCGGTACGCTACTCAGTGAGCCAGTGTGCTCGCTCGGCAGACGTGGCAGTATCCGCACCAGCAAAATTAGCAGCACCAACGCTGACAAGCCGATCATGCCGAAAGTGGTGCGCCAGCCGAGGTATTGCCCAACGATTCGGCCAATGGGCACGCCCAACACCATCGCCAATGCCGTACCGGTTGCCAGCATACTCAACGCCTGGGTTTTTTTGCCAGCCGGTGCAACACGAATCGCGAGTGAAGCAGTAATCGACCAGAATACCGCGTGCGCCAGTGCGATGCCGATGCGCGAAATCACCAGCGAGGTGAAATCCCATGCCACGGACGAAAGCACATGGCTGGCGATAAACAGAATGAACAACACCGACAGCAGCAGACGGCGTTCTATATTCCGCGTCAGTAGCATTAACGGCAGGGATAACAGCGCAACGACCCATGCATAAATGGTCAGCATAATACCGACATCAGCGGTCTTCATGGCGTAGCTCGCCGCTATATCCGATAACAGGCCAACAGGTACAAATTCAGTGGTATTAAAGACAAAGGCGGCAATCGCCAGCAGCACAACGCGTAGCCAGGCTGTTTTACGTGAGACGGTAGTTGGTTGCATGGGGTTCAAATCGATCTGACAGCGAGTGAGGGGGCGAAACGAGCCCGGTTAAGTGACCTGCATCACAAATTGGGGCTATTGTGGAGCATTAGTGAGCGGATGAAAACCATGAGTACCGTTTTTATTCCTGATTATTTTTTATCGCTAAAGGTCGTGGTAATAGCCTGAGGTTATTATCCATTCTTGCTTTTTGTCTCAGGGAGGCATGGCGGGTAAGAACAACCAGGGCGTAACGCTTTACGATCCAGTGATGACCAAGTCGGCTGTTTCTGTATTAGAACGATGTGACAGCCGTACTTAACATAACCCTGTAAGCGCTACGCCATTGTCAGACCAGCATTATCAGAGTTGCACCATATGTTTTAGCGCCACGCTATGCTGAGTGGTCAGGCTTTTTTTTACCGCCACCGGGCAACAATGCTCGCATCCCATCGCATTGGAATAGAATTTACGGGCTTGTTGAATGGCGGCCGTGGCGGTGTAGAAAGTGCCGAGAAAGCGCCGTGCACCATCGGAAGGGAGGAACGGGCAGCCTGTTGCATGTACCACATGGTTGTCGTTATAGCCTGCATGCTTATCGACGTAATAATAGAGTTGCATCTAACGTCCTCATTGCTGTGAAAAAAGAAAATCTAACTATTGTTGGAATAAAATGGATTATAGCGACGAATTGTCGTTTTGTTTTAAGTGGGACTATTTGAAAGCGCGATTCTGACGGCTTAAGCGAGAAGCGGGGCGCAGCGGCCCCGTCGTTTAGATGAAAGGTATTACAGTTTTCGGCACTGTAAACGCCAGCCGACGAACAAGGCCAGCAACAGCAACACACTGATGAACAGCGTCACGCCCGTCCAGCCATAGATGTGCCAGAACACACCGCCTAACGTGCCCGCCACGCTGGAACCCACGTAGTAGCTGAATAAATAAAGTGACGATGCCTGGCCTTTGGCGCGGCGTGCGCGTGGACCAATCCAACCGCTGGCAACGGAGTGCGCGGCAAAAAAGCCCGCCGTAAATAGCATCATACCGGGCAGTATCAGCCAGAGTGAATCAAAGGCGGTGAGCAACAACCCAGCCAGCATAATGGCGGTGGCGCCAATCATTACCGGACCACGGCCAAAGCGGCTGGTCATCGCGCCTGCTTTAGGAGAACTCCACGAGCCGGTCAGATAAACCACCGACAGCAGACCCACCACCGCCTGGCTTAGCGACCAGGGTGCGCTCAACAAACGGTAGCCAATGTAATTAAACAGCGTCACAAACGCGCCCATCAGCAGGAAACCTTCTGCAAACAGGAACGGCAAACCCTTGTCGCGCCAGTGCAGGCGGAAATTGATAAATAAACTGCGCGGTCGCAACGAAGCGGGACGGAAATGACGTGATGCCGGCAGAATCTTCCAGAACATCAGTGCGCCTGCTAGCGAGAAGCAACCGATCACCCCAATGGCTACACGCCATGAGAAGAAATCGGTCAGCACCCCGGTGAGCAAGCGTCCGCTCATGCCGCCAATAGAATTTCCGCTGATGTACAGCCCCATCGAGAAGGCAATAACGCGGGGATGAATCTCTTCACTTAAATAAGTCATCCCGACCGCTGCCACACCGCTGAGAGACAACCCAATCAGTGCACGCATCATCAAAATGCCTTGCCAACTGGTCATGGTGGCCGAAATCAACGTGCATATGGCGGCGAGCATTAAGGCAGTGACCATCACCGACTTACGCCCGATGGCATCGGATAGCGGGCCGGTCACCAGCAAGCCCAGCGCCATCAAACCCGTTGAGAGTGACAATGAAATACTGCTCTCAGCGGGAGAGACGCCAAACTGCTGTGACAGCACGGGCAAAATTGGCTGCACACAATACAGCAGCGCGAAGGTGGCCAATCCAGCGGAGAATAATGCCAGCGTGACGCGCATAAACTGCGGCGATCCACGTTCAATCCATTCGGAGGAGGCTACGGTTGAAGCAGGCTTAACGGACAACTCGTCTTCACGGATTGTCACTGCCTGGGAAGAGCGACTCACGGAATATCCTTAGATGAGAAACGGTCTGATTACTGTAGGAAAATGGGAATAGGTTGTACAATATATTAATAATCTCAAATGAGACGTTTAAAGTATGAATATTGAGTTGCGCCATCTACGGTATTTCATCGCCGTTGCGGAAGAGCTGCACTTTGGCCGCGCGGCACAGCGGCTAAATATCTCCCAACCGCCGCTCAGCCAACAGATTCAGCAGCTGGAGCAGGAGATTGGCGCACAGCTGTTTACCCGCACTAATCGCAGCGTGCAGATCACACCTGCCGGTCAGTTGTTTTTACAGGATGCGCGCGTCATTCTGCTGCAGGTTGAACAAGCCGCCAGTAGGGCAGCGCGTGTGCACAGTGGACAGGAAGGCGAGCTGCGTATTGGTTTCACCTCTTCCGCACCCTTCACCGGTCTGGTCTCGGACGCGCTTTATCAATTTCGTCAGCGTTGGCCGGAAGTGCACATTTCAATGCAGGAAAATAACACGCGCCAGCAGCTGGCACCGTTGCATGAGGGTCGGCTGGATTTGGGCGTGATGCGCAACACGCCGCTGCCGAGCGATTTACAGCATCGGGTGCTGCTGCGTGAACCGTTGTGTGCGCTGGTGCATTGGGCACATCCGCTAGCGGATGCCGAATCGATCTCTATTCAGGCACTGGCCAACGAGCCCTTTGTGTTTTTTGATCCACAGGGGGGTACCGCGCTGTACGGAGAAACACTGGCGCTGCTGCACCGTTATCAAATCAAACCCTTTATTACCCAGGAAGTGGGCGAAGCGATGACGATTCTCGGCCTGGTCGCCACCGGGTTGGGTGTGTCCATTTTGCCAGCCTCTTTTCGGCGTGCGCGACTGGCGGATGTGGTGTGGATTCCTTTGCAGGAGCACGATGCCATTTCTGAAGTCTGGCTGGTCTGGTCAGCCACGCGGCAACCCACTGCGCAAATGCGCAATATGATGCAGTTGATGATGCGGAATGCCGAAATTTGAATCGTCTGGTGAGTAATGGCCCGATCTTTATGTGCGATAAATCACATTTCTAATCAAATATTTGACGCTGCCTGCCAATCTGCATCACCATAGCTGCTGTTTATTTAGAAGCGCGAAAATATCCGGGAGCAGGGCGTGAATCTGGACAGTCAGCCTGGCCACATTGACCAAATAAAACAGACCAACGCAGGCGTGGTTTACCGACTGATTGACCTTTACGGCCCGATTTCGCGTATTGAGCTTTCTAAACGTGCCCAGCTGGCACCCGCCAGCATCACCAAAATTGTGCGTGAAATGCTGGATGCGCATCTGGTGCAGGAAACCGAGTTCCAGGATCCAGGCAGCCGTGGCCGTCCGGCCATTGGTTTGATTCTTGATACCCTCGCCTGGCACTATCTTGCCATCCGTATTCAACCCGGACAGATCACGTTAACGCTGCGCGATCTGAGCAGCCGTGCTTTGCAGGAAGATCGACTGCCACTGCCTGCCAGCGCTGACCAGCCGCTGCTGCAAACGCTGCAGCAAATGGTTAATGACTTCTTCGTCCGCCATCAGAACAAACTTGAGCGTCTTACCGCGATTGCCATCACCTTACCCGGTTTAATTAACGCGGCATCGGGTGTGGTGCATCGCATGCCGGGCTATGACGTGCAGGAAATGCCGTTAGGTGAAACACTTTCCTCGCTTACGGGGTTACCGGTATTTGTGCAACATGACATCTCCGCCTGGACGCTGGCCGAAGCGCTGTTCGGTGCTTCGCGCGGTGCGCAGGATGTGATTCAAATAGTGATTGATGAAACGGTTGGTGCGGGTGTGATCAGCGGGGGCCAGCTTTTGCACAAACGAGGTCGTGCGCTGGTAGAAATTGGGCATACGCAGATCGATCCTTACGGCCAGCAGTGTTATTGCGGTAATCATGGCTGTCTGGAAACTGTGGCCAGCACAGGCAGTTTATTGCAGCTGGCGGCCCAGCGTTTATCTTCGCAACCCGACAGTTTGCTGCATCGGGAACCGCTAACCATCGCCAGTTTATGCGCAGCCGCGCAGCAGGGCGATCGACTGGCGCGTGATGTGATTGCCGGTGTCGGCCACCACATTGGTCGCATGTTGGCAATGATGGTGAATATCTTCAATCCCCAACAAATCCTGATTGGTTCTCCGCTTAATCAAGCCGCTGAGGTGCTGTTTCCTGCCGTTAGCAGCACCATTCGTCAGCAGGCGTTACCCGCATACAGTCATGAGATCCAACTTGCCCCTACCAGCTTTAGCGATCCTGGCACTTTTGGTGCCGCCGCGCTGATCAAAGACTCACTTTATAGCGGCCATTTGCTGGTAAAACTGTTGCAAGGCTAATCACTGCTCGCCTTAAGTTTGCGCTAACGCAATCTGCCATCCGAGACATTTCCTTAAACTGCCTTCTTCGCAGGTTACACATCGCTTCAACGAAGGAGGAATAAGGTGAAAACAATCTTTGTCACCGGTACCGACACCGCGGTGGGTAAAACCGTCGTGTCACGCGCGCTGCTGCAGTGTTTCGCCAAAGCGGGTCTCTGTGCAGCAGGCTACAAACCTGTTGCTAAAAGTGCACAGCACACGCCAGACGGATTGCGTAATAAAGATGCTTTGCTGCTGCAGCAGGCATCGGGTCTTGAACTGCCTTACCAGGCGGTGAATCCCATCACCCTGGAAGAAGATGAAATCAGCACCAGCGCATCCGTGCGAATGGATTATTCGTTGCTGAGCCGCAGCCTTGAGCAGTTACAAAGCCGCGCCGCGCGGGTGGTGGTGGAGGGAACTGGCGGCTGGCGCAGTCTGATGAATGATCTGCAGCCGTTGTCCAGTTGGGTTCAACAGGAACAACTGCCGGTCGTCATGGTGGTGGGCATTAAGGAAGGTTGCATTAGCCATGCTTTACTGACTGCTAATGCCATCGTGGGTGATGGGCTGCCTTTAGCAGGTTGGGTCGCCAACCGTATTAATCCGGGATTAGCACATTACGCTGAAATCATTGATGTTCTGCGTGAAAAGCTAGGCGCACCGCTGCTGGGTGAGTTGCCTTATCTGCCGCGTGCCGAGCAGCGTGAGCTGAGTGGTTATCTGGACATTTCCCTGCTGGATGAGGCATTAATGCACGTTGATAGTGCACAGCCTGCGGCATGATGAAACGAAGTGATGCAAATAATCGGTGGCTGAATCTAAGGTTTCGGGTTCAGCATCCGAGATCGCTCTGCTTAAATCAGCTTATAATCATGCGGTTATAAATTTTTTCCTCAATGTGAGCGCCAATGGCGTGAATCATGCATCAGCCATGCTGATGAATATTCTGCCGGAGCACACACATGTCGCACTCCCCTAAAGGTTTATTGTATGGGCTTGATGCCCGTATTGGTCCTGTTCCCGCCTTTTTCGCTGCGTTGCAGCACGTCCTTGCCAGCGTGGTAGGGATCATTACGCCGCCACTGATTATTGGCTCAATCCTCGGATTGCAGACTTACATTCCGTATCTGATCAGCATGTCTTTGCTGGTTTCCGGTTTAGGGACATTTCTGCAGGCGCGTCGCTTTATGGGGATTGGGGCGGGCATGATTTGCCTGCAAGGCACCAGCTTTGCTTTTCTCGGCGTCATCTTATCTGGCGGTTTGATGGTGAAAGCGCAGGGCGGTTCACCGGAAGCAGTCATGGCGATGATCATGGGCTGTAACTTTGTGGCCGCGTTTATCCCGATGCTAATCAGCCGCTGTGTGGTGCCGCTGCGGAAAGTGCTGACGCCCGTGGTGACCGGCACGGTGATTACCTTGATCGGTATCAGCCTGATTAAAGTCAGCATCACCGATTGGGCAGGCGGTCATAACGCCGCTGACTTTGGCGCTCCGGGGAATCTGGCGCTGGGCGCGCTGACGCTGCTGGTGATCATTGTGCTCAACCGTTCCCAAAATCGCTGGATGCGCCTTGTTGCGGTGGTGGCAGGTATCGCCGTGGGTTGTCTGGCTGCGGCACTGACCGGCCATCTGCCCATTAAACCGATGGCCTCCAGCCACTGGTTGGTTTTGCCTTCATTTTTCCGCTTTGGTTTCGATTTTAGCTGGAGCATTTTCGTGCCGATTGCGCTGGTGTCGGTGATTTGCGTGATTGAGGCGGTAGGGGATTTGACGGCGAATTGCCTGATCTCACAGCAACCGATTGAGGGCGAGGGGTTCCAGCGTCGTTTGCAGGGCGGCATTCTGGCTGATGGGATTAGCTGCTTGTTTGCCGCGATGTTTTCGGCATTCCCTAATACTACCTTTGCGCAGAATAACGGTGTGATTCAGATGACCGGCGTGGCCAGCCGTTATGTTGGCATGGTGATTGGTGTGATGCTGTTGCTGTTAGGGGTGTTTCCGGTGATCGGCAATGTGCTGCAGCAAATCCCTGCGCCGGTACTTGGCGGCGCCACACTGGTGATGTTTGGCAGTGTGGTGGCGGCAGGCATTCGGGTGATGACGCAATCCCCGTTGGGACGCCGTGAGATGTTGATCGTCGCGGTGTCATTTGGCATTGGCTTGGGTGTGGAAGCGGTTCCCGAGGTGTTGAAGCAGTTGCCACCATTAGTGAGTAATTTGTTTGGTCATGCGGTGACCACGGGCGGCATTCTGGCGATGCTGTTGAATATCGTGCTGCCATCGGAGCGGGGTGATGAGCGAATTATCGGTGCGGTAGAGGAAAATCACTGATTTTGCGTGAGGAGAGTTGGGGATCTAAACCACTGGCTGTGAGTCGGTACGTACGTTGGAAGAGGTGGGGATCTAAACCGTTGTCTGTGAGCCCGTGCATACGTCGGAAGAGGCGGCAGATCGTAAAGACGCCGTAAACCATCCCTGGGGCTCGGCCCGCGCCATCCCTGGCGCAGGACGCTTTACTCCTCTGCCGCCTCTTCCAACGTTTTAGCTGTTGTGCGGTTTGTCTGGATTCGGGCTGCTGTGCGATTTGCCATGAGATTCGGCCAATGTGCGGTTTGACTTTGAAATTGTGCGTGCGCTGGGATAGGTGGGGATCTACACCACTGGTTGTGAGTCGGTGCGTACGTCGGAAGAGGCGGCAGATCGTAAAGACGCCATTAACCATCACTGGGGCTCGGCCCGCGCCATCCCTGGCGCAGGACGCTTTACTCCTCTGCCGCCTCTTCCAACGTTTCAGCTGTCGTGTGGTTTGTCTGGATTTAGGCTGCCGTGCGTCTTGTTAAGGATTCAGTCTGCGGCGCGTACGTCCTGAGCTGAGATAATCCGCGATATAGTCTTGCGAAATCTCACCGCTGTAGCGTCCTTCCTCGTCCACGATCGGCATCCAGACGGTGTTGTGTTCATACAGCTTGGATAGCACCACGCGCAGATTTTCTTCGGCCTTACCGGTCACTTTGAAGGTGTGCAGCATCTCCTCGCAGCGTCCGGCGGCATTACGTGCTTCGCGACGTTTCACAAATCCCAGCGGCTTGCCATCACTATCTACCACGGTGACCGATCGCATATCGTTGTCATCCATGGTGGCGAACGCTTCCTGCAATGGCGTGCTGCGCTGCACGGTGATAGTTGGCTGTTGATCGGTGACGTCGCCCGCCTGCACCAGCAGCAGGCGTTTCAGCGTGCGGTCCTGTCCAACAAAAGAGCCGACAAAATCATTGGCCGGTTTTGCCAACAGCTCGTCGGGGCTGGCGCACTGTACGATTTTGCCCTGTCCAAACACCGCGATGCGGTCACCCAGTTTGAGTGCTTCATCGATGTCATGGCTTACCAGCATTACGGTTTTCTTCAACTGGCGCTGCATTTCGAGAAACTCATTCTGAATCACTTCACGGTTGATTGGGTCGACAGCACCAAAAGGTTCGTCCATCAGCAGCACCGGTGGATCAGCCGCCAGCGCGCGGATCACGCCGATACGCTGCTGCTGACCACCGGACATTTCTCGTGGATAGCGATGCAGGAATTTGCTGGGATCGAGCGCCACCATGCTCATCAACTCGGTAGCACGTTCGCGGCAGCGCTTCTTATCCCAGCCTAGCATGCGCGGTACTACGGTAATGTTTTCTTCGATGGTCATGTTGGGGAATAGACCAATCTGCTGAATCACGTAGCCAATATTGCGGCGCAGCGTCACGGTATCTTGTCCGCTGGTGTCTTCACCGTTGATCAAAATTTTTCCGCTGCTGGCTGGGATCAGACGGTTGATCATTTTCAGCGTGGTGGTTTTGCCACAGCCGGAAGGGCCGAGCAGCACGCACATCTCTCCGGCAGGGACTTCCAGGCTGACGTTATCTACGGCGTTAAAGGCGGTGCCGTTTTTTTGTGTAAAGGTTTTCGTCAGGTTTTCCAGTTTTATCATTATCGAATCCCCTTAGGAGTCAGCGCCGACTGCAAACGGTGCAGTAGCCAATCAAGCACAATCGCTAATAAACAAATCATTAGTGCACCGGCAATCAGCATGCGCACATCACTGCCGCTGATACCATCCAGCAGCTGTAAACCCAATCCACCTGCGCCGATGACTGCGGCAATCGCCATCACGCCAACGTTCATGACCACCGCAGTGCGGATACCGCCGAAGATCACCGGCAGCGCCATCGGAATCTCCACCCAGCGCAGGCGCTGCCAAAAAGTCATGCCTATGCCGCGACCGGCTTCACGCAGCCCTGGCGACAGGTTTTCCAGTGCGGTATGGGTGTTACGCACAATCGGCAGCAGGGAGTAAAGGAACACCGCGCAGATGGCAGGCAATGCACCAATACCCTGACCGATCATGGAAAACAGCGGAATCATCAGACCAAACAGCGCGATGGTCGGAATGGTCAGTACGATGGTGGCGATACCGAGCACCGGCGTCGCCAGCCATTTGAAGCGCACAATCAAAATGCCCAATGGCACGCCAACAATGATGGCGAATCCCACTGCAACCAGCACCAGCCAGGTATGCTGCCAGGTTAAGGCCATCAGGGTGTGCCAGTTACTCATGATGTAATGCAAAGTCTCCATGACGCCTCCTTACAGCATGTTTTTCGATTGCAGGAAATCACGCGCCACCTGCTGCGGTGACTGATGATCGATATCAACACGTTTGTTCATCTCAGTGATCGCTTCGTCGGTGATCAGCGGTGAGAGTTGATTGAGGGCCGCATCCAGTCCCGGATGGCTTTTCAACACATCCTGACGTACGACTGGCGTGACGTTGTAACTCGGGAAGAAGTGTTTATCATCTTCCAAGACCTTGAGTTCAAAACCTTTTACTCGGCCATCGGTGGTATAAATCAAGCCCGCATCGACAAAACCATCACGTACCGCGTTGTACACCAATCCCGGATCCATCTGGCGAATCTGCGGGCGATCCAGCGGCATGTCGTAGGCTTTCTGCAACGGCTTCAGGCCATCGGAACGGCCGGAGAACTCTAAGTCGAGCCCGAGTTTCCAGTTGTGGTCGGGGTCGGTTTTGCGCACCTGTTCCAGTTTGGCAACCAGCTGTGACATGGTGCTGATGCCTTCTTTATCGGCGCGTGCACGCTGCATGGCAAATGCATAAGTGTTGTTCATTGGCGCGGGATCGAGCCACACCAGGCCCAGTTTGGCATCGAGCTGTTTAACGGTTTTATAAGCCTCTTCAGATGACATCGGTTTGTTGATGTGGTTGAAGATGATCAGCGAGGTACCGGTGTACTCCCAGGTCATATCGATTTGCTTGTTGATCATCGCATTACGACCAATCGTGGTGGCGATATTGGTTTTAGGGACCACCTGAAAACCTTTCTTTTGCAGCCAGAGCACGGTCATGGCAGACAAAATATGCTGTTCGGTAAAGCTCTTGGTTGCCATCACAATCGGCGTGGCCGCAGCGGCGGTTTGGCTGATGGCCAGTGTGGCGGCCAGTGCCAGCGCGGTGTGTTTCACCCAGCGCGTTAAGTTATGCGTTTTACCCATCACTTAGCTCCTTGTGTTAAGCCGCAGAGTGCGGGCTGAGGAAACGACCCAATGCTGCCAGCAGCAGATCGAGGATCAGCGCAAACAGGGCGGTGGCCACGGCGCCGAGGATCAGCGTAGGGAAGTCATTGAGGTAAATGCCGGGGAAAATCAGTTCGCCAAAACTGCTGGCACCAATCAGGAAGGCCAGCGGTGCCGTACCGACATTGATGGCGGTCGCAATGCGCACACCCGCCAGAATCACTGGCAAGGCATTGGGAATTTCTACCTGACGTAACCGCTGGAATTTGGTCATGCCGATGCCGTTGGCGGCTTCAATCAGTGACGGCGGCACCGCGCTTAATCCGGAATAGGTATTACGCACGATAGGTAGCAATGAGGCGAGGAACAGGGCGATTAACGCAGGGCGATCGCCAATGCCGACAATGACCATGGCCAGTGCGAGAACAGCCAGCGGCGGCAAGGTATTCCCGACGTTAAAGATCTGCATCACATATTCAGCCCAGCGACGAGCAAACGGGCGGCTGAGCAAAACCCCGCTCGGAATGCCAATCAGCAGGGCGAAAAACATTGACCAAAACACTAAAAACAGATGCTGCTGACCCAGATAAATTAAGTCCTCTTGCCGGTCGCGCAGCGTATTCAACCCGATTCCCCAAACCAGCAGGGCAATCACCGCGACGATGGCCAGTAGTGCCAGCCCGGCTCTACTAACGAGCGATGCATTTTGCATGCGAGAGTCTCCCTGATTCGACAAATTGTTCGATCTTGTTATGTCATTTCACGGTTGAGGACGTAGTGGAGAACAAACCACATACGAAAATCCTTCACGCTAATAAATTGCAGATAAAATGACTGTTAGATAGTGCTTTTCCAGTGAATAACTGGAAAGTGCTGTTAAAAGCTATAGCAATGCTTAGCGTATTGCGCCAGTTTTCACGGCAAAATCAGACAGATAGAAGGGCGGTTAAAACCTTCTTAACCCGCATGAAATAAGGCATCATCTGACAATAAAAAAAATTCATCGAATTGTGTGACGTTGTCACACAAAGGGCGCACGCAGAGGAAACTCGTCTGATGGAAAATCAGCTAGCCTTGAGAGAAAAAAGGGAGACGTATGACTGAAACTGCAGAATTGAACACGGAACATCGCCACTGGATCCTTATCGCCTGCATGCTCGCCATGTTTATGGCCGCGATTGAAGTCACCATTGTGGCGACCGCGATGCCGACCATTATTGCTGAACTCGGCGGTTTCTCGCAGTTTGGCTGGGTCTTCTCTATCTATTTGCTGACTCAGGCGGTGAGCGTGCCACTGTATGGTCGGCTTGCTGATATGTGGGGGCGTAAACGACTCTTTTTCATTGGCGTCTCGCTGTTCCTGATCGGTTCGGTATTGTGCGGTTTTGCGCATACCATGACGTGGTTAATTCTGTTTCGCGCGTTTCAGGGACTGGGTGCAGGCGCGATTATGCCGCTCACCAGCACCATTGTGGCCGACATCTACTCCCCGCGCGAACGTGCCCACGTGCAAGGCTGGCTCTCCAGCGTCTGGGGTGTCGCGGCTATTATTGGGCCACTGAGTGGTGCCTGGCTGGTTCAGCACTTTAACTGGTCGGTGATTTTCTGGGTGAACGTGCCGATCGGTCTGTTTTCCATGCTGCTGTTAGCGCGTTTCTTACCGGCGCGTGAGCATCACAAAGGGGCAACACTGAATCTTACCGGCAGCTGCTGGCTGATGATTTGCGTTACGGCACTGTTAGTGGCGCTGTTGCAGGCGGATGCCCTTGGTTACTGGTTACTGGCATTCCTGTTATTGGCACTGCTGGCGGGCTGGCAATTAAAACAGCATGAACAGCGTGCTGAAGCACCGCTGTTTCCTCTCGCCATCTGGCGCAGCCGTCTAATTCTGGCAGGCAATGCCGGTAATCTGATCATTGGTGCCACCATGATGGGCATCAGCGCGTTTCTGCCAACCTGGATTCAGGGTATTACTGGCGGTACACCGCTGCAGGCGGGGAGTGCGTTGGCGATGATGTCGATTGGTTGGCCGTTAGCCAGCACGCTGAGTGGTCGATTGATGTTAGTCACGTCCTATCGCTTTACCGCGCAGCTGGGAGCCTTGTTATTGATTGCGGGTAGCGCGCTACTGCTGCTATTGCGTACCGACAGTTCAATCATGCAAGCGGGGCTGACTGCTTTTGTCATCGGCACCGGCATGGGCATGACCAGCACCACCTTCCTGGTGTCGGTGCAAAACCATGCGCACTACGACATTCGTGGCATTTGCACCGCGTCAATTATGTTTAGCCGCATGCTGGGTTCAGCGATTGGTACTGCGCTGATGGGCGCGGTACTGAACTTCAATCTTGCGCAGCGTCTGCCACAGGCCAGTGATCCGATGCAGCAAATCATGTCACATGAAAGCCGTCAGTCACTGTCCGAAGCGACGTTGCATCAGTGGACCGGACAGATCGCTGCTTCGCTGCATTGGGTGTTTGTGGTGGCGTTAGTGATTGCGATGCTAACGTTGTGGATTGCGTGGTTGATGCCGCGTCAGCGGCCAGAGGCAGAATAGAAAAGGGCGGCCATCAGCCGCCCTTTCAGTATTACTGCGCGGGAGCATCCTGTGAACTGCCTGCGCTGGCCGGGACATTGCTTTCACTGTCTCGACCGTTTTTCTTATACACGATTTTCTGGCTGTCATTTTCGCAGTGACCCACTACCTGGCCGCCCGCTTGATCGGCCTGATCGTTAGGCACGATATCCAGCGTAAAGTCCGATTCGGCCACGCCGTTACTGACGATCTTCTTACTGATATCCGCTTTAACGGTTTCACAGGAAGCCTGCGCCAGCATCGGCAACGCCAGCATTGCCATCAACATCACTGCATTACGTTTTTTCATCACACTCTCCTTGGTTCTGAATTCCCTTGAAAACTATAGCAGCAACAGCGAATTAAGGGGCGACCGTACGGCCGGTACGACGATCAAGGCAGCGCAGAGTGTTCGGTTCCCAATACGCATTGACGTTATAGCTCTTCTCGCAGCTATCGCGGGTGTCGAAAGCTTTATCGGTTTTATCGAACTCTTTCTCGACGCGCGTGTTGACCTTATTGCGCAGATTCTTCGTGTCGTTCCACTGTTCTTTGCTTTGACGCGCGGCTTCGTTGCTGGAAGCACTGTTGCCGTTCTCAATGATCAGGCGGTCAGTTTGGGCCGATGCCAGCGGTGCAGTCAGCAGCGCGCCGCAGGTTAACGTCACAGTCAGCAGGAGAGAAAACAGGTTTTTCATTGTGATTTCCTTTAGTTAACACCAGCACAGCCAGAAACCCGGCTGTCACAACCATGAGGGCTAGTATATCATCGCTGCAACTTTGCTCACCAGCGGTGAGCCTTTTGTTTAGGCGAGAGAGAGATTTTCTATGCTGGTGAAAACCACTTTACTGTTTTTTTTGACTGCGATTGCCGAAATTGTTGGCTGTTTCCTGCCGTGGTTGTGGCTGAAGAAGGGAATGACCGCGTGGCTTTTACTGCCTGCAGCGGCGAGTCTGGTGTTGTTTGTCTGGTTGCTGACGCTGCATCCGGCAGCAAGCGGCCGGGTATACGCGGCTTACGGGGGTGTCTATGTGGTGACGGCGCTGATTTGGCTGCGCGTGGTGGATGGCGTCAAGCTCAGTACATGGGATTGGATTGGCGCGCTTGTAGCGTTTAGCGGCATGTTAATTATTGTTGCCGGTTGGGGCCGGGCGTAAGCGATGGGCGCAACCTGTGCGCCCGTGACAATATTCAGCCTTTATGCACTTTCAGACCCGCAAGCGTCTGGGAGACCGGCATGATTTCCAGCGTATTGATATTGACGTGTTTAGGCAGTGTCGTGACCCAATACACCGCTTCAGTGACATCTTCCGCTGTCAGCGCGGTGGTGCCTTCGTAAACGGCATCCGCACGCCCATCATCGCCTTTGAAGCGCACATTAGAAAACTCGGTGCCACCCACTAAGCCCGGCTCGATATCGGTGACGCGCAGCGCGGTACCGTGCAGATCGGTACGCAGATTGAGGCTGAACTGGCGCACGAATGCTTTGGTCGCACCATAGACGTTGCCGCCCTGATAAGGCCAGCTGCCCGCGATGGAGCCGATGTTTACGATGTGACCGACATTGCGCTCCACCATGGCGGGCAGCACGGCACGCGTCATATACACCAACCCTTTGTTGTTGGTGTCGATCATGTTTTCCCAGTCTTCAATATTGGCTTTATGCGCGGGCTCGATCCCTAATGCCAGACCGGCATTATTCACCAGCACGTCGATTTCACGCCACTCTGCGGGCAGCGCAGCGATAGCTTCATCGATAGCGGCGCGATTACGCACATCCAACTGAACGGTATAAAGGTTGGCACCCAACTCATCTTTCAGCTCTTTCAGACGCTCTGCGCGGCGTCCGCTGGCAATCACTTTATGACCATTAGCGATGAAGCGACGGGTGATGCTTTCACCAAAACCGGCGGTGGCGCCAGTGACAAAAATAATCATCTCACTGTTCCTTAAACAATTGTACGTCAATGTTAACCAATTGATTTTAAATTTAAAAACCAACAATGAAACTCTACGAATTATGGGCGGGGGAAGCGAGATCATTTTGTGAGTGCCTGGTTGAGCAAATTAACCCGGCTGTAATCAGCTCTCCAATCCATAAACCGTATACATCATAAACCATCTATGCAGGCTCATGGTCTTTGTGCGTTGCGATAAATGTGGGATTAGCCGCTGTGGAGGGCATTAAACCTGCGCAACAATCTGGCTTTGAGGAGGGCGGAGGCACGGGCACAGCGCTGCGTAACGTGGGTCAATTCATGCTAACAGGTTGCATGCTTTGGTTGATTCAAGACATGCTGCTGCTTTTATGACTCACCGAGCCTGACGTGTGCTATCTGGCTGGCGGTGAGAGGTATTCAATTCATAACCGGATTCGGCCTGCTGTTTGCTCAGCGTTGCGAACGAAAGCGAACCTGGCATCGCGGTTTATCACCACGATACCAGGCGCGTGTTTTGGCTCCGTGAATCAGAAAGAACTCCAGTTATCCTCCGGGGAGCTTCCCGCTGTAGCCAGCGCTGTACGCGATTTTAGCGGTGAGAGAACCGGCTTTTTCACGTGACTTTCTGATTTCGGTGTCATGGCATCAGCGCTCTCCATCAATTTAAACGTGCTGACCAGTTCTGCCATTACGGCGGCCTGCTCGGACATGGACTGGGCTGCACTGGCTGACTCTTCAACCAACGCCGCATTCTGCTGCGTGGTGGTGTCAATTTGCCCCATCGCGATATTGATTTGACCAATACCATCGCTTTGCTCGCGGCTGGCATGGGCAATTTCTTCAATCAGCTGCGTCATATTGTGGATATCAGACACAATACTGGTCATTCCCTGATCGGCTTTCACAACCAGCTCCCTGCCTGACGTCACGCGTGCAACCGTGTCATCAATCAGTGTTTTGATCTCGCGCGCGGCACCCGCGCTGCGCTGCGCCAGACTGCGCACTTCACTGGCAACCACCGCGAAGCCTCTGCCTGATTCTCCCGCTCGCGCAGCCTCAACAGCGGCATTCAGTGCCAAAATATTGGTCTGGAAAGCAATGCCGTCAATCACCTTAATAATTTCGGACATTTTCTGCGAATCGTTCGAGATTTCCTGTATGCGTGTCGAAACATCGTTCATTACGGCACCGTTGTCTCTGACCGCGGAGGCCACGCCACTGACAAACTGGCGCGCCTGCTCAGTATTACTGGCGGTATTGCTCAGCGTTGAAGTCAGCTCTTCTAACGTGGCGGCCGTTTCCTCCAGGCTTGCTGCCTGTTCATCGGTACGAGAGGCCAGATCATTGTTGCCTCCACTGATTTCACTGGAAGCAAGCGCGATGTTGTTGGCACCTTCACGCACGCGGAGCAGCACGCCCGAGAGTTTTTCAACAAAGCGGTTGAATGCCGCTGATATCTGCGCCAGCTCATCGCCGCCACGCACTTCCAGGCGACGCGTCAGATCACCTTCCCCTGAAGCAACGTCTTCCAGGGCGTCGCGTAAAATGGCGAGGCGACGCAACTGCTGGTTGAACACCAGCCCGGCAATCAGCGCGGTAATAATCAGGCTCACCAGGGTGATGAGGATGCTTTCCCGCTGTAATGTTGTCAGCGATGCCGTCACTTCATCACGATCAACGGCAATCACCAGTGACCACGGCGTCCCTTTTACCGGAGAGGCGTAAACGAACTGCTGTTCACCGCCGATGGTCAGTTCAGCATGCCCACCCTGACTGGCCAGATTTTGGATAACTTTGAGGTCGAGTGAAGGTGACAACTCAGTGACCGGCTTGAGAATAAGGTCAGACTTCGGCGCGGCAATCAATTTACCGCTGCTGTCCACCAGGAATGCAAAACTCTTCTCCAGTGGATGAATCGCATTCACCGTATTGGAGACGGTATCCAGGTGCAGATCGCTGCCGATCACACCCAATGTTTTTCCGTTATCGACAATCGGCTGAGCAAAAGTAATGGTCAGCTTGCCGGTTGAGGCATCAACATAGGGGTCCAGCAACACCGGATGGCCAGCTTTTACCGTTTCCAGATACCACGGACGCTGGCTGCCATCATAGGTGGCTGGCATAGGATGGACGAACACATGGGAATGAGGCTCAGGATAGACGATGTAGGCATCATCAAACTCGCCAGCTTCGATCGCCGCACGCAGAAAAGGGACCGCATCGTCATGACGACCAAAAGCCGTTTTGATCGAACCGGTGATACGTTGTTTCTCTGCCGCCCAGCCAGCCAGTTCCGCCGCATGAACGCGGGAGAGCTGGCCAATGTGCTCATCAATGCTTTCAAGTGTCTTTCCACGCACGGTGGTGTAGGTAAAAGTGGCAAGTGCGATAAGGGATACTGCCGTGATGACCACGCTGATAGCGATTAAACGCGAGCGTATTGTTTTAAACATGTTTGACCTTCCACCCAACTGGATCACATTAGAGGTTTGTTTTTTCCAGAATGCGTCCTGCGTCACTGAAAATACGGAATACGTTCTCTGTTATCGGTAATCCCATCTAAAACTGTAGGGAACCGATTGCGCGGTGGAAGAGTATTAAGGCACTAAAAAGGGAAGGGAGTCAGCGCGCCCGTCGTCCTGATAAAGAGAAACGGGCACACTATACTTAACGAAGCGAGCGCTCAAATGCACTCGCTGATACCGCTTAACTTAACGCGACGAGGGACAGCTGATGCGAGTCGGTATAACGGTCAGTGGCCAATGGCATCGCGTCCTCATCAACCTGGAACTGCGTCACCGACTGCTGCAAATTCACCACCTGCTGTTGCAGTGAGCTGGCAGCGGTTGCCACTTCAGCCACCAGTGAGGCATTCTGTTGTGTTACACCATCCATCTGCTGGATAGCGATGTTGATCTGCGAGATGCCGCGCGTCTGCTCGCCGGAAGCCAGCATCACTTCATCCATGATATCGACCACTTTTTTCACATCGAGCATCACTTCATTCATGGTGACGCCAGCATCTTTAACCAGTCCTGAACCCTGCTCAATATTGCTGAGCGAGTCATTAATCATCAGGCCAATTTCCTTCGCGGCGGTGGCGCTGCGCTGAGCCAGCACCCGAACTTCCGAAGCGACCACCGCAAAACCGCGTCCCGCTTCACCGGCGCGCGCGGCTTCTACCGCAGCGTTCAGGGCCAGCAGGTTGGTCTGGAAGGCAATGCCGTCAATCACACCGACGATGTCGCCGATTTTTGCCGAGCTTTTCTCAATGGAACTCATGGTGGTGACCACTTCAGACACCACTTTTGCACCACGCGAAGCAGAATCTGAAGCCTTCTGCGACAATGCGTTAGCTTTGCGCGTGTTGTCCTCATTGTTTTTCACTGTCGCCATAATCTGCTCCATACTGGATGCCGTCTCATCCAGCGAGGCCGCCTGTTGCTCAGTACGGCTGGAAAGATCGATATTACCGGTGGCGATCTCTTCTACGCCGGAGCCGATTGCATCGGTGCCACTGCGGACCATCAGCACCATGTTTGCCAGGCCATCGCGCATACGCTGTACCGCGGCAAACAATTGCGCAATTTCATTTTTACCGGAGATATCAATGCGCGCACGTAAGTCACCTTCGGCGATGCGATCAAACACGTTGATCACATGATTGAGCGGCTTAACGATAAGATTGGTCATCACCGACCAGGCCAGCGCGGCCAACACCAGCGCACAGGCGATACAAAAGTACAGCGTAAACGCCATATGCTGAACCCGGTCGCTGGAGTCACTGTAGGCAACATCAATACTTTTAATTTTAAAGGCCACCAGCGCTTTAGAAGCTTTATCAAAGGCACCGTATAACGCCGTTGATTTCCCTGCACGCTGGCGATACTCATCCAGTTTGCCTGCTTCGAGCGCGGCGAAGGCCGGATCGATAAATTCCTTCATCAGCGCATCGCGCGTTGTAGCCATTTCAGCCGCAATTGGCTTCTCTGCGGAGGATTGTGGATATTTCAGGTATTCCTGCCATTTCGCACTGGCGTTATCTATTTTACCTCTGGCGCGCTCAAGCGCGACTTTGGCTTTTTCGGCATCGCCACTGCCCACCAGTGATTCATATAAACGCAAATCCAGTCGTCCGCGTAATAAAAGTTCTGAGCTTTCATTGAGCGCTACCAGGCCCGGCAAAACTTCGGTATCAACGGTGGCAAAGGATTTGTTACCGGACTGCACGGCAAATAACCCTAAAATACCGACGAACAGCAATAATGCTGTTAATGAAAAAACCATGATGCTGAGGGCGGTGCGGATCTTTATTCTATGAAACATAACTATTCCCTGAGAACGTTTAATTGAAAAAGATGAAGGCGTAGTAACAATGATTTTTTATTAAAAGGGGAAGTCATGAGTGTGACTTCCCGTCAACAGGCGGATTTAACCCAAATACTAAGGCTTAGCGGTCTCGGCTAAGAAGGTCTGCAGTTTTTTATTATAAAACTTTGCTTGCATCATGGTGCCATGGCCGCTGGTTTCAGCACTGGCCGGAATAAGCAGTAACTCCGCTGTCTTTATCTTGGGCAATTCACTCTGCAAAATGCCGGTTTCAACCGGATTACGTTCATCATCTGCTGAATTAATGATCAGCATTGGTGCGGTAATTCGGTTCAATCCAGGCATGGCATTATAATTTGCCGACGAACCCCAGATATAAATGAAATCGTTGGCATCCGCGGTGACAGGCGCAGCAAGACGTGCATCCACCAGTTTATCCGCCAGCGCGCGCGTCGGAGCTTTATGTTGATAAGCGAGCGTACCGCCGATGGTGGCAATACTGAACATGATATTGGCGGTTTTAAGCGTAGGGGGTTGCTGTTGATAGTTGCCTTCAGCCCAGGCAGGATCGCCTTTGATCGATTCAATCAGCATGCGGCGAAGCATCCAGTTGCGTCCGGATAACTCATTCGGCTGCGACGCCATCGGGACCAGTGCATCCATCATGGCGGGATATTTTTCACCCCACAGCCACGTCTGCATCCCGCCCATGGAATAGCCCATCACGAGGCGTAAATGCGAAATGCCCAAACCTTCTTTAATCAGCCGATATTGTGCTGTCACCATATCGTCGTAATCGTAATGCGGGAAGGCCATTCTCAAGCCATCAGAAGGTTTGGATGATTTTCCTGAACCAATGCCTTCCGGGATGATAATAAAATACTTGCTGGCATCCAGCGCCTGTCCCGGGCCAAATAACTCCCCGGCAAATCCCGGTGCCAGTAAGGCACTCAGAGGTTGATTGGTTCCGTGCAGTAATAATACCGCTGGTTTATTCTTATCACCTAAAGTAATGTAGTGAATGCGCACATCTTTTAATTTTTCACCGCTATTAAAGCTAAATTCTTTTGCGATCCAGTCAGCTTCTGTCGGCGTGGGTAATGAACTGGCTGCGTGCGTTAAGGGTGATACAGTTAACAGAATGGCACTGGCCACTCCTGATATCATGCGATTAAACATAAACGTCGCTCTTAAGTGATGATATTCCCTGGAAGGCTGATATTAGTTTTAATAAAGATGAATCCCAATTAATATCAACGGGGTTCAAGGAAAAGCAGACAATAATCTTCTTTTTTGAGTTTTAACGAGACGATTTTTATGCGGTTTTTCTTATGCTAATACATCCGCATGCCATGACGATGTTTAACATTTCTGTATTAATTCTCTTATTTCATCTGTCTCATCGTATTCCCTCTCATTTGTTTTTACTATCAGCGCTTCTTAGCACACCCAAATCCTTCCTCTGCCACACCGGAATCTTCCTGAAGTAAAATCTGTGCACTACAAGCGTGCGGCGCTGCACTTAAATGGCGCGCAGTTCGTGTTGTCATTACGCTTATTTCCTCAGGCATCTCATACCTGACACGCTTTTTATCCCCATGCAATCGGTTGCTTATTTTAGCAACCGATTGCGCATTCGATTGCGGTTCCAAAGGGACATGAAATTGAATGTGTAGTTTGTAAGTTGTTGATAGATAGCAATATTTTTATAAATCCTCATTGGCATAGCGTTTGCAATAAACCTTGAAGGCAACTCATTGCACTTTTACTTATCAAGGAACCGTTATGCCTTACGCCTCTGAAACGCTACTGCGCGCCAGCTTTTTTGATTTCACCGCACTGGCTTCTCAGCCCGATGATATCGCTGCGCATGCGCGCTACCTCGAAGACGGCTTGCTAACGTTGCGCGAGGGTAAGGTGGTGTCACTTGAAAGCTGGGAGATTGCAGAAGGGCGCGTTGATGCTGCCACGGTGATCGATCTGCGCGGCAAGCTAATTGTGCCGGGTTTTGTGGATACACATATTCACTATCCGCAAACGGAGATGATTGGCGCATTTGGCGAACAGTTGCTGGAGTGGCTAAACCAATATACTTTTCCGGTTGAGAGCCAATATCACTGCCCGGATCACGCGGCACAGATGTCTGCCTTCTTCCTGCAGCAACTGTTATCCAATGGCACCACCACGGCGCTGGTGTTTGGCACGGTGCATAAACAATCGGTCGATGCGCTATTCCAGGCCGCGCAACAGCTGGATATGCGTCTGATTGCCGGAAAGGTGATGATGGACCGCAACGCCCCCGCGTATCTGACAGAAACGCCGGAAGAGAGCTATCAGGATTCACGTGAACTGATTGAACGCTGGCATCAGCGTGGTCGTCTGAGCTATGCCTTGACGCCACGTTTCGCGCCCACCTCCTCGCCAGAACTGCTGGAGAAAGTCCGTCAACTGCGCAGCGAGTTCCCGGATACCTGGCTGCACACCCATCTGAGCGAAAATCAGCAGGAGATCGCGTGGGTCAAATCGCTGTTCCCGGAGCGGGACGGCTATCTCGATGTCTACCATCATCATCAGCTCACCGGAAAGCGCAGCGTATTTGCGCACTGTCTGCATCTGGAAGAGAACGAGTGGCAATGCCTGCACGACACCGATTCCTCTATCGCATTTTGTCCGACGTCGAACCTGTTTCTTGGCAGTGGCCTGTTCAATATTAAACGCTGCTGGCAGCAGGGCGTGCGCATGGGCATCGGCACCGATGTCGGCGCAGGCACCACCTTTAATATGCTGCAAACGCTGGGTGAAGCGTACAAAGTTGGGCAGTTGCAGCAGTACAAACTCAGCGCCTGCGAAGCCTTTTACCACGCGACACTGGGTGGCGCGCATGCACTGGATATCGACGATAAAATTGGCAATTTCAATCCCGGCAAAGAAGCGGATTTCGTGGTGATCGACCCGGCGGTTTCGCCGCTGCAAAAGCTGCGTAGCGGTAATAGCAAAGATATCTGGGAGCGCTTGTTTGTGATGATGACGCTGGGAGACGATCGCAACATTGCGCAAACCTGGGTCAGCGGCAAACCGGTGTGGCAGCGCGATCGAGAAGAGGCAACGGTATGATCCAGTTTCTGCTGAATAATCGGCTGGTCACCGAAACGGCCTTAGACCCGAATCTGACCGTGCTTAACTACCTGCGTAGCCATCAACAGCGGCGGGGAACCAAAGAGGGCTGCGCATCAGGTGACTGCGGTGCCTGTACGGTGACGCTGGGAAAAGTGGTGGCGGGGCGAATGCACTATCAGGCCATCAACAGTTGCCTGACGCTGGTTAGCAGCCTGCAAGGCAAACAGCTGATCACCGTGGAAGATTTGAAACAGGGCCGTGAACTGCACAGCGTGCAGCAGGCGATGGTGGATTGCCACGGCTCGCAATGCGGCTACTGTACGCCGGGCTTTGTCATGTCGCTGTTCACTTTGCAGAAAAATACACAGGGCTGGAATCGGCAGCAGGCTGAACAAGCGCTGGCAGGCAATCTGTGTCGCTGCACGGGCTACCGGCCAATTATGGCCGCCGCACAGCAAGCTTGTGAGCAACCCGCAGAAGATAATTTTACGGCGGATGAGTCGGCACTGGTTCAGCGCTTACAGGCGTTGAATAACCGGGAAGTACAAATACTGGAAGCCAACGGCAGCCGCTGTTTCGTCCCGAAAACACTGGCACAGCTCGCGGCACTGTATCAGCAGTATCCTGAAGCGCAATTGTTGGCCGGCGGCACCGATCTCACATTGAAAATGACTCAGCAGTACCAACGCTTACCGCTGTTGATCGCGTTGGAGCAGGTTGAGGCGTTAAGCGCCTGTTCTGAGGATGAGCAGGATATTCATCTGGGCGCTGCTGCACCGCTTCATTATTGCTACCATTTCCTGGCGGCGAGAATTCCTGCCTTCAGTGCCACACTAGAGCGCTTTGCATCATTACAGATCCGCAATCAGGGTACGCTCGGCGGCAATATCGGCAATGCTTCACCGATCGGTGATTGTGCGCCCATGTTGCTGGCACTCAATGCGCGATTGATGTTGCAGCAGGGAGAAAGCCTACGTGAAGTGCCGCTGGATCAGTTCTTCACTGGTTACAGGCAAACCGTGTTGCAGCCAGGGGAATTCATTCACTCAATAGTGATACCGAAAGTGACGGCGTCACCTGATTTCGTGGCATGGAAAGTGGCAAAACGTCTGGATGATGATATTTCGGCGGTGTTTATCGCCATCAACATTCAGCTTAAAGAAGGCGTGGTGGTGCAGCCACGACTGGCCTTTGGCGGCATGGCCGCAACGCCCAAACGGGCAACCGCAGCCGAGGCCGCGCTTAATGGTCAGCCACTGAATCAAGCTTCCATTGAGCAAGCCTGCGCGGCGCTCAACCAGGATTTCCAGCCGTTAAGCGATTTCCGCGCCAGCGCCGACTACCGCTTGCAGGTCGCGCGCAATCTATTGCGTCGTTACTACGCGCAAACCTGTGGCGAACTGACCCTTACCGAGGTGGCGCGCTATGTCTCATAACCGACCCGAACTCAGCGAAAAGCTGTTAAAAAGCCAGTTTGCCAGTGACATGAAAACCGGTGTGGGCCGCAGTCAGAAGCATGAAAGCGCCGATAAACACGTCACGGGTGAAGCGATTTATATAGATGATCGGCCGGATCTGCCTGGTCTACTGCATTTGTGCCCACGTCTGAGTGAGCATGCGCATGCGCGGATCACACATATCGATGTGCAGCCTTGCTATGCCGTGCCCGGCGTGGTGAGCGTGCTAACCTGGCGCGATGTGCCGGGTCTGAATGATGTGGGTCCGTTAGAGCCGGGCGATCCGTTACTGGCAATGGATACCGTGGAGTATCTCGGGCAGATTGTGATTGCGGTGGCAGCGGACTCACCCGAAGCCGCGCGTGCCGGTGCTGCCGCCGCCATCATCGAATATCAGCCGCTGCCGGCGATCCTGGATGTGCGTGAAGCCCTGGAACAGCGTCACTTTGTGCAGCAGCCGCACGTCCATCAACGGGGTAATGCTGAGGCGGCACTGGCGCGTGCGCCGCATCGTATTCAGGGTGAATTTCATATAGGCGGTCAGGAGCACTTCTATCTGGAAACCCAGACCGCGTTAGTGATTCCAGGTGAAGACGACAGCCTGCAGGTTTTCTCATCGACGCAGAACCCGACGGAAGTGCAGAAGCTGGTGGCCGAAGTGATGGATATCACCATGAACAAAGTCACCATTGATATGCGCCGGATGGGTGGTGGGTTTGGCGGTAAAGAGACGCAGGCTGCGGGTGTGGCCTGCTTGTGTGCGATTGCCGCGCGACAAACGCGTCGTCCGGCAAAAATGCGCCTGGCGCGACGCGATGATATGCGTATCACCGGTAAGCGCCATCCCTTCTTTGTGCGTTACGATGTGGGCTTTGATGAGGAAGGTCGTTTCTGTGGTGTCAAAATCGATTTGGCGGGAAACTGCGGTTACTCGCTCGATCTAAGTGGATCGATCGTCGATCGTGCGATGTTTCACGCCGATAACGCCTATTATCTCGGCGATGCGCTGATCACCGGTTATCGCTGCCGCACGCACACGGCGTCTAACACTGCCTATCGCGGTTTTGGCGGGCCTCAGGGCATGGTGGCGATTGAGCAGATCATGGATCACATTGCCCGCGAGCGCGGACTGGATCCGCTCGAACTGCGCAAGCGCAACTATTACGGCAAGCAGGATCGCAACATCACCCATTACCATCAGCACGTGGAGGATAATCTGCTGATGGAGATAACGGAGCAGCTGGAAGCCAGTAGCGATTACGCCACGCGTCGCGCGGACATCACCGCGTTTAACGCCAGTTATCGTTATATGAAACGCGGTCTGGCCTTAACGCCGGTGAAGTTTGGCATCTCCTTTACCTCCAGCTTCCTCAATCAGGCCGGTGCCTTAATTTTGATTTACACCGATGGCACGGTGCAGCTCAATCACGGTGGCACTGAAATGGGCCAGGGGTTGAACACTAAAGTGGCGCAGATTGTGGCGGAAGTGCTGCAAATCGATATCAGCCAGATTCAGGTCACGGCGACCGACACCGGAAAAGTGCCGAACACTTCACCAACAGCGGCCTCCAGCGGTGCCGATCTCAACGGCAAAGCGGCCCAAAATGCCGCGCAGATACTGCGCGATCGCATGACGGAAATGCTGTGTCAGCAGCACCAATGCACGGTCGACGCCATCTCCTTTAGCAATGGCATTGTGCGCGTGGGCGAGCAGCACTTTACCTTTGCGCAGGTGGCGCAGCAGGCGTGGTTAAATCAGGTGCCGTTATCCGCCACCGGATTTTACAAAGTGCCCGGCATCCATTACGACCGCAATGCCGGACGCGGCAAACCCTTCTATTACTTCGCCTATGGCGCCGCGTGCTGCGAAGTGCTGGTGGATACCTTAACCGGTGAGTATCGTTTGCTGCGCGCGGATATCCTGCATGACGTTGGCGCCTCGCTCAATCCGGCGCTGGATAATGGGCAAGTGGAGGGCGGTTTCGTGCAGGGTATGGGCTGGTTAACCTGCGAAGAGCTGGTGTGGAACGATCAGGGCAAGCTGCTGACAGACGGCCCGGCGAGTTACAAAATTCCCGCCATCAGCGATGTCCCACATGATTTGCGCGTCACGCTGGTAGAGAACCGTAAAAATCCTCAGGACACGGTGTTTCATTCGAAAGCCGTGGGTGAGCCGCCGTTTATGCTGGGCATTGCGGTGTGGTGTGCGTTACAGGATGCCGTAGCCAGCGTGGATAACTATCGCCGTCATCCGCAACTGGATGCACCCGCCACGCCAGAGCGCGTTTTCTGGGGCCTGCAGCGCCTCTCAGGAGCGGATGATGATTTATCATGACTGGATCGCCGTACTGCACAGTTTACGCGAGAAACGTGAGAGCTGCGTTTTAGTCACCGTGCTGAGCCAGCGCGGATCGGTCCCGCGCGATCGCGGCAGTAAAATGGTGGTCAGCGCCAGCGATACTTATCTCACCATCGGCGGCGGTCATCTGGAATATCAGTGCATTGCGCTGGCGCGCGAGATGCTGGAGCAGCGTTGCCAGCAGCCTCGCAGCGAAGAGTTTGCGCTGGCCGCGCGCCTTGGTCAGTGCTGCGGCGGGCATGCCACGCTGCTGTTTGAACCGCTGATGCAGCAGCAACCTGAAATCCAGCTTTACGGCGCAGGCCACGTCGGTCAGGCGCTGGTAAACCTGCTGGCAACGTTACCCTGTCACATTACCTGGGTTGATAGCCGCGCCGCCCAGTTTCGCCATGTGCCACCGGGTGTCACGGTGCGTCAGGTAGAGGACCCGATCGATTGCGTCAAAGAGGCCGCGCCCGACAGCTACTTCATTGTGATGACCCACGACCATCCGCTCGATTTGGCGCTAAGCGAAGCCATTTTGCGGCGCGGTGATTTTCGCTATGCCGGCGTTATTGGTTCGGCTACCAAAGCGCAGCGCTTTCGCTATCGGCTGGAAGGCAAAGGGATCGCTGCGGATGCAGTGGCGCGGCTGCGCTGTCCGCTCGGCCTGCCGGATGTGAAAGGCAAACTGCCAGCGGAAATCGCCGTGGCGGTAGCGGGTGAAATCATCAGTGTGTATCAGCGCCAGCAGAGCGGTTGTTGAGTGACGTTGAAACTGCCAGGATAGAAACATCCCGCCGCACCGGTTGCGGCGTTGCTGATTATCAGGAGCGATAATGACTTCACGAGCCAATCCGTTTTTCACCGTCAGTGCATTGCCCTATCAAACTCCGCCTTTTGACCTGATTCAGGAAGCCGATTTTCTTCCGGCGCTTGAAGCGGGTATTGAAGAGAAGCGTCAGGAAATTGCCGCCATCGCCACTAATCCTGAACCGGCTACTTTTGCCAACACCTATGAAGCTCTGGAGCGCAGTGGACAGTTGTTAAACCGCGTCAATCTGGTATTTGGTGCCATGACGTCAGCCAACACCAGTGATGTGTTGCAGGAAGTTGATGAGCTGATCACGCCTAAACTCACGGCGCTAAATGATGAAATCCATCTCAACAGCCAGCTGTTTGCCCGTCTCGATAACGTTTACCAGCATCGCGGCTCTGCCTGTCCGGATGCGGAATCGATGCGTTTGGTGGAAGTGACCTGGCAGCATTTCCAGCTGGCTGGGGCCAGCCTGAGCGACGCAGATAAAGAGCGGCTGCGTGCCTGCAATCAGGAACTCGCCACGTTGAGTACCCGTTTTGGCAATAAGCTGCTGGCGGCGACCAAAGCGGGCGCGTATACGGTGAGCAGCGCAGCGGCGCTGGCGGGATTGAGTGAAGAAGAGTTAGCACATGCCAAAGCCGCAGCGGAGGCGCGTGGATTGCACGGCGAATGGCTGCTGCCGTTACAGAACACCACGCAACAGCCCGCGTTGCAGTCACTGGAAGTGCGCGCCACGCGTGAAGCGCTGTTTAATCAGGCGCTCACACGCAGTGAACAGGGCGATGACAACGACACACGCGCGATTGTGTTACGCATGGCACAGCTGCGCGCTGAGCAGGCACAGCTGCTCGGTTTCAATACTTACGCCGAGTGGAGTATGCAGGACCAGATGGCGAAAACGCCGGATGCTGCCTTTGCGTTTATGCGAAATATCGTCCCGGCGGCGCGGGCACGCGCTGAGCGAGAAGCGTCAGACATCCAGCAGATCATTGAACAACAGCACCACACTTTCCCGCTGCGCGCCTGGGACTGGAATTTCTATGCTGAACAAGTGAGAAAAGCCAAATACGCCCTGGATGAGAGCCAAATCCGCCCGTACTTTGAGCTGAATAATGTGCTGGAAAAAGGCGTGTTCTGGTCCGCCAGCCAGCTGTTTGGCATCCGCTTCCAGCAGCGTCACGATCTGCCGGTGTATCATCCGGACGTCAACGTTTATGAAATCTTTGATGCTGATGATACGCCTTTAGCGCTGTTCTATACCGACCTCTATAAGCGTGATAACAAAAGCGGCGGCGCCTGGATGAGCAACTTTGTTGATCAGACCACGCTGCTGGGCACCAAGCCGGTGATCTACAACGTCTGCAACTACACCAAACCGCAGGCTGGGCAACCTGCGTTACTAAGCTGGGATGAGGTGATCACGCTGTTCCACGAATTCGGTCATGCGCTACACGGTCTGTTTGCCACCCAACGTTATCCAAGCCTGTCCGGTACCGCTACGCCACGCGATTTCGTCGAGTTCCCTTCGCAGATTAACGAGCACTGGGCCAGCGATGAAAAGGTGTTTGCCAACTATGCCCGTCATTATCAGAGCGGTGAGGCGATGCCCGTGGAACTGCGCGAGAAGATGGTGCGCGCATCTAAGTTCAACAAGGGCTACGACATGACCGAACTGCTGGCGGCGGCGTTGCTGGATCTGCAATGGCATTCGCTGACCACGCAGGACAATCCGCAGGATGTCAGTCACTTTGAACTGCAGGCGCTGGCGGCAGAGCACATCGCGTTAGCTACCGTACCACCGCGCTATCGCTCCACCTATTTCCGTCATATCTGGGGCGGCGGTTACGCGGCCGGTTATTACGCCTATATCTGGACGCAAATGTTAGCCGATGATGGTTATCAGGCCTTTGTTGAACGTGGTGGGTTGAGTCGTGAGAATGGCCAGCAATTCTGCGATCATATTCTTTCACGCGGTAACAGCAGCGATCTGCAACATTTGTGGCTGGCATGGCGTGGAAAAGCACCGGAGATTGGTCCGATGCTGAAGAATCGCGGTTTAGAAGAGGCGTGATAAGTAGGGCGCACGGCGTTAAGTGAACCCCTGTATGGAGTCACTCCCGGCGGTGTGCCCTGGCGTTAACCCAGCGGCCCACCTTCAATGGTGTCGCACATGCCGGCCAGCACTCGCTCGCCGGTTTCGTTTTTCAAATCGGTGTACCACGCAGCGGTGATTTCGGCATCTTTGGCATGCGTCACGTCGCAGCGTTTACGTGCTTTCAACACCAAATCTTTAGTGCGTTCCACGCGGCGCGCCTCGTAGCGCTGCAATCCATCTTCGATACCCAGCGAATGTGAGGCCAGCGTCTGCGCCAGCACCACCGCATCTTCCATCGCGGCGCAACCGCCCTGGCCGATATCTGGCGTGGTGCTGTGGGCGGCATCGCCGAGCAAGGCCACACGACCTTTGACGAAACGGCTAAAGGGTTCGATATCGTGGATTTCGACCCGGTTGGTGGTGTCGGGATTAATGCTGTCGATCAGGCGCTGCACCGGATCGGCCCAGCCGCTGAAGTAATTCTTCAGATCCTGGCGCAGGGTGGAACGATCTTCTGCTAAGCCTTTAGGCAAAGGCACATCGAAGAAGAAGTAAAAGCGGTTGCCGCTCACTGGCATCAGGGAAACGCGCTTGCCTTCACCGACAAAGGTTGTCCACTGATCGGCTGGGGCGATGCTTTCATCTATGGTCACTAAGCCGTTCCAGTTAACGTAACCGGCGTAGCGTCGTTCTACATTTTCACCTAGCACATAGTGGCGGATCACGGAATGCGTACCGTCGGCGGCGATCAGGAAATCGCCTTCAGCCTGACTACCATCATCAAACCAGGCGGTGACGCCGGTGGTGCTTTGCTCGACGTGGGTCACGCGTTTACCGAACTGAATGCGTGAGCGACCATAGGTATCGATCAGCATCGCCTGTAACTCGGCGCGAGCGACCGGATAAGGGTATTCGCCCACCTGCTGCACCAGTGGGGACAGGCTGAAGCGGGTCAGGGTGCTGCCACTGTGCGCATCGTTATAGGCCATAAACGCCATATTGCCGCCCAGCGCCTGCAGTTGCTGTTTCATGCCAAGCGCGTTTAGGCATTTGACGCCGTTGGGCCAGATCGAGATCGCCGCACCGACTGGCTTCATCTCTTTGACCGCTTCAAAAACGGCCGTATCGAATCCTGCTTTCTCCAGCGCAATCGCCGCGCTCATGCCGCCAATGCCCGCTCCAATCACAATCGCTTTCATCACTGTCTCCTTTGTCTACCTGATTACCCCTGCAACTTTCGTACCATTCGTTTTATCTCAAGGGAATTTAATTAAGTCATTGATTGTTAATGGCTGTGTGCAGCTGAGCTATTCACGCACCGCACCGTTTTTGAGCAACCATTTGCACGGCGATGGGGCGGCGGAACCCGATCGTGAATCAAATGTTCCAGCATGGCATTTGGCAGAGAAGAGGCCATACTGTTTAGAGCCTTTTCGCGAGGAATTTCCCATGAAGTGGATAATGGTGTTGATGATGCTGTTCAGTGCGGGTGCTATGGCGCAAACCCAGTGGCAACCGGAAAGAAAAGCGCCCGTGGTGCAACTGACGCCGGTGGCGGCCAAATGCGATCTCTCGTCCTGCCAGCAAAACTGTTATGTACAGCAATCGCAATGCAAAAATGACAACGGCGGCGGCTGTGGATCGCTCGCACAAATTTGCGTACAAAACTGTTCGAACGAGTGCCGATAAATGAAATAAATCTGTCATAACAGGGTGTTAGCGTGTTTCCCCGGCAAGGTAATATTCTGATAACAGGGGAAAATAATGAAAACCCGCTATACACTGATTGCAACGGTTTTACTGCTCGCTCAACAGGCCCATGCGACAACACTGCCGCAGGCGGCCGCACTGGCTGCACAAACGTCTACCGGTTCAACCCCAGGCTATACGCAGCTGGAGCAACAGTCGTTGCAGGCTCAGCGCACCTGGCTGCAAGGCGACAGTGCGTCACTGAAACGTGAGCAACTGGAAAAAGCCAAACAGACCAGCACGCAGGCAGACAAAGCCTGGCTGAAAAGCAGTGGCTATGATTTCAACGTGAAGCAAAATCAGCAGGCTGGCATCGCGCTGTTATCAGGTTTCAGCACATTGCCAGACAGCGTATTGACGGCTAACCGCGCCACCGTGACTGATATCAACCTGAATGCCACGCAGAACGTGCGTCATCAGGCGTTGCAGGATGCGGAAGCGATCGGCTCGCTGTATTTCCTGTCTGACGCCATGGGTCCGCGTCTTGGTAAAGCCTTCATCGCGGCTTATGACAAAGGCGAACTGAGCAAAGCCGCTGCGCTGATTAAGGCCAGTGAAGTCAGCACCAGCGCTGCCAAAAAACACTTTAACTATCCGCGCCCGTTCCTGCATGAAGGCAATACCATCCATCTGGTACCCGATGATGTGGTGGTGAAAGACAATGTGCGCTATACCGCGGACGGCGGATCGTTCCCCAGCGGGCACACCAATACCGGTTATACCGATGCGCTGCTGATGGCCGAAATGGTGCCGGAACGCTTTGAGGCACTGGTCACCCGTGGTGCGCGTTATGGATATTCGCGTCTGGTGTTAGGCGTGCACTATCCGCTGGACGTGATGGGTTCACGTATGGTGGCAGAGCGCAACGTGGCGACTTACCTCAACGATGCACGCTATCAGGTGCTGTTCAAAGAGGCGCGCGATCAACTGCGTGCCGCGCTGGAGAAGGAGTGTGGTACTTCACTGGCTGAATGCGCACGTTCGACCGGCAAGGACGATCCTTACCGCGCGCCGGATATGAAGCAGTTCTATCGTTTCACGCTGAGCTACAATCTGCCAAAAGCCAATGTGAAAAACACGCCGATTCAGGTGCCGCAGGGCGCAGAGATCCTGCTGAAAACGGCGCTGCCGCACCTGTCCGACGCGCAGATTCGTCGCCTGATGGTGAAAACCGCCTTGCCAAACGGTTATCCGTTGTCGGGCAATGCCGAGCAATCCTTCTGGCAGCGCGTCGATCTCACCGCCGCGTACAGCATGGCGAAGTGATCCTGACGCGGGCACTAACGTCGTCAATACGTCGGTGCCCGCAACTCACGGATTTGCGTTCTTGGTACGTTGATCAAACGCGAAGAGCGTAGAAAGGATTAACGCGATGACTGTAGCAACAGCGGGATAGTCAGGACTCACCGCACATTATCTTTTCAGACTACCGTATTCAGCATGATGATTCGCAGTGTATAGCCACGGCCCGAGAGCTAATCGACGATAAATAGCTTTGCACCGTACGTCGTGGAGGAACGATGTGCTTCGGCATTATCGGCCACCTGATAGCTCACGCCAGGCGTTAGGGTAAAAGTGCGGCCATCTTCCAGTTCGGTGATCATTTCGCCTTCCAGACACAGCAATATATGACCTTTGCTGCACCAGTGATCGGCGAGATAACCCGGCGAATACTCCACCATGCGCACACGAATATCGCCAAAACGCTGAGTACGCCACAGCGCAAAACCGCTGTCACCCGGATGTTTTTCAGTTTCGAGGGTGCTCCAGTCGGTAATGCCAAACGGTAGTTGATTGATCTGCACGACGCTATCCTTAATGAAATCGACAAGAGCACAACATTACCGTCTGGCAAAATAATAACCAGCAAATTCAACCCACTTCACGCCACATTTCGCTCATCGCCAGCTCCAGCCTTTTGAACACCCGATAACGTGCATCATGAAACGCAAAGCGTTCCGGGCGTGGCTGTAACTCGCCGGGATTAAGGCGTACTGCTTGCTGTGCCGCCATGGCCAGATCGGGCCAGACACCTACGCAGACGCCCGCACAAAGCGCAGCACCCAGCGCGCCAGTCTCTTTGCACTCAGCCACGCGAATCGGAACGCCCAACACATCAGCAAACATTTGCGGCCAGATGCAGCTGCGCGCCGCGCCACCAGAAAGGGTCGCGTGGGTAAACGGAATCCCTGCTGCGCGCAAGCGATCAATGTGTGCGCGATGGGCAAATGTCACGCCTTCAAACAGCGCAAACAGCATATCTGCGCGCGTATGCCAGCCGCTCAAGCCATAAAACCCCGCTTTTGCGGGTTCAGATTTACGACCGGAATAGAGGTAAGGATGATAGAGCGGCAACTGCGGGTTGGGTTCAACATGGGCCACGGTATCACTGCTGTGCGCCGCGCCGTTGCCAGCGCGTCCATCATCGAACTCACGCAGGAACCAGTCGAGATTGGCGGCCGAGGTGGCGCTGGCTTCAATCGCCATAAAGCGATCATTTTCAATAATTGAATTCATAAACACGGGCCGCTGGTAATCCGGTTTATCGACCACCACCTGATTGATGCTCCAGGTTCCTGCGACGATGGAAGCCTCGCCGGTTTTGACCACGCCGGAGCCAATGGCACTGGCCACCACATCAAAAATGCCGGCCACCACCGGAATGCCTGACGGTAACCCGGTGAGTTGCGCGGCGCGCGCGGTCACGTGTCCGACCACCGCACAAGACTCGCGCAGAGGTGGCAGCAGGTTAAGCGCCTCTTCAATGCCATACAGCGCCATCAACTCGTGGCTGTAATTGCGCTGTCGATAATCGATTAATCCGGCTCCGGCGGCATCGGAAACCTCAGCGCTGATAGCCCCGCAGAGGAAATGGGCGATGACATCTTTAGCACACAACAAATGGCCGATCTGCGCCCAGCGATCGGGCTGATGCTGTTTAATCCAGCTGATCAGCACGGGCGTGGCGGCGGGCCAGGGCTTCTGCAGCGAAAGTTGATAGATGGCTTTATCGGTACCGCTGGCTTCCAGGCCCTGCACGGTTTCGATGGCACGATGGTCGATGGATTGAATGCCGAACAACGGCTGCTGCTGCTTATCAAGTGCATACAGACCGTTACCGTGACCCGCCGCGCCCACGGCAATAACCTCATTCGCCGCGCTGCCCGCCTGTTGCAGGCAGCGCGTGACGGCCACGCTGACCCCGTGCCAGATATCTTCTACCGGACGCTCCGCATAACCTTCTTGCGGCTGGAGGGTTTCTCCCGCACATTCGGCAACCGACAGTACGCGGCCACTGAGATCGAACAGTACCGCTTTGATCATGGTGTTTCCGGCATCTATGCCGAGAAGTTGACTCATATCCGACTCCGATTCACAGACGAAGACGGCGCACCGCTTAAGCGCCGGTGCAGGTAAAACTCAACCCTGCTGATAAATGTCCAGGGCTTCCGCGCCGCTGGCGCCCTGGTGGATGATCGCCATCAGCGCTTTCACCACGCGAGACGGATTATCGTGTTGATACACGTTCCGGCCGTACACCATGCCGCTGGCACCTTGCGCCATTAACGCCGCGCTTTTGGCCAGCACCGGTGCCAGTTCCCCTTTGCCGCCACCGCGCACCAGCGTCGGACAGCGCGCCGCTTCCACTACGCGGTGAAAATCTTCCACCTTCTCCGTCGGATCGGCTTTGATGATGTCGGCGCCGAGTTCACGCGCCAGACGCACCAGCGGCACGATTTTCTCAACATCACCGATCGAACCGTAAGCCGCGCCTTGTCCTGCCGGCGCCATTACCAGAGGTTCGATCATCAGCGGCATCGCATAACGATCGCACGCCTGACGCAGACGGCCGATGTTCTCCACGCACATACGGAAAATGCCGGGTTCATCGGGGATCAGATAGAGATTCACTACCACCGCAGCCGCATCCATCTGCAACGCGGCGAGGATTGGCTCATCCGGGTTGTGCAACACCGCCCACATTTCGCGATGGCGCGCCGCGTTATAGGCGTTGCCGACATCCGTGCGCATCACCAGCGCCGGTTTCCGTCCCGCGACCTGTTGCAACAGATCGGCCTGACCGTAATTCACCTGAATGGCATCCGGTTGCGCGGCGATCAGGTTCTCCATCACACCTTCGATGTTCTCTAACCCAATCAGAAAGTCGGGCTCATTCGCAATACCGTGGTCGATAGCCACATCAAGGCACTTACCGTGTTGAAACATACGATTCATGCGGACTTTATTGCTGACTAACATGGCGTGTTTCCTCCTGGAAAAGAGTGGGGTTGAGATCGGTCAGGCCGTGCTGTCGCGCCAGACTGGCGCAACTGCTTTGCAGATGGTTTTGCAGTTGAGTGGCGTTCCAGCCGCGCAGGTCAGCCATCAGTTGAGCAATTTCGGCCACCAGTGAGGGCGTCAATTCGCCGCAAATCGCCAGCGACGTGCGGCGCACCAGCAGGTCTTCAAGTTGCTGAACCTGCTCATGCTCAATAAGGTAACGAAGTTCCAGCGCGCTATACTCCGCATGATGCTGCAGCGGCTGCTCCCCCTGTTGCTGGATCAATTGCAGGATTGGCATGGCGCGGCTGCCATAACGGCGGACTAACTGCGATACGCGGGACAAGGGCAGTGAATGCAGATGCGCGAGTTGGGCAAGCCACGCGGTTTGCCCGGAAGGTGCAGGGAAGTCGCGTCCACCGCCGATGGGCAGATCGCCGCTCGACACACGGCGCTTTTCTCCGATCAGACGCAATACCCGATCCGCGGCCTCTTCACCAAACTGACGAAAGGTGGTCCATTTGCCGCCGACCAGGCATAGCAAGCTGTAAGCATGTGCGGCATCAGGCGGCAGCAGCACCAGCGAGTGATTGCGCGAGATTTGCCCGTTAACTTTGGCGTTGCTGGCCGGAAGCGGACGCACACCGCAAAAGGTGTAGAGAATCGACGATTCCGGCACCACGACGTCAGGAAAAACAAAGCGCAACGACTCAAGGATGTAGGCTTTTTCCTCCTCTTCACACACCACGCTATCGGGATCGTCCACGCGGATATCCGTGGAACCGAGCAGCACTTTGCCAAACCACGGAAACATAATGCAGACGCGGCCTTCCTGGTTTTCGAAATAGACCATTTCCCCATCGAGCATCTGTAACAGTTTGGGGTGATCAATGATCAAATGCGAACCCTTGGTCCCGCCAATCAGTTTGGTGAAATGTTCCGAGGGCGCCAGACGCTGATTGAGCTGATCTATCCACGCGCCGCCGGCATTCACCAATACATGCGGCTGCAGAGTAAAGTGCTCACCGCTGAGTGCATCCTGTAACGTAACGGATTCGCCATCGGCGCTCACCAGTTGCAAATAATTCAGCGCCACTGCCTCCGGACAAGCACGCTCGGCATCTTCAATCAATTCATAACCCAGTCGTTCCGGTGCACTGATCCAGGCATCGTAGTAGCTGGCGCTGTATTTCACCCAGGGGGCAAATCCTGGCCAGCGGTCGCGCGTGGCTGCCTCACCGCGCACCTGATGTTTGGGCATCGATCCGTACTGCCTGGTGTAGACATCGTAGAGACTGAGGCCAGTTTTGATCAGCAGAGCGCCGCGGCGTGTGGGTTTGTCGCTCAGACGCAAAAAACGCCGCGTGGCATTGAGCAGTCCGCCGCCAAGGTTGTCGATCGGGACAGTGGTACGCAGCGGAAAAACATAGTGCGCCGCGTTTTTCAGTAGCCGGTCACGCTCCATCACCGACTCTTTGACCAGCGTAAACTCGCCGGTTTCCAGATAGCGCAGTCCGCCGTGGATCATACGAGACAGCGCGCCGCTGGCCGCCTGGCACCAGTCACCTTTTTCCACCAGAACCGCCGGAATACCCTGCAATGCCAGTTCGCGAAAGGTGCTGATGCCGTTGATGCCGCCACCGACAATCAGCACTGGTGTCGTGGTGCGTTGTCGTAAAGCGCTGAGTCGCTGCTCGCGTGTTGCATTATTCTCCATGGATTGCTCCCCGGCTCTTGGCCATTTCGAGTACGCCTGCTGCGGTGGATTCGTCGGTGACCATGCCTTTTAGCCACTGGCCTTGCAGCGCACAGTGGATGGGATCCACTTTGTCGCGTCCGGCCACCACCGCCATAGAAAAGGGAATACGTTGTAGCTCCGATAAGGTCAGCCCAACCAGCCGCTGATTGGCGTCAAACGGCGCGGGCTGGCCTCGTGCATCGAGTAACCAGGCTAGCAGTTCGCTGCGTGCGCCACTGGTTTCGATGCTGGCGGATGCATGACGAGCTGCCAGATTCAAATCGTAGTAGCTGGAACTGTCGCTGTGAATAGAACCAAGACCGACCACTGCTAGCGTAGCGTTACGCGCTTTATCCAGCACCCGGTCTACGGCACTGATTCTCATCAACATGTCACGTTCAGCAGCAGAGTCAGTGAAGAGCGGGGCATGAATCTGCCAGGCATGGCCGCCAAGCCGAGCCGCCATTTCAGAGGCAACATGATTCACGTCGGTATAGTGCTTTCCTTGCACGCAACCCAATGCAGGCACGACCTGAACATCGTATTTGCGCGAAGGATGCAGTGCCTCCACCAGAGCGCTCACGCCTTTGCCACCGGTGATCGCAATAACGTCGCCATCTTTCAGACGTGATAGCAAATAATCCGCCGCCGCCGCGCCCACCATCTGTAAATTCTGCTCATCACTGCGCGCGACATTGGGTGCCACCACCACCTGTTGCAGTTGACCCCATTGCTGCAGATCACTTTCGAGTTGGTGGGCCGACAGCCAGGGCGATTTAATAGTGATTTCCACCATGCCGCTCTCTTTGCCCTGACGAATCAGGCGATTCACGCTGGCGACCGACAACCCGGTTTCCACCGCAATCTCCGACTGCTTTTTGCCGTCGAGGTAATACATCACCAATACCTGATAAATCTGGCGTGCACTGTGAAATGCTGGATGTTCGCTGGCGAATTCCATCGATGATGCGTCCTTATGCTGCCCGATATTTATTCAGCAGGTGGTCGATCGACACCGCCGCCAGCAGAATTAAACCTTTGATCAAGTCCTGCCAGTAGACGGAAACATTAATCAGGATCAGTGAGCTGGTCACGATGGAGAGCAGTGCGACACCTAAAACCGCGCCCAGAATCGAGCCAGTGCCGCCTTTCAGGCTTGCGCCGCCTATCACCGCCGCCGCTATCACGTTCAGTTCCATCCCTACGCCAAAGGTCGGGGTAGCTGAGCCTAACCGCGCCATATAAATAATGCCGGCTACACCTGCTAGCGTTGAGGTGAGTACCGTGACCCACAGTTTTATGCGGTTGATGTTGATGCCGGAATAGGCCGCCGCACGTTCATTACTGCCGGTATAAAATACTTTGCGGAACAGCGTGGCTTTGCGCAGCAGGAAATCGAACAGGGCGACCAATACAAAGAACAGCAGGATGACAAACGGAATGCCCCACATGGCACCCTGGCCGATAAATTTGAAACTGACGGGAAGTGTGAACAGCGACAGCGGCGTGCCCTGGGTGATGATCATGCAAAGCCCGCGCACAATCACCATCGCTGCCAGCGAGGCAATAAAATGACTCAGGCCGATTTTGGTCACTGTTAAACCCATCAGCAAGCCTACCAGTGCGGCGGCAGCTATTCCTCCCAGGCTGGCCAGCCAGGGATCCACCCCACTGAGAAACAGTTGTCCCGCGACCACCATAGAAAGGCACACCACCGCGCCGACCGAGAGATCGAGACCGCCGACGATCAACAAGATCGTCATACCGATCACCACAATGCCTTCAATCGAAAACGACAACAGCATCGCTTTCATATTGGCCCACGTCAGGAAGTAGGGTGAGGTAAAACTCATCACGATAAAGATTAACGCGATGATCGCAATCAAGCCGATTTCCCGCTGCTTGTGCAGGCCGCCAAACAATGACAGCCGGGATTTGCCTGCTCCGGGCAAGGTCGTATTCATGGTCATAGCGCCTCCACTTCAGGGGGAATGCCAGCAGCCAGTCTCATCAGATTCTCCTCGGTCATTGCATCGCCGGTCACTTCACCGGTGATGTGACCTTCATGAATCACGATAATGCGGTCACATAAACCAATCAGCTCAGGTAACTCTGATGAAATCACCACCAGTCCGACACCGTTATGTGCTAATTGGGCGAGGATCTGGTAGATCTCTGCCTTGGCGCTGACATCGACGCCGCGCGTCGGTTCATCAAGAAAGATGATTTCGGGGTGCACCGACAGCACGCGCGCTAGCGCCACTTTCTGCTGATTGCCGCCAGAAAGCGATGACACCGGGTCACTCAATTTGCCGCTTTTCAGTTTGACCTGATACGCCAGCGCTTCCGCTTGCGCACGCTCGCGGCTTGGGCTTAGCGTCAAACCGCGATGGCTAATCGCGCGGACATCCAGCGCCGAGATGTTCCAGTCAATTGGCATTGCTAAAAACAGCCCGGCGTCCTTACGATCTTCGGATAAATAAACCATGTGCTGTTGGATACTGGCGGCGTAATTTTTCAGTGTTGCTGGCTGGCCTTTGATACGAACAGTGCCGTGAGTTACCGGCTGCAATGCGCACACGCCCTGAGCGATTTCGCTACGACCCGCGCCCATCAAGCCACCAATGCCGAGAATTTCGCCGGGATACAACTCGAAATTGATATCGTAAAAACGCTGACTATCGCTAAGAGATCGTACCTCCAGCAGCGGTGCGGCACGATGAGAGGGGCGTTTATCGGGATAGAGTTGCGACAATTCGCGACCGACAAGGCGCGTAATGACTTCATCCGGTGTCATGCTGTTCAATGGCGCACTGTGCACCGTCCGGCCATCGCGCAGAATGGTGATGTGCTGACAAAGCGCAAAAATCTCGGCCATACGATGACTGATATACACCACCGTGATGCCCTGATCGCGCAGTTGACGCACGATGGTGAACAGCGTCTGCGCTTCTGGTTCCGTGAGCGCTGCAGTGGGCTCATCCAGAATCAGTAAACGACAATCCAGCGTCAGTGCTTTGGCAATCTCTACGAGTTGCTGTTGTGACAACGACAGTTCGCTAACCTTTTTACTCACTGGAATCGGCGCAAGGCGATTCATAACCTGCTGCGCTTTTTTCCTCAAGGTTTTATGCGGTAATAGAAAGCCGCGCTGCTGATGCGCCATCCAGATATTTTCATAGATAGTAATATCCGGGCACAACGCGATCTCCTGATGCACCAGCCCGATGCCTAACCGCTGCGCCTCACGCGGCGAGCGAATGGTTACGGATTGTCCCTCCAACACTATTTCACCGCTGTCGGGGCGCAGAATGCCATCAATGATATTCATCAGAGTAGACTTACCCGCGCCGTTTTCACCAGCCAGCGCATGAATTTCACCGGACCTTAGCGTAAGATCAACGTCCTGTAACGCCTGTACTGCGCCGAAGCGTTTGCTGATGCTGCGTAACTCAAGCAGTGCCGTCATCATCTTTCCCCTTACTCGTTGATGCCTTTGGTTCCACGACGTTTCAGGTAACGGTCCCAGCGGAAATCATCGGCATTTTCTTTAGTCACCACGGCATAACCATTGTCGAGGATTGGGAACGAGAAGGGATTCACACCGTTGCGTTTGGCATCATTCATGGGGTCAATCAATTCTGGGTGGGCGGCGAGGAACAGCGTCATAAAGCCCATGTAGCCCTGTATTCCCTGATTGGGATTGATGGCACCAAACACCTCGCCGCTTTTGATCATATCCAGTACTTTGGCGTTGACGTCCACCGTCATCACTTTCACTTTGCCACCGTTTTCCACCACTGCCTGTGCGGCACCGATTGCGGAACTGGCTTCAGGCATGAAGATGCCTTTCAGGTTTGGATTCGCTTGTAGCATCGACAGCACGGCGTTGTAGGCTTTTGATGGATCCTGATTAGTGGCGGCGCGCGCAACCAGCTTGCTGTCAGGAAACGCGGTTTTCATCTCATTGATAAAAGCCGTAACCCGACGGTCATGATTATCCTGCCCTGGATTTTCCAGCACCGCATACTCCGCGCCTTTGCCCATGGCTTTACCGAGTTCATCGGCGGCGGCTTTACCTTCACGGAAGTTGTCTGAGGTGATGTAAGCGACACGCTTGCTGTTGGGGGAATCAGCGGCAAAGGTTACCACCGGAATGCCCATCTCTGCCGCACGATTAATTGGCTCGATAAAGGGGTCGGGATTCATCGGATGGAGGAAAATCCCGGCGGGTTTCTGCGCCAGAATCTGTTCGAAACTGGCTAACTGCTGGTTGACGTCATAAGCGGGCGTGCCACCATAAACGGTTTTGCAGCCCAGCTGATGCGCAGCTTGTTTAAACATCTCGTACACCGGAAACCAGTATTCAACACCGGTCACCATGACGTTCATGTAGTAAGTTTCGCCAGGTTTGCAACGGAACTGTGGTGATTCATCGGCGGCACGTGCGGTGCTGGAGAGTGTGCCCGCTAACGCAAGGCTGGAAAGAAGGATGGCGATTTTTTTCATGTTTTTCCCCGGAGCAGACGCTGAATTTAGAGGCTCAGCCGTGACGACTTAACGCGGAAAAACGAGCCGGGGTACGTTTTGAAAATTATTTCTGATGCGTGAAATAATTTTCATAAGCTATAAAAGCTGGCGGGGAAAAGATCAATTAATGGTTAATGAAATGTTTCTCGCTTGTGATCGCCTTCACTTTCCCGCAGATAGCAGAATATTTGGTTAGGTGAAACCGTGACGGAATTTTATAATCACGCGCTGAAATTGTGGCTTAACTGAAATAAAAGGAATTTTCATGCGATTATCTCTTACTGCGCTAGCGCTGCTGGCAAGCACCAGCGTCCTCGCACAAACCCCTTCACCTGACGCCATCATCAAACCGTTGATGCAGCAATATCAAATCCCTGGCATGGCGGTGGCTATTCTGCACGATGGCAAAACCGAGTTTTACAACTACGGTGTGGCATCCAAAGAGACTCAGCAGCCAATTACCGCGCAGACCTTGTTTGAAATCGGGTCACTCAGCAAAACCTTTACCGCTACCTTAGCGAGCTATGCGGCTCAGCAGAAAAAACTGCAGTTTAGTGACAAAGCCAGTACATGGTTGCCCGAACTAAAGGGCAGTGCGTTTGATCAGGTGTCACTGCTTAACCTTGCTACTCACACCACGGGCACGCCGCTGTTTGTGCCGGACGATGTCACCAATCAGCAGCAGTTGATGAACTGGTACAAAAACTGGCAACCGCCGGCTCAGCCGGGCACTCAGCGTGTCTACTCCAATCTGGGGATTGGTATGCTCGGCATGATTGCCGCCAAAAGCTTGCATCAGCCGTTTATCAGCGCGATGGAGCAGCAACTGTTACCCGCGATGGGCATGAAGCACACTTATATTCAGGTACCTCAGTCAGAGATGGGCCAATATGCGCAAGGTTACAATAAACAAGACAAGCCGGTACGTGTGACGCCAGGCCCGTTGGATGCTGAATCGTATGGGTTGAAATCGACATCCGCTGATCTGATTCGCTGGCTGGCTATTCAACTGGATGAACAGAAGGTCGCGACGGAGTGGCAGCAGGCGATCGCCACCACGCATCAGGGCTACTACAAAACCGAGGCGTTTACGCAGGCGATGATGTGGGAATACTATCCGTTGCCTGTCTCATCAAAGCAGTTGGTGGAAGGCAACAGCGGTCAGCGCATCATGAAAGGGATGTCGGCCACGTTGATCACGCCACCGCAGGCTGCGCCACAACAGGCGTGGTATAACAAAACCGGTTCGACCAATGGTTTCTCAACCTACGCGGTGTTTATTCCGTCACAGAAGATTGCGGTGATTATGCTGGCGAATAAATGGTTCCCGAATGACGATCGCGTCATCGCGGCGGACAAAATCATTCAGATGTTGGCTCACTAACGGATTGTTGGGCGCGCCCCGACGCGCCCAATTAAATCGCAACTTACTTTCGTGCATCCAATGCGAGTTTGACGGCCATGCCCGCCAGCACCGTGCCCATCAGCCAGCGCTGCAAACGCTGCCAGCTGGGGCGCGTCAGTAAAAATGTCGACACCTGGCCAGCGGTAGTAATGAAAATCGCATTGACCGTCAGGCTAATCACAATTTGGGTGACGCCCAATATCAGCGACTGCATCAGCACACTACCGTGATGCGGGCTAATAAACTGCGGTAATAGCGACAGAAACATCATGGCGATTTTTGGGTTCGCGAGGTTGGTGAGGAAACCCATGGTGAACAATTTACGCGGGTTGTCGGCAGGGAGATCGCGCACGGCAAATGGCGAGCGGCCGCCAGGCTTGAGTGCCTGCCACGCAAGATACAGCAAATAGAGTGCGCCACTGAAACGCAGCGCATCATAGGCCCATGGAACGGCAAGCAACCACGCGGTGATACCCAGCGCCGCGCACAGCATATAAAACACAAAACCTAACGCCACGCCGCCGAGGGAAATATAACCCGCCCGCTTGCCCTGACACAGCGAACGCGAAACCAGGTAGATCATATTGGGGCCGGGCGTAAGCACCAATCCCAACGCCACCAATGCAAAGGCTAACCAACTCGACAGTTCTGGCATGCAACACTCCTTGCGTTATTTTCGCAATTATGGCGCGAACCAGGCATATCAGGCAACGCACGTTTTCAGACTGACAACAGGAATAAGCTGCGTTAGTTTGGCTTGGCTTATTATATTTAAGAGGGAGATAAAAATGACTGTTCCTGTTGTGGCATTGCTAACGGCAAAACCAGGTTGCGAAGATAAAGCTGAGCAATTATTTCGTGGTGTGATTGAAGAGACGCTACGCGAAGAAGGGTGTATTACCTATCAGCTAAACATTGATAGCAAAAATCCGCGCCGCTTTGTCTGGACCGAAGAGTGGGCGAGCCAGGAATTATTGGATAAGCACCTGAATGCCCCGCATATCGTTAAATTGTTCGCGGATCTTGAACCGCTGTTAGAACACGCGGAAGTGGTGGCATTACGCAAAGTCGCGGGTGGCAATGCGTGATAAGGAATAAGCAGACTTCGGTCTGCTTTTTATTTGTTGATATCGAGATGAGATTTCGCGTCAGAATATAAAGGAAACCAAAATGAGAACACAAAAGCGTTGCATGGGTTACGTCGCTATTGTGGTCGATGATTATGACCGCGCGATTGAATACTATACGCAAAAACTGGGATTTCATTTAATCGAAGATACCCCACAGCCGGGCAAGCGCTGGGTGGTGGTCAATCCCAATCCGCAGAGCGATTGTAACTTGCTGCTGGCGCAGGCATCGAATGAGCGCCAGCAAGGGTTTATCGGTAATCAATGCGGCGGCCGGGTGTTCCTGTTTTTACAGACGGACGACTTCTGGCGTGATTACCAGCAAATGAAAGCCAATGGCGTCACTTTCTGTGAAGAACCCCGCGAAGAAGAGTATGGCACGGTTGTGGTTTTCGAGGATTTGTACGGCAACCGTTGGGATCTTTACCAGAACAAATGATCGACCGGTCTGACTCGCTTCAAAATCCAGGTTTCATACACCGGTTAAGCGGCCGATAATGGAAGCCTGAAATGACCTGGTTTCCTACTTTAAACAGGTAGATGCGGGCGGTGAAATTCTCGTCCGCCAGCGGATCAATATATTTCCCGATAGCGGGATCCTGCGTATCAGGACCCGCAATACGAAAAGATTTGCGAGTGGAAACCGTTACGGAATCAGGATGGTAGTCATAATCAAGATTCACGGTGCGATCAACATTAATCCTGCTTTCAAGCCCCTGCGGCGACATAAATGCCAGATAAGCATTTAAATGACCTTCACGACTACCGCTCAAAATATCCCAGTAGCCATGACTGACTAAGGTCCGGTCAGGTTCATCATAGATGATATAGGTCTCGGCCCGGCAATCACCAGAAAATGGCCGTAAAAAATAGGGCAGAGAAAACCAACCCAGCAACAATGCCAACAGGCAACATGCCGCGGAAACAGCCATTCTCATGGATGGTTTCTCCCGATAACCGCAAATGTCTGGCAAGAGGTTGTCGGCAGTTCAATTTCGCCTTTGCACACAAAGAAATTAATCGCGTTGCCACGATCGGCATTAATGTAGATTTCGCTGTGCGGCGTAATAGAAATCTGCATTTTGTTAAGCCAGTAACTCACGCGTCTTGCCGCGTCATGTTTGTCATTTTCCACGTATTGCGAAAACAGAAAGCTGTGCCCATCAAGCAGAAGTGGTTCGCCATACCGCAATGGGTGGATAAGTTGTTGGCCACGAATCACAGTGCCCACGATAAAAAACAGGCAGCAAAGCAGCAGCGTAAGTACCCTGAATTTTATCTTTGTCGGTTTATTCTTAAGCGCTGGTTTCGATGTATCAGAAACAGAGATCGCTGATGTTTCTTGTTTTTGATTCAAACCATCCTGGCGTTCCGGTAACGAATAATTTTGTGAGTCTGAAACGAGAGTGATGCAACCGGGTTTTAAGCGATATCCCATGTATCCCAGTGTTTCAAGAATTTCGCCTTCTACTTCCAGTGAGGCGAGTGATTTCCGGATGCGAAAAAGGGTTTGTCGTACGGTATTATCGGAGACCACAGCACCATGGTTTCTCCAGCAAGCGTCATGTAATGCTTCTTTGGAAACGATATTACCTTCATGCTCACACAGGTACGTCAGGCATATTTTACTTTGCCTGCTAAGAATAATCTCTTTATCTTCCAGCCTGATCAGACCGGTATCGGTAAAAAAAATAATGGTCACTTCTGCCTGATCCCCACGGCGCATCTTCAACGCACACTTTTCATGCGGCTGATTATAACACGGTCTGAAAAAAGGGCATGCTGATGATGACAATCAGGTAGGTAACAGCTTTGTCACAGGGTTATCTATTTGATTAATAAGTTAATTATCTCCATGCTGGTGACTTATAAGTGACATTTACGCCAGTATGTTGAAAGCCTTCAATCTAGCCAATAATATCCGCATCGGATTAATCGTATGGCATCGGCTAATATCGTTCAGATGAATCTGTAATAATTGCATATTGGCGTGATCACAATTGAGGAACATCAACAATGCATAGCGTCATTAAAATAACGACAAGCAAAATTAAAATTAAAAATAAAAATATCGCTATTATGACACCCAGCGCGATAACCTATTATGGTATTCGCGCCATGTTGACAACATTGAATGCTGTGACGGTGACTCACCATCCCATCCAAACCCATGATGAACAGATCAACATCATTGATAGAGATTTGGATCTGATTATTATCGATACTGAGGTTGGCAATGCAGATGTTATTTCTATGCTGATAAAATCTTACTTGCCCACAGCATCAGTGATAATTTTAACCCGCGCATCGGATGTCAGGCTATTACAAAAATATAAAAAATCAGGTGTGCAAGCCATATTAAACAGGAAATGCAATCAGCGCGAGGTTGAAGATGCGGTGACGGCAGTACTTGAACATCGAGTCTGGGGATTTGAAGTCAAACCCACTGCACCGCAAAAGGGTTCATCTTTACGACAGGTATTCTCATCAAGGATGTATGAAGAAGCGATGCTTTCACTCAGTACCACGGAAAGAACGATCATCCGCTCCATCTATCGCGGTCGTACCGTAACGGATATTGCTGTTGCCAAAGACAAAAGTATTAAAACCATTAGCAGCCAAAAACAGTCTGCAATGCGCAAACTCAATGTAAAAAATCTGGCTGAACTCCATCAGCGGTATCACGCCTGGCTGGAATAGTACCTGCCAGGCCATTTCCTTCCCACATACCACCGTCTTTTTCCTCTTGATTTCCCGACATTTTTCCTCATTTCCCGGCACCGGAGAGCCACTCCGGTGCACCTTCGGTTGGACGTTGTTCTTAATTTTTTTGTGATGGGTTTCTTAAAATCGTGCGCTGAAGTTAGGTGAAATGCCGACAGATTGTTATGAATGAAGCTAACTTAAGTTTCATTCGAAACAATCGGAGCGACAAAATGAATACATCCTTTACCTCTTTACAACAACCTGAAGATGCAAAGCAGCATATCCGCTTGATGAAACAGGTGCTCAGAGCGCAAATCGGCGATGTTGAGGGCCTGTTTGAGCAGGTCAGAAGTAAAATCCTCAGCGAAATTGCTGCAGCTCGTGAGGAAGAAGCGCGAAACGGCACGGCATGGCCACAGGTACGTTGGGATGACATCGCCGCAGGGCGCATTTCCGATGAAGTGAAGGATCACATTCGTCGTCGCGGCTGTGTGGTGGTGAAACAGACCTTTACGCGCGAGCAGGCGTTGGGCTGGGATGCGTCGATGCTGGAATACCTTGATAAAAATGATTTCGATGAAGTCTATAAAGGGCCAGGTGACAACTTTTTTGGCAGCCTCGATGCCTCACGCCCTGAAATCTATCCGATCTACTGGAGCGAAGCACAGATGTCGGCGCGTCAGAGCGACGCCATGGCACAAACCCAATCCTTCCTGAATCGCCTGTGGACCTTCGAATCCAACGGAACGCGCTGGTTTGACCCTGATGTCAGCATTATCTATCCGGATCGTATTCGCCGTCGTTTACCGGGCACCACATCAAAAGGGCTGGGCGCGCATACGGATTCCGGGGCGCTGGAACGCTGGTTACTGCCAGCTTACCAACAGGTGTTTAGCAAAATCTTTAATAATCAATTCGATCAATATGATCCCTGGGACGCGGCACATCGCACAGAAGTGAATGAATATCAGGCTGGCACCACCACCAAATGTTCAGTCTTCCGCACTTTCCAGGGGTGGACTGCGCTGTCAGACATGCAATTGGGTCAGGGCTTGCTGCATGTGGTGCCGGTTCCGGAAGCGATGGCGTATCTGTTGCTGCGTCCGCTGCTGAAAGATGTGCCAGAGGATGAACTCTGCGGCGTTGCGCCGGGCAAAGTACTGCCCATCTCAGAGCAGTGGCATCCGGAACTCATCAAGGGACTGTGTTCCATTCCGGCAATGGAAGCGGGTGATTCTGTCTGGTGGCACTGTGATGTCATCCATTCGGTTGCACCGGTTGAGGATCAGCAAGGTTGGGGCAACGTGATGTACATTCCGGCTGCACCTCTATGCGGGAAGAATGCTGCCTACGCCACTCAGGTTGCCCAGGCGCTGGCAACCGGTGTCTCACCGGGTGATTTCCCGAAAGAGGACTATGAAGCCAACTGGCGCGATCGATTCACTTTGGACGCGTTAAACAGCAACGGTCGTCGCAGTCTCGGCTTAGAGTAAGTTTCTGGTAAGCTGGATAAAATTTTAATTAAAGCAGGCACTATGAACGCACGTCATCAGCACATTATCCAACTGGTCAGCGAACGCGGCAGCGTCAGCGTCAGTGAACTGGCGCAAACCACCGGCGTTTCCGAGGTGACGGTGCGTCAGGATCTGAATGTTCTGGAAAAGGGGGGCTTTCTGCGCCGCGTGCACGGGTCAGCCGTGGCGCCAGAAAGCGATGATGTCGGCGCACGCATGCAAACGCGTTTTGCTGTCAAAAAACGTCTGGCGGAGTACGCCGCCTCGCTGGTTAACGCAGGTGAAACGGTGTTTATTGAAGGCGGCAGCACCAACGCTTTGCTGGCACGCGAGCTGAGCGAACGCGGTGATATCACGATTATCACCGTCAGCCATTACATCGCGGGATTACTGCGAGAACAGGGCGGTGATGTGATCATTCTTGGCGGGCTGTTCCAGAAGAGCAGTGAGTCGGTAGTCGGGCCGCTGACGCGATTGTGCATCCAGCACCTCAACTTCCATAAAGCCTTTATCGGTATCGACGGCTGGGATGCCATCACCGGTTTTACTGGTCGTGATATGCTGCGCTGCGACGTGGTCAACGCCATAATGGAAAAGCAGACGCACACTGTGGCGCTCACCGATTCATCAAAGTTTGGTCAGATACATCCCTTCGCTCTGGCACCGACCGTGCCCTTTAAGCAGGTGATTACAGATAGCCAACTGTCGCCGGTGTATCAGGAAATATTGCGCCAGCAGCCAATGGAGTTAACGCTGATTTAGCGGGTAAAGAGGCTAACAGGCGTGACAGGAAGCGCGTACGATCAGTTCCCCCTGCGCGATAAGGTGGAGTGGGCTGGCCTCAGGATTATCCAGACGGTGCATCATCGCCACCACCGCGTTATGTCCAATAGCATTGAATGGCTGTTTCCAGGTGGTTAACGGGATACCCAGCAACGCGGAATATTCATTGTCATCAAAACCCACTACGTTGATTTTGACTCCCTGCTGACTGCAGAGGGATAGCAACTTCATCGCGGTAAAGTCATTGGCACACACCACATCACGTGCGCCACTGGCCAGCAACTGGTGGATAAAATCAGCGTGATTCAGTTCGCCTTCATGCTGCCATTCCGGCAGGGGAGAAATGCCGGCTTCCTGCAACGCCAGTTGATAGCCAAGCATTCGCATGTAAACCGTATTTGCTGAGAAACGTTCACAGAGGAAATCGATGCGACGCGGGCGCTCGGCCAGTAAATGCCGTGTCATCACGGCTCCCGCTGCGACGTTATCGATGCCAATTAAATCCCACCTGCTGCGCGCGGGCCACCGCACCACATCACTGTCCAACAGCACCACACTCATGCCGTCGCGTTCCAGTTTACTCAGAATCAGTTGATTGATTTCAGTAGCGAAGGGATGAAATTCAATGGGAATAAAGAACACGCCTTTCACACCGCTACGCTGGTAGCGCTCAATCACACCCTCAATCTTGCTGATGATGGCCTGCCGCGAAGCTCCCGTGCCCAGCGTCATGACACCGTTCCACACCAGATCAAAGTTAAAGGGCTGAGACAGGGCGGCAATGGATTTAAAGATCTGCTCAAACAGAAATCCACTTTCGTTGGCTTCCATGCGCGGGGAAAGAATACCCAAAGCCATCGCAGGCGGCAGGTGTGTCATTTGGCTGGGTTCAGCATAGGTAATGTAATGGCCTGAACCCTGAGTACTGCTAATCAGTCCCTGTTCACGTAAGCGTGACAATGCGCGAGACAGCGTGGGGCGTGAAACATCCAGTTCAGCACACAGCATCACTTCAGTCGGCAAACGTTCACCGCTGGCATAATCGCCACGATGAATACGTTGAGTTAATTCAAGATACACGCGATCCAACTTGCCTGATTTCGCCATAGTGCGGTTTGCCCGTTGATCAACAGTTTCAGCGATGGAACACATTAAGGGAGTTAATAAGTAAAATCAACCAACTGAAAAACGTGCAAATTTGTAAATTATAAAAAGTGATAGTGAATTCGATTTTTTTAAAAACCGAACGACCCCGAAATGAAAAATAGCGCACAAACTGCACGTAAACTTGTGATCGACTCCGCTAAATGGCCTTTACTGCTCGATATGTAATCCATTTATGTTTGATTTGTGATCAACTCCAAAAGAAAAAGTAAAAATGTTGCGTAAGGTTGTCATCAGTTGTCAGGTATTTAATTTTACAAATTTGTAAACATAAACCCTACATCTGTGCCTTTTTAGGGCCAACTGAGGAATGACACATGTCTCAATACGCAGCATTGGTAGAGAAGGTCATTAATGAAAACCGCGACACGCTGTTGGCGGTTGATCCGCAGCAAATCGACCAGCTCATCACCGAAATTCGCCAGGCGAAAACCATCCAACTCTATGCCATGGGCCGCATGCAACTGTCAGTGCGTGGCTTTGCCATGCGCCTCAAGCATATGGGATTTGACAGTTACGTCGTGTATGACACCACGTCGCCCTATCTTGGCAAGGGTGATTTGCTCATCGTGCATTGTGCCGTCACCAATGTTGAATTGAACATCATCAAATTGGCGAAAGAAGCCGGTGCCCGCATCGTGTTGCTCACCGCCCATCCTGAAAATGAACATGGCCAATATGCGGATCTAGCCGTGCGTGTTCCCGGCCAGATATTTGGCGGCGATCAGGAAATTCCCTCCATTCAGCCAATGTCCACCTTACTGGAACAGTCGCTATTCCTCTTCACCGATATCGTCACCATGATGCTGATCGAGCAGTGCGGTATCCAGATGGATGCGATGAAAGCCAGCCACACCAACCTTGAAGGGTTGCCTCATAAGTTTGCCTGAGCGGAGCGCATGCGATGAAAGACGGTGACATCATTCAGATTGCTCATCTGGTGGAAGATCTTGATGCGGCAATGCAGCACTACTGGGAAGCCTTCAACATGGGTCCGTGGGATGTCTATACCTACGGTCCCCATAACGTAAATCAGTCGATTTACCGTGGCCAGCCGGCAGAACATATCTACAAAATTGCCGTGTGCTGGATTAATGGCGTACAGATGGAATTGATGCAGCCGGTCTCTGGCTACAGCATCTATGACGAGTACATCGAAAAGCACGGGTACGGCTTACATCACCTCAAACTCTATTTTGCCGATTGTGAAAAGGCGCTCGAAACCTACAAGGCACGCGGATATGACGTCGTGCAGAGCGGCAACATTGGTGATGACGTTTTCTATTACCTCGATACTGAGGAGCGTTTTCAGGGTGCCGTGATCGAAATCGGTAACGCTGGCTCCATTCCTGAACCTGAACGGCGCTATCCCGCCTGATAAAGGACACACATGATGATGAAAACGCGTAATGCACTCACGCTGGCACTGCTGCTGGGCGTAACCTCAATTTGCACATCGCTGCCCGCTCAGGCGGCAGATGAATACACCATGGTCGGTATTCCCAAGCTGCGTTCTGCGTGGTTCAACGATTATGAGACCGGCCTGAAAAAAGCGGCCAAAGATTTCAAAATCGATGCCTATCAGCAGGCGCCTGCCTCCGCTGATGAAGCGCAGCAGGTGCGCATTATTGAAGACAGCATCACCCAGGGTGCCAATGCATTGTTGGTGGTGCCAAATAATGCCAGCTCGGTGGAGCCCGTCTTTAACCGTGCGCGAAGCCAAAAGATTGTCGTCATCACCCACGAATCAGTGAACCAACCCGGCGCTGACTATGACGTTGAGATGATCGAAAACGAAAAATTTGGTCGCTACATGATGGATGAGTTTGCCAAACATGCGGGTGGCAAAGGGGAGTTCGCTATTTATGTGGGTTCATTGACCGTACCTGCGCACAACACCTGGGCGGATGCCGCGATCAAAGAGATGAAAGAAAAATATCCCGATATGAAACTGGTCTCCGATCGCTTCCCGGTGAGCGAAGATCGTAACGCCTCACGTCAGAAAACATTGGAGTTACTGTCAACTTATCCCGATTTGAAAGGTGTGCTGGCATTCGGCAGTCAGGGTGGGCCGGGTGCCGCACAGGCGCTGCGTGAAAAAGGCCTGGTGGGGAAACTGACCGTGATTGGAACGACGTCCCCGAAAGAGAGTGCCACCTTCCTCAAGGACGGGTCCTTGACCGAATCGATTCTCTGGAGCCCGGGTGAGGCCTCCTACGCCATGGCCTACATTGCCAAAATGGTGCTGGATGGCAAGCGGGATCAGATCAAACAAGGTCTGGAAATCCCTACGCTTGGCGTGCCGACTATCAATGGTCAAAACATCATCTTTGATAAGCCACTGACGGTCACCAAAGACAATTACAGCAAGTACGATTTTTAATAATGAGGGCGGCATCTGTGTCGCCCCCTAAGCCTGAACGGTTTATTGGTGTGGCGTCATCGATGATGCCCGTCTCTTTCACCGCAGAGTGTGCGGAGGTCGTATGCAGTTTTTATCTGTGGCGAACGTCACGAAAAAATTTGGCGGCGTGACCGCACTCAACGATGTCAGTTTTGATATCAATGAAGGAGAAGTGCACGGTCTGGTGGGTGAAAACGGCTGCGGCAAATCCACCTTAATGAAAATCATTGCCGGCGTTGAATCACGCGATCGCGGCAGCCTGACCATCAAAAATCAGCCCATCCAGCGTTTCACCGCAATGGATGCGGTGAAGCAGGGCATTGGCATCATCTACCAGGATCTGTCGCTGTTCCCTAATCTCAGCGTGTTAGAAAACATCTATATCAGCCAGATGCTGAATGACCGTAAAGCGCTGGTGCGCAGCAGCGCTTACAAAGATAACGTCGTCAAAATCATCAATCAATTGGGCATTCACCTCGATTTAGACGCGACGGTAGACGAACTGCCCATTGCCAAACAGCAGTTGGTGGCGATTGCACGTGCGCTGGTCAATCAATCGAAACTGATCATTCTCGATGAACCTACGACCGCGCTGACACGCAGTGAGATCAATAACCTCTTTGCCATTTTGCGCCAGTTAAAACAACAAGGCATCGCCTTCATTTTTATCAGTCACAAGCTGAATGAATTACTCGAGATCTGCGATCGCGTCACGGTGATGCGCGATGGCAAAGTGATTGACTGCCAGCCCACGGAAAAACTCACCAGCGGTGATATTGAAAATCTGATGCTGGGCTATGCCCTGACTTTTGAAACGCGGGCATCGAGTGCGACTGATGAGGTGCTACTCAGTGTGCGCCATCTCAGCAAACGCAACAGCTTTCAGGACGTCAGTTTTGAATTACGCAAAGGTGAAGTGTTAGGCATTGCCGGTTTACTGGGGGCCGGACGTACCGAACTGGCCATGGCGCTGTTTGGCGTGGAGCCGGCACAAAGCGGCGAAATTTATTTGCATGGTCAACCCGTCACCATCAACAGCATCCATGCTGCGGTAAAACACGGTATCGCCTATGTTCCCGAAGATCGCCTGGCACAAGGGCTCATCATGGAGCAGAGCATCGCGGCAAATGCGGCCATCTGTACTTTGGATCACTATCTGACCCCGATGCGACTCCTTAACAGTCAAAAAATGCGCGATACGGTTGAGGAGTTGCTCAAAGGTATGCAGGTGAAATACGGCAGTCAGGACCAACCGATTCGCATGCTTTCCGGTGGCAATCAGCAAAAAGTGGTGCTGGCAAAATGGCTGGCGATGCGACCTCAGGTCTTCATTCTGGACAGCCCAACCGTGGGCATTGATGTGGGTGCCAAAAACTACATCTACCAAACCGTGAAAGCGAAAGCGCAGGAAGGCATGGGCATCATTTTTATTTCGGATGAGCTACCAGAGCTGCTGGCCAATTGTGACCGCATCATCATGATGCAACGCGGTCGTCTGGGCAAAAGCTGGCGCAGTGACGAGATCGATAATGAAGCGCTGCAACATGAGATGGAGCGGCAATAACGCCCACAGAAGGAGAGTGTCGTGGATATGATGAAACTGTTCAAAGCGCGTGAGACCCTGCTGCTGGTGCTGATCGTCGTGCTGTCGATTGTGATCACCAGCATTAATCCCAACTTCATTAGCTTTGATAATCTGACCGACCTGCTAAAGTCCTGGACCGTGCTGGGCATCTTTGCATTGGGTGTCTTACTGGTGCTGATTTCCGGTGGGTTTGACGTTTCGTTTACCGCCATTGCCCAGGTAGCGCAATATGTGGTGGTGTTCTGGTTCCTGCAACTCGGGCTCGACAATATCTGGCTGGCGATACTCTGCGCACTGATTCTCGGCGCATTAATGGGACTGCTGAACGGCATCATCATCTATTACTTCAAAATCACGGCTATTATCGTGACGATTGCCACCAACAGTCTCTTTTACGGCACCCTTTATGTCGTGACACAAGGTGATTTGATTTACGACTTGCCGCCTTCACTGCTTAGCCTGGCTGAGATCAAAATCTTCCCGTTACAGGCAGCAAACGGCGCCTGGTATGGCTTGAGCCTGGTGACCTGTTTGTGGTTTGCCCTGGCGATATTCCTGCATCTGTTCCTCAAACACACCGTGCTGGGGCGCAGCATATACGCGGTGGGCGGCAATGCGCTCTCTGCGGAACGCGTAGGTTTCAACCTGCGTCGCACGACGTTGTTCATTTATACCTTTGTCGGGGCCATTTCGGGATTTGCCAGCATTATCCAGGTGTCGATTGTGCAGACGGTGATCCCCAATTCCATTGTGGGTTCTGAGTTGCAGGTGATTGCCGCCGTGGTGCTGGGAGGTGCATCGGTCACCGGTGGGCGCGGCAGCGTAGCTGGAACCCTGTTAGGTGTATTGCTGTTCGCCATCCTCAGCAATAGCCTGACGCTGCTGAAAGTCTCGCCTTACTACTACAACGTCTTCACCGGTTTGGTGATTTTGTTTAGCGTGTCACTCAATGCGCTGCAAATTCTGCGGCAGAAAAGGGCGCAGGTGCGTGTGGTGGTGGAATAATGAGGAGCAAAGCCATGAAAACTTACGCGCCCGGGCGTCTGCGTCTCAGTGCCGTCATTGCGGAGAATCTGTCGCTGTATGTGGTGCTGATTGCCGTATTTATCCTGATGTTCGCACTCAATGGCGAGAAGTTTATTCGCACGCAAAACCTGATATCGATGGCCTATCAATTGCCGATTGTGGGTTTGCTGGCGATTGGCATGATGATTTCAATGCTGTCCGGCGGAATCAATCTCTCCATCATCTCCACTGCCAACCTTAATGGCATTATCATCGCGCTGGTGCTGCAAGCCCTCTCCTCACAGGGCATGAAACTGGCGAGTGGGGAACTGGTATTGCTCGCCGTGCTGCTCGGTTTGATTGCCTGCCTGCTGGTGGGAGTGATCAACGGCTTGCTGATATCGATCCTCAAGATCCCCGACATTCTGGTGACACTCGGCACCATGACGTTAATTGCCGGATTGAATGTGGTGCTGACGCGCGGCTATACCCTCTCAGGTTTCCCGGATTCATTGCTGAGCATAGGTAATGGCGTCAGTTTCGGTATTCCTAATGCTCTGATCCTGTTTGTCGTGGCAGCCATTATTGCGTCAGTGGTGCTTAACAAAACCCGATTTGGTTTTAGCCTGTATATGATGGGTTCAAACGCGACGGCGGCGCAGTACGCCAACGTCAATCTGGTTAAAATCACTGTGATGCAATATGTGTTCTCTTCAACGTTCGCAGCGCTGACCTCGCTGGTGATGATGGGACAACTCAACTCGGTCAAAGCCAGTTATGCGGATTCTTATTTGCTGGTGGCGGTACTGGCCGCGTTTCTCGGTAAAGTGAGTCCGTTTGGCGGATTCGGTCGCGTTTCGGGTGTGGTCCTGGCGGTGATTATCTTGCAGATGATATCCAGCGGATTAAACCTGCTGCGTCTCGATCCCTTTATGATCACTGCGACCTGGGGGGCGATAATTATCGCCATTGTGGTGTTCCGGGGCTTGTTCTCTCAGATTAAACTGCGTATGGGTAAATAATTAAAACATCAACATCGCGAATTCAGGATTCAATGTTCCCTAACATCACCTCTAAAAGACTGCACTATCGCCAGTTAGTTGCCGATGACTGGCGATTCTTTCTCTCGCTGCAACAGGATGAGCGTGTGATGCGCTATGTGGCCGATCCGCAGCCTGAAGAAGAGATTCGACGTGACAGGTTCGAGATAAGATTGCCCCATTGGCAGAAAGGCAGCACCCATTGGCTGTGTCTGGTGATGATGGAACAGGGGCAATCAGCGCCGTTAGGTGTCACCGGATTTATCGATCGCGGTGACGGCGTAGCGGAAGTCGGTTTTTTGCTGGCAGCAGAAGCTCAGGGCAAGGGATTTGGTACGGAATCACTTCACGATATTGCGCGTTATGCGCTGAATGAACTGGGCTTTCGCAAGCTGATTGCCACTGTGACCGCAGGAAATGAAGCCTCACGCAGGACACTATTAAAAGTGGGATTCCAGCAGGAGGGCACCTTGCGGAAAAGCTATCATCTCGCGGGTGAGTGGCGCGACGATTGGGTATTTGGATTATTCCCGGACGAATGGAGGCCACTCTAACCTGCGATTAACGCCTGTGCCGTTAATTCATCGGTAATTAATCCCGTCACCAACCCGCTGGCCAATACCGCGCGGATCGCGTCGACTTTGCTTAATCCCCCCACCAGCGCCACAATCTCGGCGCGGTGGGCAAGCTCTAAATCCACCGAGAGCGTACGCGCTGTCAGGCTGTTGTGAATCATCTGCCCGCTGGCGTCAAAGAAATGACCGAGCAGCTCACCGACAGCGCCAGAAGCCGAGATATCGTTGATCTCGGCTTCATCAATCATACCGGCTTCAACCAATTGCGCGGCCGGTTCCACAGTACCGATCCCCACCAGTTTCACCTCACTCTGTGCGGCCATGGCAAACACTTCGCTGACACCGCGCTGTTTAAGCAGCACGTCGCGGTCTTCCTGAGTATTGGCGAAGAACGGCACCGGCATCATATACGCCTGCGCACCGGTCTTTTCGGCAATGCGATGCATGACATCGTGGGGATTGAGCGCATAGTTGCGCGTCAAACAGCCCAGCAGCGAAACGAAGCGCATATGCGGCGCGTCAATACGCGAGAGTTGGTGAATAGCGGCGGAAAGGGTGCGGCCGTGCCCCAGCCCCAGGGTGATCGCAGGCTGCGACGTGAGGAGATTGCGCAGGTAATCCGCGCCCGCCATACCCAGCGTTCGCACTGGCAATCCCTCTTCACCAAGGTCAGGCGCAACGTGGCAAAAACGCAGTCCGTGCTTTTCGCGCAGCTGATCTTCCAGCGCCACGCACGCCATGATATCGCCATCAATCGACACCTTCACCGCACCCTCCGCGACCATTTTGGCAATCATGCGATGGGTTTTGACAGACGGTAATCCCAGACGTTTGGCGACTTCAGCCTGGGTCAGGCCGCCCACATAGTGCAGCCAGGCGGCACGCAGGGCTAAGGAGTCATCGCGTTCAGCGGGAGTAGGAGCCGGTTTCATGTTTCATTTCCTGATTAATAGGCTTAGGAAGCCAGATGCAAATCCTGCACGCCCGTATCAATGTGCGATGCCCAAAAGGCGACGCTTTCCGCGATATCCGCCACCACCTGGCGGTCAGTGGGTTCACGCTCTTTAAAACTCAGCTCGAGGCAAATTTCGTTATCCTGCGCGCCACCGCGCGCCAGCGCCTCCAGCAGCGGCTGGGGCTGAATACGGCCGCCCGCATTGTACTGCAATGTGAAAGGTCTGTGGCCGCCTTTGTCCATCATGCTTTGTTTTATATGAATAATCGGCGAATAGCGCGGCACCGCTTCAGCCCACGCGTAAGGGTCGTAATCACGCGGGTCCGCTGAAGTCACATCGCCGTGATCGATATCCGCCATCATCCACATCGGCAGGGCAAAGGACTCCCTGCTCAAACGCTGCTGCAGTGCGAGGCAAGCCGGAATGGTCTCACCAAACTCGCGTCCGATGCTCATTGGTTCCCAAAACAGGTATTTCAATCCGGCGGATTGCGCATGTTCCGCCACCTCGGCCCAGCAATCAATCGCGATATCGATCAGCGCTTCCCGCCGCGCCGCATCGTTGAAATCCTGCTGGGTGAAAATGGCGAACTGCGATCCAACCGCCTCGCCCCCCAGTTCTGCGGTGATATCGGCGAAGGTTTTAAACCAGTCAACGTAGTAGCGTCGCACGTCAACGTCCGGATGACCAAAATGATTGAGGCGGCCATAGGGGCCGGTCATACCCGATGTCACACGCACCCCGGTTTCCCGCAACGCCTTCTGCATTTGGCGCGACATGCGGTTGATGGTGGCGGCTGGCCAGCCAGGATTGATAAATTCATGGGTTAACTGCAGATCGCGGATACGGATCTGTTGTGCCACGGTGTGAATCAGATCCTGCGGATCGGCAAAACGATTCACCAGTGGGTTGGTATTGAGAGAAAGCGTTAAGGGCATGATTACGCCTCCTTACGCAGCGGCACGGCCGCAGCATAGGTCGCGTCAAACCATTGGCTAAAGGCCTGCTGCTGAACTTCGGTCAGATGCAACTTGTGCTTAGTGCGACGCCACAGCACATCCTCCACCTGCTGCGCCCACTCATTTTCTACCAGGTAGCGCACTTCGGCTTCATACAACTGCGCGCCGAAATGGCGGCCCAGATCGTTTATCTCACGGGCGTGACCCAGCACTTTCTCAATGCGCGTGCCATACAGGCGCGCATAGTGTTTGCGTAGCGGCGCTGGTAACCATGGCCAGCGCGTTTTCACTTGCTCAAGGAAGCTCTCAAAATCGCCATTTGCCATATCACCGCCCGGCAAAGTGGCCTCGCGTGTCCAGTCTTCACCCATATCAGGGAAGAAGGGCGCAAGCTTCTGGATAGCGTGTTCTGCCAGCTTGCGGAAAGTGGTGATTTTGCCACCAAACACATGCAGCAGCGGGGCGTTTTGCTGATCGTCGAGATCGAACACGTAGTCACGCGTGACGGCAGAAGGGTTACCTTTGCCATCGTCAAACAGCGGACGCACACCCGAGAATCGGGTAATCACATCGCTGGCGCGCAGTTTTACTTTGAAGTAGCGATTGACCACATCGATAAGGTACTGCTGCTCGCTGTCATCGGCGGTCACCGCTTCCGCTTTGCCCTGCCACGGAATATCGGTGGTGCCGATCAGGGCTTTATCGCCTTCGTAAGGGTTGATGAAAATGACGCGTTTATCAGTATTTTGCACCAGATACGCCTGCTGGCCTTCCCAGAATTTCGGCACGATGATGTGTGAACCTTTAACCAGCCGCACGCTGCGGTTGCTTTTGGTCTGGGTGACCTGATTTACGATATCCAGTACCCACGGGCCGGCCGCATTCACCAGCACTTTGGCATAAACCGTGCGCTGAGTACCGCTGGCCTCATCCTGAATCGTGACTTCCCACTTGCCGCTGATACGTTTGGCCGACACACAGCGGGTACGCGGCAGAATCGTGGCGCCGCGTTCCGCAGCATCCACGGCATTCAGTGCGACCAGGCGTGCATCATCGACCCAGCAATCGGAGTACTCGAAGCCCTTGCTGTAGCTATCGAGGATTGGGGCACCTTCGGGATCGCGCATCAGATCAAGCGATCGCGTGCCGGGCAGCTTTTTGCGCCCGCCTAAATTGTCATAGAGGAACAGCCCTAAACGCACCAGCCACGCCGGACGATCGGTCGGGCTATGCGGCAACACAAAGCGCATCGGCCAAATGATATGCGGTGCGGCATTAAGCAACACTTCTCGCTCGATCAGCGCCTCGCGTACCAGTCGGAATTCATAATATTCGAGATAGCGCAGCCCGCCGTGCACCAGTTTGCCCGAGCGCGAGGAGGTACCCTGTGCCAGGTCATCTTTTTCACACATCATCACGGACAAGCCGCGCCCGGCCGCATCACGTGCGATGCCTGCGCCATTAATGCCACCGCCGATGACAAACAGATCCAGCGTATTTTCACTCATGGTGTACTCCTTAAAACTTATTCAGTGCATGCCAGGCGGCAGGGAGATCGCTGCGGATCTGCTGATAATGGGGAAACAGTTGGTTATAGCGCTGCGACAGTTCAGCGGAAGGCGGTTCAGGCGCATCCAGCAACGGGCGCACCCAGGTTTCCACGCACTGCGCCATGGAGGGATAGGCGCCAATCGCCACCGCTGCCATCATCGCGGCGCCCGCTGCACCGGCTTCATCACGCTGGCTGATACGCACTGGTGCGCCAATGCAGGCAGAGAGGATCTGCCGCAACGGCTGAGAACGCACCGCGCCGCCGGTAAGACGAATTTCACCCGGCAAAGTACTGCCCATCGCCTGATAACAATCACGCGCGGCCATGCCGATGCCTTCAATCACGCCGCGCACCAGGTCGGCAAAATTGTGCTGATAGTTAAGTCCGGTGAAGCTGGCGCGCGCGTCGGCGTTGACGAACGGCCCGCGTTCACCGGCAATTGAGATGTAGGGATGGAACAGCAGGGTGCCGGGTTCGGCTTTGTTGAGCCACTGGTCGATATGCGCCACTAGCCGCGCATGATCAATTTCACAGCCAAAACTGCTCAGCAACTCACTGGCCACATTCAACAGCCAGTCGAGATTGAGGGTAGACGCCATATTGGTTTGCACCTGCGTCACATAGCCCGGCCAGGGCAGAGGAATCACATAGCCAGTTTGCGCTGGGTTCAACCACACCTCATCAATGGTCACACTGCGCAGATGCACCCCGGTAGAGCCGACAATTGAGCAGGCTGTATGGGCTTCGCCGGTATGCACGCCTGCGCCCAGCGCGGTCATTGCCATATCCACGTAACCCAGCGAAATCGGTGTACCCGCGCGCAGGCCGGTGAGCGCAGCGGCCTCTGCTGTTAACGGATGAGTGATTTGCGTGCCATCGATAATTTCCGGCAGCAGATGACGTCGATGTTCCAGTCCCAGCGCTGCGATGACGGTATCGTCATAACGCTGGGTGCGGAAGTTACCAAAAGTGAAGCTGGCCTCGGAAGGATCGGTGGCACGAATGCCAGTGAGATTCAGGTAAAGCCAATCTTTGCAATGCAGCGCCACTTCACTCTTTTCCAGCAGCTGCGGAAAGTGCTGGTCCATATGCGCCATCTGTGAACCCTGCTGGCAGGTATTCAGCCCGGTACCCGTGGCCTTAAAACGCTCTGCTGCAAGGGCGTGCTGGTTTAGGGCATCAACGGTGTGTGCCGCACGCGCATCCAGCCAAATCCAGGCATCCTCTACCGGCTGATTATTGGCGCCTACCAGCCAGGTGCCATCCCCTTGTGCAGTGACGGCCACGGCCACCACGCGGGAAGAGAGATTTTCCACACGCTCGCCCAGTTTCCGTATCGCGTCCACGGCATCTTGCCAGGTCTGCGTCATGGATTGCTGCGCGGCACCGCCCTCGCTGCGGTAATAGCGGTTACGCACGGAGGCGCACGCCAGCTGTGTGCCTTCCAGATCAAACGCCACCGCTTTCACCACGGAGGTGCCGGAATCCAGACCCAGAATGATATCGCTGTTACCCACGTACACCTCCGAAGGGAAGAAAAGTTGACCCATCACGTCGTGTTAACTCCCTGTGATGAATTTGCTAAATAATGTCTTACACCACTTCCCATGGAGATAACATATCTAATGTATTATTTTTCGATAAAACGAATAAATTTCACTTCAGTTAGCGAGTTTGATCACGAAAATGGCGGTAGTACACGACAATATGAAATGAGATATCACATGAAGAAGGCTTGTATGGCGGGCTTTTATTAGCGATGCAGGCGTTAAGGTGTGAATTTAGCGATCCAGATCGCGCTCCTGAAAAATTCGTGAACCCCCTGTTGACAATTTAGTCACATCAGCACAATCCTCATCACAAGAGTTATCACATTTATAACATTTAATGCGGCGATTATCGCAGCAGATAACAGTGAGAGGTCACGTTATGTCCGATGTCTCAATGCTGGCACAGCAGCTCTCCCGCAAGCGCATCCGCCGCTACAGCATCATCGGTGTTGTGGTGGTTGCGGTGATTGCCGCCATGGCCATTGACACAAAAGTGGTGAAAATCGGTTCCGAGCAAGATGTGCAAGAGCAAGGTTTCTCGCCGGATAGCTACGGGGAGAAAACCTTCCCCGGTATTCAGCAGGATGTGGAAGCGCGTGCGGTGGATGCCAAAACCCTCGCCGATGCGCTGAAAGCCAATCAACAGGAAGCGGTACAGAAATACGGTGTGGGTTCGCCGCTCCCGGTGATCCCCGTCAAGCTGGAAGGCGTGGTGCAGCCTGGTCAAATGGGCATTTTCCCACTGAAAGTGGCCGGTTTACCGGAAGGAAATGTGATTCGCCTGCAAACGGGCCCGGCCATTACCGGCACCGATTTACGTGATGCCAGCGGAAAAATCCAGTTCGGCGATTTTACCAACCAGATTGAGTATCAAAACGCCGGTTCGGCGATCAATCGCGCCATGAAAGCCAAAGTACTGGATAAGTTGGATCGTGATGCGCTGCCCGGGAAAACCGTGCAGGTGGTCGGGGTGTTCCGTTTGCTCGCGCCGAATAACTGGATGGTGACGCCAGTGAGTCTGGAGGTGAAATGAAACCATTCAACGTTAACCCGGCGCTACTAAAAGGCGAAGTGATCCTTGAAGCGCGCAACATCAGCAAAATCTATGGATCGACCCATGCACTTAAAGGCGTGAATTTTGAGATCCGTCGCGGTGAAGTCACCACGTTGTTTGGTGAAAACGGCGCAGGTAAATCCACGCTAATGAAAATTTTGTCGGGCGTCATTACGCCAACATCCGGGGAAATTCTCTACAACGGCGAAGAGAAAGTGTTTCGCTCCGCCACTGAAGCACGCGATTGCGGCATCTCGATTATCCATCAGGAGCTGAATCTCGCTCCCAACATGAACGTGCGCGACAACATCTTTATGGGGCGCGAAATCATGAAGCCGGGTGGGGTGGACTACGCGGAAGAAGCCCGCATAACCGCCCATCTGATGGCGGCGCTGGAGGAGGAAATTGATCCGCTGACGCCGGTGGAAAACCTGCGTCTGGGCCAACAACAGATTGTCGAAATCGCCCGTGCATTGTCGGTGAATTCACAGATTCTGATCATGGATGAACCGACATCGGCGCTCAGTGCTGCGGAAGTCGCGGTGCTGTTCCAGGTGATCCGCGATCTCACCAGTCAGGGTGTAGCCATTGTATACATCTCACATCATCTCGAAGAGGCACTGGAGATCACCGATCGCGCCGTGGTGCTGCGTGATGGCGTGATGACCGCGTACGCGAAACGCGATGAGATCGATCTCGAATGGATCGTGCGCAATATGGTGGGAGATCACTTTGACCTGGGTTCGCCGCCGCAAGGGTATGAGTTTGGTGACCAGGCGTTGACCGTGCAAGACCTGACGGTGAAAAGCAAAACCGGGATTCGGCTGGTGGATAACCTCTCACTGTCAGTGAAAGCCGGTGAAATTGTCTGCATCTATGGCCTGATGGGCGCGGGGCGCACCGAACTGCTGGAGTGTATCGCCGGGCGTATTCATCAAAGCCTGGGCCGCGTTCTTTTGCAGGATACCGATGTCAGCGGCTTAACCATTCAACAACGTATTCAAATCGGCCTTGCGTTGGTGCCCGAAGATCGGCAACGCGACGGTTTGGTGCAAACCATGTCAGTGGGCGAAAACCTGTCGCTCGCCAGTATCAGCGAATTTGTGCGCGGTCTGGTGCTGTCACCTCGGCGTGAAAAGCAGCTGGTGACGGACAGTATTCGCAACGTCACGGTGAAAACCGCTGGCGGCGAGGCGGCCATCGGATCGCTCTCCGGTGGCAATCAACAAAAAGTGGTGATCGGCAAAATGCTGGCCACCCGTCCCAAAGTTATTCTGCTGGATGAACCCAGCCGCGGCATTGATATCGGTGCCAAAGCGGAAGTGTTTCGTCTGCTGGCGGAAAACGCCAAAAAGGGGCTGGCGGTGGTGTATACCACCTCGGAAGTGGGCGAATGCCTGAGTATTGCCCATCGCATTGTGGTGATGAGCAAAGGGCGCATTAACGCCATTTTCGATTCCAGCGTGAGTAAAGAACGCATTATGGCCGCTTCAGGCGAGTCTCTGGTGGCATGACATGAAAAACGGAGCAAACGGTATGACAGACAGAACACACACGCTGGATTCGCCACCCGTCGCGAGTAAAAAGAAAACCGATAAAAGTCTCAATCTGGCGCGATTGCTGCTGGAAGGGCGCGCGTTTATTGCGTTGCTGGTGATTATTATCACCTTTTCCTTGCTCTCACCTAACTACTTCACCGGCGCCAACTTCCTGACCATGGCTTCGCATGTGGCGATTTTTGGCTTACCTGCCATTGGCATGTTGCTGGTGATCCTCAATGGCGGAATCGACTTATCCGTCGGTTCAACGCTGGGTCTGGCTGGCGTGATGGCCGGCTTTATGATGCAGGGGATTAACCTCGACGCGCTAGGTGTCGTGCTGTATCTGCCCGTATGGGCGGTGGCGATATTGACGCTGGTGATTGGCGCGCTGGTGGGATTGGTTAATGGCGTGCTGATTGCCTGGTTCCGCGTTCCGGCGTTTGTTGCCACGCTCGGCACCATGTATGTGGCGCGCGGTATTGCCCTGCTGATCACTAACGGACTGACCTACAACAAACTCTCTGGCACTGAAGCGCTGGGTAACACCGGCTTTGACTGGTTGGGCTTTAATCGCATCTTCAACATCCCGGTCGGTGTGCTGGTGCTGGGTGTGGTAGCACTGGCCTGTGGTTTCCTGCTGAGCCGTTCGGCGTTTGGACGCTGGCTCTATGCCTCGGGGGGTAATGAACGCGCCGCCGATCTCTCCGGCGTGCCGGTGAAACGTATCAAAATCAGCGTTTACGTGTTGTCGGGTATCTGTGCCGCGATGGCGGGGCTGGTGCTCTCTTCACAGCTCACTTCAGCCGGTCCAACGGCGGGCACCACTTATGAACTGACCGCGATTGCCGCGGTGGTGATTGGCGGTGCGGCCTTAACCGGTGGTCGCGGTAACGTGCGCGGCACGCTGCTGGGCGCTTTTGTAATCGGTTTTCTCTCTGATGGCTTAGTGATTATCGGCGTCTCTGCCTACTGGCAGACGGTGTTCACTGGCGCCGTGATTGTGCTGGCGGTATTGCTCAACACCCTGCAATACGGCAAACGCAGTCGCTAACTCACGCGCGCTGTCTGGCAGCGCGCGGTTATCCGTAAAACCTGTACCCTAAATAATAACGGAGCACCTATGTTCACAAAACGTTTGTTTATTGCTGCCGCAGCGATGGCGATCACCACCTTCGCTGCACCGACCTGGGCGGATAACGGGTTGATGACCATCATCGTCAACGATCCATCCAACCCTTACTGGCTGACAGAAGGTCAGGTCGCGCAAAAAGCCGCTGAAAAACTCGGCTACAGCGCGAAAGTCAGCGCGCACAAAGGTGATACCAACACCGAAAGCCAGCTGATTGATACGGCGATCACCAACAAATCCAAGGCGATTATTCTTGATCCGGCTAACGCCGATGGTTCTGTCGGTTCAGTGAAAAAAGCCATCGCGGCCAACATCCCGGTGTTTATCATTAACGCTGAGCTGAATCAGAGCGGATTGGCCAAAGCGCAGTTGGTTTCTAACAATGCGCAGGGCGCGGCGGTGGGCGCGATGGAATGGGTGAAACAGGTAGGCGATACCGCCAACTATGTTGAATTAGTGGGCCCGCCATCCGATAACAACGCGGCAACGCGTGCCAATGGTTTTGATACCGTGTTGTCACAATACCCGACGCTGAAGAAAGTGGGTCAGGAAGTCGCCAACTGGGACCGTACCCAGGGCTTCAACAAGATGCAGTCACTGCTGCAGGCTAACCCGAACATCAAAGGCGTGATCAGCGGCAACGATGAAATGGCGCTGGGGGCGATTGCCGCACTGAAAGAAGCCGGCAAGCTGAACCAAATCAAAGTCGGTGGTTTTGATGGCTCTCCGGATGCCGTTGATGCCGTAAAAGCCGGTACGCTGGCGTATACCGTGATGCAGCCCGTGGCGCAATTCGCGCAGAAAGCGGTAGAGCAGGCTGACAGCTTCCTGAAAACCGGTAAAACCGGCGCAGCATCGGAAAAACAGCTGTTTGACTGCATTTTGATCACCAAAGAGAACGCGGGCAATTTCGTATCACCGTTTGTGTTGAAGCAGTAATGCATGACGTGCGGCTTTCGGGCCGCATACTACTCAGCGGACGCACTACGGTGCGTCGCTGTAACCCTTCTCGTGAGTCCAAACACCACACCATTTGCAAAAGGCGCGTTTCCGCGTTGTAATCACCTGGAACCCGCATTTCTGCATCACTTTCTGGACGAAATATGGCGCACAACCCGCAGGACTCTTCTCTCAACGTCTTCATGGCCGAACCCTTACCCAGCGACAGTCGTCAGGCGCGGCAGTTGGCGCGACGCCAGTTGATCGCGGAAGCCGTGATGGCAGAAGGCGCTATTCGCATTGAAGATATTACCGACCGTTTCGGCATCAGTCTGATGACCGCGCACCGTGATATTGATGAGATGGTCGAACGCGGATTACTGCATAAATCACGTGGGGTGGTCTCCGCCACGCCAACCAGCCTGGTCGAATCCAGCGATATCTACCGCGCGACGCGTCAACTGGAAGAGAAGCAAGCCATCGCTGAGGTGGCGGCCACTTACCTGGAGCCAGGACAGGCGATCTTCCTCGATGATTCCACCACGGTATTGCAGATGGCGCGCTTGTTACACGCGCGCGCCCCGTTAACGGTGATCACCAACTCACTGACGCTGATGAATGAGTTGCGCAACGGGCGCGATATCACGCTGATGGGATTAGGCGGTCAGTTTTATCACTGGTGCAATGCGTTTATGGGCCGCATGACGCGAGAAGAAATTGCCAGTCTGCGCGCCGATGTGTTCTTCGTCAGTATGTCAGCGATCATTGATGACACGGTCTTTCATCAGTCAGCGGAAACCGTCGAAACCAAACGAGCGATGTTTGATGCTGCACAGAAACGTATTTTGATGATGGATAACACCAAATTTGAACGCCGGGCGCTGCATCGTTTTGCCCATCTCAGCGAGTTCGATGTGGTGATTGTCAACCAGGGTACGCCGGTGCCCGTGCTACGACGGATGCAGGATCTGGGTGTGAACGTCGTGGTTGCGCCGATGAAGATCCACACGACCACACGCGAAGAAGTCTGATAACCCCTGCGAATTTATTCCCTCAGATAACCTGAGGCACTCACTGTCGGCTGCGACAGTGGTGCATCGGCCTGTTCAAATGCGTTTGACAATGTAATCTACCTACTAGTAGATTGATAGCTCTGCCACCGTGAATGAAGATGGTGCAATTGATTGCCACGCGCTAATCATTCAGCTCGGGTAACTGCCTTGTCTTAATTTATGCCATGTTGAGCGAACCTATGAACAAGCCTTCTCTTACGACCGGCCAGACACTCACCCGTCTGGCCGCTATTGCAGTGGTACCATTGATCGTCATCGCGTTATTTCTCTGGGCTGGCGGCTGGTTAACACCGGATAAGTTGTCCTCCGATAAGCTCATTACCGTGCTACAAAAATCAGGCGGGGAGCATCCCGGCTACCGACGCAATCATGCCAAAGGTGTCTGCATAAACGGCAGCTTTGCCGCTAACGGCAATGCCAGCGCGCTGTCGCGTGCCGGGCTGTTTGCGCCGGGCGAAACCCCGGTGATTGGGCGCTTTGCCATTGCCGGTGGCAATCCAAACGCTCCGGATTATGCCGTGCCGGTGCGCAGCATGGCGTTAGCGTTTTATCAAAAAGATGGTCAGCAATGGCGCACCGGGATGAATGCCATGCCGATATTTCCGGTGAACAGCGTGGAAGGGTTTTACGACCTGCAAATTGCCACGCTGCCGGATGCCAAAACAGGCAAGCCCGATCCCGCGAAGATTCAGGCCTTTGTAGAAAAACATCCCGAAATCAAACCGTTCTTCGGCTGGGCGCAGCAATATGTTCCTTCCTCTAGCTGGGCCAGCGATCGCTACAATAGCCTTAATGCCTTCAACTTTATTGATTCGGCCGGCAAGAGCCATGTGGTGCGCTGGAGTATGGTGCCGCACAGCGAGTATCAGCCCATCAATGCCGCCGATAAGAATGACAGCGACTTCCTGCAGAACGATCTGCAACAGCGTCTTGCCAAAGGGCCGCTGCAGTGGGACCTGATTATCACCGTCGCAGACGCGCAGGATAAAAGCAGCGATGCCTCAATTGCCTGGCCAGCGGACCGGCAGACCATCAATGCGGGAATCCTGACCATTAACCAAACCACGCCACAGCAGCAGGGTGCCTGTAACGACATCAATTACGATCCGCTGATTCTGCCCGAGGGCATCACCGCCTCGGATGATCCGATTCTCAATGCACGTTCATCGGCTTATGCCAAATCCTACAACGCCCGTACCCGTGAACAGGCAGGAGCACACTGATGAAACACACAGAGACTTTCCATCCGGCGTTGCGCGCGATTCACTGGCTGATGGCTGCCGCTATTATGACCATGCTGTTTATCGGCGTGGCCATGGTCGCCACCGTCTCGTCACTGCACAGCTTGCTCGTGGCGATCCATAAGCCGTTGGGCTTAATGATATTGCTGCTGGTGGTGGTGCGATTGTGGCTACGTTTTACCACCGCCAAACCGGCCTTGCCGGAGACGTTATCAAACGGGCAAAAAGCGCTGGCACACCTTTCGCATTGGGCGTTGTACGCAATGATGCTTGCGCAACCTCTTATCGGCTGGGCGATGCTGTCGGCGGCAGGCTATCCGATCAGTCTGGGAGGCAGTCTGGTGCTGCCCCCCATCACGCCAATCAGTAATGATCTGTATGCCTGGTTGCGTCCGCTGCATAGTTGGGTGGCCTTAGCCTTGTTCATCACAGTGATGCTGCATCTTGCCGCCGCGTTGTTCCATGCGCTGATTCTGCGTGATGGCGTCTTCAGAAGTATGACCGGTCGCCGTAAGCGTCCTGAAGCGCCTTGACATCACCGCTGCAGGTCAGTAGGTTCAGTGCCAATTTACTGATTTGCAGCCATTTCATCTTTGCTGCCGGAGCCCTGCATGACCGTTGAACGTTCGCCTAAAGCCACTGAAATCATTAGTCACACCCGAGCGCTGCTCACAGCTGGTGGTTATAAAAGTTTCAGCTATGCCGATTTGGCAGAACGCGTACAAATCCGTAAAGCCAGCATTCATCATCATTTTCCGGGCAAAGCCGATCTGGTGCTGGCCGTGGTCAATGATTATCGTGAGGAGGCGCGAGCCGGCATGGCCGCGACCAGTGAGCATTTCAGTGATGATCCGCTGGCTGAGCTGAACGGATATGTGAACTTCTGGGCAACCTGCATTAAGGAAAACAGCTCACCGTTCTGTATTTGCGTGATGCTGGCAGTGGAGCTGCCGACCTTACCGGAAGAGGTGGCGGCTCAAGTCACCGGACATTTCGCCGATCTGTCCGCGTGGCTGGCCGGTGTGTTGCAGAAGGGGGAAAAGCGCGGGGTGTTTATTCTGCGTGAAGGGGCGGAAATGGAGGCCAAATCGCTGATGGCGACGGTGCATGGTGCGATGATTGCCGCGCGCGCGTTTAATAACCCCGAACTGTTCTTACCCATGATTAAACCGGTGCTTAACAGTCTGGTTATTTCCGTTTAATGGCTTTGCGGCCATTTATCTTCGCGACTCTTTCATCAACAACAGAATCACTTTATCCACCAGATAAGGTGCCTGCTTATTTAATTCAGGATCGTTGCGTAATTGCGCAGCAATGTTCAACGCAAATTCGCGAACATTCTGTTTATCCGCTTGCGTTGATTCACAATCTGAAGGACGGCAGTCAGGATATTGGTTAGGAAAATGAATCACACTCACAATGCCCCCTGAAATCGTTGCTAAGGTCAGCCGAATAAATATTAATCTACTAGTTGGTAGGCTGGCAGTCAAGGGATGGATTTGCAGTAAAGCACAGCAGGTTTAAACCTCCGTGAGAGGCCGGGTAGGGGCGTTTCGCGCGCTTTCTCACCGCTTCGCCAGTACCGCCTGAAAATAGGAATTTTTACCTTTCGTCGTTTCACAAATCCTCTTAAATTAGCGCCGACGAGCAGTGCAAGTCGCCAACGATTTGGTGTCTTAACAACAATCAAATTAAAAACAATTGCATTCCATTTTTTAATGGTAATGAGGATTTCGATGCTTTTAAAACGCAGCTGCAGTATCGCCATTGTCGCTTTAGTCTGTTTATCAGTTACCGCTTGTGGCATGTCGCATCGTGGTCGTAATACGGCAATTGGTGCGGGTGTTGGTGCTGTGGGTGGCGCGGTATTAACCGGCGGCAGTACCTTTGGTACGCTGGGTGGTGCAGCCATCGGTGGCTTGATTGGTCATGAAGTGAGTCGTTGATTCATCCTGCTGATCTATTTCGTCGCGCACTCAATGCGCGACGAAATAATAACTTTTATACCTTCGTTTTATTCCCCGATTAAATTTTCTTTAACTGGCCAAATACCTGTTTGCCGTTATGGAAGGTTGCTATCACGGGTGCAACATGCGCCACCGCTTCAGCAGAACAACTCGCCGCCACTAACATCATCGTTGCGCTATCCTGCGCCTTCGGCCACTGTTGTTCACCCTGGCTATTCAGCGGCAGCACTTCATTGGTGGCGATACCCAATGCACGACTCAATGAGAACTCATCCGGGCCACGATACAACTGCGCATAGACGTTGGCTTTTTCCAGCATGCTGCCGCTGCCAAAAGGTTGCCAGTGGTCGGCAATGGTATCGGTGCCGGACCATACCGTTACGCCCGCCGCACGCAGTTGCGGCAATGGCATGATCACGCGCCCAATCGGCACGGTGGTGGCGATGCTGAACTGCTGCGCTTTGAGTTCCTCGATCATCGCATCCAGTTCACTCCCCGATAACGTGCCCAGCGCAAACGCATGGCTGATGGTGACTTTGCCTTTTAGCTGCGGATTCTCGCGCACCGTTTTCAGCATATAGCGTATCGCGGCGACGCCGTGCGGCTCGGTTTCGTGCAGGTGGATATCCACTGGCGCAGCAAAATCGAGTGCAATGCTGAACATCGTATCCAGCGACTTCTCCATCGCGCCATCAACGTTGGTCGGATCCAGGCCACCGACAAAGTTGGCGCCCATTTTCATCGCTTCACGCATCATGCCTTCGACCCTGGACCGCAACAGTCCATGCTGCGGGAAGGCGACAATCCTCGCGGTAAAGTCCTGACGGTGATTTTCAATCGCCTGTTGCAAGTGCGCCAGCCCATCCAGTTTGCTGATCGGGTCGATATTGCAGTGGCTGCGCGCTTCGGTGCTGCCTTTGGACTGCAGTAAGCCCATCAGCTTTTCGGCACGCATTTCGGATGTCGGCACAATCTCAGGAAGAATCTGCTCCTCCTGATGAATCATATCGATAACGCTTTTACGCGGCAGCGGGGCGCGCCAGCCATCGCCATAAAAGGTTTTATCAAGGTGGATATGCATGTCGCGCGTTGCAGGCAGCAGAATATGGCCCGCCGCATCCCAGGCGGGAAGGGTGCTGCTGAAACCTGCCGCGTGGATACCCGCGATATTTGCGCCGTTGATTTCGATATCGTACAACCCGGTGCGTGTCGCGGTGATCACGTCGTGATGACGTACAAAGGCTTCTTCCAGCCGCACATTGCGCAGCAGATAGTGGCTAACGTCAATCTGCATCAGGTTTTCAGGGGGACAGGCAGTGGCCGCAGCGTTACGGCTACTTAATCCGGCACCGAGCAGCGTACCTGCCGCCGTGAGTTTGATGCCAGCGGAAAGAAAGTCCCGGCGGTTGCCGGAAGTCATGAGGCTCATCGATTATGTTCTCCTTGTAGGGGAGATTTACCCTAGAGGAGCAATAAGCGCTGTGCTGTGATTTTTTCCACTGATGACTATGGAGAAAAGTAATGACGCATCGGACAGCATCGCTATCCGATGTTCTGTAGAAGGGTTAATGATTTTGCGGTTTGGGCATCGGCGGTGTGCCATGAGTATGGAACGTCTCAATGGTTTTCAGGCCCCACGCCTGGCCTTTCTTGCGTTCGCTTTCCGTCCAGACCACCGTCTGCCAGTCTGGCGCGAGTATCAATCGGGCCCCGGAATTGGCCAGCTCGACGCGATTCCCCGCCGGTTCCCAGACATACAGGAAAAACGTGCCCTGGATGGCATGCTTGTGTGGGCCGGTTTCAATATGCACGCCATTTTCCAGGAAGATGTCGGCCGCGCGCAGTATGTCCTCTCGCGTATCGGTGGCGTAGGTCACATGGTGCAAACGTCCATTGCCGCCACCTTGCTCTTCAGTACAGGCCAAATCATAGGTTTTATTATTGACGGTGAACCAGCAGCCACCAATCCGCCCATTATCCAGCTGAATCATCTCTGTGACGCGGGAGCCTAAGCAGGTTTCCATAAAGCGCTTGAATTCAATGACATCGGCAGCCAACAGATTGAGGTGATCCAGACGACGCGGACAGGCGCCACGCGCATGGTAACGCTGAGACAGGTTTTTCAGCGACGGGCGTTGGTCATCGGGTGCCTGATAACGGACCGTGTCGTAATAGATCTCAAAAATGTGGCCAAAGGGATCGGTAAAGCGAAATGCCTGTCCGTGCCCCTGATCGTCGTTGACCCAACCAAGCACTTCATAGGGGCTGGCTTCAATCGCCGCAACACGCCGTTCCAGCGCAGCCTGTGAAGCGGCGCGATAGGCAATGTGCCCCACGCCGGTCGTGTGATGACGCGTAAGCTTCAGGCTGTGAAACTCATAATCATCCCAGGCGCGCAGCCAGGCGTGATCGTTGTCCTGCGCGGTGACCGTCAAGCCATAAACATTGACAAAGAAGTTGAGGCTCTCTTCAAACTTGTCGGTGTAAAGCTCCACGTGAGCCAGATGCGCAATATCGAAGCAGGGTTCAGAAAGTTGAGATGTCATGATGCCATTCCTATTTATTGAGGGTTTGTGACAGCGCCGGAAGGTCATCCAGTGCTGCGCCCTTTATTTTCAGAGACAGAGAAACATTGCGATGAAGCACAATGCTGATTGCAGCCAGTAGCGCGGGTAGCGCGAGAATAAAGAAAATCGCCGACTGCGCCGGGAACGCACCCATCAGCAAGCCGCCAATCGAAGAACTGAGAATCGCACCGGTACGGCCTATGCCGTGCATCCAGCTCACGCCGGTGGCGCGCATTTCGGTAGGGTAATAAGCAGGGGAATACACCTGTAGACCATTCTGTGCGCCATTAATACACATGCCGATAATGAAAATGAATACGCCCAGCGCCACCCCGGAAAACGCGAAGATGCCTTGTGCTAGCAAGCAGAGACAACCCAGCAGATAGACCACGCCAATCACTACTCTGGCGTTGCATTTATCCATCAATGCACCGACCAGAATACCGCCCAGCGGACCACCAAGCTGGAATAACCCCGCCAGAATCGCCGCTTGTTCGAGGGAAATACCGCCCGAGCGCATAATGGTCGGCAGCCAGCCGTTAAGCAGATAAATCACGAACAGCCCCATGAAGTATGTCACCCACAAAATGATCGTGCCGCGAGCAAAACCGTGGTGGAAGAGCTGGGAGATGGTGCTGTTGCGATTGATCCGGGGAGAGTTGAGCACGAACGCCGTATCCTGCTGAAACTGGCCGCCCATGCGATTAAGCAGCGCAGCAATCTGCGCGCGAGGTGCCCGGCGCACCACCAAATTTAACGCGGATTCGGGTAGCAGATAACCTAATAAGGGCAGCATAAGCAGCGGCAGTGCACCGCCGAAAATCAACACCGCATTCCAGTGATAGTGCGCCAGTAACGCGGCCGCGATAAAGCCCCCCAGACCGGAGCCGATATTAAAGCCGCTGAACATCAGGGTAATCATCACGCCCTTACGACGCTCAGGCATATATTCTGCCAGCAGCGTGACGCAGTTGGGCATGACCGCGCCCAGCCCGAGCCCGGCAATGAATCGCATCATCGCCATTTGCAGCGGCGTGGTGGCGAAGGCGCAAATCAGACTAAAAGCGGAGAAGATCATAACCGCGAGCAGGATGATTTTTTTACGGCCAAATCGATCGGATAAGGGACCCGCGATCAATGCGCCAATCGCCACGCCAAACATCGCCGCGCCAAGGATCGGCCCCATCGCGGCGCGAGAGATATGCCACTGCTCAATCAGCGCAGGCGCAATAAATCCCATCACGGCAGCATCGTAACCGTCGAACATAATGATGATCAGGCAGAGGAATAACACGCGCCACTGAAAGGCGGAAATGGGTCGTGAATCAATCCAGGCTTTGATGTCGACCAGCTTATTTGTATTCATACGTTCGCTCTCTCTTCGGGCACGCAAAGTCTATTGAATGACAAGTCATGATTAACTCTTCCAGCTCCACGGTAAGCACCGTGTGGCAGGCTGTCTGTCAAAAAAGGCTTTTAGCGGTATGAGTTACGTTTATATTGTGAGCGAGTTGTCATAATCCACGGTGTCAATATGGGTTTGTGGTGCCCGGTAGAAAAGCCCAATACGTAAACGGCGTGCAATCTTTGTATGAATTTCGTTTAGGTCGCTGATGGGTGAGCTTCGGCGCTGATGCACTCAATCAGCGCCAATGTAGCCGGGGAATGCAGCGCACCCGCGCGCAACGTGATGCCGATATCACGACGCGTATCGGGTAGGGTGAAGGACAGAGGTTGGAGCACACCTGACTTCAATTCGTACTCCAGCTGGTGCCATGACACCGCCGCCACCATATCGGAGTCCATTAATAAGCCGCGCACGATGGCGAGGTCACCGCTCTCAACCACCGGTTTGGGTACCGGAATATCCAGCGTCGCAAAGGCGTGTTCTAGCAGATGGCGGGCCGGACTGTTTTCTCGCGGAAAAATCCACTGTGTGTCGGCGAGATCGGCAGCGCTTAACGTTCGACCGGCTAACGGATGTTGTGGTCTGGCGAGCAGCACAAGTTCTTCGCTGAACAGCCGCCGATTATCGATATCAGTAACGTTGCTGTCATGACGCAAAGCCCCGACAATCAGATCAACGTCGCCGGCCCGGAGTTCGGTAATCAGCGTGCTAAAGGCACTTTCATTGGTCACGACTTTGATCGCCGGATGTGCCGTCACCAGACGGGCAATCGCGCGTGGCAATAACACACTACGACACAATGGCAGGGCACCAATATGAACGGTGCCCTGCAGAACCCCTTGCTGGGCGGCAAGATCTTCCGGGATATGGCGAATTTCATTCAGGGCGCGGCTGATGTGTGGCGCCATTTCACGCGCGGCGGCTGTCGGCTGCATGCCCCGCGGCGAGCGCTGGAACAACACGATATTGGCCCCTTTCTCCAGCACCTTGAGCGCGGCACTGACGGCGGGCTGGCTGATGCTCAGCGAACTGGCCACGCTTTGCGTATGCTGCAGATGAAACAGCCTTAAAAATATCTGCAGGCGCCTGACGTTGAACAACCAAATCGGTTCGGCGTCATCCCGCATGGACTCGCGCAGTTTAAATCGAGCGAGAAGTGCAGGTATCTGTTTGAGTTCCTGGAGGGCACGCAGTGCGCGGGGCAGTACACATTTACCATTCTCGGTGAGCAGCATCCCGCTGGCATGACGTTCAAACAAAGGCGTGGCGAGAGTGTGTTCCAGATCACGTATCGATCGCGTCACCGCCGATTGCGTGCGAAATAAATCTTCCGCAGCCTCCGAGACGGTTCCCCGTTCTGCAATCATACAAAGTGACCTTAGCTGCATGATTTTAATGTGGTTAGCATCTTCCTGTTCCTGCATGCCCTCTGCCCCTGAACCTCTGATAATGATCACAACATAAATAAAAATCATAGCTCGCACAATGAAAGGCATTATTCGGTCACGGTGGTGCGTGTCAGGATGAAAAAAACGCAAAAGCAGGGGAACATAATGGAAAACGCAGTGAAAAAGAGTGCCTTGGTGGTCAGTGCCCATTCCGCTGACTTTGTCTGGCGCGCAGGCGGGGCCATCGCGTTGCACAGTGCGAGCGGCTATGACGTGCACGTCGTCTGCCTCTCTTACGGGGAGCGCGGTGAGTCGGCAAAACTGTGGCGCAAAGGCAATATGACCGAGCAGACCGTCAAGCAGCATCGTCAGGCCGAGGCCGAACGGGCCGCGGATGTGTTAGGTGCCAGCATTGAGTTCTTCGATCTCGGCGATTATCCCCTTCGCGCGGATAAGGAAACGCTGTTTCGCCTCGCCGATGTGTTTCGCCGCGTGCAGCCTCACTTTGTGCTGACGCATTCGATTGCCGATCCTTATAACTACGATCATCCGCTGGCGGCGAATCTCACCCAGGAAGCACGCATCATTGCGCAGGCAGAAGGATATCGTCCGGGAGAACCAATTATCGGTGCACCGCCGGTTTACTGTTTTGAACCGCATCAGCCTGAACAATGCCTGTGGAAACCGGATGTGCTGCTGGATATCACCTCGGTTTGGGACAAGAAATATCAGGCGATTCAGTGCATGGCCGGGCAGGAACACCTGTGGGAATACTACACGCGCGTGGCGCTCCAGCGCGGTGTGCAGGCCAAACGCAACACAGGGATTGCATCCACGCGCGTCATCACCCACGGCGAAGGCTATCAGAGTCTGTTCCCACGGGTAACGGAGGATCTCTCATGATTGCGGTCAATCAGAAAGGCATCGTTGTTCAGCAGATTGAGCGGGCCGATTCTGCACTGATTGCACAATTTGCCCGTGCCGGTGTCGCGACCGTCCATGAAGCGCAACAGCGGCAAGGTCTGCTCGATGTGCGGATACGACCAATCCAGCAGGGTGTCGCGATAGCCGGCAGTGCGGTCACGGTGCTGGTTTCTCCCGGTGATAACTGGATGTTTCATGTTGCAGTCGAACAGTGTCAGCCGGGCGATGTGCTGTTGGTGTCACCGACCTCGGATTGCCATGACGGCTTCTTCGGTGATCTGCTGGCCACTTCATTAAAGGCGCGTGGCGTAGTGGCGCTGGTGGGCGATATCGGTATCCGTGACAGCCAGACCCTGCGTGAGATGGGTTTCCCGGTCTGGTCGCGTGCGGTGTTTGCTCAGGGAACCGTTAAAGCCACGCTGGGGTCGGTGAATGTGCCAATTCTCTGTGCCGGTCAGCTGGTTCTTCCTGGCGATATCGTGGTTGCCGATGACGACGGAGTAGTGATTGTGCCGAGAGCGGATGCGAAAAATATCGCCGAGACCACCCAACAGCGGGTCGCCAATGAGGAGAGTAAACGAGTAAGACTGGCTGCGGGGGAACTGGGGCTGGATATTTATCAGATGCGTGGCGCGTTAGCGGAAAAGGGATTGCGCTACGTGGATTCTCTGGATGCCCTGCAAAAGAGTTCGCTATGAAACAGACGCTGATACCCTGTGTCTTAATGCGAGGCGGCACCTCTAAAGCCGCCTGTTTCCTTGCCAGCGATCTGCCAGAAGCGGGGCCGCAACGAGATCGCGTGTTGCTGGCCGTCATGGGTTCACCCGATCCCCGCCAAATTGATGGCATCGGTGGGGCTGATCCGCTGACCAGTAAAGTCGCGATTATCTCACCTGCATCGCGTCCTGATGCCGATGTCGATTATCTGTTTGCACAGGTTAACGTGCATCAAGCGGTGGTCGATTATGGACAGAACTGCGGTAACATCCTCGCCGCCGTGGCGCCTTTTGCCATTGAGAAGGGCCTGATAAGGGCACAGGGCGACATCACGCGCGTGCGCATCTTTATGGTCAACACCGGGCAAATCGCAGTGGCGCAATTTGCCACGCCCGATGGCACGGTGGAATATCAGGGCGAGACCCAGATAGACGGCGTGCCCGGTTTTGGCGCAGAGCAAATTTTGCAATTCGAGGATATTGCAGGCTCCAGCTGCGGATCGCTGTTACCGACCGGAGAGGCGCGTAATCGGTTTGACGGGATTGAGGTGACCTGCATCGATAACGGTATGCCCGTGGTGATCCTGCGTGCTGAGGATGTGGGATGCACTGGACAGGAAACTCGCGAACAGCTGGAGAGTAATGCTGAGTTAAAAGCACGCCTGGAATCTATCCGCTTACAAGCGGGTCCGCTGATGAATCTCGGGGATGTGACCAAACGAACCGTGCCGAAAATGACCCTGATCGCGCCGCCCGCTAATGGCGGTGCGCTATCCACGCGGACATTTATCCCCCATCGCTGTCACGCCTCTATAGGCGTACTGGGCGCGGTGAGTGTCGCCACAGCCTGCCTGATCCCCGGTTCCGTGACGCAGGGCATCGCGCAGATTACCGATACCAGGCAGCAGCGTCTGGCGGTAGAGCATCCCAGCGGCGAGTTTAGCGTGATGCTGACCCGTGATGAGGCAGGGAAGGTGACGCAAAGCGGCCTGATACGCACGGCACGTTTGTTATTCGACGGGCGGGTCGCCATTCCAGGCTCACACTAAAACACGAATTACCCTGCACGCTGACGTTCTCCTGTGCTGACAACCTTATGGGTTGTCGGCATTCTTCATTCGCTCTGCAAAATCTTCGTTTCCACGCGTGACTGCGTGCTCCTACTCACACTGCCTGGCCAGACTCCTTATTTGCCTTAAATAAATGTCGCCTGATTCATTATTAATGTGACAAGTGTGCGCACGGTGTGTCTTTAATGTTACGAGTCAGTATATTTAATAGCGAGGTTTTTAAAGATTTAATGGCGCAGGAATTAAGTGTTCTGAAAGTGATAATTGTTTTTGGTTTGTTAAATTAAATCACTCCGGCTGTTATTAAAATACAATAACTCAATGCTTGTTAAAATTCCGTATTATTGATGTTGAGCGTATGTCTACGGTAATTGTAACTCTGCTAAATAATAAGATAATCGCATCATTACGGGCTGCACGCCGATTTTTTCACTCTTCAGCGCATCATAATTAACGCTCAAAACCACGCTAAAACCTTGAATTAAGTTGATTAAAATCAAGGATTCCTCATAAGTTAACGCTCTTGTTACATTTAATTCACATGAAAATCATTCATTTATACAGCGAATTTTTTCTTTTTGTTACAAGTTACCCCTTTAATTTGGATGCCTTTGTGTAAACGAAAATATAGAATAATTTACAGAAAAATTCTTATTACGAGCCGTGTCGATACCTACGCCTGCAAGTGTTATCGACTGACATTTCGTTAACAATCATGATTTATTTTCCCGTTCTTTCTCCGGAACGAACGCCGAAGTGAATATCCTATTTCCCAGACGTCACCTGTCTGGAAATTAAACTGTGGTTGTTGCTCGTAGTTAAGAGAAAGACGACAGTGCGGCACCGATTTCAACTTGTTATGCAAGAGCTTGCTTCATCTCACTTCATAACATGTGAAACGGCGCTGGATTGCCGTTAACTAATTCGGTCACTCAAAAAAAGAAGATAGTCATGCTAAGTAACGATCTTACATCGCTGATCACGCGTATTGACTTCGCGCTAATTTCATCCATTCACATCATTTTTCCCCCGCTAACCATTGGACTGGCTGCACTGTTGTTCATCTCTGAACTGATGTGGGTCAGGAAGCAAGATGAGCAGTGGTATCGCCTGTGTCGCTTCTTTGAAAAGCTGTTTATCGTTAACTTCGGTGCTGGCGTGGCAACCGGTGTCACCATGGAAATGGCCTTTGGTATTCTTTATGGTCGCTTCTCGCAGGCTGCCGGGCCGTTCTTTGGTCAGGTGCTCGGCTATGAGACCATCACCGCCTTTATGTACGAAGCCGGCTTTATCGGACTGATGATTTTTGGCTGGGGCAAGATCAGCAAAGGGATGCACCTGTTTGCGACCTTTAACGTGGCGCTCTCTTCTACGCTTTCTGCGATGTGGATCCTGGTGGCTAACTCCTGGATGCAAACGCCAACCGGTGTTGAACTGCATAACGGTATTTTCATCGTAACTGACTGGCTGGCCGCGCTGTTTAACCCGAATGCGCGCAGTGCTTTCCCGCACATGCTGCTGGCAAGCTTCGAGCTCTCGCTGTGCTTCGTGGTGGCGACCTGCGCCTGGTATGTTCTGAAACAGCGTCATGTTGATCTGTTCCTGAAACCCCTGAAGTATTCACTGATGGCGCTGGCCGTGGTCGCCGCCGTTCAGATCTATATGGGTGACGTGCTGGGTGAAGCCACGCTGGAACATAAACCGGCGGCGCTGGCAGCAATGGAAGGGCACTACGATACTTATGATTCTGCGGGTAACGTCAACAGTGCCTGGCACATCCTCGGTTGGCCAAACAAAGAAGGCACCGGCCTCGCATGGTCAATCGATATCCCGCACGGTTTAAGCCTGATTGAAACCAAAACCTGGAACGGTACGGTAACGGGCCTGAACAGCTTCCCGAAAGATCAGCAACCGCCTGTAGTATTGCCGTTCTACGCTTTCCGCGCCATGTCAGGTGCTGCGGGTGCCATGTTGCTGGTGAGCCTCTGGGGCGTCTGGCTGATTGCACGTCGTCGCATGACCGCTGAGCTGGCTCCGCGCAATAAGCTGTTCCTGGCGCTGGCCGTTATTATGGTGATCCTGCCTTATATCGCAGTGATTGCGGGCTGGTGGACGCGCGAAATTGGCCGTCAGCCGTGGATCGTTTATGGCCTGATGCGCACCGAAGACGGTATGAGTCCAATGACCCTGGGTCTGGCAATCTTCTGGCTGGTGGGCTTTGCCATCTTTGAAACGGCTGTGGTCGCGGGCACCATATGGTTCCTGGCGAAAGTGGTGCGTATTGGTCCTGATTTGACCAGCAAAATACCGGGCGAGGGGCATGAGCATTTGGGTCACCTTGAAATGCCTGCCAGTGGTCATGCTGACCATCCTGAATATATCCGTCCGGTTTGATGGGAGAATAAATCCATGGACATGCTTAATTCGACTCAGCACTTCCTGATCATCGCCTGGTGGTTAGCATTTGGTATCAGTGTTCTTTTATATATCGCGCTGGATGGCGCCGACCTGGGGGCGGGGATCTTCTCGCTCTTCGTTCGCGACCATGATGAACGTGGCGCGATCATGTCGGCAATGGCTGGCACCTGGGATGCCAACGAAACCTGGCTGATCGTCGCCGGTGGTATCATGTTCGGCACCTTCCCGTTTGTGTACGGTTCGGCATTTAGCTACCTGATGGTGCCAATGGCGCTGGTGTTGTGGGGCATTATGTCCCGCGCGGTGGCACTGGAGTTTCGTCATCTGGCCTCGCCATTCTGGCAGAAGTTTTCTGACGGCATCTTCGGTGTCGCCAGCCTCGCGGTGACTTTCTTTGGTGGGATGAGCGTTGGCGCGTTGCTGCAAGGTTTCCAGATGGATTCGCCTGCACAGGGTGTACCAACTTACGTGGGTGGCGCATTTAACTTTATTTCAGCGTTCTCCATCTGGACCGGCGTGGCTTCCTGCGTGGCAATGACGCTGGCAGGCGTGCTGTTCGTACGTGCTCGCTTCGAGAAAAATGAACCGATTCGTCAGGATGCAGCACGTTGGACGGCGGTGATCTTCTGGTTGGCCATCGCTGCCGTAGTGATTACCTGGGTGTGGAGTGCGGTGATCTTCGACTGGGCACGTGCGAAATGGTTTGGACCGCATTTCTGGATCTGGGGCTTGTTTGGCTTGATCGCACTGGTGTGTATTGATCAGGTGCGTCGTGACACCCTGAAGGACAAAGATTTCGCTGCGGTGATGTGGTTCAATGGCGCAGCATTTATTCTGGGCTTCGGTATGTTACTCACCATGTTCCCATGGATTGTGCCAGGCACCTGGACCATCTGGGCGGGCGCCAGTCCACAGGTTTCTCTGATTACCTTCACCATGACCATGGGCGGTTTTGTTCCGGTAATGCTGATGTACAACTGGTATCAGATCTGGGTATTCCGCGGCCGTATCTCCAAGCTGGTTGGTCACGGGGGACACTAAGACATCATGTCTGCTAGTTCCCCTCCAAGTGGAATGGCAGCCCGCCTGGCGGAGCGTTGGCTTTCGAGCCTGCGTCGCCAGGCGGGCGGTTTATTTTCACTGTCGATCAGTATGGCGGCGCTCAATGCCATACTGATGATTGCACAGTGTTGGCTGTTAGCCTGGCTAATCAGCAACGCGGTCCTCGGTGGTAAAACCTTCACCGCGCTATTGCCTTATCTCTTATTGCTGCCGATTGTGATGTTGCTGCGCGCGGGTATCGATATCCTGCGTCAGGGTTTTGCTTTTGAAGCCTCCGCACGTATCCGTCAGGGATTGCGCGGGATGTTGTTAGATCGCATCGCCACACTGGGTCCCGCCTGGAGCCAGCATCAACGTACGGGCAGTATCGCCAGCTCACTTGGCGAAGGCGTCGAAGCTATCGAAGCTTATTTTTCCGGTTTTCTTCCGCAAAAAATCATCATCGGCATTGTGCCGCTTGCCATTCTGGTGGCGCTTTTTCCTTTTGACTGGGTTTCTGGCTTGATCATGTTGATCACCGCGCCACTGGTGCCGTTGTTCATGATCGTAGTAGGAAAGGGCGCGGAGAAAATGAGCCTGAAGCAGTGGCACAAACTCAGCCTGATGAGTGCGCACTTCTTTGATGTGATTGCTGGCCTGACAACGTTACGCCAGACCCATGCTGCACGCCGACAAGCGAACATCATCGCAGCGATCTCGGACAGCTATCGTCAGACCACCATGAAGGTGTTGCGACTGGCATTCCTTTCATCATTGGTGCTGGAATTTTTTGCCACCATCAGCACCGCGATGGTAGCGGTGTATGTTGGATTCCGTCTGTTCTATGGCGAAATGGGCTTCCTGCCGGGGCTGTTTGCCTTGTTGCTGGCACCGGAATTTTTCCGTCCGCTGCGCGATTTGGGCACGCACTATCATGCCCGAATGGATGCAATTGGCGCGACGGAAGGTCTACTGGCGATCCTGAATGCTGAAGCGCCGGAATCGTCACAGGGTAATGGCGCGCTCTCGGTGAAACCGCGTGAAATCAGTCTTGAAGGGGTGAGCTATCAGTATGCGGAGGGCGGCGGCGTTACCGATGTTTCCCTGACCCTACGTAGCGGGGAAACACTGGCGATCGTCGGCACCAGCGGTGCCGGTAAAACCACCTTATCGCGAATGCTACTGGGCTTTATCGCGCCCAACTCAGGACGCATCGTCATTGATGGCAAGGATCTTTCTTCATTAGATCTTGCTGCATGGCAGCAACAGATTGGTTGGCTCCCGCAGCGACCCACTATGTTTGCCGGTTCGATTGCGGAAAATATTCTGTTGTCGCGTTCGGGTATCAGCCAGGCAGAGGTTGAAGCAGCGGCACAGCTGGCTCAGGCTGACACTTTTATCCATTCGTTGCCGGCGCAATATGATTACCGCCTGGGTGATGGTGGAAAAGGGCTGTCCGGTGGGCAGATTCAGCGTATTGCAATGGCCCGCGCCGTATTGATTTCGCCACCGGTGGTGATACTTGATGAACCTACGGTCGCGCTGGATCGCCAGACGGCACAGAATATGATTGCCTCCTTGAGTGACTCATTACCGAACAGTGCACGCTTAATCATCACCCACGATACGGAAATCGCTGCCACAGCTGACCGAATCATCGTGCTGGAAAAAGGGCGGGTGGTTGAATCGGGGACGCCGCAAGCATTGCGCGATCAGGCTGGCGTCTTCGCCGAACTCGAGCGTCTGCAAAAAGGAGATCTCGCATGAAGGATCTTTGCCATCTCTTGCGCCTGGCGCGTCCATGGCGTTTTCGCATGGCGGTGGGGATTTTGCTCTCCGTGATTGTGATTCTCTCCAACGTGGCGCTGCTCGCCTTATCAGGCTGGTTCATTACGTCCATGGCGCTGGCGGGCGTAGGCTCACTGGCACTGGAGTTTTTCACTCCGGCTGCAGCGATTCGTGGGCTCGCGGTATTGCGTACCTTCGCGCGTTATCTGGAAAGATTGGTGACGCACGATGCAACTTTGCGCTTGTTGTCGGTTTTACGTGTCTGGTTCTATCAGCAGTTAGCCCATCTTGCGCCTGCGCGACTGCAGGATTTTCGCGATGGGGATGTGCTGGCGCGTTTTCGCGCTGATATAGATAGCCTCGACAATTTCTATCTGCGTATTTTGACGCCGGCCATTGCAGGGCTGATCTCGTCGCTCATCATTTTGGCAGGAATTTGCTGGTTCTCACCTTCAGTGGCCTTGATTGATGCGGTGGTGCTGATACTTGCGGGCGTGGTCGTGCCGTGGATTGTGGCCTCACTGACGCAAGCCTGTGGCAACCAGATCGCTACCGTGCGCTCATCCGTTCAGGCCGCATCCACCGATTTGGTGCGTGGATTAGCAGAGTTACAGATGGTTGGCGCTGTTAGTCATCAAACCGATCATCTGCGCCAGCTTTCTCAGCAACTGATCAGCGCACAGCGTCGGCAAGCCTGGATCAGCGCCAGCGGCGGGGCGATCTGCGCCTTAATGGGACAGCTCGGGTTATTTTTCGCCTTTATCCTGTTATTTAACACTGACCATGCAACCGGCATTTCTGCCAGTGAAATCGTGATGTTGCTGTTCACCATACTGGCGAGTACTGAAGCGGTGGCTGGGTTGCCCGCTGCCTTTGCCGCCCTTGGCACTACGCGCGCAGCGGCACGCCGTCTGTTCTCCATGACGGAGCTGACACCGGCGATTGTCCTGCCTGAAACCAGCCCGATACCGGAAAGCAGCGAGTTGTCATTTTCTTCCGTGACAATGCGTTACACGCCTGACGCGCCTAATGTACTGGATAAGCTGAGCTTTACCGTGCCGGTCGGCCATTGTCTGGCGATTTTAGGTCCCAGCGGAGCAGGTAAAACCACCGTACTGAATCTGGTGCAAGGATTCTGGGAAACGACAGCAGGGGATGTGTCTATCGGCGGTCGTCCGGTCAGGGCGCTTTCTGAAGATACACTGCGTCAGATGATCTCGGTGGTTGGCCAGAAAACCTATCTCTTCAACGCATCGATTCGAGACAACCTGCGCCTGGTTGCACCGGATGCGGATGACGAGGCTTTATGGGATGCACTGGCGCGCGCCGCTTTAGACGACGAAGTCCGCGCATTTCCTCTGGGGCTCGACACCCTGGTGGGAGAGTTAGGAGGGCGTCTGTCTGGTGGTCAGGCCCGCAGGATTGGGATTGCTCGCGCGTTTCTTTCCCATGCGCCGATCGTGTTGCTGGACGAGCCCACTGAAGGGCTAGACGCAGTAAATACCGAATTAGTACTTAACTGCTTGAAAGAACTCATTAAGGGTAAAACCACGCTGCTGGTGACCCATCAGATCCAGCCACTTTCCCTCGCGGACAGTCGGTTACTGCTCGATAAACAATAACAAGAGCAGGGATCTGTTTTTTGGTTTATTTACATCTGCTTAGGGGCAATCTGAGCAGATGCTTAATCAATACAAAAATAAACTTGTGAGACAACTGACCAGGGATCACCATGGATAAAATGACAAACTCCAAAACCCGACGAAAACATATTCGTTTCCCACATCTGCTGATTGATCAAATCGAAGAGAGTATGAAGAGCGAAAACATTCAAAACTTCTCAGCCTGGGTTGTTGAAGCCTGTCGTCTGAAAGCGCGGGAAGCTGGCAACGGAAAGAAGTAATTCATCATTTCCCGTCGGTGGCAGGTCATCATCGCTGACGTGTTGCGGACGGGAAACCTCATCTGATTTGACTCTTCAAATTTTCATTTCAGGCCTGTGGCCGATGCCAGAAACCGTCGCATTAGTGGAACGCTTTAGAGCACATCCAGCTCAACAAAACGCACGCATTTCCCAGGAGGTCACTTTAACTTAGCCAGATAATAAAAGTACGGATAATGTATATTATGTTAAATAAGGTATCTGAAGGCGCACGCCAGACTCCGCTGGGCTATCTCCTACTGATATTTGATTGCATTGCTGTAAATTTCCAGCGCCCCATGCTGACGTAAACGACTTCCGTTTCTCACTTGTCATCGAAACCTCCACTCTGCTCAGCCGTTCACATCGTAAATGGCTCAACATGGGCCATGCCGCTTAACTCATGAAAACTGCTCGCTCGCATGAGACAAGTCCACATGAAGGCACCCTGTATGTGGTCTTCATGTAGAGTTATTTTCACTCTCATCCTGATAAGCATGGCTAAGTTTATCAATACACCCTTCATTAATCGTTTAAAATGCCGCCAAATTTAGGCGTCGCTACGCCAATCTTTGGCAATAATCCCTCACATAAAATCTCAGAATTCACGTAGCGACGTCAGAGAGTGCAGCGTTCAGCCAGTGTCTTAAACCGACAATCATTCAAATCTCGATATGATTCTTAACCGCTATCTCAGGCGTTTTTCCTGCCATCAACTACAGTTAACTGATTCAAACCCCAGCAAAAAAACATCATGCCCTTTTCGCTCACCACACATCTGTTCGCGCGGCTACGTCTGTTGATATCGATTGTTGCCGGGGTCGTCTGCTATTTCTTACTGCCTGCAAAACTGGGAGAACTGCAACGCGTGCTGATTGGCTGGAATGTGCTGGCGTGGCTTTATCTGTGGTTTATCTGGTTTCGCATGCTGCGTACCGATGCTGGCGAGATCAAACGTATCGCTCAGATGCAAGATCAGAGCGCTGCGTTAGTTTTGGGTATGGTCATTGTGGCCTGCATGATCAGCATCGTGGCAATCATGAGCGAACTGCCGGCGCTCAAACATCTCACCGGCACACCACGCGTGTTACATCTGCTGCTGACGGCCATGACATTGATTGTCTCATGGGCATTACTGCCAAGTTCGTTTGCCATGCATTATGCGCATCAACACTATTTGCATCGCAGTCAAAATGTCACGCCCATGATATTCCCGGAAAAACCGGACGAACCGGCATACTGGGATTTTCTCTATTTCTCATTCACCATCGCGGTTGCATCACAGACCGCTGATGTGGCAACCGGCACCACCGAAATGCGCAAGCTGGCGCTGCTGCAATCGGTGATCTCGTTTATTTTCAATCTGGCCATTCTGGGATTGTCGGTGAATGTGGGCGCCGGATTGCTGAGTTAACGCTTAACGACGCCCCTTATTAATTGAGGCAGACCAGTTGAAGTCACTGACTTCGCTGGCAGATTGCGCTTCAGGTTTCTTGCGGCGCGCAGGTGTTTTCTTTGCTTTGTCCGCTTTGGCTTTTTCTTTGGCTAGCTTGCTGGTCATGACTTGCTGACGCGCATCTGCGGTATATTCTTTCTCTTTTTTCGCATCAGGCTCTTTACCACTGCGCTGGCGATGTTTTTCCATTAACCCTTTGAAGATTTCATCCACTTCACTTCGCTCAGCTTCATTGAACTGGTCGATTGAAATCATTTTCTTATCGCTCATCGCGTTATTTCCTCAGTAAATGGCTAAGCTCAAGTCTACACCATTGCTGCCGGCACGGCTTTCTTGTAATCTTGCCCGCCAATCATCCGCCTGCAAATTAGGACGTAATATGACACCTCACTCTTCTAAAGATCCCATGCACGGCGTGACGCTGGAAATGATTGTTAATGCGTTAGTGGTGCGTTATGGCTGGGTTGAACTCAGTAAACTCATCAATATTAACTGCTTTAAAAACGATCCCAGCGTAAAATCCAGCCTCAAATTCCTGCGTCGCACTCCATGGGCGCGTGCTGAAGTGGAAGCGCTGTACCTGGATTCTCTGGATGAACCCGACAAACAAGATTCAGCTGACAGCAATTTTAATCCCTGGACCCAGGGCCACTAATAATCACAGCGGCTTACCCTCTCTTCACCCTTTCCTTTTGATGACAACCTTGCCAGCGTCATCACATTTTCCAATGACAGGCTGCCTTGTAACTTCTTTTCTCGCGTGACAATATCGATACATGTATATACATGTATCGCCTATTGCAAACACAACTGATAAACAAAAATAACATAACGCACTGCGTTCATTGTTTCAGCGAGGAAACTATGTCAGCCGAATCACCTGCAGCCGATTATTCAGGCAGAGAAAACCAGCGCCTGTCTGAAACCCGCTCCATCGATTACATTCCGCTCCGCGAACGCCATGGTCACCCTTTCAGCCAGTTCACTCTCTGGTTTGGCGGTAACCTGCAGATCACCGCCATTGTCACCGGAGCGCTCGCCGTGGTGTTGGGCGGCGATGTGGTGTGGTCGCTTGTGGGTCTGTTGGTGGGCCAGATTATTGGTGCCGCCATCATGTCGTTGCATGCCATTCAGGGCCCACGTCTTGGCTTACCGCAGATGATCACCAGTCGCATGCAGTTTGGCGTGTTTGGTGCGGTGATCCCGCTGCTGCTGGTATGCATTATGTATGTCGGATTTTCGGCAAGTGGCACCGTGCTGGCCGGTCAGGCACTGGCAAAGTTGATTAATGTGAGCAACGCGACGGGTATGATCCTGTTCAGCGCCATCATTGTGGTGATTGCGGTGCTCGGTTATCGGGTGATTCACAAGCTGGGTAAAGTGGCGAGTGTGATCGGTGTGCTGGCCTTCGCTTATCTGTTCATCACCCTGCTTTCCACGCATGATTTGTCGGCCGTGTGGCAAAATCAGCACTTCACGATTGCCAACTTCCTGCTGGCCGTTTCCCTCTCATCCTCCTGGCAAATAGCCTTTTGCCCGTATGTGTCTGATTATTCACGCTACCTGCCGGCTAACGTATCGGCGAAGAAGCTGTTCAGCTCGGTGTTTTTCGGCACCGTTTTAGGCACCCAAGCCTCGATGACGTTGGGCGTGATTGTGGCGGCGATTGCTGGAAAAGCATTTTCCGGCAATGAAGTGGGATATATCGTGGGTCTGGGCAGTAGCGCGACCATGGCAATGGTGATCTACTTTGCTATCTGTTTTGGCAAGATTACCTTCACTACCCTGAATGCTTACGGCAGCTTTATGTCACTCACCACCATCGTGTCAGGCTTCCGGCAGCAAACGTCCCTCAGCCGTGGCGGTCGGGTTCTGTTTGTGGTGTTGATGGTCACGATCGCCTGCATCATCGCCCTGATCAGTGAACCGGCCTTCCTCAAGTCGTTTACCCATTTCCTGTTGTTCCTGCTAGCCTTCTTTGTTCCGTGGAGCGCAATCAGCCTTACCGATTTTTATCTGATCACCAAAGGGCGCGTGGATATTCCGGCACTTTCACAGCCTGATGGTCGTTATGGGCGCTGGAACTGGGCAGGGATTGTGGTCTATTTCCTGGGTGTGATGGTGCAACTGCCGTTTATTGATAATCCGCTGCACCATGGCTCATTGACCTGGATATTTGCAGGCAATGATGTGTCGTGGATTATTGGCTGGTTTGTCACCGCATTGCTGTGGTTAGCCGCACGCCGACTGGATCGTCGGGGCGCGTTGGCAGAGTCTATCTATCCTGTAGAGTGACGTTGTCACGGCCGCCAGTTCAGGCGGCCGTATGACTTACTTATCGTTGGTAAACCGTCCCACAATGGTGGCAGCCCCCAAGGTATGGCCTTTCAATTTGGCGATCAACTCATCATGTGTCAGTCCGCCAGGTAATTGATTTACCGGCAAATCTGTTGCCACCATCACGAAGTTATAATGATGTATGCCACTTCCCACTGGCGGGCAAGGACCATAATAACTTGTGGTGCCCGGCGAATTCTTACCTCCAGTGTATCCTTCGCCTTTACTTAATTCGCCCTGCGCAAACTGCGTGCGATCCGCCGCGATGTTATAGGCCACCATATGTGTCACGCCTAAGCCTTTTCCTCCCACGGGATCGGTCAGCATCAGCGCAAAGCTGCGGGTGCCGGCGGGTGCATTCGACCAGCTCAAAGCCGGCGACACATTGTCGCCGGTGCATGACGGGTTACTTTTGTTGTTGCCTGCAAAGGTTTTATCCAGCATGGCACTGTCGTTAAAATCCGATGATTGCAGCGTAAAGACCGGGGCAGCCAGCACGCTTCCCGGAAGCAACGCCAATAATAGTGCGCGTTTGAACATCATCATTTCTCACTCCTGTTGATGAAAAAATCAGCCAAAACATCAAGTATATAACCTGCTCACAATCATGCTGCAGGCTACACTGCTGAAAGTCCTCTTTGAAACCCCAGGAGCATCGGATGCCAGCCTCTTCACTCGCGTTGTTTACCGCCGCCACGCAGCAACCCTGCTAAATCAATAAGTTATTTTTTGTTCGAAAGAAAAGGCTTAACGCTAAGTATTTCCGGTCTTTAAATTTCCTCCTCATGAGACAGTGCCGCAGCACGGCGTGACCTTAGGCAGAACAACAGCGGCGCGTAGGCTGACCATTTTTGACCCGCCAAATAGGCCAGATTCTTTAGAATGAAAAACCTTTCCAGTTCGTATAAGTGTGCGCTACCACTGATGTGCTCTGAAATCGGTAGTAGGCTACACCTTTTCACATTAGCTGCAGTCGATATTCCATACATCTTTAATGCTGCAAGAGAAGTCGACTTTGATGAAGCTTCAATTGTGAGCCAAAAGTTTAGCTGCCAAATCATGAAAATTAGAAGTTACCACTACGTTACTATATGATATAGTAGGAACACAAATTGAATGGTTTATGGTGACATGACAATAGTTTTCTCGGTTTTTATACTTCTTCTGCTTTCAGCATGTTGAACTAAAATTTTACTTAACTTCAAAAGAAGCCATAAAAAAACTAATTTTATTTCTAAAACCAAGATAATCCAATTTTTTGTAACCTCTACATGAACCCATAAGTAGATTATTAATGAATAAGAAATTTATTTTCACGATTCTTGCATCACTGGTTGTCATTCCATTAGTAATAATAGTCAGTAAGATATTTTTAAATGCTAGCGCCTTGCCGAGCACAAAGTCTAAAACGATTAATACCAATATTATTTACAACCTGAACAATCAGAAAGGGTTAAATTCTTTTTACTCTAAAGATGATAAGCAAAGATTCAGAACCCAAGCCTACAACATCACATTATACGGAGGGAAATATTATAGAATAGAGGGGGTAACTGATCACCTCCGTTATATGAAAATCGATATATTTGACAACAGTCAAAAAATAGAAAGTTTAAACTGCTCCTATAACGCAAGGTGCAAAATCGATATCACGCCAGAAAATACTTTCACTGCAATTATACTGTTAACCGCTAACACGAGAACAGATTCGGAAATGACACTGGAAGTACGAGAGATTAATAATAGTCTCTCCTACAATCCTCCATCAGTAAACCATTCTGATTTGAATCAGTCTGATTTCTCTTTTATAAATTCAGATGGTGACTACAAAGGATTTTTTAACCAGTTCGATATGCCAGCATCCGGAATGCGCACCGGTTATCAGGCCACTTTCCGAATTATGCTAACAGCCGGGGAATATGTTTTCATGAAACTAAGTGAACCTGATATTTACAAGAGGATTTCTATATTAGATCCTGAAATGAATGATGAAATCGCATCGTCAAGCGGTAAAGATACGGCCGCCTGCCTAAAACTAAAAATTGGTGAAAGTGGAGCGCATTTTGTTTCGTTAAAGATGTTTCATGGCGATACTATTCAAGCTGTTAACTACTCACTTGAAATACATCGTGGGAAAATTTCAGAAAAAAAATGTGATGAAAATAGTTCAATGTTACTCACAGCTGACGCTAAGATTAAAAAATGGGAAAAGGAGTAATGTAGATACCTAAGTTGGCCATGGGGGGCCCTTATTGATGGTTATTTGTATATTTCACAATCATCTTAAATAGCTATGTCTATCATAACCATGAAAATGTAGATGGCTTGAGCTTGAAATATCTATCAATCACGGCCACTAATATCCAAACTGATCCATCGGACAATCCAACTTGCTCGCGGCCGGTTTCTCCCGCGTACCCAAAGGCTACAGCTGGGACGGCTACCATGCACGTTGACGATAATCCTGCAGTTGCATCCTTTCCAACTGGCGCGGCGTGGCAATGGGCCACGCTTGCTCAGGAAACAGGTAAAGACGAATGCTAAACAGATGAAACAGCGGTGTGAGTAACCCGTCATCCTGCTTTGCCAGCCGCTCCAGCAGCAGCAACAGCCAGTCGAGTTCGTCCAGCAAATCCTGGTGCGGTCGTGTTTGCAGCGATTTCAGACGCCGTTTCAGGAACAAGGCAAGCTCATGAAACATCTGTCCACTGTCCAGCTGATGTTTTGCCAGCAGATCTTTATGTCGGGCGTAGTAATCAAAGCTGTTAACGCCCAGCCACACCTCCGTTAACAACATCCCGGCGGTCGACATATCCGGCTGTGGATCGAGTCGTAAACGTGGTAACACCACGTTGACCTTATCCAGCATCAAACTGATAAAACGTTGCCTGCCAAGCAGCGACGACCCCGTACGTTCAAGCTCCTTAATAAAACGCAATAGCTCACGTAAGCCCTGGCGAACCGCGCGCCGTGCTGTCCATGAAGGACGTTTATTACGCATCAGCACGGTGGCTATCACGGCGAAAAGTACGCCCGTCAGTGATGCAATGGCGTTGTTAATGAGCAGGACCAAATCGGGTTTCAGATGATGGCCCAAACCGATAAAGCCAGGAATCTGGATAGCCACGCTGATGCCAATCATATTGGTTGAGGGACGTGCAATCATCAGGCCGAGTATCAGCAAGCCCGGCACCAGACAAATAATCAACGCTTCAAATGAGGTGGCCTGCGGTAACAGCAACGCCACATAAATCACGCTGATGAAGATGGCCACAATTACACCGCGCACAAACAATTTCATCGAAGTCAGTGGCGTATCCATACTGGCAAAAAGCGAACTCAGGATGGCAGCCATCACCGGTGCTGAGGCACCATCGTGCCACCCCGTGCCGATCCACAACAAACAGGAGCCAAAAATCGCGCAAAAGGCGGTTAAAGCAGAAAGCCTGATCAGCCCTTTGTCATAGAAACGATGAGTGCGTTTGCCGCGTGCGGGTGTGGTGTCACCCGAGAGATCGCTGACCAACCCGCCGACGCTTTGATAAGCGCCCGCAATGCGCACAAAGTCCGCCATGCGCTCCAGCAAACCGGTAAACAGCAGGCAGTGCTCAATCGGCAGCTCCCCGCTACGCCAGGCCTGGTTGATATCACTCTGACAACGGCTTAATTCCAGCTGGATACCGCTGGTTTCACCCACGGCTTCGCCATCGTTGAGCCAATGCAAAAACAGACGAAACGCCACCGCGACGTTGTCCGGGAAGGTAATCTGCAATGCCGATAAACGCTGCAGACGCAGCTCAATGGCGGTGAGCGTGGGGATCAAATAAGAGAGATGTTGATACTGCACGCTGACCAGACGAATCAAACGGCGCGCGGCATCACCCTCGTAAACACAGTGCGTGATCAAAATTTCCACTTGCTGCGGATTGGTCGCCATACGCGTCAGTATTTCATCGCGTTCGGGAGACTTATCGCCCGGAATACCGGACAGCAAATCGTGGCAAAGTTTGCGCGCATTCAAATACCACTGGCTGACACTCTGTTCCAGCAAACTACGCATCGAGACCGGAAACAATAGCGCATGTACCAGGCTGCTACACACAGTGCCAACAGCGATCTCTTCAATGCGGGATAACACGGTATTGGTGATCGACAGCGGCGTCATCACCTCAGGAAATCCCATGATGGCAGCGCTGTAACCTGCCAGCATGAATACATAGCTTTTTGGCGTGCGATCGTGCAGGGAAAGGTACAGGCACACACTCACCCACAGTGAGATAATGAAGCTAAAAAGTAAGGGGTGTTCAACAGTGACGGGAAAAACAAAGAAGATAAACACGCCGCCTAACAAGGTGCCGAGCATGCGAAACAGTGATTTCGAAATGGTGGACGCAGAGTAAAGCTGAGAGGCAATGAAAACCGTGGTAATGGCCCAGGCGGGTTTATCCAGGTTGAGTTCCAGTGAGAAGTACAATGCCAAAAAGGCAGCCAGACAGGTTTTAACAGCAAAAAAAACGGCGTTTTTTGAAAACCACTGCATGACAGTATTGAGACCAGACGGCGCTAAGTGCGGCGTATCCTGCCAGAATATTCAATCTACTCACGGCGATAAATATGTCAGGTTGTTACAGCATCAAATTTGGTGATATTGGCAGGCAATCAATATCAGGATAATTATTAAGGGTTACTAATGGACCAAATGCAAATTCAGCTTCTATTTACAGAATCTCTCTGATTTATAAGCCTATTGCTTCACAGCCTGTCATCAGTCGTATAAATGTGTTCTGGATCACACTTTTCTAAATAACCTCAATGATTACAACGGCTCCATAAAAACATTTCGCGCAATCTGGCGCAGAGCATTGCGCCAGATCATCGCAAGGGCTAACTTAGTCACTTAGCACCGTTACCCAGTTCGCATCTTTACCAGCAGGCGCTTCACTCACAAGCTTTAACGATCCACTTTGCGCATCAATGGCGTAGCTTCCTGTCAATGCGCTTTTTTCACCACTGGCGATCAGCCATTTGCCGTCCGGTGTTATGGCAATACTGCGCGGCTGCTTTTCTACCGGCCAACTACCTATCAGTGTCAGTTTGCCACTGTGTTGATCAACGCGGTATCCGCTCACCGTGCTGCTGGTGCGTTCGGTCACATACAGGAAATGACCGTTTGGCGTCAGATGAATATCGGCTGACCAGATGCGTGGCGTGGTATCGCTGTAACCTGCCGGTCGCTCACGTCCATGCTGCAACTTATACTCTGTGGCTACGGCGTTGGGGGTTTCGCTGACTTTGACCAGTTCGCCACTCGGCTCGCGACGGAACTGGGTGATGATGCCGCCCATCTCGCCAACGTTATACAGATAGCGCTGATCCGGTGATAACACCGAATGACGCGGGCCATTTTCGTCGGCGGTTTTGACATAACCGTTGCCCAGCGCGCTGAGTTCCCCCTCCTCGCTCAGCTTCAACTGCAATACGCGGTCAGTACCGAGATTGCCGACGTAGGCGGTTTTACCGGCATCATCAACGATCACCGAATGTGCCGCATGGCCCGTCTTGTAGCTGCCCACCGGCGGTGCTATCACCTTGCCATCTTTGGCTAGCCGATAGACATGCACCACATCGCCATCATAGGAGGCGCCCAGCAGGAATCGCCCCTGTTTATCGGTGCTGATATAAGGATAACTGGCCATGGCAGGCACTGCAGTCCTCTGATTAAGGTCGCCCGTCGTGCGATCGATGTGCCAGCTCACCAGTTGCAGTGGTTTACTGCGAATGGCCGCGTATAAATGCTGGTGGTCAGCACTCAACGCCAGCGGCATCACTTTTCCGCCTGCCTGAGTGCGCCCCATCAACTGCAATGCGCCGGTTTGTTCGTTCAGCGTGTAGCGGGCGATGGTGCCATCATCCGCTTCTGATACGTAGACGAAAGTTTTTGCCAGCAATGGTGCGCTGAGCGCCATCGCCGTAAGTAATGTGGCTATCTGAAAGGTTTTCTTCATTTAACTTCCTCAGCGAACCAGGGCCGGACGTTTGGCGTCAAAACGCCAGTTATCAATCAAAAACTGCATGCCCAATGCATCGTTGCGGTTCTTATCGGGCAGTGCGTTATAGAGCGCATGCGCCTGCTCGACGCGTTCCATATTCAGTTCAATGCCCAAACCTGGCCCCGGCGGCAGCTCCAGATAACCATCACGAATTTGCGGTGGCTGGTGGCTGAGTTGCTGGCCATCCTGCCATATCCAGTGCGTATCGAAGGCGGTTTGACGATTACCGGGCGCTGCGGCACCAAGATGGGCCACCATCGCCAGTGAAACATCAAAGTGATTATTGGAGTGGCAACCGGTGGTAAGGCCCCATTCGTTACACAGCTGCGCGACAACGTTGGCGTTGCGCATCGTCCAGAAATGGGGATCGGCGAGCGGGATGTCGATGGCGTTGAGCTGCAGAGCGTGCTGCAGCTGCCGCCAGTCATTGGCGATCATATTAGTGGCCACCGGCACGCCAGTGGCGCGACGGAACTCGGCCAGGGTCTCGCGCCCGGAATATCCCTGCTCTGCGCCACAAGGATCTTCCAGGTATGGCACCTTACCTGCCAGCTGTTTACCAAAGCGAATCGCTTCATCCAGCGACCAACTGGCATTCGGATCCACGGTGACGCGAGATTGTGGAAACCGCGACAGCAAGGCTTCCACGGTTTCGACTTCCTGCTCGCCATGCAAGACGCCGCCTTTTAGCTTGAAGTCCCGAAAACCGTATTGTTCTACTGCGGCTTCTGCGAGCCGTACCACTGCTGCACTGTCCATTGCCGGTTGATGACGTAACCGGAACCAGCCATCCGCTTCGTCATCACCCGAACGGTAGTGCATGTTCGTGCGTTGACGATCGGCGATATAAAACAGATAGCCCAACACCGGAATACGCTCTCGTTGCTTACCGCTGGCGAGCAGATCCGCTACCGGTAAATCGAGGAATTTACCCTGCAAATCGAGCAACGCAGCCTCAATAGCCGCCGCCGCGTTGTAAAACTTCTCTGGATTCATCTGCGGAATATGAATGTCATTGGTGTGCGAGGTGTGTTGCTGCCGCGCGTCGCTGGCGAACAGTTGGCTCAACGTGGCGTTAGCACGCATCAGTGAGCTACCGATAATCAGCGGGCGAAAATGTTCCAGCAGTTGCAACGTTGAAGCGTGGCACGGCGTTTCCCCCACGCCGCTGTTGCCTGCTGAATCGGTAAGGATCACCAGAATGCGCGTGAAATAGCAGTTATGCGCCCCGCCGATGTTCAGCAGCATGCTGTCGTATCCGGCAACCGGAACGATACGCATCGATTTAATGACTGGTGTGTCGGACATGGTTTCTCTCCGTGTGACCGAATGCAGGGGGAACAGGTTTGCGTCGCAGCAGCAGCCAGACACCGGTGATGACCGACACGCTGGTCAGCGCATACAGCCCGCCGGTGGTGCTGCCGGTATGAAGTTCAAGATAGCCAAACACGGTGGGTGCAAAGAACCCGCCGAGGTTGCCGATGGAGTTGATCAGGGCAATACCAGGCGCGGCGATTGAAGCAGGTAATTCGCTTTGCGGCATTGGCCAGAAGAATGCCGCGCTGACTTTCGAGCCAATGCAAGCGACGATCATCGCGACAAAGCCAAACCAGGGTGTGCCGGTGGTGGCCATAAAGGTGCCGCACGCGGCAATCAGCATCGCAAGACCCAGCCCTTTATCCAGCTTATCGCGGTAGCGGTCGGTGGTTTTACCCAGCAGGAACAAGGCAACAATGGCACATAACCACGGAACGGCGGTCAGCAAACCTATTTCAAAGCTGTTATAACCCTGAATACGCTGGATGATTTGCGGCAGCCAGAAGACCAGGGTGTAACCGGTCATGGTCATGGTGAAAAAAATCAGACAATAGAACAGTAAGCTGCGATCGCGCAATAAACCCCAGCGGCCGTGCTCTTTAGCATGTACGTCACGAGCTGCATCCTCTAACGCTAACTGTGCTTGCAACGCACGTTGTTCTGCTGGGTTAAGCCATTTGGCATCCTGCGGTTTAGAGACCAGCACTAGCGCGGCCAGCAAACCAATCACAATCGATCCGCCCCCTTCCAGGAACATCACCCATTTCCACCCGGCTAGCCCGTTCACCTCATGCAGCATCAGAATGGCGCCAGTTAAGGGGCCGGAAAACAGAAAGGCGCTGGCGGTGGCACTCAGCACCATCGCGGTGGCACGACCGCGCCATGCATTCGGCACCCATTGGCGAAAGTAGAATAAGACACCAGGGAAAAATCCCGCCTCTGCCACACCCAACAAGAAGCGCAGGACATAGAAATGCAGCGGCGTGCTCACAAAACCGGTTAACACCACCACGATGCCCCAGGTAATCATGATGCGCGTCAGCCACACGCGTGCCCCGAGTTTTTTCAGCATCATATTGCTGGGCACTTCGAACAGCGCGTAACCAATAAAGAACAATCCTGCGCCCAGACCAAAGGCTGCGGCACTGATCCCCGCATCCGTCTGTAATTCGGCTTTGACGAATCCAATGTTGGCTCGGTCAATTTGGTTAACAATCAGCATCAGCGCCAGCATCGGGATGATGCGACGGAAAAACTTAGCGATTGCGGAGGCGATATGCGTGTCGTGATCTGCTGCTAAATCATAAGATTGTTGAACCGTCATGCGTCACCTATTGGGTTAATTGCACCGCTATAGGTATACGCAGTCGATTAAAGAGCGGTTATGTGAGAATGCCCGAGACCGTTTGTGCAGATGTTGAAGGGGCTTTTATGTTCAATGCGTTAGCGGTTTTCCCAGCGTAAAGTTTTGTGTGGGTTTGTGCGCTGGCTCACTGGAGAATAGTTTCAACTACACTTGCCTGATTCAAATGAGTAAAGAGGTTTACATGACGCAATCCCCTGACAGCAATCAAGCCTGGCTATTGGCATCGCGCCCCGATGGCGAACCGGTTAAAGAGAATTTCCGGCTTGTTGAACAACCTATTCCCTCCATCAAAACAGGTGAAATGCTGCTCCGCACGGTTTACCTCTCACTGGATCCTTATATGCGCGGGCGCATGGATGAAAGTAAATCCTATGCGCCTCCGGCACAACTCGATCAACCAATGGTCGGCGGTACGGTTTCACAGGTGGTTGAATCGCAGCATCCCGATTTTAAAACCGGTGACTGGGTACTGGCAGGCAGCGGCTGGCAACGTTATGCCGTCTCGGATGGCACTGGCGTGGCGAAAATTGACGATCTGCCCCACCCATCCTGGGCGCTGGGGATCCTCGGGATGCCCGGTTTCACCGCTTACATGGGCCTGATGGACATTGGCCAGCCAAAAGCGGGCGAAACCCTGGTGGTCGCCGCCGCGACGGGCCCGGTGGGAGCCACCGTCGGGCAACTGGGTAAGCTCAAAGGCTGTCATGTGGTTGGCGTTGCCGGTGGTGAAGAGAAATGCCGCTACGCGATTGAAAAACTCGGGTTCTCAGCCTGTCTCGATCACTATCGTGAGGATTTTGCTGAACAGTTGGCGAACGCCTGCCCGGACGGGATCGATATCTATTTCGAGAACGTTGGTGGCAAAGTGTTTGATGCCGTGTTCCCGCTGTTGAACACCGCCGCTCGCGTACCGGTTTGTGGACTGGTCTCAACCTATAACAGTGGCAAAACCCTACCCGCTGGCCCTGACCGTACGCCACAAATCCTGAGTGGGATATTGAAGCGCCGAATCCGTATGCAGGGATTTATTATTTTCCAGGATTACGGTGATCGATATCCAGAATTCCTGCAGGCGATGACGCCGTTGGTTGAACAGCAGAAAATTCACTATCGTGAACACATGATCGATGGATTAGAAAATGCACCACAGGCGTTCTTCGATATGTTGAAGGGTAATAACTTTGGTAAAACCGTGGTCAAAGTGGCTGAAGAAGAGTGATAAGGGCCGGTTATTCTTAACATTAAATAACCGGCTAAATAGCAGCGTTATCTCTGTTTGGCCTGCGGCAGCAAGAGTTCCGTCAAAATTTTATTACGCTGTTTTTTGGTCAGCCAAAACATGCGTGGAACCCACGCCGGACGCGGCTGCGCGGCATAGAAATGCTGCATTTCATCTAACCAGGTTGCGTTGTTCATTGTTCCCTCCTTTGTTAAAAAAAGTATGGAGGGAAAAAACCGGAACAAATAGTGAGAGGATTATAAAATTTGTTCCGGGTTTAAACAGTCATGGCAAATCCAGGGAAAATTTAACGCCCTTTCTTTTTACGACCAGGTTGAGCAAAGCGCTGACGTCCTGCTGGTTTGGCCGCAGCTTTCTCTGGAATCTTTGCACCGTTCGATGCGACTTTTTTCGCCGCTGCTGCCGGTTTCTTTTTCGCCTGGCTTTGCTGCGTTTTTTTGTCTTCGGATGAAGAATCCTCGATCAAGTTAAACAACTCAATCAATTCGTCATCAGTAAAATCACGCCATTCGCCCAGCGGGATGCCTTTCAGACTGACGTTCATGATGCGGGTACGTTCAAGCTTGGTGACTTCGAAGCCAAAATGCTTGGTCATTCGGCGAATCTGGCGGTTAAGACCCTGAACCAGGATGATACGAAACACAAAGGTCGACTCTTTCTTCACTTTGCATTTTTTGGTCACAGTACCCAGCATCGGCACACCCGCCGCCATCCCGGCAATAAACTCGTCGGTGATGGGCTTATCTACGGTCACCACGTACTCTTTCTCGTGGTTGTTACCGGCGCGCAGGATCTTATTGACCAGGTCACCGTGGTTGGTGAGGAAAATCAGACCCTGTGAGTCTTTATCCAGACGGCCGATCGGGAACACGCGTTTACTGTGGTTAACAAAATCACCGATGTTATCGCGTTCACCCTCTTCCAAAGTGGTAATAATGCCCACCGGCTTGTTGAGCGCAATCAGCACTAAATCTTCTTCGTTACGCGGCTCGATCAGCTGCCCATTCACTTTCACTTCATCCCCGGCAAAGACCTGTGCGCCAACGGTCGCGCGCTTGCCGTTAATAAAAACGTTGCCTTGTTCGATGTAACGATCGGCATCACGTCGTGAGCAGATTCCGCTCTCGCTAATGTATTTGTTCAGGCGCGTGGATGAGTTGGGCAGCATGGTTCCTCCGAAAAAAAACGGACTATACAACAACCTTAGACGTTCTGTAAGACACGGTTAAACATCATTGTTCCAGCTTGTAACCTCATCACCGTTTGGTAACAGCACACTAACATTGTGGTTGTTCCTCAGGAATCGATCAGCGACAATCGCCATCCATCGCGTTTCCTTATGACAGAGTATGACCTTCATGACACACCTGCGTCGCGCCAGCTGGATAACATCGCTGCGGACTTTCCTTGCCCGTCTTTGGCCGCATCCGTTACCGGTCGCCAAAAAACAGAGAGTGATGGCCAGCATCGGTGCGGGTCTCGGCCTGATGATCACCAGCCTGACCAGCCATTGGCTGCTTGGTGAGGTCAACTTATGGTTTGTGGCACCGATGGGGGCGTCTGCAGTGCTGCTTTTCGGCTTACCGAATAGCCCGTTGGCGCAACCCTGGTCGATTGTTGGCGGGAATCTGGTCGCAGGCGTGATCGGCGTGACAACCGCGATGTATGTGCCCTATCCCGCAGTCGCTTGCGGCATTGCGGCTTGTCTCGCCATTGCCGTGATGTTTCAGCTGCGCTGCTTGCATCCTCCCAGCGGGGCGGTGGCGCTGACAGCGATTCTGGGCGGCAGTGGCGTTCAGCAATTGGGATATCAGTTTATTCTCTCTCCCGTGCTGCTAAATTCCGTGTGTCTTGCTGTACTGGCAATCATTTTTAATAATCTTGCGGGTCGCCGTTACCCGCATCCGCTGGCCGCAAACGAACCTAAAACGAATTCAGTGGCGCTTGAAGTGCCAATTACTCGCGATGATCTGCATCAGGCACTTGAGAACGGTCAGCTACTCGACATTGACGAGGATGATTTGCAGCAGTTGTTACAGCGCGCTGAAGAGATTGCCCGTCGTCGGCAACAGTTACCGCCACAGCCCCTGAAGCGCGCCAGTTAAATTGCAGGCGATATGAGCCCCGTCGGCTGACCGCATTAACACAAACCTCGGCTTATCTCCCCGCCGAAGCCGTGAATCCTTACACCATTATCATCCACTTCGACCACCGCAAAGGGTATTTCGCTTGGACCATCGAGCATGCCCTTCATGGTATAAAACCCTGTCTGACCGATGTATGCAGCGTTGCCGCGGTGGTCATGTCCTGAGAAGCAAAAATGTATGTTGTAACTAGAAAGGAGTTCCACCAGCACACTGGCGTTCATCAGTATATGCGTGGTGTGAGGCGCCAGCGGGTAATGACCAAACACCCCCACTTTCTCCCCCCGTTGCTGAGCTTCAATCAATTGCTGTTCAATCCAGTTCAGCTGCTGCTGACCGACGGCACCGTTCCATGGCTGAGCCTGCGGCTGTCGCTGCGCCTTTAATTCCGCCAGCAGGTTCTCCGCCTGGTAGTAGTCGTCACCATTCTGCGCGTTGCAGTATAAACTGACATCGTTACCGTCATAAACGATGAACCGCCACCCCGCTAAACGAAACGCGTAATAACTTTTAGGGAGTGCCGCACGATTATTCAGATGCTGAGCAAGGGTTTGCGCATCATGATTCCCCAACACTACCGCATGCGGATGCACCAACTGGTCATACAGCGGCAGAATGGCGGCATAGCTTGCCCAGTCCCGGTCAACCAAATCCCCCAGCGTGACAACAAAATCCAATGGCTGCTGATTCAGGGCCTCAATCGCCTGCGGCAACTTATCAAGTGCATGACGGTAGTAGAGGTTATTGGCGATATCAGCTTCGACATCGGCATACTGCGGATCAGCAATCACACCGAAACGCAGCACGTTATCCATCATTGCAGGACGTAAATCAGGTAAAGCATAAAGCTCGGCCACATCGCCGAGGAGTTCGCGCTGCAAGGATGTCAATGGATGCGGATGAGTCACGAAAAACACTCCTTAGCGAATACCAGCACGCATGAACGACTGAATAAACTGGCGCTGGAAAATCAGGAACAGCACCAGTAACGGCAAGGTGGTCATCAAGGTAGCGGCACCAATGAGCGCCCACTGTACGCCCTGCTCTGGCGCCGAGAACAATTGCAATCCGACCGTAAGCGGTCTTACGTTGACGGAATCGGTAATGACCAGCGGCCACAGGAAATCATTCCAGTGGAAACTGATGGAGACCAGGGCAAAAGCGATGTAGATCGGTTTCGCCAATGGAATGTAGATTTTGCGCAAGATATAAAACCGACTGGCTCCCTCCACAATCGCCGCCTCTTCCAGCACCAGCGGGATGCTTTTAAACGTCTGACGCAGCAGAAAAATGGCAAAAGCAGAGGCGAAATACGGCAATGCTATTCCCGTTAAGGTATCGCGCAGCCCAAACGCACCGATGGTTTTGTAATTGTTCAAAATCAAAACGTCCGGACTAATCATCAACTGCAGCAGGATCAGCGCGAAAATAACCCCTGAGAATTTCATTTTGAAACGCACCAGCGCATAGGCCGCCATGGTCGCTAAAATCAACTGCACCAGCACAATCATCAGCACCAGCAAGGTGGTATTGAGGAAGTAGCGGGCAAATGGCGCGGCATGCCAGGCCTTGATGAAATTATCAAAGGTTAGCGGCGAAAACAGCGAAAAACTGGCCTGATCCGATGCCGGATGGATTGCCACCCACACCGCTACCAGAATCGGCAGTAGCCACAGCAGCGCTGCCAGCCAAATGGTCAGGTTCAGACACCAGCCACCCAACGAGTTCATCTTCTTCATTGATAATGGGCTCGCTTGTCCAGCAACGTAAATTTGAACAGCGCAATCGCCGCGAGGATCACCAATAACACCACGGTCATGGCCGCAGCAGCAGGCATATCCCAGAAACTGAATGCGGTGCGATAGATATAGAACAGCAGCAGACTACTGCTGTTGTTGGGGCCCCCGTTGGTCATAGCAATCACCTGATCGACAATGCGGAAGGCGTTCATCGAAGCATTGATCAACACAAATAGCGTCGTTGGCATCAACAGCGGCCATTGCACGCGACGGAAAAAGTAGCCGCGTGAAGCCCCTTCTATCGCTGCCGCTTCATTGAGGCGGGGATCTATCTGCTGTAAGGCAGCAAGATAGAAGATCATAAAGAAGCCCGCTTCACGCCAGACAGAAACCGCCATCAGACAATAAAGGGACGTGCCCGGCTCACCGAGCCAGTTCACGGCAGGCAGTGAGAACAGCGCCAGCAACTTATTCAACAGCCCCAGCTGCGGAGTGTAGAAAAACAGCCACAAATTAGCGATGGCAATCATGGGGAGCAATGATGGGATAAAAAACGCCGCGCGGACCAGCGAATTCGCTGCCAATCGTCGATTCACAGCCAGCGCCATCATTAACGCCAGCGCGACGGCCAGCGGAATGGTGATCAGTGCATACAACAAGTTGTTCCAGAGCGACTGGATGAAGATATCGTCATCCAGCAAGGCCATGTAATTATCCAGCCCAACAAAGTGGGCCGGATGATTATTACGGGAAGCGCTGAACAGACTCTCCCAGATCGTCGCCACCGCGGGATAATGCGTAAACAGCAGCAAAAAACTCAGTGCTGGCAAAATCAGCAGGTAACCATAAAGCTGCGTCGACCAGAATGCGGGACGACGCTGCGCCGCACTGGCATTTATCGTGCTCATCGCGCTTCCATTACTGGTAGGACTTCAACAGGCGATCCGCTTGCTTCTGCGCACCTTCAAGTGCTTCTGCCGGGGTTTTTGCCTGGGTCACCGCCGCTTCGACAGCATGGTTCAACGCATCCTGAATCTGTACGCTGTTGTAGGTCGAGAGTTCTGGCTGCGCATACTTCAACTGTTCACGCGCGACCAGCGCCTGAGGGACCTCTTTCACGTAGTCTTTCATCACCGTGGTGTCCCATGCTGCTGGAGATGTCGCCACATAGCCTGTCGCGATACTCCAGCGCGCAGCTTGCTCCGGTGAAGTCACCCAGCGGATAAACTCCATCGCGGCTTTTTGCTGCTCGGGTGAGGCATTCTTAAAGACGTAAAGGTTACCGCCGCCGGTTGGGCTGCCACGCTGTGTTTTCTCTGGCAGCATCGCCACACCAAATGGGAATTTGGCGTTATCGCGCACGTTGGTCAGGTTACCGGTGGTGGTCACCATCATGGCGGTTTTACCGCTGATAAAGTCCTGTGGTGTGGTACCCCAGGCGATGGCGCCTTTCGGTGACACTTCTTCTTTTTGCCCGAGGTCGGTCAGCCATTGCAGTGTTTCAACGTTACCAGGGGTGTTGAAATGTACGGCCGTGCCTTTTCCGTTATCCAGACGACCGCCATTGGTGGCAGAGAGTCCCTGGAAGTTCCAGTAACCGTTTGGCGTGGACGGAATCTCGATGCCCCATTGGCTCACGCCGTTAGCATCTTTGATGGTCAGTTTTTTACTGAATTCCACCACCTGCTGCCAGTTGGCCGGCGGTGTGTCGCCATTCAGGCCAGCTTTCTCGAAGGCCTGTTTATTCCAGTACATCACCACGGTTGAACGCTGGAATGGCACGCCCCACACTTTGCCATCAATGTGACGCAGGAACGCTGGATAGAATCCATCGATCCATTTTTTACCTTCATCACCGGTCGCCAGATCGCTGGCGGCGACAATCGCGCCCGCATCAATCAGGGAATAAGCCTCAATGTCACCAATGACCGCCAGCTGCGGAGTATTGCCACCCCGAAACGCGGTCAGCGCTTTGGTGACGGTTGTCGCATAGTCACCGGTGTAAACCGGCTGAATGCTCACTTCCGGATGCACTTTTTCGAAATCAGCCACCAGCGCGTCAACGGTGTGGCTGACTTTGCCACCGACCGCGATCGGATAGTACATCTGCAATTTAACTGGATCGGCGGCAAAAGCGGAAACCGTAGTACAGAGCAGTAAAGCAGAGGCCAGGCGTGAGTAGCGAATCGCAGACATGATTATCCCTTGGGCGAAAAACAACGGTTAAACAGCGTATTTTTTCTGTGAAACAAACATCTGTTGCTCGGCAGACACACAGCGCTTGCCGGTCGTGGTGGAAAACAGATATTGACGGGTTGCTGACCACTGCAAGCCGACCTGGCTGTCCTCGACAAAATGCTGCATGCCGGGCACTTTTACGGTGATGGCATCGGACAGACCCGCGAGTTGGCACACCAGCAAGGTATCAGCACCCATGTATTCGTAGCTGATCACTCTGGCCTTTAAGGCAGCGTGCTGAGGTGAGATCAGCTGAATATCCTCGGCGCGCAAGCCCAGGCTCAGAGCAACTTCATCACATTGCTCAACTACCGGCGCCGGTAAATGGCTAAGATAATGACGGTTTTCTTTGTTGTGCAACGGCAGGATATTCATGGGTGGCGCGCCGATAAACTGCGCGGCAAAAACCGTGGCGGGGTTGTTATAGAGATCGTTCGTTGTGCCTTGCTGCTCGATGTGGCCGTCATTCAGCAGAATAATACTGTCCGCCATGCTCATCGCTTCGGTCTGGTCGTGCGTGACATACAGCATGGTGAGCCCCAGCTTCTTCTGTAAGGCACGAATCTCACGGCGCATGCTTTGGCGAAGTTTGGCATCAAGGTTGGACAGAGGTTCATCCATCAAACACAGGTTGTTATTCGCGATAACCGCCCTTCCCAACGCGACACGTTGCTGTTGGCCCCCCGAGAGCTGAGATGGCAGGCGATCAAGCAACTTATCCAGTTCCATCAGCTTGCTGACGTCATCCAGTCGGCTCGCAAACGTCTGCTTGTCTTCCCCACGCGCTTTTAAGCCAAACAGCAGATTCTCGCGGACATTCAGATGTGGAAAAAGCGCATAGGATTGAAAAACCATCGAGAGTTTGCGCTGCGATGGGGGCAAATGAGTGATATCAGCGTGTTTAAAGTGGATTTCACCGCGGTCGGCAGTTTCCAGCCCGGCAATGGTGCGCAGCAGAGTAGATTTTCCACAACCGGAGGGCCCAAGCAGCGCAACAAAGCTCCCTTCTGCGGCATCAAAGGTAATGTCATTGAGGGCAATTTTTTCCCCCCAGGCTTTAGTGATGTGATGTAGCGAAAGGTGGCTCATGCATCCGCAGTCCTGAAAACAGAATGGCGGTAAGCTAGCTCAGGGAAATGAAGAATTTATGTTGCTGGGGTGACGGTTGGGTGACTGGAACAGGCTACCCTGCTGTTATAAGGGAGTGAAAAAACCTGCCGTGCAGTTTATATAAAGTCAAAAGGACGGCGATAATTGCCGTGCAACTCAAACACAACAAACCAATGCTTCCATCTGGTTTGCTTAATTTGAAATTAACGGCGATAATTGCCGTCATATGACCATTATGCAAACCAAAAGCAATGTTGAACGCTGAAAGTCGTAAAAGGCTGAAACAGATACTTCCTGCGGGATTACTCGCCACTAAACCCTGGTTGGTGACACAGGGTTTTAATCCGCACTTCATTGATAACGCGGTCAAAAGCCAAACCCTGCTGACACTGACCCCTGGGGTGTACGTCCGCGAAACATCGCTGGTTAACTGGAAAGGCGTTGTCACCTCATTGCAAAGAATGAGTCTCTTCCCCATCCATGTCGGCGGATTGAGCGCACTCGATCTGGAAGGACTCGCACATTATCAATCACGTAGCAAACATATCCACATCGAGCTATACGCAGAAACGGCATTGCCTGCATGGCTGAATAAAATTGACAGCAACATTCATTTTGCATGGCACAGCACCCGCCGGTTATGGCCAGCTTCACTGATGCAGGAAATACGCTATCTTCGTGAAGATCACTGGCGAGAGTCACTTCCGCCCTTGCTCTACTCTACACCCGAAAAAGCGATTCTTGAGGCCCTGGCCGGGGTTCCAACAGCAATGAGCTTTGAACATGCAGATCAACTGATGCAGAGCTTGCCTACTCTATCGCCAAAAAAGTGGATGCGCTTTTGCGTGCCAGCTCCAGCATCAAGAGCAAACGATTATTTTTATGGCTGTCTCAGCAGCATAATCATGCCTGGTTCAAATACCTTAAGCCGGAAGAATATGATTTAGGTGTGGGTAAACGTGAAATAGCACGTGGCGGCAGATTGGATAAAACATGGAATATTACCGTCCCCAGGGAGTCGAATTAATGGACCGCCAAAGTGTTTATTGGTGGAAATTACATAATTTATCGAATATGCAGCCATCTAAACACACTGAGGCGCTGGCGAAACTCAAAGAGGTATTGCTAATAACCACTTAGCTAAGCCATGCAGCATGGCTTAGCCACGGAATAGGATTTACTGCGACATACTCAAAATCGTCCGAATATTTTGCGCCGTGGTCGCCACAATGTCGATCGCCCCGGTACGCAGTGCGCCGAGTAGTGCCATCGCTTTGGTATTCTCGGAGGCAATGGCAATCACGCAGGGAATTTTACGTAATTCCTCGATGCTAAGACCAATCACCCGGTCATTCATCACCGTATCCACATGCTGTCCCTGGGCATTGAAGAAGTCATAACCCGCAACATCCCCGGTGACGCCCTGATTCACATGCGCATCGATGATCTCATGCGGCGTAAACCAGCCGAGTTTCACCATATAGCTGTTTTCATTCATATCACCGATACCCACCAGCGCCACATCCGCTTTACGTGCGCGATCGAGCGTCTCTTTGATGGTGCCATTCTGCATAAAGGCATCGCGCAGTGCGCGGTTCTCGACATAGGCAGGTGCGTACAGGGTTTCACTGATACCGCCAAATTTCTTGGCGAGTCGACGGCTGATATGATCGGCGTTAATCGCATCACCGGGACGATGAGTCCCACCAATGCCGCTGATAAACAGGCAGTTACGTGTCGGCACCTGGCCGGGGTAATCGGCGACAGCGGCGACGTTGCGCCCTTGCCCGACAGCGACAATCGCATTGTCTTTTAACGATTGTGCCAGATGGGCTGAGACTAACGCCGCTACCTGACGACGCTGTTCTTCATCGTCCGGCGAATCCAGTGCAATGAGCGCACGTTGTAGTTGGGGGAAGCGGCTTTGCAGCTGTTGTTCAAGGCGCGTACTGAACACCGGATGGTAGCGCACATTAATTTCGACGATGCCCTCTTCACGCGCACGTTTGAGCAGTCGGCCAACTTTAATGCGGGATATCCCAAACTTACGCGCAATCTCCTCCTGGGTGATTTCGTCCTGATAATAGGCCACCGCAATTTCTGTCAGCAGCTCGGAGTCCTGAGAAAGCGTGTTTTTTTCCATCCGTTACCTGTCTTGTATCGTGACACCTAATTTAAGGAGGGAGTTATATCATTGATACGACTCGCTTCGCCAGACAGCAGCGAGGCGAGTCGCAGGTTGCATCACGCTTAACGTTTAATGGCGTCGATTTTCAGCATGCGGGCAATCACGATATCCAGCTCTTTCTGATCGAAGATCTGCTTCCAGTCTGGCTTCACAATCTTCTCGCGACCGTATTCCATGGCGATCATACAGGCATCAGAGAACGGGTTGGTGGCGCGGAAGGCCACGGCCAGTGCGATCTGAATATGGCCATACAGCATCGCTTTGGCCGCTTCTTCCGGCACGCCGCTGTGCTTGACGGTCTCATCCAGTGCTTCTTTCATAAAAGCACCCACCATGCAGGCCACGGTTTCCACCAGCGTTGGCTCCAGATAGGCCAGCTGCGTCACCGTGACCCAATGCACTTCCTCTACCGGACCGTACATCACGCTAATGACTTTGCTCAGTTCGGCTTTCTGCGCATCTGAGCCGGTTTCATACGAAGCCGCCACATGCTGTACCGCCGCGATGCCACCGAAGGCATCCGCGTGCTCTTCTTTGGTGTAGCGCTCAAGGAACACGGAAGGATGGCAAGGGTGCGCCACCGCATATTCGATGCCGTCACGATGGGCAATCAGGTTTGCGTAAGCCGCAGCCGGGTCCAGCGTCAGCAGAATCGCACCGGCCTTCATCTGTGGCACCACGCCCTCAGACACTTTGCCCAGCACGATATCCGGTACCGCCAGAATTACCACGTCACTGACCGGCACAACGGAAGCGGCATCAGACAACTCACGGCCTTGCGCCGTAACTTGTTCCTGCGCCTTCGGTGAGTTCTCAACGTAAAACACCTGGTAATCGCTTTTCTGGAAGTTGGCAGAAATGCGCATACCCATTTTGCCGCCTGCGCCAATTACGGTGATGGTTTTCAATGCATTGCTCATTGGTATAACTCCTGATCTTGTTTACTACGTAAGAATTCAACGGTTCGGCGCGTCCATTCGGCTTCGCGCTCGCAGGTCAGCACGGCATCGTCCTGCCACGGCAACCAGTGTTCAACGATTTGATTAATCTCTCTTTCTGCCGGACGCACGCTGGCGATCATCCGGTCATAGTCCAGCAGGCCTTCGCCCATCAGGCAGCCAGCATAGGTAAAGCCGACCCAGCCATCACGACGCGTAAAGGCAAAATCTTTGATGTGCAGGTTGCCGACGCGCGCCGCCGTAATGGCGATCACCTGTTCAGGCAATTCCAGTCCTGCTACGCAGTTAGCGGGATCGAGACACACGCATAACCACGGCGAAAGAAACTTATTGATCACCGACATCATCGCGCCGCTGTTGACCTGCTCATACGTCTCCAGGCACAGACGCACCTGCTGACGGGCGAAATCAGGCAGCACCGCACCAATCAACTCTGCGGCTTCATCCAGTGACGGACGGTGATCGGCGGTGTAGAACATGGAGCGCACCACATGGGCATCGAGAATATTCGCCATATGCAGGTAACGGCGCAAATGCGCAGTGCCTAAGCCACGTGTGCCTAACTCCAGCGTGATGCCCAGCTTGTCGGCCAATTGCCGAAGGTCCTGCAACTGCGCATCAGACCAGCTTTCAATCGCCGGATAATCACAAATCTGGAATACCGAGACATCCATCTCGGCGGTCTGCTGCAGCATCTGCTCCAGCGATAGCGGGTTGGGCACTTTGCTGGACATGCGCCAGAAAAAGGCATAAGTACTGAGTCCGATACGGCTCATTAACGGATCTCCTTCGCCAGCACGCTGGCCTCTTCAATAATTTGCGCCAGCGCATTCGGGTCATGGGCAAAACGGCCCAGGAACAGACCATGAACGTCTGGTCCCAGGCGCTGAATCAGCCCCGGCCCGGCGCTGCCGCCATAAATGATTTTTAAGGTGATACCCTCCGGCGTTTTCAACTGTTGCAGGCCCGAACACACTGCGCGGATATAGCTATCCGGTGCAGGTTGTGGTGCACCAATCGCCCACTGCGGCTCATAGGCAAAGAACACCTCGCCTTTTAGACCTTGTTGCACTGCATCAGCCAATGCTTCCGCCAGTTGCTGTTCGCACAGTGCGATAGCCTGATCCGGCCCGGCCTGTTGTTCTTCGCCGATACACAGCACCGGTGTTAATCCGTGTCGCAGCGACATAGCCACTTTGGCAGCAATCTGCGCTTTATCTTCATGAAAGTGGCGACGACGTTCAGCGTGACCGATTTCGGCCAGTGAGCAACCGAGCTCCTGCAACATGCTGGCGCTGACCTCACCGGTCCAGGCGCCGTTCTCAGCCTGGCAAACATCCTGGCCGCCATAGCGAACCGGTGTTTTTGCAAAAATGTCAGCCACAGCGGGAATAGCCGGATAAGCGGGCAGTACAAACAACCCGACATCACCGTTTTTCACCGCCGGCAACTGAGCCAATCCGGCGACTTTGCGGCACCAGTCCAGTGTCTGCTGGTAACCGAAATACATTTTCAGGCTGACGCCGAGCCAGATTTTGGGCTGAGACATCATTACGCTCCTTGCTGAGAGGCTTTATGTTCTTTTAGCAGATCGCCAACGGTATTGACGATCATCGCCAGTGAAATGGCTCCCGCATCTGGCGTACCGACACTTTTTTCGGCTAGCGGACGCGCACGACCCATTTTCGGCACCAGCTGAGCGGTCTCTTGTGCGGCCTTATCGGCTACCTGCGCCGCCGCCAACCAGGCATCGGTCAGTGAAGCACCCTCTGCGACTGCAGCGTTAAGGCTGTCGCTAAACGGCACCAACACATCGACCATGGTTTTATCGCCCACCTTCGCTTTGCCAAAGTGCATAATGCCCTCTTTGGCTTCGCGTACGCCGGTTGCGACGCGTTGCGCATTGGGTGACTGCTGATCGCCAATGGCCGTCCCCAGCGCAGTTAATGCCACCCCCCACAGCGCACCCGAGGTGCCGCCGGCTTTATCTGCCCAGGCATCCGCAGCACGGCACAACAGGCTGCCGGCACCTGCACCACGCGCAGCCACTTCACGCGCCTTCTCCACCGCGCCCAGCACGCCACGTTCCATACCGATACCGTGGTCACCGTCACCGGCCACTGCATCGATATCACCTAATTTTTTCGTGTTACGCTGTAACAAATCTGCCACTGATTCCAGGATATGTAACACGCGCTGTGCGCTCTGCTGGGACTCAGCTGAAGCCTGCGGCAATGCTTCTTCCGTGCTCTCTTCACGCTCTTCCGCACTTAGCGGTTCCGCGATCAGCACGCTTCCTTTGCGATAGGCTGGTGCATTTGCCGGCGCACACCACAGTGTCTCCAGCTCATCGTCCAACCACATCAGCGTCAGCGATGCGCCCGCCATGTTGAAGCTGGTAACAAACTCACCGACATCGGGCTGAACCACTTTAAGTCCTGCAGCGTCCAGCAGTTGTGCCACGCGGCGATACACCACGAATAACTCTTCATACTTCACAGAACCCAAACCGTTGAGGATCACCGCCACGCGATGACCTTGAATCTGTTTGACGTCGGCAGGTACTTCGCCTAGCAGACGTTCAACAAACAACTCGGCCAACTCATCGGCACTGGGCACATCAGTCTCACTGATACCCGGCTCACCGTGGATGCCCAGACCGAGCGCCATGCGCCCTTTCTCGACTTCAAATAAAGGATGCGTGGCACCCGGCAAGGTACATCCGCCAAATGCCACACCGAACGTTCGCGTACGATCGTTAGCGTGTTGTGATTTCTTCAGCACGGTCGCTAAATCATCGCCCGCTTCCGCTGCTGCACACGCCGCTTTAAACACACACAAATCCCCGGCCACACCACGGCGCTTCACCCGTTCGTCTTTACTGGCGCTGGAAATATCATCGGTTACCGCCAGAATTTCACAGGCAATACCTTCGGCACGCAGGCGTTCGCAAGCCTGGCCGAAGTGCAGTACATCGCCCGCATAGTTTCCGAACATCAGCAACACGCCCGCGCCGTTATGTGCCGCTCTTGCCACGTTGTAGATCTGCTGAGCAGACGGCGAAGCAAACAGGTTCCCCATGGCTGCGCCGTGTGCCAGACCTTGTCCAACCAACCCGGCGAAGGCCGGATAATGACCGGAACCGCCGCCCACAATCACCGCAACCGTATTGGGTTGGCTGCGCGTGCTGCGCACCACACCACCGGTGACCTGACGAACTTTATCGGCGTTGGCGGCGACAAAGCCTTCAATGAGTTCAGCAGCAAAGGCTGAAGGTTGGTTAAACAGGTACGTCATTTTAGTGCTCCTGTGCGATAGAGGTCGGCTGAGACTGCGGGCGCTGGCGATTCAATAACAGCATAAGGACGGCTGACAGCAGCATGAAGCCACCGACCACGAACATCGGTAACACATAGCTGTTGGTGGCGTCGTGCAGTGCGCCAGTGATGTAGCCCGCGGAGAAGCCCGCCACGTTTCCTAAGGTGTTGATAAGTGCGATAGCCGCTGCGGCTGACGCGCCGGTCAGGAACTGCGTTGGCAGCGTCCAGAAGTTAGGCAAGGCAGCAAAGATGGAACTGGCAGTAATCGCGATCACCATGATGGTGGTGAACGGTGAATCCATATACAGCGCCAATGGCACGCTGATACCACCGGCCAGCGCTGGAATCGCGATGTGCCAGGTTTTGCAACCACGACGGGTGGCATCTTTTGACCAGAAGTACATCACCACAGCCGCAATCAGGTATGGCACGCCGGTGATCAATCCCTTCTGCATCACGTTAAAGGTAGTGCCGAACTGCTGCTGGAAGCCGCCGATAATGGTTGGCAGGAAGAAGGCCAGCGCATACAGGCCATAGATAAAGCCGAAGTAGATCAGGCACAGCGTCCACACACGGCCGTTGCCCATGACGGAGCGCAGGCTATGTTTCTTATGGCCCTGCTTCTGTTGATGCTCCGCTTCCAGCTCGTTGGTCAGCCAGGTCTTCTCATCTGCGGTTAACCATTTCGCCTGACGCGGTGAATCCACCAGCCAGAACAGCGCCACAATACCGATCAGAATCGCAGGGATGGAAACACCCAGGAACATCACGCGCCAGCCATCCAGACCGAACAGACCGTGTTGCTCAATCAAACCTGCCGCCAGGGGCGCACCGAATACGACGGTCAGCGGCTGTGCCAGATAGAACAAGGACAGGATTTTGCTGCGATGACGTCCCGGTACCCACATGCTCAGATAAAGAATCGCACCCGGGAAGAAGCCCGCTTCAGCAATACCCAGCAGCAGGCGCAGCGTATACAGGCCCTCGACACTGCTCACCCAGGTGAACAGCAGCGAGACGATACCCCAGCTGATCATGATGCGTGCCAGCCAGCGACGTGCGCCGAACTTATGCAACGCCAGGTTGCTCGGCACTTCCAGCAGGATATAACCGATAAAGAAGATGCCGGATGCCAGACCAAACTGCACACCTGTCAGACCGAGGTCCTGCGTCATGCCATTTGGGCCAGCAAAAGAAATTGCGGTGCGGTCAAGGAAGTTAATAAAGAACATCAGGGCCACGAAAGGCACCAGACGCCAGGAGATTTTGCTGATAGCGGATTTCTCAACCGCCGTCATGTTTTGCTGACTCATAACGCACCTCCGTGGCGTGCGTGGTTAAAACTGTTGTTTGGTGTTGACCAGACGCGAAATGAGCGCTGGCTGCAGGTGTACTGAGAGGTACGGTGTAAATGACACATGTTCGAGTCCTCAAGGGGTCTTCTTGTACATTGGTATCGTTATGCGAACAAATGAACACTACACGTATAAATGTACACCTCTCAACTGCAATGATTGAAAATGTGAGCCTGCTCATGAGATTTGATTTTGGCCCTGAATCGGAAAAATACGCAGAAATGCAGTGCAATCCGCGCGGTATCAGCACCCTTCGCGCTTTGCATCACTAAATCAGCACGCAAGACATATGAACAACCATTGAACATATGATTGGATTTGTGGCAGGCTATCGATGAACATCTTCTCGCCTGCATAACAAACGTTCAGGCGTCAGAACTAAACCCTGCTGGAGAATGACGATGAAAACTATCGCAATTGGCGCCGATGATGCGGCTATCGAATTGAAAAACATCATTAAAAAACTGCTTGAAGAGAAAGACTTTCAAGTGACGGACTACACCAATGACGCACAAAATGACCGTCCGATGTACCCGGATGTGGCATTTGCGCTGGCAACCGCTATCCAGAAGAATGAATTTGAGCGCGGCATCCTGCTGTGCGGCACCGGTATCGGCGTGGCAATCGTGGCCAACAAAGTGGAAGGCGTGCGTGCGGCACAGTGTCATGACACCTTCTCTGCTGAACGCGCCCGTAAAAGCAACAATGCTCAGATCATGACCATGGGCGCACGCGTTATCGGTCCGGAACTGGCGAAGAACATCGTCAATGCCTGGCTGGCCTCAGAGTTTGAAGGTGGTGGCTCCACCGCCAAAGTCGAGAAGATCGGTTACTACGAACAAGTTTCACATACTAAATAATTACCGACTTCTTACCTCTGGAGAACCTTATGTCAACACGCCGGGAAAGAGCCAACGCCATCCGTGCTTTAAGCATGGATGGCGTACAACAAGCCAAGTCAGGTCATCCGGGTGCCCCCATGGGCATGGCGGACATCGCCGAAGTTTTGTGGCTCGATTTTTTACAGCACAATCCAAACAATCCTAAGTGGGCTAACCGCGACCGCTTCGTCCTGTCGAATGGCCACGGTTCGATGCTGATTTACAGCCTGCTGCACCTGAGCGGTTATGATCTGCCACTCAGCGAACTGAAGAATTTCCGTCAACTGCATTCAAAAACGCCGGGTCATCCGGAATACGGTTATACGCCAGGCGTTGAAACCACCACCGGCCCGCTAGGTCAGGGGATCGCCAATGCCGTCGGCTTCGCGATTGCCGAACGTACGCTGGCGGCGCAGTTTAACCGTCCTGGCCACGACATCGTTGATCACCATACCTATGTGTTTATGGGCGACGGCTGCATGATGGAGGGCATTTCACACGAAGTCTGCTCCATCGCTGGGACGCTGAAGCTGGGGAAACTGGTGGCCTTCTATGATGACAACGGCATCTCAATTGATGGTCACGTTGATGGCTGGTTCACCGACGATACCGCCGCCCGTTTCGAAGCGTACGGCTGGCACGTGGTGCGTGACGTAGACGGTCATGACGGCGACGCGATTAAGAAAGCGGTTGAAGCAGCCAAAGCGATCTCGGACAAGCCTTCTCTGCTGATGTGTAAAACCGTGATCGGTTTCGGCTCGCCGAACAAAGCCGGTACCCACGATGTGCATGGCGCACCGCTGGGCGACGACGAAATTGCACAGACCCGTCAACAGCTGGGCTGGCACCACGCGCCGTTCGAAGTCCCTTCAGAACTTTATGCGCAGTGGGATGCGAAAGAGGCCGGCCAGGCGAAAGAGTCCGCGTGGGAGGCAAAAGTCGCGGCTTATGCCGAGGCTTACCCGGAACTGGCGGCGGAGTTTAACCGTCGTATCAAAGATGCGTTGCCGGATAACTGGGAAATTGAGTCGCAACAGTTTATCGAGCAGCTGCAGGCCAATCCGGCGAAAATTGCCAGCCGTAAAGCGTCGCAAAATGCGATTGAAGCCTTCGGCAAGATTCTGCCGGAATACCTTGGGGGTTCTGCTGACCTGGCACCCAGCAACCTGACGATGTGGTCGGGTTCTAAGCCGATCAATGAAGATCCCGCGGGGAATTACATTCATTACGGCGTGCGTGAATTCGGTATGACCGCGATCGCCAACGGTATCGCGCTGCACGGTGGTTTCCTGCCTTACACCGCCACCTTCCTGATGTTTGTCGAGTACGCGCGCAATGCGGCACGTATGGCGGCGTTGATGAAAGTGCGTCAGATCATGGTCTACACCCATGACTCCATCGGCTTAGGCGAAGATGGCCCCACCCACCAGCCGGTTGAGCAGATGGCCAGTTTGCGCGTGACGCCGAACATGAGCTTATGGCGTCCGTGTGATCAGGTTGAGTCTGCAGTGGCATGGAAATACGCGATTGAGCGCGTCAACGGCCCTACTGCCTTAATCTTCTCGCGTCAGAATCTGGCGCAGCAAGATCGTACCGCTGAGCAGTTGGCTAACGTGGTGCGCGGCGGTTATGTGTTGAAAGACAGTGATGGGGTTCCAGAGCTGATTCTTATCGCCACCGGTTCAGAAGTGGAGCTGGCGGTTGCGGCGTATGAGCAATTGACGGGCGAGGGCCGTAAGGTGCGCGTAGTTTCGATGCCTTCAACCGACGCCTTCGACAAGCAGGACGCGGCTTACCGTGAATCTGTGCTGCCTAAAGCGGTGGCCGCGCGTATGGCGATCGAAGCGGGTATCGCCGATTACTGGTTCAAGTACACCGGTCTGCACGGCGCGATTGTCGGCATGACCACTTTCGGCGAATCCGCGCCAGCGGAGCTGCTGTTCAAAGAGTTTGGTTTCACCGTGGAAAACGTGGTTCAAACGGCGAAATCGATTCTGTAAATGGTCAACGCCAGAAATGGCGTGCGCCTGGCTACATAAGATGTGAGATGCACCCAGGGGCGGCAGGAATGCCGCCCTTTGTCAGCCATTTCAACACAGCATCGATTTTTCGCTCGGCGTGACATCATCAATGGCCTCCTCTGGTTGCAGGATGCGCACCTGACTCAACACGAAAATCACTCCGCTTATCTTTGCATCCGAATCAGCGTATTCTGTCCTCCGCTTGCCCTTTTCTCACGGAACTGGAGGAAACATGTCCACCTTACGTTTGCTGATCTCTGATTCACACGATCCCTGGTTTAACCTTGCGGTGGAAGAGTGCATATTCCGTCAGATGCCTACCACGCAGCGCGTATTGTTCTTATGGCAAAACGCTGAAACGGTGGTGATTGGCCGTGCGCAAAACCCGTGGAAAGAGTGCAACACGCGTCGGATGGCGGAAGATGGCATTAAACTGGCGCGACGCAGCAGCGGCGGCGGTGCGGTGTTTCATGATTTGGGCAACGCCTGTTTCACCTTTATGGCCGGCAAACCGGAGTATGACAAAACCGTCTCGACGGCGATTATTTTGCAGGCGCTTGAGAAGCTGGGTATGCGCGCCGAAGCCTCCGGTCGCAATGACATCGTGGTCAATGTGAATGGCGATATGCGTAAGATTTCCGGTTCCGCCTATCGTGAAACGCCGGATCGCGGTTTTCACCACGGCACTTTCCTGATGAGCGCCGATCTGTCGCGCCTTGCCGATTACCTCAACCCGGACATCAAAAAGCTTCAGGCCAAAGGGATCACCTCGGTGCGTTCACGCGTGGCGAACATCGCGGATTTTATTCCTAATATCCGTTTTGCAGACATCCGTCGTGAGGTGATTGCGGCTTACTTCGCGCATTACCATGAAACCTGCGAGCCCGAGTTTATTTCACCCGAAGCCCTGCCAGACCTTCCCGGCTTTAAGGCGCAGTTCGCCCGCCAAAGCAGCTGGGAGTGGAATTTTGGTCAGGCGCCCGATTTTTCACATCTGCTGCAGGAGCGCTTTGTCTGGGGTGGCGTTGAGATTCACTTTGACGTTGAGCGTGGCACCATTACCCGCAGTCAAATTTTCACCGATAGCCTCAATCCCGCACCGCTAGAAACGCTGGCAATGCAGTTGCACGGTGTGGCGTATCGACCGGAGTCACTGCAGGCTGAAATGCAGAAACTGATTGCGGCGTTTCCGGAACAGCAGAAGGAACTCACCGAACTAACAAACTGGCTGGTGAACAGCATCAGATAAGGTGGCGCTGCACCAGCGCCTCAATCAGTCCCTGCAATTCTTTTACGCCATCCAGTTGTCGGATATCGCCGCACACTACAGCGTTTGAGAGGGCGTCTGCCGCGCCCAGTAAGCCCCACAGGCTGGATTGCGGCAGCTTCGCCTCAGTAAACCACAGACGAAGCTTTGCCATAAAATCGAGTTGGTATTTGCGCTTTACTTCAGCCAGTTCAGGCGAGCTATTGAGTGCTGACAGCACATCGGGAATTTCGCGCCCCTGTGTCAGTACGCAGTTTACGTAGCAAGCCGCCACCGTGCTGGCGCGTTCTGTCAGATCGTCTCCCGCTTTTGCCATCGCCGCGTCAATGACAGCGTTTTGCCGCACATCGAAGTCCTCATACAGCGCAGCGAGCAAACCGTGGCGAGTGCCAAAATGCTCATACACCACAGGCTTGCTGACACCCGCTTCAATGGCCACTCGCCCAAGAGTAAGGGCATCGCTGCCCTGCTCTCGCACCAGATTCCACGCTGTGTTCATCAGTTGCTCGCGGCGGGCGTCAAAGGTCATACGCTGGCGCGTGGGTGAGTTCATGCAGATTCCTTCACAGTAAAAAGTCGCTGCCCCAGTTGCCGGGCAAGCGCGTAATGCGCATCAGGATAACCCTCATCGGACGGCAACAACAGTTCGCTGGTGACTACCGGCGCGCCGCAATAACCAAATATTCCCTCATCGATCTGATTGCGCATACTGCTGAAATAGCCGCGACGCAGGTAAGTGCGCGTATTGGCCGCACCCAGTGCCAGCAGATGCACCTGCAGATGACCCAACTTTTTGATGACCTTTTCGCCGGTGTCGTCATACGCCCAGCCCTGAGTAAACACGCGGTCAATCCACCCTTTTAACTGTGCCGGGAAAGACCACCAGTAAATCGGATACACCAATACCAGCGCATCGGCACGATTCAGACGCTGCTGTTCGGCCAATACATCCTGAGGCGAAACGGTTCCCGATTTGAACTGATCGACATCCGCCTCATTGAAGCGTGGATCAAATTGCTCAGCCGCTAAATCGGCGATTTCAACACTGTGTTGGCCGCTCGCTGAAATGCCTTTAACCAGCTGTTCAACCACAGCATGGGTGTGTGAATGGTGATCCGGATGGGCCGTAACGATAAGCGTGTGCATGGGTTAACCTCCGACAATGAGTGACCTACTATTGGTAACTTACTGGTGGTAGGCTGTCAATTGTTCGTTTGCTGTGTGAGTTCAGTGTGTAATACCGTTTGGTGGGAATGGTGGGTGCTCAGGTGATGACGCAATCTGGAGCCACTGTGGGTTTCGTCTAAACGGGCACCATATGAATGGCCGTAGCACCTCTGATGCTGCAAGGGCTATCCGCAGCGCTGAGGCTTTTACGTTGGGCCAGGAGATCCAAGCAGGGATGCGTGGATCAGTTCGGGGCCGGCCAGGGATGGTCGATCCCCGAACGTTCCGTAGGCACGACGTGGAAGCCGAGGGCACCGCGTCAGCGGCGCGAGGACTGCCCGGCAGCAGCAGAGGTGCTACGGCCCGCACCACCGCACCAAAAAGCCCAAATGGACCTCGCATTCACAAGCTCTCTCAAGATCAATGGCAGCCAACACTCACACAAACGTGACACCGTCACTCACCAAAAATGCAATCACAGTCGCGTCACGCTCGCCTCGGACTGCAGGCAATGCGCCCTGCTCGCTGATAGAATCCCCCTGCAACAGCCGCTCCTCGCCAACAGTCACAATGCCATCCAGCAAGGTCAGCCATGTTGAGTAACCAGCAAGGTGTGGCACCTCAACCTGTGCGCCCCGCTCCACTTTCAGATCATAAATAAACACCTCCTGACCCAACGGCAGCGGTGCGTCGCTAGTTTCGGGTCCCGCCAGCAATGTCCAGGCGTTAAGCGGCACCCCATCAGCGCGAGTAAAATCCAGGGTGCGTGGTGCACCGCCGCTTTTGGCCGGACGGATATAAGCCTGCAACATCTCGGTTTCGACAAAAGGCGCAGACTCTTCATAACGCACGCCACTTCCTGCACTCACCACCATAGCGCGTTTGGCATTCAGCGCGGTTTTGTCGCCATTTTCAGCAAGGTGCTGCGCCGAACCACGCCAGACGTAGCTGAAAATCTCTTCGTCCTGACGGCTGTGCATCGGAATACGCGCATCCATTTTCAACGACATCTGATCAATAATCGTCAGCGGGCCAAGAGCCTCGCCAGGCCGTTGCCGGCGGATGGTAAAGGGACCGTATTCAAACAGTTGGTCACGCTGGGCACGCATTACGTTCATAATTTGCTCCTCAAAATGTTGCTATGCTCATCATGATAGCGACAAGAAAATCCCTGAACAGGTGTGCAATTTGCTCACTTAAGTCAAAATTTTTGAACATTGATAACTAACAGCAATAATAAGAAAAAGAAACAATCTAAAGAACGCGACTATTTAGCATTCAGGATTAGTCAGGCTGCTTGTTTTTGCGTAAAATACGCTTTTCCGTGATGAGTAAATAACATGAATCGCAGCGAACAGATTCTTGATGCAGCTGAACAGTGCATGCGCCTAAAAGGGTTTCATCAAACGTCTATTCAGAATATTGCCAGCCAGGCAAGTGTTAGCATTGGTTTAATTTATAAATATTATAAAAACAAAGATGCCATTATCGAAGCGCTGGTGACCAAAGTGGTGCAACGCATGATCGCATTATTAAACGCTGATTTTGAACGAATTGCCCATGCGGGAGGCGTCACGCATTCGGTGCAGGATATTGTGCCGCCCGAAGTTGAGCACAGTATTGTTTTGTTGATGGAAGTCTCATCTGAAGCCACACGTAACGAGCGTATTCGTCAGATAATGAATGATGCGTGGTTGGTATTAAAAAACAACTTTATTGCTCAGGAGCAGACGCTCAATCCGGCGCTGAAAGCCGACGTCATCAACACCCGACTGCATATCATCTCTCTGGTGATTGATGGGATGATCATTCGCCGTTGCATGAAACAACGTGACGTGCCCGACGGATTTATGCCCTTTTTTGATGCCATCACGCGTGACATCAATCAGCATGATATGGCCTGAAATCAGCCAAACAAATGATGTGTGAGAATGCCATTGATCCTGCCCTGTTCGTGATGATCCAGGTTCTTATCACCAAATGCGCGGCAGGCAACACCGTCTACCAGCATTAACAAAAATTGGATACGCTCATTACGCTGCTGTGGACTCACTTGAGCATACTGGCGGCTAAATGCTTTTTCCAAATCAGCAATCAATAGCTGTTCTTCTTTAGCCAAAACTTCCCGCACAGATTGATTACGCGACGCTTCCGAATACATCTCCAGTAATAAGCAGCGGTCCTGATAGGGCCAGTCCTGCCAAAATGGCGATTCCGCATCAATAATATCGCGGGTGCTGCTTTGGTTCGGCAGATTATCTTGTAAAAAAACACGCCAACTCGTGGCTATACTTTTAATCGTTTCACTGACGATGAATTCTTTGCTCTCAAAATAACGATATATCTGCCCTGCACCCAAACCTGATTCCCGGCTTATATCAGCCATGCTCGCCCCGTGAAAACCGGAGCGACTAAAACATATTTTTGCAGCGGCAATAATTATTTGCTGTCGCTGTCGCACGAAGGCGTCATTCTCTGATTTGCTCAACATAACTCCTAAAAGTGGCCGGCGCGTAATTATTGTTTTTTCCTATCATACGCGAAGGGATTTATAGCCGATATGCTGGCTATAAATCCGGTTACATTTTTCCCCAGGTCGCTAACGCATCGACCCGGGGCGATCTTCACAGTTTCAGTTCAGATTCTTTCAACGCCGTACCACCACCCATCACTTTGTAGAAAGTATTGAGGTTCTGGTAGTAAGCCTGCTCAACGCTCACCAGGCTGGTGCGTGCTGTATACAGCGTGCGCTGTGCAGTTAACGCATTCAGATAGGTATCCACACCATTTTGATAGCGCAGATCCGCCAGGTGGTAATAGGTTTGCGAAGCAGCAACATTATTACGCTGACTGGTCAGCTGATCGTTGATGGTGCCGCGTCGTGCCAACGCATCGGCCACTTCTGAGAACGCCGTTTGGACCGCCTTCTCATACACCGCCACGTAATACTCTTTCTGCGCTTTGGTGTAGTTGAGGTAGGAAACGTTGTAGCCGCCTTTGAAAATCGGCAGCGAGATACTTGGGGCAAACGACCAGATTCCCGCACCGTTCTTGAACAGCGAAGACAAATCTGAACTGCCCACCCCACCGCTGGCGGTGAGGGAGATGCTTGGGAAGAAGTTAGCGCGTGCCGCCCCGATATTGGCATTAGCGGCTTTTAAGTTGTGCTCTGCCTGCAACACGTCCGGGCGATTATTCAGTGCATCCGATGACACGCCAGCAGGTACGGCTTTCAATGCATCGCCAATGGACTCAATGCTTTCAGGCAACAAATTATCTGGCACGCTTTTGCCTACCACCAGATCCAGCGCGTTTTTATCCTGCGCCACGCTGGTGGTGTAACTGGCCACATCCGCCTGAGCAGATTGATAAGTGGTCTCTGCTGACGCGACATCCACCATCGAATCCACACCGTTCTGCAGACGCTTGCGCGTCACTTCCAGTGACTGACGCGCACTCTCTGCCGTCTCTTTAGCGATCGCCAGATTGCTGCGATCGGCGGCCAGCTGCAGCCAGTAATCCACGGTGTTATACAGCACCGTCAGGCGCGTACTGCGGGCGCCCTCCAGCGTGCCGAGATAAGTTTCATACTGCTGGCGCGACAGACTTTGGTTCTTGCCAAACAGATCCAATTCAAACGAGCTGACGCTGCCCTCGGCTGAATAGGTATTGCTGAGCGCAGTTTGATTTCCCTCCCCGGTTAGCGCGCGTGAACGTGTGCCGCTCACGCCAGCGCTCAGGCTGGGGAACAAATCGGCACGCTGCTCACCATACTGAGCATGAGCCGATTTCACACTGGCGACCGCTTCACGCAGATCGCGGCTGCTGTCCAGCGCCATCGTCACCACCTGGCGCAGCTTCGCATCCAGCACATAATCCTGCCAGCTGATATCACGATAGTTAGCCGGTGTGCCTTGTAACGTCCGATAGGCATCGCCGGTGGGCGCGGAGGTATTCACCGCATCCTTTGGCCGATCGTAATGCGGATCGAGGGATACGCAACCCGCAAGGAAACACGGCAAAAACACCATTAAAAGTTTTGCAGACATATTACTCCTCCGCCTTCACAGCAGATTCGGTTGACTGTGCATCGTCATGCGGAATCGCCGGGAAAACGCGACGGACCAGAACAAAGAACAGCGGTACAAAGAAGATGGCCAGCAAGGTCGCGGTCAGGGTGCCGCCGATAATTCCGGTGCCGATAGCGATACGGCTGTTCGCCCCCGCACCGGTGGAAATCGCCAATGGCAGTACCCCAGCGGTAAACGCCAGCGAAGTCATGATGATCGGACGCAAACGCATGGTGGCGGCATGCACCGCGGCTTTCACCAGGTTCTCACCCTTGCGATAGTTCTCCTCAGCGAATTCCACGATCAAAATCGCGTTCTTGGCCGAGAGACCAATGATGGTCAATAACGCTACCTGGAAATAGACGTCGTTTTCCAGACCGCGTAGCGTAATGGCCAGCAAGGAACCGATGACGCCCAACGGCACCACCATCATCACCGAGAACGGCACTGACCAACTTTCATACAGCGCGGCCAGACACAGGAACACCACAATCAGGGAGATGCCATACAACGACATTGCCTGGTTGCCGGAGAGTTTTTCCTGATAAGAGAGGCCGCTCCATGCATAGGTGGTACCGGTTGGCAGTTTGGCCGCCAGTTTTTCCATAGCGGTGATGGCATCGCCCGAACTCTTGCCCGATGCTGACGATCCTTCAATCTCATAGGAAGCCAGGCCGTTATAACGTGACAGCACATCTGGACCGTAAGCCCATTTTGAGGAGGCGAACGACGAGAACGGCACCATGGTGGTGTTGCTGCTGCTATCCGTTCCGCGCACGTACCATTGATCGATATCTTCAGGCTTACTGCGGAATTGCTGATCGCCCTGCATGTAAACCTTCTTCACGCGACCGCGGTCGGTGAAGTCGTTGACGTAACTGCCGCCAATCGCTGCACTCAAGGTGGTGTTGATGTCACTGATGGTCAGGCCCAGTGACTGCGCTTTGGCATCATCAATACTCACATCCAGCTGAGGCAAATCGGGTAACGAGTTGGCACGCACCGCGCTCAACACCGGATCCTGATTGGCTTCAGCGATCAGCTGGTTACGCATCTTCAGCAGTTGGTCACGATCGGTTGCGCCGCGTGCTTGCAGTTCAAAGGTAAAGCCGTTGGACTGGCCCAGTCCCGAGACTGAAGGCGGTGACAACACGAAAATCTGTGCATCACGAATACTGGACAGCGCAGCCATGGCACGTCCTGCTATCGCATCGGCGCTGTTCTCTGTGCCTTTACGCTCACTCCAGTTTTTCAGCGAAATAAAGCCAATACCGGCGTTCTGTCCGCTGCCCGCAAAGCTGAAGCCGTTCACCAGCATGCTGACGTTAACGTTATCTTTCTCTTTGGTCGCGAAGTACTGCTGAACCTGCTTACGGACTTCACTGGTGCGGTTTTCCGTGGCACCCGGTGCCAGCTGATACTGCACCATGATATAGCCCTGATCTTCGGTCGGCAGGAAGCCGGTCGGCAGGCGCAGATACAGCACCGCACATCCGATCAACAATACGCCGTACAGCAGCAGATAACGTACTGAACTGTGCACCACATGGCCGACGCCGTTTTGATAGCGCCCCTGTACTTTTTCATAGCTACGGTTAAACCAGCCAAAGAAGCCTTTGGTGCCGCTTTCATGGTTATGTGGTTTCAGCAAGGTGGCACAGAGTGCCGGCGTCAGCGTCAGCGCGACAATCACCGACAGCACCATCGACGATACAATGGTGATCGAAAACTGGCGATAGATCACACCGGTTGAACCACTGAAGAAGGTCATCGGCAGGAATACCGCCGACAGCACTAAGGCAATACCGACCAGCGCCCCTGTGATCTCTTTCATCGATTTTTCGGTGGCCTGACGCGGTGGTAATCCCTCTTCGCGCATCACGCGTTCAACGTTTTCCACTACTACAATCGCATCATCGACCAGCAAGCCGATGGCGAGCACCATACCGAACATGGTTAAGGTGTTAATCGAATAACCAAACAGCGACAGCACACCAAAGGTGCCCAGTAACACGACCGGCACGGCAATCGCTGGGATCAGTGTGGTACGAATGTTCTGCAGGAACACGAACATCACGATGACCACCAAAATCACCGCTTCGATCAGCGTTTTCACCACTTCTTCAATCGAGATTTTTACAAAGTCGGTACTGTCGAGCGGATAAGCGATCTCATAACCCGCAGGCATACTGCTGCGGAACTCATTGATGGTGGATTTCACCTGTTCGGCGGTGGAAAGCGCATTGGCACCCGACGCCAGCTGAACCGCGATACCCGAAGCGGGATGGCCGTTCGCCAGCACGTTGGCACTGTAATCCTCATCACCCATCTCGACGCGCGCCACATCACTCAGGCGCACCACGGAACCGTCAGACTGGCTTTTCAACACAATATTACGGAACTGTTCAGGCGTTTGCAGACGTGAACGCGAACGCACCGTTGCCACCAGTTGCTGCTCTTTACTGGCAGGCTGCGCACCCAACTGGCCGGAAGAGACCTGGGTGTTTTGGCTCTCCAGCGCGGTGGTGACATCCGACGGCATCAGCGAATAGGAGGCGAGCTTGCTCGGATCTAACCAGATACGCATCGCGTATTCGGCACCAAATACCTGCACGCTCCCGACGCCGCTGACACGCGCCAGCGTATCTTCCATATTACTGACCATATAGTCAGCCACATCGGAAGAACTGCTTTTATTGGTTTTATCGTACACCGCAAGGATCAGCAGGAAGTCGCTCTGCGCTTTTTCCACGGTGACACCCTGTGTGGTCACGGCGGTAGGCAGACGGCTTTCTGCCTGCTGAACCTTGTTTTGTACCTGTACCTGAGCGATATCGGGGTCAGTGCCTTGCTGGAAGGTCACATTGATTTTTACCTGACCGGTCGATGCGGTGCTGGTGGAGTTGAAATAGAGTAAACCATCCAACCCGGTCAACTGCTGCTCAATCACCTGGGTGACACTGCTCTCCAGCGTTTCCGCCGAGGCTCCGGTGTAGGTGGCCTGAATGCTGATCTGTGGCGGCGCCACATCGGGATATTGCGCCACGGGCAGGCTGTTAATACTGAGTAAACCGAACATCATGATGCAGATGGCGATAACCCAGGCAAACACCGGCCGACGAATAAAGAACTGAGCCAACATATCAGTTGCCCTCGCTGATCGCGGCTATATCGTTTGGCGTCACTTCTACGGCTTTAACGCTCATGCCCGCCTGCACTTTACCGGTACCTTCAACAATCAGTTTGTCGCCGCTGTTGAGACCAGAGGTAATCAGCCACTTATTGCCGATCACGCGATCGGCCACCACTTCACGGCTCTCGACTTTATTCTCTTTATCCACCACCAGCGCGGTGGCATTGCCTTTGGCGTCACGTGTGATGCCCTGTTGCGGTGCGAGGATCGCGTCGGTTTTAACGCCGTTAGTCACATTGGCGCGCACATACATGCCCGGCAACAACTCATGTTGCGGGTTAGGGAAAATCGCGCGCAGCGTCACGGTGCCCGTCGCTTCATCTACCGACACTTCCGTCAGTTCCAGCTTGCCCGGATGGTCATAAGCACTGCCATCTTCGAGTTTCACCGTCACCGGCACGGCATCCGTGCTCTGCTGCAAGGAAGCCTGCTGACGTTTCAGCTTCAGCAGTTGAACGCTGGATTGGGTGAGATCGACATAAATAGGATCGAGCGCGCGAATGGTCGCCAGCGCGGTGGTCTGGCTGGCAGTCACCAGCGCACCTGGCGTCACGGAGGAAATGCCAATGCGTCCACTGATTGGGGCTTTGATCTGCGTGTAATTCAGGTTGATGCGTGCGCTTTCAACCGCAGCACGATACTGATCCACGGATGCGACATTTTGTTGGTAAGTGGCTAACGCGTCATCTGCATCCTGACGCGACACGCCGTTCTCTTTCACCAGTACTGCATAGCGCTCCGCTTTGAGTTTGCTGCTTTTAACCAATGCCTGAGCATTCTTTAATTGTGCCAAAGCCTGATCGTAACTGGCCTGATAGCTGGCCGGATCGATTTGATACAGCACCTGACCGGCTTTCACTTCATCCCCTTCGGTAAACAGGCGCTTCAAAATAATCCCTTCAACCTGGGGGCGCACTTCTGAGGTCATACTGCCCGTCACGCGGCCCGCGAGCTGGCTGTCCAGCGCCACTGACTCGCTTTGCAAGGTTTTAACACCCACTTCGGTGGTCGGAGTGGCGGCTTGTTGACTGCTGTTTTGATCGCAGGCGGCGACTAACATCACCAGCCCGGCGATCACACTGCGCTGAAAATTCTTCATGAATTACCCTGTAGTGAACGTTCATTCTCAGAATGAAGTCTATCAAATTAGCTTTCCTTACACTGTCAGGAAAATGAAAAGAGAGAGGGCGTAGTGGATTTTTACAATGCGGACTTTAGATAAGGTGATGATGAATCTTTGTCGTTATAACACATGCTTTTCCCAAACTTCGTCGCAGCACGAACTCTCGTGCTGCGACGAAGCATTATTCCGCCGATATACGTACAACACTCTCAAGCTTTGCCGCTTTGGTCGCCGCGCCGTCATTTTTCACCGTGACGAACAGGGCGTGATTAGCCTCATCGAGTGCCAGGCTATTGGGGTGCGGAGGCTACGCCAGGGTGTTAATTCGCTGCAGCGATCGGGCATCAAAGATCGTCACCGTGCCCGCGCCCTTTTCGACTCTGACACCGTTGCGGTTGGTGACATAAATGCGCTGCTGCTGCGCATCCAGCATTAAGCCAATCGGCACCTGATCGGTATCCACCTTCGCCAGAACCTTGCCGCTGTCTGCATCCAGAGCAAACAGCTGATGTCCGCTGCTGCGTCGGGTGTAGGTCTGTCCCAGATAGTTATTTCGCGGCTTGTCACGATCGATCCCCTGATCAACGCCAAGCAGGCGATTCCCCTGCGGGTCATAGACCAGATTGAGCAGTTGATCGGCTTCAATCTCCTGCGTATGGGTGATCTCAAGCGTGTCCGCGTTCAGCGTCATCAGTTGCCCCTGCATATTGGAGACAAACACCCGACGCCCCGCTTCATCAATGGCGATACCGGTGGCGTAAAAGCCAAAACCAGGAATGACTTTCTCAAGCTGCTGCTTGCGGGTATCCACGACGAACAGCACACTTTCTACGCCGTAGCCCAGACCGGGTAAAAACAGTCGACCGCTGCGCGCGTCATATTTCACTTCACGTACTTTGTACAAGTAATCATCGCTGATACCGAAGCGCTGTAACTCTTCCAGCATTTAGTGGTGAGTTCACGCAGCCCCGCCGGATTGAGCAGCAGTTTGGCGCGCGCATTGGTGGTTTGCACTTCGCGCGGATCGCCCACCGGCGTGTAAGCGGGCAGATCGATGTCACTGCGGCGGCGCTGGCGATCAACGCTGACACGAAACGCCAGCTGTTCATCAATCAGTGGGCCACTGGCCATCGCCGCCAGTTATGAGGCGTGCTGATTGCCAAATCCACCCTTTATAGCGCTCTCCCATTCGAAGCTGGGATCTTTGGTGGTCATCACAATCGCACCGGCGATGGCAATGCGACCCTGAATGTAACTTTGCGGCCCTCGAAACACTTCCACGCGATCTAAATCCCACAGCGATTGCGGTCCATAGGCCTGTTCGTTATAGGTGAGCGCACGGCCATCCAGTGATAATCCTAAACGCGGGCGTGTTCCGCTAAGGAATGCCCCTGCACCCGTCGATGGGCCGGAGCCATGCACCCCGCGCACTGTTGGCAGATCGTTGCCGATCCCGACATCAACGGTATTCGCGGTCATCCGCATTAAGTCTGAAACGGTTTCAGCACCGGGCAGTGAATCAATCCTGCGGCTATCAAAAACTTCAACGCTCGATCCGGTATCAAAAATCGATCGTTCCGTTTTCTCCCCGGTCACCACCAGCTCTTGTTCATCCTGATAGTTACGTTCGCGGCTGCTGGCAACTTCCTCCGAGTCCTTTTCTGCGGCGGCGGCGGAACCCGACATGCCAATACACAGGCCGATAGCGATACTGATGACTTTACGACGCGCATAATAGCCGTGGTGTGTGGTAATAGACTGACGCATTTCGCGTGTCTCCTTCATCCCAAAGGTTTAAAAAAACATTCATGTTTATTGACACAACCCACATTTTATTGAGTGCCATCAGTCTTTATTCTTCTGACTAACGGCAATAGCAAAGCCACCTCTTGTGCAGAGGTTGTTATAAGAAGATGTTCGTGAAGCGTAAAAAAGTGTTGCCAACCATAATCACTAATATCAGGCGATGCAAACAAATATTACACATTCATGAAAGCGTATTGTTATTAGTAACCTGTACGGTTAAACGGTTTTTACCGCCCAACCAAAATCTGCACTAAAATAATCTCACAGTGATGTGATTTTAAATCACAAGCGGGTTATTATTACTTTTTGTTAACCTTGCTCAGGCTACTGGAGAAAAAATGGGACTTATCGAGCTGATTAAACATACGCCAGCCTGGGTATGGGTATTATTCATCTATCTGATTTTCCGTGGCATTAAGGCACTAAAGACCCGTGAAATCGCGGTGCAGAAGCTGTTCTATATTCCTGTGCTGTTTTTAGTTTGGGGCTTTTATGGCGTATTTAGGGAAACCACCTGGGTTGCTTATACGCTGTTTTCCATGATTATCGGTTTACTGATTGGGGGTATCATCGGTGCCATGTTGTCTCACGCGACAGGCAAACCCATCTCCAGTGAAAATCACGGCACGATAATTCGCCCAGGTTCAGTGTTGCCATTGATATTTATGTTATTGGCTTTTGCCGCTAAATATATGCTTTCCGTTTCTGTGGCTTTGCACCCTGAATTAATCGCTTCCCTGTCTTTTAATCTGATTCACGGTGCAATCAGCGGCGTCACTGCGGGGATATTCTGGGGAAGTATGCTGGTATATTTCATTCCCTGGTATCGCCAGCGTAAGAGATTATCCCTTTAGCGAGCAAAAGAGGGAGGACGCCACCCGCGGGCGTCCCTTAGCGACATTAACGCTCTACCATCACCGCGGCTAATGCCAGCTGCGGAATCGTCAACGGGCGCTCGCTCTCCGACATGCCGTTCGCCGCCGCCGCCATCGATACCTGCGCCAGTGCTACGTGTTGTGCGCCCTGCTCGCGTCCCTGTGTTACCGCGTCAGCGATGAGCGCGTGGTAGCGTTGATGATCGCCCGCTTTAAATGCGGCCCAGGCATCAGGGATCAGCGCGACCTGCGGCTGTTTCTCCGCTGGCAGCGTGGGTGGACAGAACAACAGGCGTGTGGCGGCTAGCGTTGACTCAGCCGCGCAGAGCACCAGCGCAGGCCCTGCCATTTGATGCAGGTGATCTGCCAGCATTCGGTCTGCGCGATATACCGGGCAGCCCGATTTTTGCGGCTGGAAGGTATCGGCCACTGGCCCCAGCGTTGAACAGGTAATGACTATCGCATCAAACCACGGTCCCATACTCTGCAACAGCTGAGCCAAACGTTGCTGTTGCTCCTGCGTCATACCGCCACTTTGCTCTGCTTCGGCTAGCAGGTGCGGCATCACAATATGGCTCAGTGTGTGGGGAGGTAATTCAAGGGCGTGTGCCGCGTGATCGAACAGCGCGATATTACTGGCGGCGGTATGCAGGCAAGCGAGGGTCATGGTCATCCTTATTGTTGTGCTATTTATAGGTCCGCTGAGTCCTGGCGGCGTGATTGCAGTGGTAGATTATTGCTTCACCGTCTAATAATATTCAAAATTATTTAACATTCCTTAGCCGTTACCCTCATGAACCTGCACGTGCTCGCCTTTATCATTGCGATCTTACCTGTGGCCTTGTCGCCCGGGGCGAGTTTCACCCTCGCGATTAACAACACGCTGGTGGCAGGCACGCGCGGGCTGGCGGCGATCATTCTCGGCACGGCTCTGGGTATTTATACCCATGCGCTGCTGATTGGCCTGGGCATTAGCGCCCTGCTGGTGCGTTCCCCCATTATCTTTAATCTGTTAAGCGTGGCGGGTGCTGCTTATCTGCTGTGGCTCGGCGTACAGTTGTTGCGTCGAGGTCGTCATATTTCCCAACCCGTCGCCTCTTACCGTAGCGCCCGCATGGGGATTAAAGATGCCTGGCTAGCCAATGTGCTTAATCCAAAAGCGGTGATGTTGTATCTCACCGTGGTATCGCAATTCGCCGGTCGCGATCATGCCTTGCTGCATTATCTGCTGCTGGCCTCCATACACGTTGCCATTATGGCCCTGTGGCTGGTGATCATCTGTTTTACGCTGCTGACTTCAGCACGAGTGATCAACATTCGTAAGTTGTCCATCGCCATCAACATTGGCGGCGGGCTGATACTGGTGTTTTTTGCTATCAGCAATTTGGTTCAGCTTTTTATGACATAAAAAGGATTTTCATCATGATGGCATTAAGCGACTTCGGCCCACGCATCTGCATTTTGGGGCCTTCAAACAGCGGTAAATCGACACTGGCTCAGGCCATCGCCAGCAAGACAGCGCGCCCGCTGATCCACCTGGATCAGCTTTATCACCTCCCCAACACGCACTGGCAAGCCCGCGCCGAAGAAGATTTTCGGCAACTGCATCTTGAGGCTATCGCAGGGGAAAGCTGGATCATGGATGGAAATTATGTGCGCACCTTACCTGACCGCTTAACGCGTGCCAGCGGTATCATTCTGCTTGACCTGCCACCGACTCAAAGTTTCTTTCGTTATCTGCGTCGTACGCTGTTTGATGCCCAGCGCATTGGCGGTGTTGTCCCCTCACATCAGCGCGAGAAGTTGACCTGGGAAATGACGCGTTATCTGCTTATCACCTCTCGGCGCCATCGCCCGCGTAACCAACGCATGTATGCGGAATGGACCTTGCCCAAGCTGTTGCTTAGCTCCCCTTATGAGGTTAACCAACTCTACCGAGAATGGGGCTTGCTCACGGACAAAATCTAATCCACGCGTCAAGCCTTGGTGGCAATAATTTAATCATGGATTTGATTGAATTCAGAAGATAACCGGCATCCTGACAACGTTAATATTTACCGCTTCGCATGCAATCCCTTTAGGGCCGGCTATGATAAATAAGTCTTTATTACGCCCTGTGATAAGACCTGCTCTCATTGGAAATGTTTGGTACAGGATTGTACAAGCCCGGTTGCCACCACTCCCGGGCTTTATTTTTGTAGCGATGAAAATTTTTTGGTGAAATGTGAAGTCGAGGACGTGCAGAACATCATTATTTATTGCTGACATCAAACACGTTACTGTTAATTTTTACTCGCTCTCCTAACGACCAGCCTTTTTTTCCCAGGATACGGTCTGGCGTGCCGTCAGGCACATTGAAATAATACGCCCCTGATGGCGTACCTGAAGAGCTATTCTCTTGAAAAATATCGTCTGAGTGTAGACCCATCTCCTTGACTTCGTCTTCCGTCAGACCCAATTCATTTGCAAGTGAAGAATAATCCATTGCTTATCCCCTTAATGCTATAAAAATCAATGATTACGCACTTTTAATGCGCGACTCACGCTACTTATCCTTGAAAGGATCGTGCTTGTGATCCTGGCTATCATCACGCGTGCGAGGGATCTCGCCATGTTCATCAGGATTATCTGTAGCGGGATGATCATCCTCTTCGTACGCATTGCCGGCATTGGGCGCGGCCTCCGGAAGGCCTTTTTTGACATCGCCTTCTTTCTTTCGCTGTTCGTTTGTATTATGTGCTTTCATAATTAACTCCTTAGGAAGGAATGTTTTAGGTTAGGCTATATTTTAAAAGTTCGCTTTCATGACTTAGCGCTTTAATTATTTAATCGCATGTATCCGGACATCAATAATTTCCCGCTTGGCTTTTATCACTGTGTAAAAACACTGACAACGTTCTGACCTGCACTTGCCCGAGATTGAACCATTTATACGGCTTCGTTTATTACGGCTTCGTTTATTTTCGTTCGAACAAATAACCACCTGCTAATATTTTTTCTTCTCCTATATTTAATGGGGTCATTAAATCAGTCACTGGAGAATAGCAATGTCGAGCGAAACCGATAAGAAAAAGCTGACTCAGCGAGCCCCGACGAAAGGGCCAGAATCATCACAACCTGGATTAGGGTCGCTGGCACCCAAAGACGGTTCACACCAACCTCCCGCTGAACCAACTCCACCCGGAAAGCAGCCTACGGCACCGGGCAGCCTTAAAGCTCCTGATACACAGAGCACCAAGCTTGAGCAACTTGCTGCGCATCGTAAAAACGGCACCGAGCAGCCTCTAACGACGAATCAGGGCACGCGGATTGCGAACGATCAAAACTCATTGCGCGCGGGCACGCGTGGCCCGACTTTGCTTGAAGATTTCATCATGCGTGAAAAAATCACGCACTTTGACCATGAACGCATCCCTGAACGCATCGTTCACGCCCGAGGATCCGCTGCACACGGCTACTTCCAGCCATACCACTCGTTAAAAGCGCTGACTAAAGCGCACTTCCTTTCTGATCCGGAACGAGTCACGCCGGTGTTTGTCCGTTTTTCCACCGTCCAGGGCGGTGCCGGATCGGCTGACACCGTGCGCGATATTCGCGGGTTTGCCACTAAGTTTTATACCGATGAAGGGGTTTTTGATTTAGTGGGTAACAATACCCCGGTATTTTTCATTCAGGATGCTCATAAGTTCCCGGATTTTGTGCACGCCGTTAAGCCTGAGCCGCACAATGAAATCCCTCAGGGTCAAAGTGCACATGACACCTTCTGGGATTACGTTTCCCTGCAGCCTGAGACCTTGCATAACGTTATCTGGGCGATGTCCGACCGCGGGATTCCACGCAGTTACCGCACCATGGAAGGCTTCGGTATTCACACTTTCCGACTGATTAATGCAGAAGGCAAAGCGACCTTTGTGCGCTTCCACTGGAAGCCTGTCGCAGGTAAAGCCTCTTTGCTCTGGGATGAGTCGCAGAAACTGACCGGACGCGACCCTGATTTCCACCGACGCGATTTGTGGGAAGCCATTGAAGCCGGAGACTTCCCGGAATATGAATTAGGCCTACAACTGATCCCCGAAGAGGACGAGTTTAAGTTCGATTTCGATATCCTGGATGCCACCAAATTGATTCCGGAAGAGCTGGTGCCAGTAGAAATCGTTGGCAAGATGGTATTAAACCGCAATCCCGATAACTTCTTTGCTGAAACGGAACAGGTTGCTTTCCATCCAGGACATATTGTTCCGGGGCTGGATTTTTCAAACGATCCCCTGCTACAAGGCAGATTGTTCTCCTATACCGATACGCAGATTAGCCGCCTGGGTGGCCCTAATTTCCATGAGATCCCTATTAATCGTCCGGTTTGCCCTTACCATAATTTCCAACGGCAGGGCATGCACCGTCAGGACATTGATACTAATCCAGCGAATTATGAACCCAATTCGATTAATGATAATTGGCCACGTGAAACACCGCCGGCAGCGGAAGGTGGCGGCTTTGACAGTTATCAGGAGCGCATGGAGGGGCATAAAGTGCGCGAGCATAGCCCGTCCTTTGGCGAATATTACTCTCAGCCGAGATTATTCTGGTTAAGCCAAACGCCTGTCGAGCAACAGCACATCATCGATGCCTATTCATTTGAGTTAAGCAAAGTCGCCCGACCGTACATTCGTGAGCGAGTGGTCGATCATCTGTTGAATATTGATATTGCCTTAGCGCAAGGGGTTGCTGATAACCTCGGGATTGCCTTGACGGCTGATCAATTGAAGACGCCGCCAGCACCCGATGTTAATGGCCTGCAGAAAGACAGTAGTCTGAGTTTGTATGCTGTTCCCGACGGTGATATCAAAGGCCGCCAGGTTGCCCTGCTGTTGAACGATGGCGTGAAATCAGCAGATGTACTGGCTGTATTACAGTCACTTAAAGCGGCTGGCGTACATACAAAATTATTGGCGGCTCACATGGGACAGGTTCGTGCCGACGATGGTTCAGTCTTACCCATTGATGCGACCTTTGCTGGGCTCCCTTCACTGACCTTTGACGCGGTGTTTGTACCCGATGGCAACATTGATGCGCTGTTGCTGAGTGGTGACAGTCGTTATTTCTTGCTGGAGGCTTATAAACATCTGAAGGTGATCGGCCTGAGCGGTGAAGCACGCCGCTTTAAAGCCCAGTTTGCGCTGCAGGAGAGCGAAAAAGAAGAGGGAATTATTGAAGGTGACAGTTCAGATGATGCTTTGCTGAGTGCTTTTATAGATGCAATGAAAGCACACCGTGTCTGGTCACGTAGCCAGAAAGCCCTTTCCGTTCCTGCCTGATGTTACGCATCGTCCAGAGGAATATTCCTCTGGACGACTTGGCTGTTATTTCACATTACTTCAAACGGAACGCCACTACGCTGTCACCCGCCTGGGTGCCCAGCGAACCGTGACCGCCTGCCGCAATCACCACGTACTGCTTACCGTCTTTACCCATAAAGGTCGACGGCGTGGCCTGCGCACCCGCGCTCAGCTCGGTCTGCCACAGCAGTTCACCGGTGATGCTGTCGTAAGCGCGGAAGAAGTTATCCGCGGTTGCGCCATGGAACACCAGGTCACCCGCTGTCAGCAATGGACCACCGTGTGCCACCATGCCCATCGGGAAGCCGATTGGGAAGCGGCCCGGCAGGAAGCTGGTTTTCAGGTTTTTGGTCACACCCACACGGCGCAACCACTCGGTTTTCCCGGTTTTCAGGTCTACGCCCACCATACGACCCCACGGCGGTGCGATACACGGAATGCCGAGGCCAGAGGCCAGCTGCTGAATGTGAATCGCGTAGTCACCCTGGAAGTTTTCATTCCAGTATGGCTGACCATCTTTGGTGAACAGACGCTGCGTTTCGGTCTGCGGCGTACGCTTGATCAGGTTGTATTTGTAAGCCAGGCGCACAGGCGCGGCAATCAGCATCTGACGCTGCGGATCAACCGCCACAGAACCCCAGTTGAACACGCCAATGTTACCCGGGAAGATCAGCGAACCGGCTTCAGTAGCTGGCGTCCATGGGTTGCCATCATAACGCAGCGAACGGAAGTCCATGCGGCATGACATCTGGTCAAACGGCGTGATGCCCCACATTGATTTCTCAGTCAGCGGGTCTGGAATAAAGTTCAGGCTTGATACCGGCTGTGTCGCGGCAAACTTCTCACCCGGCACACCACCTTCAGTGGAAACCTTCACCTGATTAACCGGATACACGGGCTGACCGGTCAGGCGATTCAAGACAAACAGGTTGCCGGTTTTAGTTGGCAGGATCACCACGGGCTGTTTCTGGCCCTGATAATCGATATCCAGCAATGACGGCTGAGACGGGTTATCGCGATCCCACAGATCGTGGTTAGAACTTTGATAACGCCATTTAAATGCGCCGGTCTGCAGATCCAGCGCCACTAACGCATCGCGGAACTTCTCGGTGTTGCTGTTGGCATCACGTTCGATACCCACTTCATCCGGTGACGCGTTACCAAACGGCACATACACCAGACCATTTTTCAGGTCAGCGCTCAGCGTACCCCAGGCGACTGGCGTATCCTGCGGATAGTTTTGTCCCGCAGCAATTGGCGCCGTATTTTCTGGGTTCGATGGATCAAAGTTCCACACCAGACGACCGGTTACGGCGTCATAAGCACGAATCACACCCGACGGGTTACCGCTGTTAAAGCCGTTGTCCATCACGGAACCACCGACAATCACCAGCTTGCCGGCCACCAGCGGCGCGGCAGTTTGCATCAACGCATGTGGACGCACTTCGCCCATGTTGGCATGCAGATCCACCACACCATTGGTGCCGAAATCAGCACAAGGTTTGCCGGTATCGGCATCCAGTGCAATCAGCTGTGCATCGGTGGTGGCGTTGAAGATACGCTTACGGCAGATGGCCGGCGCTGCAGCAGAATCCTGCGCAGCGACCGGGCTTTGCTCGTAATAGCTCACGCCACGGCAGGTCTGGTGCTGCTGCAGGTAAGAACGATCTTTATTCGGCGTGTACTTCCACTTCACTGCACCGGTTTCGGGATCAAGTGCGTGCACTTCGTTATGCGGCGTACAGAAATACAGCATGCCGTTGGCTTTCACCGGCGTCGCTTCGAAGGTGTATTCGCTTGCATCCGCATCCTGACGCAGGTCACCAGTGTGGTAAGTCCAGGCCACTTCGAGGTTTTGCACGTTTTCTTTGGTGATTTGATTCAGTGAAGAGAAACGCTGGCCATCAGTGGTGCCGCCGTACGCTGTCCAGTCGTTAGCGGCGCCCTGCTCGCTAGCTTGTTCACGCGCATTGCTAATCGTGCCCGCCTGCGGTAACGGATCGTAGAAGCACAGACCGATCACCACCACAATCATCACGATCACCGTGCCACCCAGGAAGGTGTGGAAGCGGCGTTCGCCTTGATACAGCGGTTTCACCACCCACGGCACCGCCAGCCACAGGCCAATCACGCCAAACAGGTCGCCGCGTGGGATCCACTGCCATTTATCAAAGCCCACTTCCCAGATAATCCAGGCCAGGGTAATCCACATCAGAACCGCATACAGCGCCAGCGCACTACGTTGGTTTCTGAACAGTAAAATGGCGGTGATCAGTAAGCCCACCGCCATCAATGCATAGAACGCGCTGCCGCCCAGCATCAGCAACTTTCCACCCATATAGAGCAGCGCTAATGCCAGAATCGCCAGCACGATACTGGTTAATTTGTTAACCATGCCAATCCCTCAACGTTTTTCATCAAATACCACCCAAAATAAACCCACATAAACTCAACAGAATTTTAACTTACGTTATCGAACAGTAAAAACCCGTTGCTGAGTGTGTCGTTAGCTCCGCTTATGAATGTAGCCGGGCTAATGACTGATGAATCCCGCCGAGCTCAATGTGTGACTGAAATCACGTTTCACTTATCTTCGTGAGAATTAATCATTAGTGAGGATAAATCGCATTTTTTGATAACAGGAACGGGGGGTTTTTTATCTTGACAGATGTATGGGGTCATCGCGCAACTTTACCGTAGTGGATGTGTTGGGTACGTCAGGCGCAATTATCGCTCACGAAGGGTTTGAATCGGATCGCAAGCAATCGCAAAAAACGTCACTTTTGCGATTGCTTGCGATTACTCAGCGTTTTTTAAGCCACTCTTTCAGTTTCCACAAGGAGACCGGCGCCTGATACACCGTGCCCTTTCCCTCCTTTATCGGTCTTAACAATCCAAGATCGGCCAGATTTTTCAGCCGACTGCGTGCGGTATTATCGGCGACACCCAGTCTTAATTTCACCCCTGCTGCGCTCAATAGCGAACCCGGCGCATGTAGCGCAATCGCCATGATGTCCAGCTCACCTTTCGCCAACGACATATTTTCGTCTACCCAATGCACCAGACGCGCCCGTTCCTGACGCAGCGTAGTGATTTGCTCTGTGAAGGCATTCACCGCACGCATCACTATTTCACACTGGAATTGGACAAAATAGGTCAGGTCGAGCTCATCCGTTTCGCTGTAAAGGTATGACATACCGTATTTAATGGAGGCCGCCTTGAGGAGTTTGCTGATCGAAATGTAACGGAAGGCGTGATAACCACGACGAATCAAATGATGATAGAACAAGCCTCGTGCGGTGCGGCCATTGCCATCATTGAAGGGATGAATATAACCAATGGCAAAGTGCAGAACACAGGCCACCAGCAATGGGTGTGTTCCCTGCTGTTCCAGGAATTCGACTTCAGCGCACAACGCATCCAGCATGCCATTCAATGCGGTGTAATCGGGCGGCTGATGGATGATTTCGCCATCGCGACCTGCCACAAAAACATCATTGTTGCCGCGCACCTCACCGGGCCGATATTTTTCGTCATTGATGCCAGCACAAGCGATGTGATGCATGTGCAGGATATCGGCACGCGTTAGCGGTCCATCGCCCATGGCGGCAATATGCTGCATCAGCCGCCAATTGCCCATGATCATGCTCTCATCTTCGTTGCGGGGTTCCCGGCCTACCGCCAGCAGTTCCATCGCCACACGCGAGGTCGTTGCTGCGCCTTCGAGCTGACTGGAGGAGATTGCTTCTTCCATGATCAATTGTGACATCAGATAGGAGGCCGCGTCCTCATCAGTGGGCTCACCATTGCGCGCAAAGGTCATGCGATCCACCAGGGAAATAGCCGCGTTGATTTTGGCGGTAAAGTTGCAACTGACTTCTTGTGACGCAATGACAAAATGTTGAGCCGTACTGCGCCGTTTAAATTTTAACGCGCTCCACACCGCCAACCGTTCATCAGCATCCCGGATTCGACGACTAAGTTCGTCAAAATGCAGATAGCGCAAATCCCACTCAGCATATCGGCTCAGCATCTCAGCACTTTCAGCGCTCGTCTGGGTATCAAGCAGTTGCTTGGGCGGGCGGCGTAATCTCATCGCAAGAAATCTCAAAAATGACGTATTTTGAGTTTACTTGAGATATAAGCATGAGGCAAACGTAAACAATAAATGGTTAATTGATTGATTTTATTAATCAACTAACATCAAACCAAAATAAAACACAAGGCAGATAGCCATGCATTAAAGACGTTTAATTCGTAATTTTTCATGTCTGAACAGCTTATTCCAGCGGCGATCACAGAATCAGGATAAGTGTGAGACAGATAAAAGTGCTTTGTCTTTTTTGCCAGAAAATCGTTTGGCTTTAATGAAAATTCCATGCAAATGACCGAGGCGCAACGCCACTTTTGTCGTCAGACTTGAATGTCAGGAAAAGTAAATAACCCCCGATAAGAGGTTGCCCTGCGATGTCTGAAAGTCACATCTTAATCAAAAATGCTGAAGTTATTGATCCCGCCAGGAATATCCAGGAGCGCCAGGATATTCATATCCTCGATGATTTGATTGCCTCTCCCGATACCCCCGTTAGCGCCCGTACCGAGATCGTTGATGCTAAGGATTGCTACCTGTTTCCAGGACTGATTGATTATCATGCGCATGTCTTTTATGGCGGAACGCACAGTAGCGTCCCGCCCGATCTCGCCTCATTACCTTTCGGCGTGACCACCATTGTTGATGCCGGCTCCGCAGGCTCTGCGAATGTTGAAAGTTTTTTACGTGACCAGATTCCCCGCAGCCTGGTGCGTATCAAAGCGTTTGTGACGGCTTATCCCGGCGGACAACTTTGGCAAGAGGAAAACCATAACCCGGACTATTTTGATTTCCCCAGTCTGCAGCAACTGTTCCGCCGTTATCCCGAAACGCTGCTGGGGCTGAAGCTGAAACAGGAGCGTGCAGTCGTGGGCGAGCTGGGTTCCCAGCCTTTTCTTCGCGCGGTAGAGATGGCCACGCAGCTCGACTGCCGTGTGGCTGTTCACATGACCGATCCGGTGCATACCACCGAACAACTGCTGGAAATATTCCGCAGCGGAGACGTCTTCGCGCATTGCTTCCACGGCAAGGGTGACACCCTGCTCGACGACAATGGCCGGGTCAAAGCTGCGGCTCGACAAGCTCGCGCAAGAGGCGTGATCTTTGATTGCGCACACGGACGCAATAATTTCTCTCAACGCGTCGCACAGCTGGCCGTCGCCGATGACTTCTTACCCGACATCATTAGCAGCGACCTCTCCGCTCTGACGCTCAATCGCCCGCCGGTGTTTGGCCTCCCCTGGGTGATGTCTAAATTTCTAGCTATGGGCATGTCACTGTTTGATGTGGTCGAACGCTGTACTGCGCGCCCGGCCGCGTTGCTGGGCATGTCTCAACAAATAGGCACTCTGCAGCCTGGCAGTTGTGCCGATGTGGCACTGTTCCGACTCGAAAAACGCGATGTCACCTTCACCGATGTCCATCAGCATACCCTGACGGGTAGCCAGTTGCTGGTGCCTCAACTCACTCTGAAATCCGGCATGCCACTGTGGCGCGCCAATTTTGGCCTTCACTGAGGTATTCCTTATGCGATCTCCCTGGCTTCGTATCGGCGGTACGCTGATGTTAGGTATGTTTATCTCCTACATCGACCGCACTAACCTTTCCGTCACATTAAAAGAGGTGGCGAATGATCTTGGCTTCAGTGGCGCAGATTTTGCCACCACCTCAAGCCTGGTATTAACCGCCTTCCTGATTGGCTATATTGTGGCCAACATTTCGGGTGGCATTTTCACCACCCGCTACGATCCAAAAACCATCGCTATCGGCATGATGGCGCTGTGGTCTGTCGCGACACTGGCTACCGGCTTTGCCAGTACCGTCATGCTGTTAGTTGCCTGCCGATTTGTTCTGGGTGTGGCGGAAGGCATCTATTGGCCGCAACAATCCCGTTTTGTACGCTTATGGTTTACTCCTTCGGAACTGACGCGCGCTAACAGCCTGATTCACTATTACGGGCAGTTTCTGGCGCTGGGCCTTGGCTTTATCATTTTAACGCCACTGCATGACCTGATGGGTTGGCGCAATCTGTTCTTCCTGTGTGGGGGGATTGGTTTACTGATCATGGTGCCATTGTATGCACGCGTATTATTAAACACGCGCGATGCACCGGTTCAACAGGAAAAGGTCGCCCCACGTCAGGCGCGCCTCACACGTGCAGATTTCGGCGGACTGTCATTTGTATTGCTGATCGTGACCTATCTCACACAGGGCATGTTGTTCTGGGGGATTACGTTATGGATTCCAATGGCGGTGAGTTCTCTGGGCTTCAGTGGCTGGAGTGCAGCCATCGCGAGTTCGCTGCCTTATCTTCTCGCCGTGGTGCTGGCCATACCGATGTCCTGGCTCAGCGATAAAACCGGCAAACGTATTCTTATCGCTTCGCTTGGGTTGCTGATCCCCGGCGCCATGTTACTGGTGCTGCCACTGGTACAGAGCGGCGTGATAAAAATGACGCTGATAACGCTCGCTATGGGTTATTACGCCAGCAGTTTCACACCAAACATCTGGTCGATTATCCAGTCCAGCGTGCGTCCTCACGCGGTAGGCGCGGCAGCCGGGATCGTTAATGGCCTGGGTGCGGGAGGTGGTGGCACATTGGCGGGCTTTATGGTTGCGATTTTGTATGCCCGAACCGGAAGCTATACCTCAGGATTCGCCCTGCTCGGTGCACTGGTGATTGTTGGCGGCCTTTCATTGTTGGCATTTGGCTGGTGGCGTAATCGCCACCCGATGGCTCAGGTACAATCCGCCGCACTATAAAAGAACGCTTATGTGATCATGCTGGTGCAGACAGACATACAATGGGCGTCCTGATGGTCGCCCTTGCTACAGAAAGGCCTTACCTTGTATATCCGCGCTAATTGTTAGCAGCCTTACCATTCTGGCATCAGCTTTGCTTAATGAATCCTGTGTTCTATTTCAGGAGTCGCGCTATGCAAGCATCCTCTACTCGCTACACTATTTTTTCACTGCTGTTTCTCATCGCGCTGATCAACTACGTCGACCGTGGCGCGCTCTCGTTTGCTGCTAACGCTATCTCTCAGGAATTTCACTTCACCAAAGTTCAACTGGGTGCGGTATTGGGCTATTTCGGTTTTGGCTACCTGTTCGGCTCACTGTGTGGCGGATTTCTCGCTGATAGATTGGGCACCAAAAAAGTGTGGTTGATGGCGGGGATTCTTTGGTCCTTGCTGGAAATTGCCACCGCATGGGCCGGTGAAGTCGGCATGGCGCTGTTCGGCGGTTCGGCCATTATGGGGTTTGCAGCACTGCGCATCCTGTTTGGCTTCTCCGAAGGCCCGGCCTATGCGCTGATGAACAAAACCATCGCCCACTGGGCCCCGGATAATGAACGCGGTTTTGCGCTGAGCATCGGTTTGCTCAGCACTCAGGTAGGCTCACTGCTGACCGCACCCATTGCCGTGGGTTTGCTGCTGTTAACCAACGACTGGCGCATGATGTTTATCCTGCTCGGCGCTTTCTCGCTGCTGGCGATGTTGCTGTTTGCACGCAACTTTACCGACACACCGCTGCTGCATCCCCGCGCCAATACGGCCGAACGTCAGCTGATCATCAATGGACAAAAGCCTGAAAGCCAACATGAGGGTGCACTGCCGTGGTGGCGTTTCTTTACCAGTCGCACGCTGGTGTGCAACGCACTTGGCTATTTCAGTTTTCTCTATATCACCTTTACGCTGGTCACCTGGCTGCCTAAATATCTGCAAGATAACTTCCACTACGATCTACATTCGTTATGGTACGTGGCGATGATTCCGTGGAGCGGTGCCTGTTTCACTGTGTTGCTTGGCGGGCGTATAGCCGATCGTTTGCTGGCACGCTTTAACAACCTTCGCCTGGCAAGGAACGTCTTCGCAGCCGTCACGCTGTGCGCGACCGCCTGCTGTTTCATGGCGATTCCGTGGGTCAGTTCAGCGGCAGGGATCATCGCTCTGATGACGCTAGGTAACGCGCTCAATGCGCTGGTGAATAACGTGTATTGGTCGGTGGTGATTGATGTGACGCCAAAAGCTTCGGTAGGTGCTTACAGTGGCATGACGCTGGCGATAGCCAACCTTGCCTCCATCATCTCCCCGATGCTGTGCGGCTGGCTGGCGGAATATTACGGTTATAACGCCATGTTCACCGTTACCGCCTGCATTGCGTTTGGCAGCATGCTGGCGATGACGCTATTACAACCCGAGAAACGCCTGCAGGCTGATGCACCCAAAGTGGCAGCACAGCAGGCGATGTAATTTTACACCGCGTGCCGCTGGCAGAACGCAGCAATGTCTGGCGATTGGAAATCCGCCAGATGCGTCATCAGCTTCTCCAGCGGCCAGTTCCACCACGCAATCGCCTGCAACTGCGCCGCGATTTCTGGTGTGAAGCGGCCACGAATGGGTTTCGCAGGGACGCCGCCCACAATGGCGTAAGGGGCCACATCTTTGGTCACAACCGCGCCAGCCGCCAATACCGCGCCGTCACCAACGGTCACGCCCGGCAGCACAATGACGCCATGACCAATCCACACATCATTACCGATGATCACGCGGTCCTCGCGGCGATCGGCAAAGAAGCCTGCGTCACGCTGCGCCTGCGGATCATAATATTCCGGGCAGTAGGTAAAACGATGTTGGGAAGCACGATCCATCGGATGATTTGGCGCACCAATACGCACCTGATTGGCAATCGCGGTAAAGCGACCAATCTGCGCATCAGCGACACAACAGTGCTCGCCGAGGTAAGAAAAATCGCCCAACTCGCTATATTCAAGATAACTTTCGGCGAGGATCTCACATTGCTGACCAATGTGGGTTTCGCGCATACGCACGCTAGGATCGATGACGGTGTGTTGCAGTTTAGCCGGTTGGACAGCGGCGAGGGCCATAGCAAGCTCCAATGTGGTCAGAGGTCTGGATAACGGGTTGTAATAGTTCAAGCGCGAAGCACAACACTAAAGCGGCAAGATGACAGAAATGCTATCGTAGCGGCTTCGTTTGAGGCCATTTAAGGAAAGGGAATGAGAACACCGTGGTCACTGTTAGCTCTATTGTGGTCTTCTGGCCAGGCGTCAGCGGCACTGCCCGCTGATATCAAAGCAGGTGATATCGTGCAGGTGCAGTTATCACAATTGCATCCCACGCAAGCCGCAATTGGTTATCGTCAGTTAGATTACAAACTGCACCGTTACCAGGCCGATCCCAAAAAGCTGTTCGATGATTTTTGCGAAAGCATGGGACAGAAAGGCGTAGACAAGTTCAACAGCAAATCACGCATCTCCGATCCTGACAGCTTCACCTGTAAAGCCCCGGTGGGTGCGCAGCCAGGACCGATGAAAACTGCCGTCATCGCCCCGGATAATGCGCTCTATCTCACTGATGGGCATCACACCTTCAGTAATTTCGCGGATATTGGTGGTTTGAAAACGCGCGTACAGGTGCGCATCACCAATGATTTCCGCAGTCTGAAAACGATGAATGCGTTCTGGCAGCAAATGGAAGCCGCCCATCTGGTCTGGCTGGATACGCCTAAAGGCAAAATCACCCCGCATGACCTGCCGAAAGAGTTGGGCCGTAAACACATGCAGGATGATGAATATCGTTCGCTGGTCTATTTCGTGCGCGATATCGGCTTTGAGAAAGAGGACAATCCGCCGCCGTTCCTTGAATTCTATTGGGGTAAATGGCTGGAGACTGAACTGCCGCTGAAATCATTCGATCTGCACGATCGCAAAGGCTATGGCGCAGCGGTCACCGCCATTGCTGAAAAAATCACCGACGTACCTAAAGACACGGTGATTGCCCAGAGCGATGCCGGACCGCTCACCGCTGAAAAGTTGGGGGCGATGAAAAAGGTCAACGAGAAGAAACTCGATAAGATGATTTCTGCGGATGGCAAACTTGGCTGGGCGTTTAAACAATAACGCCACTGCCTCTGACTAAACCCAGAAAATTGTGCGCCGTTGCCGCCAATGCATGCTCATGCCAGGCCACCGCTAATCCGGTGGTCGGTACCGGCGCTTTTATCTGTTTAAAAACCACGCCTGATAAGCTGAATTGGCGCATCGATTCCGGCACCAGCGATACCCCTAACCCCGCTGCCACGACCGATAATATCGAAACGATATGCGGCGCGGGTTGCCCTTCTACCGGGGTGAAGCCCTGCTGGCGGCAGGCTTGCAGCACCGATTCACGCAAGCTGGTACCGCTCTCCTTCGGTGTCAAAATAAAGTGCTCGTCGCGCAACGACGGCAACGCAATTTTACCGCGTAAGCGCGCCTGCGGATGGTTAAGTGGCAATGCAGCCACCAGCGGTTCCTGCAATAAGAGCTGAACCGTCACGTTATCCGGTATCGCGTTTTCCTGCCGTAGTAGCGCGATATCCAGTTGCTGATTGGCGAGCGCCTGAAGCAACACAATGGAGTTGGCCTCCATCACGTTCAGCATCACGTCGGGATAGGCCTGTCGGAAGGCGCGGATAAAACCAGGCACCAGCGGATTCGTCCCCACGGTGCCCGTAAACCCTAAGCGCAACGAACCTGATTCACCTTGTGCCGCGCGGCGTGCGGCATCCACCCCCCCAGAAGCGATACCCGGCAGAGGCTGAACGGATTGCAAAAATGCACGTCCGGCCTCCGTCAGTTCCACACCCTGTGCAGTGCGGTTGAACAACGCATAGCCAATCTCTGTTTCGAGATCCTTGATTTGCATGCTGAGCGGTGGCTGTCCTATGCCGAGTTTCGCCGCTGCGCGCGTAAAATTACGCTCGCTGGCAACAGCAAGGAAGTAGCGTATGTGGCGTAACTCCATCTGTTTTATAGATACCTTTATGCAGCGCTATATATTGGACAGATGATAGGCGGCGCGGTAGCGTTGTGCAATCTTCGTTACCCTGGAATCACCATGAGTCGCTCGTTAGAAAATGTCCTGCCTGTCTCATCCCCTGCAACGTCCAGCATCGCGCGTGGGAGCAGTGAGTATCGCCGCGCGGGTATTGCTTTTTTCATGCTCGGACTCGCCAGCTTTTCACTGATCTACTGTGTACAGCCACTGCTGCCTGCCTTTACCCATGCTTTTGGCATCACGCCCGCGCAAAGTTCACTGGCGCTGTCGCTCACCACCGGCTTGCTGGCGGTGTCAATTTTGCTGGCAGGGGCATTTTCTCAGGCCGTCGGACGTCGTGGATTGATGTTCACGTCGATGGCACTGGCATCGGTCTGCAATTTCATCGCCGCCGTATTACCGAATTGGCATCTGCTTCTGGTCGCCCGCGCAGTGGAAGGCGTGGTGCTGGGCGGTGTGCCCGCGGTAGCGATGGCCTGGCTGGCAGAGGAGATCGACAAAAAAGATCTCGGTAAAACCATGGGATTGTATGTCGGCGGCACGGCGTTTGGCGCGATGGTGGGCCGCGTTGGCATGGGGTTGCTGACTGAATTCACCTCATGGCGCATCGCTATGGGTGTGCTGGGCGTGCTCGGTTTGGCAGCAGCGATGGCGTTTGTGCTGCTTTTACCTGAATCGCGTCATTTCGAACGCAAACCGGGGCTTAACCTCCACTTCCACTTTAAAGCCTGGTTCAGCCACCTCGGCAACAAGGGTCTGATTCGCCTGTATGCCACCGGTTTCTTCCTCACCAGTGTATTTGTCACGCTGTTTAACTACGCCACCTTCCGCCTCTCTGACGCGCCGTTTAACTTTAGCCAGACACAGGTCAGCCTGATTTTCTGCGCCTATGCGATTGGTATTGTCTCTTCCTCACTGTCGGGCAGCCTGGCCGATCGGTTTGGTCGTAAGCCGTTGCTAATTGCCGGTTTTCTGTTGTTGCTGGCCGGTATTTTGCTGACGGTGCCGGATAACCTGTTGTGTCTTATTGGTGGCATTATCCTGATCACCAGCGGTTTCTTTGTGGCGCACGCTGCGGCGAGCGGTTCCGTCGGCCCGCTAGCCGGTAACAATCGCGGCCATGCTTCGTCGCTGTATCTGTTGTTCTATTACATGGGTTCCAGCATTACGGGCTCGTTCGGCGGCTGGTTCTGGCTGCACGGTGGCTGGAATGCGGTAGTGGGCTTAACGGTGGTGATCGCGCTGGCAGGGTTGGCGTTAAGTGGATTGTCGCGCCAGGCGTAGTGTGTCAGGCGACTTATAATCGTCGCCTGACACGTTCAACTACGGACACGGCTAAGCCAGTTCGCAGTTTTTCACATCAGCAGAAGGGGCCAGAAGGTTGTTATCAAACTCACGCAAGGGTGCTGCATCACGGATACGTATCGGCCAGTCGGGATTGGCCAGTGCACTTTTGCCCAACGCCACATAATCCGCCCCCTGCTCCAGCGCCTGAGAGGCGGCACGGCTGTCTGACAGCGAACCATTCGCCACAATAGTCAGGCTTGGTGCTGCCTCTCGCGCTATCTGTACCAGCGAAAGCGCATTGTCCGCAAAAGCGGGTTGCAGTGCGTCGTATTCGGTGAGATGAAGGTAATCAATACCTGACTCGGCCAATAAGCGAAACACCTGTTTTGCGCCCGCTTCTCCTTCCTGCCACTTATGATGGAAATCATTCACTTTGCCCTGTGAAATACGCACACCTAAAGTGACATCGTGGCCTATACGCTGGCGTACCGCGCGGATCACCGCCAGGGTCAGTGACAGGCGGGCAGCGATATCACCGCCCCAACGATCACCACGCTGATTGGTGTAATCCGTGAAGAATTGATCGAGCAGGTAGCCATTGGCACCGTGAATTTCAATGCCATCAAATCCCGCTACGCCAATGGCGCGCGCGGCGGTCTCGGCAAAACTGTCAATCGCCTGCTGAATCTGATCTTCGCTCATTTCTCCTGGCAACGCATAGTCGCCATGACCATGGTAAAAGCCCAGCTGTTCTCCACGCGGTTGCACGACGGAGGGAGCCAGGGTATCGCGTCGGTAAATATTGCCCTGGGAAATCGCGCCGGCATGCATCAGCTGCGCAATGATCTTGCCACCATACTGATGCACACCATCAGTAATGGCACGCCAGCCTGCGACCTGGCGGCTATTAACCAGCCCCGCTTGAAACGCATACGTCTGCGACCAGGCTTCGTCGATATACAGCCCTTCGGTGATGATGGTGCCAAAACCCCCCCGCGCGAAACGTTCGTAATAGTGCTTCATGCGGTCGCCCGGTACGCCATCTACCGTGGCGGAGATACGCGTCATGGGTGCCACCATGATGCGGTTTTTCAGCGCGAGTCGATTTAATGTCCCGCTCTGAAATAAGTGTTTATCGGCCATTTGCTACATCGTGTTCCCTGATTATCGTCAGAGCGCATTGTAGTGTGTCGCTTTAGCGGCAAAAATGACCGAAGATGATACGTCTGTATAACGGAAATCGTTACAATGCACTCCAAAGATATTGAGGTTTTCCTCATGGTGTCGCAAACGCGCAGCCTGACGCAGGCGGCACGGCGGCTGAATACTACGCCGATGACGGTGTCGCGTCGGCTGGCCTCGCTGGAGGACGATCTCGGCGTGCGGCTGATGCACCGCACGACTCGCGCCATCGCGCTGACTGTGGAGGGCGAAGAGTTTCTGCCCTATGCGAAATCGCTGGCGGAAACCGAACAGAGTGCACGCAATCTGTTTTCACCACACCAGCAAGGTGCGACTGGTCAGTTGCGAATTACGGCGCCTTCTGGCTTTGGTCGTCGCACCATCATTCCGCTGTTGCCAGCCTTGATGGAGGCCAACCCGGAACTGCGCATTGAATTTCAGCTGAGCGATGACGTCACCGACCTGGTAGGGTTGGGCTACGATGTCGCTATCCGCATTGCGCCGCTGCGTGACTCCCGTTTAGTGGCTCACCGTCTCGCTAACAACCCGCGTATGCTGTGTGCTTCACCCGATTATCTCCAACGCTTCGGCACGCCTCAGACATTAAACGACTTACATCATCACAACTGCCTGCGACTCTCAGGCGTGGTGCAGTGGAGCTTCCTCATTGATGGGCATATTTCGAGCTTAAGCGTGGAAGGCCGTTTCAGTGGCAGTAACGTGGAGGGGGTGCGCACTCTTTGCGTGGCGGGAAGCGGCATTGCTCAGTTATCTGAGTGGGACATTCGTGAAGAGCTCGCTTCGGGCGAGCTCATCGCCATTGAATTACAGGATGCTCAACCGCAGATGCTCGGTGTCTGGGCACTGTTCCCGACGACTCGTCAGTTGCCAGCACGGGTGACGGTATTTCTTCATGCGTTAAAACAAGCGATGGAAAAAACAGATAAGTTACCTGTCACGGCACCCCGTTTATAGGCTTAAATTGTTGACTCACTGATTCACTTCATGGAGGCCCCTTTTGAAACCTGAAATTCAAACCCTCGCATCAACGGAAATCTATCGCAACCGCTGGATGACGTTAAAGGAAGACAAAATTCAGCGTGCCGATGGCAGCGAAGGTCTCTATTCCGTGATCGAAAAGAACGATTTTGTCGTCATACTCCCGGTGGAGCAGGACAGCATCTTTGTGGTGGAACAGTATCGTTATCCGATAGGTGAGCGCACCATTGAGTTGCCGCAAGGCAGCTGGGAGCTGGACCCTGGCGCGACACCGGAAGCACTGGCGGCAGGCGAACTGCAGGAAGAGACGGGATTGATTGCCGATCGTTGGCAGTACGTGGGCTATCAAAAACTGGCGCAGGGATACTCCGCGCAGGGTTATCACATCTATCTTGCCAGCGATTTACGCTATGAAGGGCAGAATCTGGATGCCGAGGAAGTCGGACTCACTGCACGCAAAATGAAAATCAGCGAGTTTCTGCAGCTCGTGCTGGAAGGTAAAGTGACCGATGCCACTTCAGTGACCGCGTTTTTACTGGCGCGGGCCAAAGGGTTGCTTGATTAAGCCGGGTAACGCACAGGGCCACATTGATGTCAGGTCGCTGTGCGTTTGAAGAGTGCGCATTGCTGCGCACTCTTCCCTGAACAATGACGCTTAGTGACTCGCTATCTCCGCCAGCACTGCTTGCGCATCTGCCGCAGCAACCGCGACACCATCAATGTAAAGCTGGCGCGTTTCTCCGGCTGGCAAAGCAATTTGCAGCGTTTTCCATGCTGGCTGATAATCGCCTTTACGTTGGAAGCTCAGGTGGATTGCCTCGGCATCGCTGCGCATTTCCCAGCTTAACCACAGCGCATTACCCTGCTGATAACCCCAGGACTCACCGTCATCTTCAAATACCAGGCCTTTGCTCTCGCCTTTACCCTGTAATGGATAAAGTTGCAGCGTGCGACGGTCATCTGCTTGTGCATCAACATGACGCAGACGCTGGCTCAGTGGCAAGGCCGCACCGGCGCGAACCAGCATCGGCTGGGTTTCCAGCGGTGCTGGCAAGGTGATCCACTGACCGCCGCTGTACCACTGTTGCGTTGCGAAGTCATACCAGCCAGTTTGGTTATCTGGCAGCCACAAACTGCGTTCACGCTGTCCTGCTTCCACCACGCTGGCCACCAGCAAATCGCGGCCCAGCATAAACTCATCGCACTCGGCGAAGGTCTGTTTATCCTGCTCATGGTCGAGGAAGGTTGGACGCAGCATCGGCTCATCATCAGCATGCGCTTGCCACAGCAAGGTGTAGAGGTACGGCAGCAGGCGATAACGCAGTTCAATTGCAGCACGAATCGCTGGCGTGACTGTCGGATACATCCAGGGTTCATTCACTGTGTGATCGTCATTCCACGAGTGAATGGTGAACCGCGGGTGCATTACGCCGTTTTGCACCCAGCGTACAAACAGTTCTGCGTCCGGCTTATCGCCTGAGAAGCCGCCGACATCGTGCCCGACGTTATACAGCCCAGATAAGCTCATCCCGAGGCCCATGCGAATGTTGTAGCGCAGAGACGTCCAGTTAGTACGGTTATCGCCGCTCCATGTCTGCACGTAGCGTTGCATACCGGCACAGCCAGAACGCGAGATCAGGAAAGGACGCTTCTCCGGCGCGAAACGCTGCTGCGCTTCCATCGACGCACGCATCATCAACAACGGCATCACCGGGCGAATATGCTTGATGGCGATGGGCGTACCAAAGCCGTGGCAACGCGCTTCGCCGTCCCACACTTCATATTCGTTGTTGTCATTCCAGGTCGAATCGATGCCCTTCGCCAGCAGCTGTTGGGTGACGTTCTCCTGCCACCACGCCACCGCCTGAGGATGGGTGAAGTCAAGGTGTGAACCCTCGTCGTCCCAGAACACTGAACGCTCTGGCGCATCTTCTTCTGAGTCACGGATAAACAAGCCTTGCGCGGCGACCTCTTCATAGCGTGGATGATCCTGCAACAGGCAAGGTTTGATGTTGGCAGCCAGACGCAAACCGGCATCGTGGAACGCCTGGCTCATCACTTCCGGCTGTGGCACTTTGTCGTAGTTCCAGTTGAACACGTAGCGCTTGTTATTGATCGAGGTATAACCCGATGACAGCTGGAAAGAGTCGCACGGAATGTCATGCTGTTCGCACAGGCGAATGAAGTTCATCAGCTGGTTTTGTGCATCCGGTGCATCGGTGTAGTGCATGGTTGAGCCACTGTAACCGAGGCTCCATTTTGGGCCAAACAGCGTTTTACCGGTCAGACGCACAAAGGATTTAGTGACATCCAGTACTTTGCTGCCAACAAACAGGTAATAATCAATATCCCCGCTTTCCGCCTGCCAGCGGCGATAAGGCTGATGGTAGTTATCCAGTTCGTTACCGAGATCAAACCAGCTGCTGCTGAGGTTATCGTAATACAGACCGAAACTCACATCGCTGCGGCGCGTAATGGTAAAGGGTACATGTTTGTACAGCGGATCGGTTGAAGAGGCGTTGTAACCCATCGCATCAAGGTTACGCATCTCATAACGTTTGCCATTGCGTTGAAGGTCACCGGTTTTCTCGCCCAGACCGTAATAGGCATCGTCATTCATACGGCGCTGGTAGTGCGCCACACCATCACCGTGCGCATTAATCAGGTAGGCGCTGGTTGGACGGTCGCAGGTCAGCAGTTGCCAGGCGCCAGCGCTATCACGATGTTGCCACTCCAGCGCCAGTGGCTGATGGACAATCACGCGCAGCACATCGGTGGAAACCACCAGCGTATCGCCCTCTTCTTCCAGTGTGAACCCTGGCAGGGTAAAGCCCGCCAGGCTGTCACGTGGACGCCCTTCCCAAGGCACATCGCTGTCTGGCGCTATGCTCCAGGTGCGGTCCAGTGCATAGCCGCTCTGACGTTTAATCGAAACACGGAACATGCCGGATTCCAGCACGAACAGGTTCAGCTGGTACTTCCCATCGACGGTTAACGCAACATGGTGTTGATCAGAATGCGTGAGTGACCAATTCTTTAAGGTTTTCATTGTTACCTACTTTATTCAGGCGCGCTGGGCGCGACGTTCAGCAATAAATGCAATCAGGAAGACCGCGCCAATCAGGTCGAAGAAGCCCATGGCGACAAATAATGGGTTAAAGCCAATCTTGTCGGCGGTGACGCCAATCACCAGCGAGAACAGGAAACTGGAGATCCACGCGAAGGAACCGCGCATGCCGTTGACGGTGGCCATCTGACCCTTATTGAATTTCTCCACCACCAGCGCGCTGAGCATGCAGGAGATGATCTGGTGACCGAAACCGCCAATCGAGATCAGTGCAATCGCCACGTAGGGATCTTTGGTCATCGCCACCAATGCGAGGGAGAGCATCAGGAAAGCGCCGGTGACCGAACTGGCAACCACGGAGTTGACCAGTCTGAAACCAAACAGGCGGGTATAGAGGCGCGTCAGATAGCCACTGGCGACGCTGCCAAGATCCGCCGCGAGGAATGGCATCCAGGCGAACATGGCGATCTGTTTGAGATCCATGCCGAGATCTTTCGCCAGGTAGAGCGGCACCCAGAAGCTCAATACGCCCCAGGCAGGCTCGGCCATAAAGGCGGGAATGGCGATACCGTAAAAACGTTTATTCTTTGAGACACTTTTCAGGGCTTTAAAGAACGGTAATTTGACGGCAGGAGGTTCATTATCCTGACGAATAAATTCCAGTTCCGATGCAGACAGATTGGGATGAATTTCCGGATCGCGATACAGCAACCACCAGAGCACCACCCACGCCAGTGCCAGGCAACCCGTAAACAGGAAAGCGCCCTGCCAGCCGAAAGAAGCGTGCGCGAAGTAGATGATGGGCGGCGCCAGCATAGCGCCAATTGAGAAGCCCACGCCGGCCCAACCCGCTGCAACCGGACGCTCTTTTTTCGGGAACCATTCGCCTATCACTTTGGCGTTGGCTGGCGTGGCTGCGGCTTCCGCTCCGCCCATGACAAAACGCAGAATGGCAAGATGTACCCAGCTCGCCGCCCCGGCATGGAACAGACAGGCGACCGCCCAGACCGAGGCACAAATCAGGAAGCCGACTTTAAGGCCGATGACATCAATCAGCCAGCCACAAATCGGTTGGAAGAAGGTATACGCCAGCTGAAACGCACCGACGATCCATGAATATTGTTCAGTGGTGATGCCCAGGCTGGTTTTCAGCTCAGGCGCCAGAATGCCCAATGAGTTACGGGTGATGTAGTTGACGGTGACGCCCGCTAAGAACAACACCAATACCCACCAGCGCAAATTGCGGAAGGTGCGTTTGCTGCCAGCGGCAGCGATCCCTGGATTCAAACTGCGGTTCATCTGGTTCTCCATTCTTTATTAACATCATGAGCTTACAAATCCTGTGGTGAATGCGCGGGCCAGCGATAAACCGGAAATATCGCTGGCTGCCGCCCAGGAATTGCTGCTTGTTGTTGAGGAGCGACTTCAGTGAGTCATCTCTAACCATCCGCCAGGAGTGAACCACAGATGCGGAACCTGGTCGCCACTCAGATGCCGCATTTGTGATCTGGTTAACCAAAATGGCTTGCGAGGTTGACATCAGACGTTAAAGAGCCGAATTTTAGGCTCTGAGAGCGCAATCTACGCCATAAGCGGTGCGCTAACCGATAAATAGGTCAACCAATATAAGAATTGTCCTGGGTTTCATTTTCAGGACCTAAAAGAGGTAACAACATGAAGCAGACCTGGCGCTGGTATGGCCCAAATGATCCCGTTTCTCTTGCCGATGCACGACAGGCTGGCGCGACCGGCATCGTCACCGCCCTGCACCACATCCCTAACGGCGAAGTGTGGTCGGTGGACGAAATTATGCAGCGTAAAGCCATCGTGGAAGCCGCTGGGCTGGTGTGGTCAGTGGTGGAAAGCGTGCCGATTCACGAAGAGATCAAAACCGGCAGCGGCGAGTGTCAGAAGTGGATCCGTCATTACCAGCAGTCTCTGCGAAATCTGGCGCAGTGCGGTATTAAAACCGTCTGCTACAACTTTATGCCGATTCTCGACTGGACGCGCACAGACCTTGAATATCTGTTACCCGATGGTGCAAAAGCGCTGCGCTTCGATCAGATCGAATTTGCCGTGTTTGAACTGCACATCCTGCAGCGTTCGGGTGCAGAAAACGATTACACCGCCACCGAAATCGCCCAGGCGGCTGACCGTTTCGCCAGCATGAGTGAAGAGCACAAAACCCGCCTGACGCGCAATATCATCGCTGGCTTACCGGGTGCTGAAGAGGGTTACACGCTGGACCAGTTCCGTGCACAAATAGCTCGCTATAACGGTATCGGCAAAGCTGAATTGCGTGAAAACTTCGCGACCTTCCTGCGCGCGATTATTCCAGTGGCGGAAGAGGCCGGTGTTCGGATGGCAGTGCATCCGGATGATCCACCGCGTCCGATTCTGGGTTTACCACGCATCGTCTCTAACGCAGAAGATTTGCAGTGGATGATTGATACCGTACCAAGCCCGGCGAACGGCTTCACCATGTGCACCGGATCTTATGGTGTATTAGCTGAAAACGATCTCGCCGGTATGGTGAAACGTTTTGGCCCACGTATTTACTTTGCCCACCTGCGGTCAACCAAACGCGAAGAGAACCCGAACACCTTCCACGAAGCGGCGCATTTGGGCGGCGATGTCGACATGTTCGCGGTGATTAGGGCGATTGCAGAAGAAGAACATCGACGTAAAGCGGCCGGTCAGGAAGATTTGATTCCGATGCGCCCGGATCATGGTCACCAGATGCTCGACGACTTGCGCAAGAAGACTAACCCCGGTTATTCGGCGATTGGTCGTCTGAAAGGATTGGCAGAGATTCGCGGCGTGGAGCTGGCGATTCACCGCGCTTATTTCTGATGGCATTCGTTGCTGCCGGGTGCCATTGATGACGCACCCGGCTAGATGGAGTTTATATGGAACATAACCTTGCCAGCGGCGAACTGAAAGTGACCCGCCCCGCCTGGAACCATCAGCGGCTGGTGCCGCGTATCGTGCATATCGGTTGTGGCGCCTTTCATCGCGCGCATCAGGCGTTGTATCTGCATCACCTGCTTGAAATCAGTGACACTGACTGGGGCATCTGTGAGGTCAACCTGATGTCGGCGAGCGGCAAACTGTTGGTCGAACAACTGCGCCAGCAAGATCTGCTCTTCAGCGTGACGGAAAAAGGTGCCGGGCAGAACGACGTTCACCTCGTTGCGGCCATCAAAGAAGCCTTGCATCCTGCACTGGATGGACACGATGGCATTATCGCAGCGCTGGCTCGTCCGGAAACCGCTATCGTTTCATTGACGGTGACGGAAAAAGGCTATTGCACTCAGGCTGCCAACGATGAGTTGGATGCTGACAATGCGTTGATTCAACATGATACTGCGCACCCCAGCACGCCGAAATCCGCCATTGGTTTTATTGTCGAAGCATTACGTGTGCGTCGTGAGCGTGGTTTAGGGCCGTTTACTGTGCTGTCCTGCGATAACTTGCGTGATAACGGCCATGTGGCCCGAGCTGCCGTGGTGGGGCTTGCTCAGTTACGCGATGCAGCGCTGGCGAAGTGGATTGATGAGCACGTCACTTTTCCCAGCAGCATGGTTGACCGCATCGTTCCCGCAGTGACCGACGAAACACATCAGGAGATTCGCGACTTGCTGGGCGTTGCCGATCCCTGTGGCGTGGCCTGTGAGCCGTTTCGCCAATGGGTTATCGAAGATAACTTTGTCAACGGCCGTCCTGACTGGGATCGCGTGGGCGCGCAGTTTGTGGCAGACGTTGCCCCTTTTGAAATGATGAAACTGCGTATGCTCAACGGCAGTCACTCATTTCTTGCCTACCTCGGGTATTTGGGTGGCTGTGAAACCATCGCTGACACTATGCAACTCCCGGCCTATCGCCAGGCAGCATTAGCACTGATGATGCAAGAGCAGGCACCTACGCTGTCGATGCCTGAGGGTATCGATCTGCAAGCCTATGCCAGCCAATTGATCGAGCGTTTTAGCAACTCTTCCCTGCGCCACCGGACGCAACAGATTGCGATGGATGGCAGTCAGAAGCTGCCACAGCGCTGGCTCGATTCCGTGCGCTATCACCTGAAGCACGGCAGTGACTATCGCCACTTGATGCTGGGAATTGCCGGCTGGATGCGTTACGTGCTTGGGCAGGATGAGCGTGGTGAGCCATTTGACGTGGTTGACCCATTACTTGCCACGTTGCACGACATTAACCAGCATACGCCAGAAGGCGATGAGCGCGTTAGCGCCCTGCTCGCCGTGAAAACCATTTTTGGTGACGACCTGCCCGCCAATGCAGGCTTCGTTAGCACCCTACAACAGGTGTACGCGCAACTTTGCCAGTCTGGTGCCCGCGCCGCCGTTGCATCCCTGAATCAGGAGCCGAAATGAAGCGTTTTATGGATGACGATTTCCTGCTGCAAAGCGACGTTGCTCGTCGTTTGTACCATGACTATGCGGCTGATATGCCGATCTACGATTATCACTGTCATCTCAACCCGCAGGAGATCGCCGAGGATCGTCAGTTCGCCAACCTGGGACAGATTTGGCTGGAAGGCGACCACTACAAATGGCGTGCGCTGCGTGCGGCAGGCGTGGATGAATCGCTGATCACCGGTAGAGCCACCAGCGATTACGACAAGTATCTCGCCTGGGCACATACCGTGCCGAAAACGCTGGGCAATCCGCTTTACCACTGGACTCATCTTGAGCTGCGTCGCCCGTTTGGCATCACCGATACGTTGTTTGGGCCGGACACCGCACAACGCGTATGGGACGAATGCGCCGAGAAACTGGCAACCCCGGCATTTTCTGCACGCGGCATTATGCGTCAGATGAATGTACGTATGGTTGGCACCACCGATGATCCTGTTGATTCGCTGCAATATCATCGTCAGATTGCTGAAGACAGTAGCTTTGATATTGATGTCGCCCCAAGCTGGCGCCCTGATAAGGTGTTCAAGATTGAGCTTGAAGGCTTTGTTGAATACCTGGGACGGCTTGAGGCAGCAGCGGATGTGGCGATCACCGACTTTGAAGCGTTGCGCACCGAGCTGTTGCGCCGTTTAGATCACTTCTCCGCTCACGGCTGTCGTGCAGCGGATCACGGGATTGAAGTGCTGCGCTTTGCACCTGTTCCCGACGATAGCGTGTTGGACGCCATTCTGGCGAAACGTCGCAACGGCGACACGCTAAGCGAGCTGGAAATCGCGCAGTTTAGCAGCGCGGTGCTGGTCTGGTTGGGTTCCGAGTATGCACGACGTGATTGGGTGATGCAGTTACACATCGGTGCCATTCGCAACAACAGCACTCGCTTGTTCCGTTTGCTGGGTGCAGACAGCGGTTTTGACTCGATTGGCGATAACAATATTGCTTTGCCGCTCTCGCGCCTGCTGGATGCGATGGATGTTAACGACCAACTGCCAAAGACCATTCTGTACTGTCTCAATCCGCGTGACAACGAAGTGCTGGCGACGATGGCAGGTAACTTCCAGGGTGCGGGTATCGCCGGGAAAGTGCAGTTTGGTTCCGGCTGGTGGTTCAACGATCAGCGCGATGGCATGTTGCGCCAGCTGGAGCAACTGTCGCAAATCGGTTTGCTCAGCCAGTTTGTCGGCATGCTGACCGATTCTCGCAGTTTCCTCTCCTATACGCGCCACGAATACTTCCGCCGTATTCTGTGTAACCTGCTCGCCCAATGGGTGCAGGATGGCGTCGTGCCGCACGATGAAGCAGTGCTCGGCAACATGCTGCAGGATATCAGTTTCAATAACGCACAGCGCTACTTTACCCTCAATCCACGTTGAGAATTCCGCCCTGTGCTATAGTGCAGGGCGCAATTGATGGCAGCGTCAGTGGTCGTCAACTTCTTAATCAGCAGAAAAGAGCTCATGAAAACACAAGCATCAGCGCAGCGCCCTTATCAGGAAGTGGGGGAAATGTTGCGTAACATGATTATGCAAAAGCAGTATGCAGTGGGCGAACGCTTGCCACCTGAGCGTGAACTGGCTGCGCTGCTGGATGTCACGCGTACGCTGGTGCGTGAAGCACTGATCATGCTGGAGCTGGAAGGCTTGATTGAAGTGCGTCGTGGTGCCGGGATCTACGTGGTAAACGACAGTCCTGCACCGCGCGCGACGACACAAGCCGCCTGTAACGATGCCGGCCCGTTTGAGATGCTGCAGGCGCGTCAATTGCTGGAGAGTAATATCGCGGAGTTTGCCGCATTGCAGGCCACGCGTGAAGACATCATCAAGATGCGTCAGGCACTGGAACTGGAAGAGAGAGAGCTGGCATCCGGCGCCGTGAATGAGAGCGAGAACGGCGATCGTAACTTCCATCTGGCGATTGCCGAAGCGACCCATAACAGCATGTTGGTCGAGTTGTTCAAACAATCCTGGCAGTGGCGTGAAGACAATGTGATGTGGAGTCAGTTACATCGTCATCTGGTGAACACTCATTATCGTAAGCAGTGGCTCGACGATCACAAGAAGATCCTCGCCACATTGATCAAGAAAGATGCACGCGCCGCCAAGCAAGCCATGTGGCAGCATCTGGAAAATGTGAAACAGCGATTGCTGGAATTTTCAGATGTCGATGACATCGATTTTGATGGTTATCTGTTTGAATCCTGGCCGCTGGACAGTGCCAACGGCTAAAACAAGCCCTTGTTACCAAGGGCTTTCAGGCGATTACTGCGGTAATGAAGCTTTCAAACGCTGTGCTGCTACGGCCAGATTGGTTTCCGATACTGAGGCATACGAAATACGCAGCGTTGAAGTATCTGGATTATCACAGTAGAAAAACTCACCCGGGACATACACCACACCCTTGCTCAGCGTGGTTTTCAGCCATTCGGTGGTGTTGAAAGCTTCCCTGAACGTTGCCCACAGGAACATGCCACCCAGCGGGCGATAGAAGTGCAGCTTATCCCCCAACTCCGTCTCCAGCGCTGCACACAATGCATCGCACTTCTGCTTATAGGCCGCGCGGATCAAGCGAATCTGCTCCGGCAAGCGACCGGTTTCCAGATAATGACGCGTCAGGGATTGTGACAAGGCACTGGTGTGCAGATCCGTTGCCTGCTTCAGGTTCACCACTGATGACTTCAACCAGCCCGGCATGGTGATCCAGCCAACGCGTGCGCCCGGTGCCAGGATTTTGGAGAAGGTCGAGGTATAAATCACATTCTCGCTGGCCCCCATCGCTTGCGCATGGGATTTTAATGGGCGGAATGCCTGATTGGTGAAGTTGATCTCGCTGTAGGGATCGTCTTCAAAAATCAGGAAATCATACTGCTTCGCCAGCGCGACTAACTGCTGACGACGCGCATCAGATAAGGTGACGCCGCTTGGATTGCCAAAGGTCGGAACGATATACACGGCTTTGATTGGTGTCTGTTTGACTAGCTCTTCCAGCTCATCAACAATCATGCCTTCGCCGTCAGTGCCAACAGATTTGAACTGCGCTTCAGCCAACTGGAAAACCTGCAATGCGGCGAGATAAGTTGGACGCTCCACCACCACCACATCACCGGGGTTGATTAACGCGCGGGCGAGAATATCCAGTGACTGCTGGGAGCCAGAAGTGATCACCACGTCGTCTGGCGTGCAATCAATACCGCGGTCGGCTGAAATGCGGCAGATCGCTTCACGTAATAGCGGATCCCCTTCACTCAAGCCATACTGAAATGCGTTGTGACCATCCTGCGACAAGGCGCGATCCATGGCGATCTGCAGGCCTTCGGTATCAAACAGATCGGGATTCGGGATGCCACCACCCAGAGAAATCACCCCTTCCATTTTGCTGTGTTTCAATAAATCACGAATGGCAGATGAATGAATGCGTTGAACGCTTTTGGACAATTTTTGCGACGACATAAAACCTTTACCTGATTATTTTTTTCTAAGACTAAATTCATAACATAAGTTAGCTAAGCTGATAATCACATTTTCATTGTCTGGCAAAGAGAATTTAGTGCCGGAAGGTAACTACAGGCATTGAGAAAAAATCACCTGGTGAAACTAACGAAAAAAGGCGGAGGGGTAAGCTCCGCCTTGTTTCAAGTTCCGGTCAGTGCGCCTGACCGGTCAGTTGCAAAAGGGCAACGATGATTTGCAGGACGACCCGGACCAGGTCCAGGAGCAATCGAACAAGTTCCATCACTTTCCTTCTCCTCTGACAGGAGCGCGCTTTTCAGCCTTCGGAGCTTTGACTCCACCCGCCGATGGCCTGAGCACAGCTGTGAGGAGTGCTGAGCGCCACTCATTGTGGAAGCCACAGGCCAGCACCACCTGAAACCTGCCGGGATTTGACAATCCGCGCCCCTGGGAGTCATCAGAAAACAATGAGACTGCGCTCGCCACTCAACACCTGTATAACCATACAGTACTTTTGCGAAACTTGAAATATTCTCCCGCACATTTTATGATTTGCTTTGTGAGGAGTGCTGAGCACCCCGTTCGCAACGCGGTTACCAGCCGGTTAGCGAACATAAAAAAAGGATTTGGCTTAATGGCCAAATCCTTTTTTATTGCCTGCAGAAATCAGTTGGCGGAGCTAACACGCCAAATGGCATTACCCGCATCATCCGCGATCAGCACACCGCCCTGCTGATCTGACGCCAGTCCGACCGGTAAGCCCCGTACCTGTTTTTGGTCATCGGTCAGGAATCCGGTCACCACCGGCTGTGGCTGACCAACCGGTTTCCCGTTTTCGAATTTCACCCACACCACCTGATAGCCATTCAACGGCGTGCGGTTCCAGCTGCCATGTTCACTGATAAATGCCCCTCCGCGATACTGCGGCATGTTATCTGCGCCATAGAATAGCAAGCCAAGCGGTGCCACGTGTGAACTGAGCGCGTAATCTGGCTTGATGGCTTTTTCTACTAAGTCAGGCCGCTGAGGCTGCGCCCGCACATCGACATGTTGGCCAAAATAGCTGTATGGCCAGCCGTAAAAGCCTTTGTCCTGCACCGAGGTCATATAATCCGGCACCAGGTCCGAGCCAATCTCGTCGCGTTCATTAACGATCGCCCACAGCTTGCCCGTTTGCGGTTCCCATTGCAGACCGGTGGGGTTGCGCAGCCCACTGGCATAGATACGGCTGGCACCGCTCGCCGCATCGACTTCGAGTACCGCCGCTCGACGATATTCGGCACCAATGCCATTTTCCGTAATGTTACTGTTTGACCCTACGCCGACATACAGCTTGCTGCCGTCAGGGCTGGCCAGCAGTGACTTAGTCCAGTGATGGTTAATCGGCCCGCCGGGCAGTTCAGTCACCACCACGGGCGGCGTACGAATCTCAGTTTGTCCGTTTTCATACGGGAATTTCACCAGGCTATCGGCGTTGGCAACATACAACGTATTGCCCACCAGCTGCATGCCAAACGGCGCAGTCAGGTTATCGATAAATCGGTGCTGCTCCCACTTGCCATTCACATTACGCAACAGCGTGATGCGATTGCCGCCGGCCCCGCCTTTGCCCGAAGCATTTTTCACGAGGCCGGTAATGAGATCTTTCGGCGCAGTGGTGGGTTTTGGTGTGCCGTTGGATTCGGCCACCAGCACATCATTGTTCGGCAGCACCAATACCTGACGTGGATGCTGTAAGTTATCAGCGATCTTTTCAATCTTCAGCCCCTCCGCCACTTTTGGCATTTCACCGGCTTTCCAGGGGATACCCTCCGGCACCTGCATCGGCGGTACAAAGAAGTTTTGCGCCTGGGGGAGTTCAGGATTGGGGCCAATCTGTTTTTGCGGATCGATAAGTGCGCCATCATCACAAGCGCTGAGAAGCATGGCGAGGGTCACTGCACTCAGAATCTGTTTCATGCGCGACCTCCTGCTGTAATGCGTCCACGCAGCGCTAACTGCACGTTGGCGAGCAACAGCAGTGCCACCACCAGAGTCGACAACGTTACCCCAAGCGGCACCACAGCATACGCATCACGACTATGAATAAAAGCATTCGCGATAGCCACGACGATGGCCAGCAGTGACAGCCAGAAATGGGTCTTTTCACTGGGATAAGGCCCGCGGAATAAGTAAACAAGACTGATTAATCTTGGCAGGATGGCGAGCACCAGACCGATAGCAATCAACCAACTGGCTGATTTGGTCCACATGATGACGAAGGTTTGCAGATAGATGATATCGAACAGCCAGGCCGCAACAAAAAAGCCCAGCGGTAGCGGTTCCAGCAGAGCGTAAAGCCCCACCGCAAATGCTGAACGTCCCGAGGTATACAATATTTCACTCTCCCTATTACGTTTATTATTCAGGCGATGGCTGCGTTTCGCTTCCCCGAAATCGCAGCCAACCGCCTGTAAAATATTAGTAAAGATGAAGAGTAATGCGCGCGATTACCGCAAAAAGCCTAAAGGTTATGACTTATCCGCAGGCAGTGTCACCCAGTAACCCGGCTGATAAGGCAATGGCAGAAACTTTTCATGGAACTCACGGAAGGTGGCGTCAGGATCGATATCTTTGAACAGATCCGGATGCAGCCACTTGGCCATCGCCTGAATCGCGACAAACTGATATGGGCTGTCGTAGAACTGATGCCAGATGGCGTGTGCATTGCCGTTGTGGGCAACTGGCAGGGTTTTAAACGCATCGCGCATCATCAGCAACTTCAAACGTGCCGTGGCTTCTTTGGTGTCTGCGCCAGGGCCAACGCCCACCCATTTGCCCACGGTGTTGTAGTTCTTCCAGTTGGCACCGGTCACTACCACCACATCCGGACGGCTGGCAATGATTTGCTCTGGGTTCAGGGTACCGAAGGTGCCAGGGATCAGTTCTTTAGCGATATTGCTTCCGCCGGAGATTTCGACCATCTGACCAAAGTTCTCATTACCAAACGACATGCAGCATTCATCGGTGTAGCCACCTGCACGATCAATCATCACTTTTGGACGTGTGCCGGTGAAGTTTTTCAGGCGATCGGTCACCTTTTCGATCTGCGCGCGGCGGAAAGCCACAATCTCTTCAGCACGCTGCGGGTTATTGACCAGTTCGCCCATGATGCGGATGCTCTTCTCGGCGTGCTCCATCGGCTTCTCACGGAAGTCGATAAACACCACCGGTACGCCAACCGCCTGCAACTTCTCAATCAACTTGCCTTCATCCGTGGCGGCTTTTGATTCGAGGTTCATCAGCACCAGGTCCGGCTTTAACGTCAGTGCCTGCTCAACGTTGAAGGTGCCATCTTTCGCCCCACCAAAGGTAGGCAGCTTTTTAATTTCCGGATACTTGTTCTCATAAGCCATATAACCGTCATAGTCGGCCTTATGGAAATCATCACGCCAGCCCACTACGCGATGGAAAGGCGCGACGGTATCGAATGCCGCCAGCAGATACATCTGGCGCCCTTCGCCCAAAATAATGCGTTTCGATTCCTCTTTAACTTCAACCTGACGTCCTGCAATGTCAGTGATGATTTTTGCCGAAGCGGAATCCGCCACAGCCAGTAACCCCAGCGCTAACAGCCATTTTTTCATTATGTCTACCCATACAAATGATAATGATTATTATTAAAATTTCGCGGCGTCACTATTACCTGGCAGACGCGAAATGAAAAGCCCCTGAGACACATTTTTTTACATCCCCTTGCCGTTTTTCTTACTGTGTAGCCGCTCACAAAACGACCTTCTTTCGTGAAAGTGCTCACAGCACCCCATGCAACTGCCCAGGTAATGACCTTCTCTTCCCGCACTTCACCTAATGCGTAAACAAATTGTGAACGCTAAATTACGAATTGAAACGCTGTTTTATTTTTAATTTAACGCTCGCCCTGAGCATGGAAATCCTGTCTGGAGGTCTTACCGTGAAGATCAGCGCCATTGATGTCACTCTCTTTACCTACCCTACGCGCCGCGTATCAGATAGCGCGGGCCACTCGCACCCTGGTGCAGAAACCGATGCGCAAATGGCGCTGCTCACGCTGACCAGCGAAGACGGCGATTGCGGATATGCTTTCGCACCAGCCGAAGTCATACGACCGCATGTGGTCAACGCCTTCTTCCGTAAGGTGCTGATCGGGCAAAACGCCTTTGATCGTGAACGCTTGTGGCAGGATTTGGTGCACTGGCAGCGTGGCAGCGCGCACCAACTCACCGAGCGCGCACTCTCCGCTGTCGAACAAGCCATGTGGGATCTGATTGGCCGCAAGCTTAAACAACCGGTGCATAAGCTTCTGGGCGGCTTTCGTGAGAAAATCCCCGCATACGGCAGCACCATGTGCGGCGATGAGTTGGAGGGTGGCCTCTCAACGCCGGACGAGTACGCCCAGTTTGCCGAGAAGTTGGTAGCACGCGGTTATCAAGCCATAAAACTGCATACCTGGATGCCGCCGGTTTCTTTCGCCCCCAGCACCGCAATGGATATCAAAGCCTGTGCCGCGGTACGCGAAGCGGTAGGTCCGGATATCGCCCTGATGCTGGATGGCTACCACTGGTACAGCCGCAGTGAGGCGCTCACCATCGGCAAAGCGCTGGAAAAGCTCAACTTCGCCTGGTTTGAAGAGCCGATGGAAGAGGAGAGCATGGCCTCTTACGCCTGGCTGGCGGAAAACCTCAGCATTGACGTACTCGGCCCGGAAAGCCTCGGCGGCAAACACCACAGTCGTGCCGACTGGGTGCGTGCAGGTGCCTGTGACATCCTGCGTGCCGGAGCCAACGGCGTCGGTGGCATCTCTGCCACCCTGAAAGTGGCCAGCCTGGCAGAAGCCTTCGGCATGGATTGTGAAGTGCACGGCAACGGCGCGGCCAGCATCGCGGTGGTGGGTGCCATTCGTAACTGCCGCTGGTATGAACGCGGACTGCTGCACCCTTTCCTCGATTACGAACAACCGCCGGCCTATCTTAATAGCCTGGTGGATCCGATGGACGATCAGGGCTTTGTTCATCTACCGACACGCCCTGGACTCGGGGAGGACATCAATTTCAGCTGGATTGAAACCCACACGCTCAATCGCTGGTAAGCGTCGAACACAAGCAGTACGGCAAACAACTATAAACCTCTGACCTGCTGGACTTTGCTTATGAACATATCTCGTTATTGCAGAGCATGGTGCGCCGCGCTAATGCTGCTCACGGGTAGCCCGTCGCTGCTGGCCGCCACGCCAGACGACCAGCTGATTGTGGGCATAAACATGAACAACCTGTTGACGCTGGACCCCGCCGCGATGACCGGCAATGAAGTGGTGGGAATTGTGGTCAATCTCTATGATGGGCTCGTCGAGTTGGATCCACGCCAGCTCACCCACGTGCGCCCTGCTCTGGCGGAACGTTGGGAGATCAGCGCCGATCATCGCCAACTCACTTTCCATCTGCGCGAAGGCGTGCATTTCCATTCCGGTAACCCACTCACCAGCGAAGACGTGATTTGGTCGATGCGCAGGGTGTTGCATCTCAATCTGGCTCAGGCGTCAGTGTGGAAATCCTATGGCTTCAGTAAAGACAACGTGGATCAGATGATCACTGCACCGGATGCCCGCACGGTGGTGATCCAGCTGCCTAAGCCTAACGATCCGCAACTGGTGATCTACTCCCTGGCCGCACTCGGCAGCATGGTGGTGCTGGACAGTAAAACTGTACAGGCCAACGCGGTGAACGATGACTGGGGCAACCGCTGGCTGACCACGCACGAAGCCGGTTCCGGCCCGTTCCGTCTTGATGTCTGGCAGGCCAAAGATGTATTGCGCATGAGCAGGGATGAAAATTACTGGCGTGGCGCTCCCAGGTTAACCCGCGTGGTGTTTCGGCATTTGCAGGAGTCACAAACCTTGCGTTTGATGATGGAGAAAGGCGATATCGACATTGCCAGTAACATGGCAATCCCCGATGTGCAGGCGCTGCGCCACGATCCGGATCTCACCATTGATGCGGTGCAGAAAGGCACCCTTTATTACCTGGCGATGAGCATGAAGGATGACCACTTCGCCAATCCGCAGGTGCGCGAAGCCGTGCGCTACTTAGTCGATTATCAGGGCATCAATAAAACGCTGATGGCCGGTTATGGCACCTTGCATCAGCGTCCGATCCAGTCTGGTATGCCTGAAACACTGCCCGATCCCGGCTATCGTCTTGATGTGCCACGAGCCAAAGCGTTGCTGGCCGCAGCGGGCTACCCCAATGGCTTCGACACCACCTTGCGTGTGCTGGCCGATCAACCGTTCCTGAACATCGCTATCGCCATTCAATCCACGCTGATGCAGGCAGGCATTCGCGCCAAAATCATCACCGGCACCGGCAACCAGATTTATGGCGCAATGCGCGAACGTCAGTTCAATTTACTGGTGGGGCGTGGCGGCAGTGGTGTTGAACCGCATCCGCACTCCAGTTTGCGATCGCTGGTGTACAACCCGAATAACGCCGACAGCGCCCGACTTACCAACTTCCAGGGCTGGCGCACCGGCTTCTACGATGCTCAGCTTAATCAGATGATCGATCAGGCGCTGCTGGAACGAGATAGCACCAAACAGCAGCAGGATTATTTTGCGATTCAGCAGCGTTACGACCAGTTGATCCCGGTGCTGATGCCGATTTCGCAGATGACGGATTCCGTGGTGGTAAATAATCGCGTGCAGGATTATGTGCCGCATCCTTCTGCCACCACCTTCCTGCGTGATGTGTGGAAAACGCCAGACAGCCTGGTCGGAGGTGTCCAATGACCTTAACCAAACGCCACTGGCGTCGAGCGCGTAGCCGAACATTACAGGTTGCCATCACGCTATTCGGCCTGTTGCTGCTGACCTTCTTTATTGGCCGCGTGATGCCGCTCGATCCGGTGCTGGCGATTGTTGGACCGGATGCCGACCACGCCACCTATCAGCAGGTTTATCACCAGCTAGGCTTTGATAAACCGCTGTGGGTGCAGTTCTGGATCTACCTGCAAGGTTTGCTACACGGCAATCTTGGGCTGGCGCTGCTCACCGGGCAGCCGGTGATTAACGATATCCTGCGCGTGTTCCCTGCCACCCTTGAACTCGCCACGCTGGCGATTGTGCTTGGCACCGGACTCGGCGTACCGCTGGGCGTCTGGGCTGCGGCACGCCGTAACAGCCTGGTGGATTATCTGGTGCGCATTATCAGTCTGGCTGGATACTCCACGCCAATCTTCTGGGTCGGCATGATCGGTTTACTGCTGTTCTACGCGCATTTGGGTTGGGTCGGCGGTGCCGGTCGGGTCGATTTCAGCCTGGATGGTATTGTGCCGCGCCGTACAGGTTTGCTGCTGGTGGATGCGCTGCTGGCGGGCAATATCAAGGTGTTTAACAACGCGCTCAATCATCTGATCCTGCCCGCTTCGCTGTTGGGTTTCCACTCGCTGGCCTACATCAGCCGTATGACGCGCAGCTTTATGCTTGCGCAGCTGTCGCAGGAGTTCATCCTGACCGCGCGGGTGAAAGGGCTGACCGAGTGGCAAGTGATTTGGCAACACGCCTTCCGCAATATTCTGGTGCAGTTGCTGACGGTGGTGGCACTGGCATACGGATCCCTGCTCGAAGGCGCGGTGCTGATTGAAACCGTGTTCTCCTGGCCCGGCTTTGGCTCTTATCTCACCGGCAGTTTGATGCTCGGCGACATGAATGCGGTGATGGGCTGCGTATTGGTGGTCGGCCTGATTTTCGTGCTGCTTAACCTGCTCTCTGACCTGCTTTATCAGGTATTCGATCCGAGGACCAAAGTATGACTGCCTCTCTCGATCTGCTTCATGCCAGCACCACCCGCGAACGCGTGGCACGCTATCGTCGTACCCTGTCGCGTATCGGCCATTTCCTGTGGCAAATGGCCTGTAACCCTCTCACGGCCATCGGCGGAGGCATCATTTTACTGCTGCTGATCGTGGCGCTGTTTGCGCCGTGGATCGCCCCTTACCATCCATTGATTCAGGATTTAAATAACGCACTCATGCCGCCGAACGCGCAGCACTGGTTTGGCACCGATGAGTTTGGACGCGACATCTTCAGCCGCTTAGTGTGGGGCGCGCGCATTACCTTGTATATCGTCATGCTGGTGTCGATCACCGTCGGGCCATTAGGCCTGTTGTTGGGCGTCACCGCCGGCTACTTTGGCGGCAAAGTGGACAGCGTATTAATGCGCGTCACCGATATCTTCATCTCGTTCCCGAGTCTGGTGCTGGCGTTGGCGTTTGTCGCGGCGCTGGGTCCCGGCCTGGAACATGTGGTGATGGCGATTACCCTCACTGCCTGGCCGCCGATTGCCCGTCTGGCACGCGCGGAAGCGTTGTCGCTGCGGCAGGCAGATTTCGTTTCCGCCGTGCGCTTACAGGGTGCGTCTCCCCTGCGCATTCTGTGGAAGCACATTGTGCCGCTGTGTCTGCCTTCGGTGATTATCCGCATCACCATGAACATGGCGGGCATCATTTTGACCGCGGCAGGTCTGGGTTTCCTCGGTTTGGGCGCGCAGCCGCCCGACCCGGAATGGGGCGCGATGATCGCCAGTGGCCGCACTTATATGCTGGAGTGCTGGTGGGTAGTCACCGTGCCTGGGTTAGCGATTCTGATCAACAGTCTGGCGTTTAACTTCTTAGGAGATGGCTTACGTGACATCCTCGATCCCCGCAGCGAATAGCGCTGCTCCCCTGCTCGACGTGCAGGATCTTCAGGTTAATTTCGTTAACGGACGCCAGATTACCCCAGCAGTGCGCGGCATCTCTTTTCAGTTAGGCAAAGAGAAACTGGCCATCGTTGGCGAATCAGGCTCAGGTAAATCCACGGTGGGCCGCGCGCTGTTGCAACTGCATCCGCGCAGCGCGCAAGTCACCGCCCAGCGCATGCAGTTTGCTGATGTCGATCTGCTGCGGGCTTCTCCTGCACAAATGCGTGCCGTGCGCGGCAAGCGTATTTCGATGATCATGCAGGACCCGAAATACTCGCTGAATCCGGTGGTACGTGTTGGCGAGCAAATTGCCGAAGCCTGGCGCAGTCACCATCCGGGGCAGCGTGAGGTGGCACGCCAGCGGGCGCTGGAGATGCTGGAGGTGGTGCAGATCCGCGATCCTCAGCGCGTCTATCAGTGCTACCCACATGAGATCTCCGGCGGACAAGGTCAGCGTGTGATGATCGCCATGATGCTGATTACCGACCCGGAACTGCTGATCGCCGATGAACCGACCTCGGCGCTGGATGTTTCCGTTCGCTTGCAGGTATTGACGCTGCTGGATGAACTGGTGCAACAGCGCGGACTGGGCCTGATCTTTATCAGTCACGACCTCAATCTGGTGCGGCGCTTTTGCGATCGCGTATTGGTGATGTATGCCGGCCGCGTGGTCGAATCGCTGTCTGCCGATCAACTCGACCACGCCCAGCATCCTTATACCCAGGGATTACTGGCCGCGCTGCCGGATATGGATGCGCGCCGTTCTCGGTTGCCAGTGCTACAGCGCCAGGCCAGCTGGTTACAACCTTAAGGAGAGAGCATGAACGAGATGATCCGTGTGAGTCACCTTAACCTCAGCTTTGGCGAGGACGAGCAGCGCAACCAGGTGCTATATGACGTCAATTTGTCGGTGCGTGAAGGAGAAATTTTTGGTCTGGTCGGCGAGTCTGGATCGGGGAAAACCACGGTGCTGAAATGTCTTGCCGGGTTGTTTACCCATTGGGATGGAGATCTCACCATTGCAGGACGAAAACTGGAGCATCGCATTGATCGTGCCCTCTGCCGCGAGGTGCAGATGGTGTTCCAGGATCCTTATGGCTCGTTGCATCCACGCCATACCATTGGCGACATTCTGGAAGAGCCGCTGCATATTCACGGCATCGGACAACGTTCCGAACGCGTGATGACCATGCTGGAAAAAGTGGGCCTCAACCGCGCCTGGCAAACTCGCTATCCGCATCAACTGTCTGGCGGTCAGCGCCAGCGTGTGGCCATTGCACGTGCGTTGATCCTCGAACCGCGCGTGCTGTTACTGGATGAGCCAACCTCAGCGCTGGATGTGTCGGTACAGGCGGAGATCCTGAACCTGTTGAGTGATTTACAGCAGCAGGAGAATCTTACTTATTTAATGGTGACACACGATCTCGGTGTGGTGGCGCATCTGTGCCATCGGGTTGCCGTCATGCAGCACGGGAAAATGCTGGAGACGCTGGATGTCGATGCATTGGTGGGGAATCGGGCGCAGGTGGCTTATACACAGATGTTGGTGGAGTCGAGTCGGGCTTAAACGGTACGGGTTGCCATTAACGGGGATGGCGCTGAGGTGAGTTCTGGTCAGGTGCGCAAGGGTGCGCACCTGATTTGAGTAGCAAGATCCGCTTAACAGCAGCGCATTAAAGCAATTCACGCACGTATCGCACGATATCCTGATTCTGTCCGTGTTCGAACAGGCACTCCTGCAAACGCGCCCCGCTCACTGCGGTTTTTACCAACTCAGGGTCCAGCGCACGCAGCGAATCCAGGTAATTGTCTTTCAGCAGCGCGGCTTTGACTTCATTGAGAATGCCCGCATTGCGCACCTGCGGCTCTTTACGCTCAGGCGGGTAACCCAGACCTTTTTCGCCGGTAAAGGCCTTCTCAAAGATAAAGCGCAGATTCAGTTCAGCACCCCAGCCAAAACCTTTGGCGAACGGCAGCGAAAGCGCGTTGCCATTGTTGATCTGAGCAAACAGATAGGCATCAGCGGGATCGATACAATAGCCACACACCACGCCAGGATGCAGGTTGAGCGATACCAAGGCGCCCTGTCCGGTGCCACAACCGGCGACCACAAAGTCCACCGCTTGGCTGTTAAGCAGGACGCTGGCCATGATGCCGAGGTGAATATAAGTCAGATGGTGATCCTGCTCGTCGCTCATGCCGACGTTGAATACCTGATGGCCGAGCGGTTGCGCGACGTTTTGCAGTTCTTTCCATACGGTTGCGTTCTTAGCGGCCTGGCTATTTTCCATCATCAAAGCGATTTTCATGATCCATCCTCAAATTAAATTGAAACACTGTTTCATTTTAATCAAGGTGCGCTAAAATGCAGCCCTGAAATGTCCCTTTTGGTGTGAGTTACTTCACACATTAATGAAGTCACTGGTGAGGAGAACCCATGTTTATTTATAAAAGCGCAACCACTCAGGAAGACCTCGGTAACGGCGTGAAGAGGCGAGTCATGGCCCACGGGGGACGGATGATGGCAGTCGAAGTGACCTTTGAGAAGGATGCGGTTGGACCGTTGCATCATCATCCACATGAACAACTGACCTACGTGTTGTCGGGCCGTTTCGCTTTTACGATTGATGGGCTTACGCAGGAGGTCGGCGCTGGAGATACGTTGTATAAAGCGCCCAATGTTGTGCACGGCTGCGTTTGTCTGGAAGCGGGTACGCTGCTGGATACTTTTACACCGCAGCGTGAGGATTTTCTCGGGGCGCGGTAGATGGCAGAGACACATGCAGGTGCATCCCTGGATAGTGCATGCGTTCCTGCTGGATTGCCGCTTGTCTGTTAAACGACCAGCGTGAACGCAGTCTGGGGCCGCTTTGGGGCTGGCGGTCCTCGCGCCGCTAACACGGTGCCTTCACGTCATTCGTTTGCCTTAGCACGAAAAAAGCTGCCACTCCGAGAAGTGACAGCCTGGCTAAGCAGTAATCCTATCTGTCAGTCAATACGCTGTTTAGCGCGATCTGACATTCACTTACGCGCTAGCTAAATTTTTCCGCCCACCAGAGCCGCAATTTCAATCCCCAACTGCTGCTCCAGCCGGTGGTGGTGCTCACCACTTTGCCCTGCTGCAATACGATAAAGGTCGGTGTCACGCTGATGTCCCAGCGTTGACTCACTGCACCGTTCTCATCGTTCACCGCCGGACCGCGCAGACCTTTCTTCTCCAGCCAGGTCGCGACACGCAGGTCATCCCCCGATCGCAGCGCCACAGTCACCACCTGCGTACCGTTCTGGCTCAGTGCAGCCACCGTTGGCGTGGTAAGTTTGCACACCCCACACCAGGTGGCCCACACATACACCAGCACCGGCTTGTCCTGGCTTAATGTGGCCAGATTGACTTCGCCTTGCAGCGTCGTTAGCGGCTGTTGTGCCAGACCGGCTGGCAGCTGTGGCGCGCGCAGCCAATCCATGCCCCAAATTATCGCCGCGGCGATCAGCACCAGCACTGCTGCTTCACGCAGCCAGCGCTTGAGACGCATCATGGCTTCGCCTGCAACGCGCCCTTCACTGCCGCTTCCAGTTGCGCATAAGGCACCGCGCCGCTGATCAGCTCATTGCCCACCAGCGTAGCAGGTGTGCCCTGAACCCCTAACTGCTGCGCCAGCGTCAGATTCTCATTGATGGTGTCGAGGCTGGCTTTGCTGGGTTCTTTCAGCTTGATACCGGTTTTATCCAGCGCCGCGGCAATGCTCGCTTCATCGTGGTTGCCCTTTTTCGCCATCAACCGCTCGTGGAGTTTCAGGAAGTTTTTAGGTTGCTGTTCCCAAACCGTCAATGCCAGACGCGCGGATGTCAAAGAGGTTTCGGCACGATACGGCAGCGGTTTTAATACCACCGCCACCTGTGGATAGGTTTTCAGCAGCTTCTCAATATCCGCATCGAATTTCTTACAGAACACGCAGTTGTAGTCAGTGAAGTACACCAGCGTCAGCGCGGGTTTTTCAGCGCCGATGCGTGGTGAACCCGCATCGTTGAACAAGGCATCGTGGTTTTTCTTCACCATCTGCGCGACAACGCTCTGCTGCTGTTTCGCCGCTTCTTTATCAAATGCATCAGCCGCTTCAGCCAGAATCGCCGGATTCTGCACCAGCGTTTCACGAATCAGCTGTTTGATGCGTGCCTCTTGTTCAGGTGTAAAGGGTGCCGCCGCCAGCGCAGGCAGAGTCAGAAACATCAGGGACAGTAACAGGGATTTTTTCATCATTTTTTGGCCTCAGAGAGAGTAGAAATCACCGCTTCACGACTCAGCAACGGTGACAAAATGTGGCCATGCGGCAGTGCCGGGCCATAAATTTGGTTAAAAGGGATGGCGACACGGTCGCGTTTACGCAGGAATTCACCGATCGCCGGATCGGGCTGGGTCCAGTCACCGCGCAGCAGCACCACATCGTCGGCTTTCAGCGCGGCGTGCACGTCAGGTTGATTCAGCACGCGGGATTTATTCACCTTGCAGGTAATGCACCAGTCGGCGGTGACATCGACAAACACGCGTTTATCTTGCTCCAGCGCCTGATTGATTGCCGCTTCGGTCAGCGGCTGCCAGTAGAGCGTTTCCTCCTCTGGCTCAATGCGCGTCATCAGGAATACCGCCCCCACCAACGTCAGAGTGATAAATACCACACCGGCTTGTTGCAGCGCCCGACGCTGAATTAACCAGCCACAGAGCACCAGCAGCAATACGCCACCCAGTACCGTGGCAACGGTGCTACCCCAATGCGGGATCAACAGCGTGACCAGCCAGAAGGTGGCGAGCAGCATTAACAGACCAAGCAGAGTACGCAGATGAACCATCCAGCGCCCCGGACGCGGCAGACAGCGCGCCAAACCTGGCAATGCCGCCACCAACAGCCATGGCAAGCTCATACCGATACCGAGTGCCGCAAACAGCAACCACAGCTGCGGCAAGGGTGCGGTAAGCGCATAGGCCACTGCGGTTCCGAGAAACGGCGCGCTGCACGGCGTCGCCAATAACGTGGCAAAAGCCCCCTGACCAAAATGCCCCAGCAGCCCGCTACCGCCCTGTGTTGCCAGTCGGGTGTTAAGACCGGAAGGTAAACGGAAATGCAGCAAATCGAACAGACTGGCGGTGAACAGGAACATCACCAGTACCATCAATAGCAGGAAACCACTGCTCTGGAACTGGATGCCCCAGCCCAGCGCCTGCCCGCTTAGCCGCAGGCCGGTCATCAACGCCGCGAGCAGCAGGAACGAAAACAGGATCCCAGCGCTGGAGGCAAGAAACTGCTGCCTGGTCTGACGCCGCGATTGGCCTTGTTGCTGCACCAGACCGCTGAGTTTTATGGCCAGCACCGGCAGCACACATGGCATCAGGTTAAGGATCAATCCGCCCAACAGCGCCAGCAATATCACCGACCATAGGGTTTGTGATGTGCTGTCGGAGACAAGGGGCTGAGCGCCGATAATCACCGAACTTTGCTGGGCAATACCCGCGTCAACGACCACCAGCGACAAGGTTTTACCGCGCAAATCGGGTGCAGCTTCGCCCCACTCATCGGTGACCGCGACCCGAGCGCTGAGTATGTCGCCCTTCACCGTGATCTGCGGTGCAGCCAGCATGCTGCCTTGTGGATAGTCGAAGAACAGCTCAGGTTTAGTCCATCCACCCTGACGCTGAGCGCGTATTTGCAGTTCGCCATTGACGTTGCTGACGTCCAGTTGATCGGTCAAACCGCTTTCAGCGGGGATCTGCCCCATCGCCTGGGCGTAATCGCGGGCAAAATCGGGGTCAGCCTGCTGGTCGAGATCCAGCGTGAAAGGGAAATCGGTCAGAATGCAGACATCGCTACAGGTCGACAGCGTGAGCGTGCCGGCGAGGTGTTTATCTGACACCTTCGCCAACGTTATCGGCAGCGTGATATCGCCTTTATAGCCTTGGGTGGTGAGTCCGCTCACGTCAAAACGAGCAGGTGCTGGCCAATACCACGCGGCATTGACATCGGGGGTTTGCCAGCGAATTTCAGGGGCCACGCCGCCTTCCCCCGGCGACCGCCAGTAGGTTTTCCAACCCTTTTCCAGGCGGATATCCAGCAATATTTGCGCATCGGCGCCATTGTTTGCGCTGCGTAAGCGCACTTCTGCATGGCTGTTTTGTGCATTACGCAGCCAGCCTGTGTCGGCAGCGTGCACAATACTCGTGCAACTGACCAACAGGAGCAGCAGGCTCCTGATAAAGAGATTCATGAATTTTTCTCCGGTGAATAACAAGGTTTACGCGATGGACAGCGTGGTGTTATTCCCGGAAGACACAGAAGGTCAGATGCCGCCGCTGTATCGGCGGAAAGAGGGGTTCGCGACGATAGCCGCTAACCGCATTAGAAGTGCATAGCGTGGTAAACAGAGCCACGACCATCAATAAAAACGGCATGACGCTGTCGATAATCGGGGCAGCCGCGTGCAGTGATTTTCCGCTGATGGAACAGAGTTTTTCGCCACCGAACGTTTCATGATCGCTGAACGACGAGGCGCTGGTCTGCGCCTGAGGGGCACTGGGCAAATTAAAGCTACGCTGGGCAAGACAAAACGCCAGCACCAGACAAAGCAGTGCCAGAATCCATTTTGCGCGTTGTGCTGATTTGGTCATGCCATCGCCCCAGAGTAAAGTGCAGGCATTTTATGCACATGCAGCAGAAACACCAAGCTTTGCTGTGTAAACTTTTGTCTTGGTGTTTTGCGTGTCGATAGCGTAGCAGCGCAATACTTTCTGGCAGCTTGATTGCTGTCAGAAGGCGCGATAGATCTCGCCGCTACGGTTTTGTGCTTACCATTAAGGGTTAAACAATGTCATCCACCACACCGCCATCGACGCGCAATGCCGCGCCGGAGGTGGCCGAAGCTTGTTGCGAGCACACATACACCACCATATTCGCCACTTCCTCTACTGTGGCGGCGCGCTGGATCACCGAACTCGGACGCTGTGCCATCACGAACTCTTTTGCCAGCACCTCTAACGATTTTCCGGTGCGCTTAACCTCCTCTTCCATCATTGCGGCAAAGCCATCGGAGATCGTGGGGCCCGGCAGCACACTGTTTACCGTCACGCCGTTCCCTGCCGCGACTTTCGCCAGCCCACGCGCCAGTGAGAGTTGCGCGGTTTTGGTCACACCGTAATGCACCATATCCGCGGGGATATTGCGCGCCGATTCAGAAGAGATAAACACCACACGCCCCCAACCGCGTTTCACCATCTCCGGCAACAAAGCGCGAGACAGACGTACGCCCGACATCACATTGGTCTGCCAGTACGCTTCCCAGGTTTCATCATCGGTGGCGTAAAAGTCCTGCGGACCATAAATCCCCGCATTGTTGACCAGAATATCGATGGGCGGTAACCCGTTAAGCAACTGCTTCACGCCCTGCGCGCTACCCAGGTCGGCGATAAAAGTATGAATTTTGGCCCCCGCCACCAATCCATTCAGCTTCTCACGCGCGCGGCTTACCGAGGCTTCACTGCGACCGTTAAGCACCACTTCGGCCCCACTCTCAGCCAATCCCTGAGCGATGGCGAAGCCAATGCCGCCCGTTGAGGCAGTGACTAATGCGGTTTTACCGTGCAAATCAATTTTCATACAGGTCTTCTTGATGGATGCGCAATATCATGCAGAACATCCATCAAGCCTGGTTGAGCGTATGAAATATGCCTTATCAAATCATGCGGTTATTATCACGATCCGGGATGACCATAAGCATTTGCGGCCCGTTTTCTTCCCCGCCAAATCGTCCACAGCGCCACCATCAGCAATAATAAAAGTGCCGGGGCAAAACCGCATCGGGTTAACGGTTGTATTTGCTTGCACTTCCCTGCACACGATCCTTTTAACACGTTCCATACTGAGAACTTGATGCCTGAAGGAGTTATCGTGATGACGACTATTGCTATCGCCGCACCGGGCGCTATGGGCGCGGCCATCGGGGCTGTGCTTGCCCAGCACGGGGCGCAGGTGATTACCCCGCTAAGCCAACGCTCCGCCCAATCTCAACAGCGTGCACAACAAGCCAATATTGCCAACTGCAGCGCAGAGGCGATTTGCGATGCCGATATTATCCTTTCAATCCTGCCGCCCGAATCGGCACTCAGCTGGGCGCAGCAGATGGCCCCGCTTCTGCAAGCTGCCGCACATAAGCCGCTGTATGTAGATTGCAACGCCATCAGTCCGGAGACGCTAAAACAGGTGGCTCAGGTGATCGAAAGCACCGGCACACCCTTTGCCGATGCAGCGATTATTGGCTTGCCGCCGGGCGAGCAAAATCCCACCGGACCACGCTTATGGTTTGCAGGACCCCATGCCGGAAAACTGGCGCAGTTAAGTGATTATGGATTGCGGATACGGGTGATGAACGCTGAAAACGGCGCCGCCTCAGCATTGAAGATGGCGTACGCCGGTATCAACAAAGGCATTACCCTGCTGACGTCGGCGATGCTGATTAATGCCAGCCGCGTGGGAGCCGCCGAGGCATTGCGCGAAGAGATGCAGGAGAGCCAGCAGGCCCTGCTGAAACGAATGGAAAAAGCCGCCCCGGATATGCTGCCAAAAGCCTGGCGCTGGGCGGCGGAGATGGATGAGATTGCCACGCTCAATCAGGGCGAACTGGCCACCGATCAACTCTACCGGGCTTTAGGGGAAATCTGCCGCCAGCTGGCTGACGATCGCCAACACGATCAACAGTTCAGCGCCTTACTGGCGGACTTCTTTCAACCGGATGCAGACAAAGCGGGCTGAGCACTCACCGGCAGCCGCAGCTGACGCTGCAACCAGGCACACGCGGCCGCTTCATCCGGGTCGGCCGCATCAAGTTGCAGCACCGGTCCGAGCGCCATCGGCTGCGCCGTTTCCGCCAGCTTTCGCAGTTCCGGCAGGTATTCGGCACCTGGATGGCCTGGCATGCGATCGGTCAATCGTGACTGATAGCGCGCGACCGCTTCGTCCGGTGTGATGGAAAGCCACAGCTCCAGTACCCGGGTAATGCCCGCCTGCTGCAATCCTTGCTGCAGCACTTCTTTGGGCTGGAAACCAAACCAGGCGTCAATCAGGTAAACGCAGCAGTTGGGAGCCTGTCCGACCACCTTCCAGATCGCCTGATAGGCCGCGCACCCCAACTGCCGGTTACGCAGTCGGTCCACCGGCGCGAAACTGGCCATAAACGGTTCTTTCAGGCTGTCCAGCGTCAGCACTGGAAAACCAAACGGCTCCGCCATGGCGCGTGTCAGGGTGCTTTTCCCCGAGGCGGGAATGCCGTTGACCAGCACCACCACCTTTTCTGCAGTGTGAGAAGTCATAGGATTTCTATCACCTCCGCCACACTGCTGGCCTGGCGTAACCGCACCAGCGTCTCTTCATCTTCCAATAATGAGACAATTGCGCGAATGCCCTCTTCGATGTGCGCATTGCTGTCGCGCGCGCCGAACATGATCACGATATCGGCTTTGTCACTCCCTTCAAAAGAGATCGGCTCATCCAGCACAATCATGCTGAAGCAATCTTTCAGCACGCCGGTCTCTGGACGCGCATGCGGAATGGCTATCCCTTCCTCAAACACATAATAAGCGCCGTGCGTCAGGGTATTGGCTATCACCGCCTCCGGATAGGAATTCTTCACATATCCACCGCTAACCAACGGTTGTGCGGCCAGCGCGATCACTTCGCGCCAGTCCGTGGCGCTGATCCCCACCTGAATCGCATTCGCTTCTTGCAGCAGTCGCTTAATACTCATACTGCCTCCTTAAATTGATTTGCGAATGGTATTACGCAGTTCATCAATTTTAACGAACAGCGGATCAATTTCCTGACGAAAACGGCGGCTTTTCGCAAAGATATTTAATGCACGATTATATTCCAGCATTAATTGTTTTTGCGCATCGACCGCTTGCGGATTAACAGCGAGCTGTTGTTCCAGCTCGCTAATTTTTCCACTGATGGTTTCTGCCTGAAGATCTATTTCTTGTGAATCCTGGCTCTTATTTTCTGAGCCCTTTTTCAAGAATCCAAACATAGCGTCTCCTGCCCCGAATGGCGCCAGGGCACCTCAGGTTTATTACGTCATGAGTGAGTCGTACTTAACGGAACAGTGAAATCTTTTCTACCAGCACATTGGTAACGGCATCATTTGCGGGTACCAGGAAGTTACGCACGCTGTCATTCACTTTACCTTTTTCAAACGTCTGCTTGCAGTTTGCCACCCACTGCACATTCATTTCCGTGCCGACGTTCACTTTTTCGATACCGCTGCGCACGGCCAGGCGCATGTCTTCATCACTCACGCCCGTACCGCCGTGCAACACCAACGGGGTTTTAGTCGCTTCAGTAATATCGGCCAGACGCTGATGCTGAATATGCGCCTTACCGGTATACAACCCGTGTACTGTGCCGATGGAGATGGCCAGCATATCCACGCCGGTTTCGTCGACGAAGCGTTTGGCATCATCAACCGTGGTGAAGGAAGCATCGTTCATTTCCACTTCTTTACCGTCTTCCGAACCCCCGATGGCACCCAGCTCAGCTTCAACCGAAACCTGTAATGGGCGCGCCATATCAATCACGCGGCGGGTATTGGCAATATTCTCTTCAATCGGCAAATGCGAGCCGTCGTACATAATAGAGCTGAATCCGGCGTCCAGTGCCGTTTGAATCGCATCGAGATCTGAACAGTGATCCAAATGCAGGCACGTCGGTACATTACGGCTTTCAGATAATGAGCGAATCGCATCGACTAATAATTTGTGTCCGAGATATTTCGCCGTGCCGGTTGAGATCTGAATCATTAATGGACTGTTGGTTTTCTCTGCTGCTTTAAAAAAGGCCGGTAACATTTCCAGGCAGTGCAAATTAAAGGAACCTAGCGCTTTAAATTCACGTTGTTTAGCCACCTGTAACAGATCGGTAAAGTTATAAAGTTTCATGAAGCTTTTCCTCGTGGGATTTAGGGGATTTTCCGTTAACAAACCAGGCGATCAGAGTGATAAAGACAATAAAGAGTGCGACGAACAACCAGTTGCCCTGGAACGCATGACCCAATACCAGTCCGGTACTGATGACGTCAGAGTCACTGAAGGTCACACCGGTGAAGCCGTAGCTTTCGAGCATCGGTACCAGAATGGCCGGCAGGAAGGTGATAAACAGACCGTGTACAAAGCCGCCAATCATCGCTCCGCGGCGTCCACCCAGCGCGTTACCAAACACGCCAGCGGTGCCACCGGCAAAGAAGTTAGTGAGCAGCCCAGGCAGAATCATCGCCAGACCGAACATTGGGAATACCAGCATACCGACCACGGAACCCAGCGTTGTTGCCAGGAAGCCGACAATCACGGCATTCGGTGCGTAAGGGAACATTACCGGGCAATCGAGTGCCGGTTTGGCATCCGGCACCAGGCGCATAGCGATACCACGGAAGGCTGGCACCAGTTCGTTCAGCAGTAAACGCACACCGCTGTACAACACGAAGACACCCGCAACAAACTGAATCGACTGCATAAAGGCATACATCAAATAGTTCATGCCGTTGCTGTACTGGCCGATAAATTCTGGGCCTGCTGCCACTGCCGGGATCAGGTACATCGGTACCATCACCACTGCCATCGACAGATAGGTGTCTTGCAGGAACTTGAAGTTGTCTGGCAGCTTGAGATCTTCCGTTGAGCGCGAGCCTTTACCGACCACCTTCGCCACTGCCGCTGTCAACAAGTAGCCAATGGTGCAGAAGTGTCCGAGTGCCACATCATCGGAATCTGTGATTCGGCGCACCACCGGCTGAGCCAGCGCTGGCATCACGACCGCCATAATGCCGCCGAAGATGCCGCCCGTCAGGATCAGCGGTAAACCTGTCAGCCCGGCTTTGTAGCCAATCACCGCGCCGATGGTTGCCATCCACAGCAGCGCCTGGCCGGTGAGGAAGATGTATTTGAACGGCGTCAGACGCGCGATGATGATGTTGACGATAAAGATCACCAACAATGTCAGCGCCACTTCTGATCCCAACTCGCGGCTGGCTAATCCGGCAATGGCGGCCACATCGGTGATATAGCCCTTCATGCCAAAACCGTGGGTGAAGATGGTATTCAGGAAGGTCAGCGTACCGACAATAATGTTGATACCCGCCATCATAATTAAGAAGCCCAGCAGCGTTTTAAAGGTGCCTTCCACCACCTTACCTGCGGATTTTTTCTGCAGTAGCAGACCAATCAGGGCAATAAAGGCGATCAGAATCGATGCCTGCCCTAATAAGTCTTTTACCAGGAAGTTGATCACACTATTCATGGTTAGCAACCTTCAGATTACGTTCTTTCATAAACGCCACGATTTTTTCTTCAATTTCTGCCTTGTCGGTCAGCTTATTGAGAATAATCACCCGTTTGATTTGCTCGGGGCTGGCATCGGCATTCAGGACATCCGCAAAGGCTTTTTGGGTTAGAATCATGTCGGATTTAAAAGCATTGGCTTCTGAAATCGTGGTGTGATCAATATCCGCTTCAATTTCGAGTTTCTTTAATACGGATTTGGCACTCATTTCGATAGCGAAACTGGAGCCCAGACCACATCCACAGACACATAATATTTTCAGCATGGCGTTTTCCTCACAGAATATGCAGTTGTTTAGCGAGTTTGTAATGATGCCCTTCGGTATCAACCAGGCGTTTTTTCATGCTTATAAGATCAATCGGTATCGGTCGATTACTGCCATTAATAATCACCGCTTTGTTGCGCATCCCCGACTGAATACAGCGCGCAACTTCACTGGCCATAATGGTGCCTTGATAAATCTCTTCACAGGTCGGGTCACCACTACGCAAGCCGTAACCAATAATAGTTTTACGAATTCGTACCCCTATTAGCGGCTCAATCTGTTTAATTAAGGTATCAATCGCGCCCTGAAAGCCCGGCGAGTATTCGCGGGTGTAGCCTTCAGAACAGAGGATTACCACACTGTTTTGTGCAGCAAGCCGTTGCGTGATGCGCTCTGCCAACTCTTGTGTTGGGATTTGGCACTCCGGAATCAGCGCAAAATCAGCATTGGATTTGATCGCTGACTGCAGCGTCAATTCACCACAATAACCGCCGAGCAACTCCACCATGAATACGCGACCGGTTAATGCACGGCCGGTATTTCTTAACTTCGAGACTTCTTTTAAGACTTGCTCACAAGCGGTAGAGAAACCAATGGTGTAGTCACTGCCAAAAACATCATTATCAATGGTCATGCCTACACCAAAGCAATTCACGCCGAATTCACTTAATGTATGTAAAAACTGTAATGAGCCATCACCCCCGGCCATAATTAATACATCAATGCGCAGCGATTTGAGTTGTTTGGCGATCATCTCATATTCAGGGCGAATTAATTTGCGCGTGGTTCGTCCTGATTGCATCACGGGAATGGAAGTGATGGCATAGTCCACCAGATCGCGCTGTGACATTTCCTGATGGCGATTTTCTAATAAACCAGGAATGCCGCCATTAAATAACACCATATCCGCCTGCGTCATACGTGATATCTGAAACACAAAGTTATTTATTCCGGTAACATCGCCACCGCTTATCACTATGCCAATTCTCATTGTCATCACTCCGTATGCTGCGCGTCTGACATTCATTCTTCCGGTGAACGACTTTTCTATTTGCAACAGAGATCACATTTTTGCCATGAATTTCATTCCATCTGACGTTGACAAGGATTAATAGCCACTGTTTTTTGTGATATTTATCACATTGCAATTCTTACCCATTATTTAACAAAACCAATAAAATCATCCGGTTATATTTATTTCATGGTGTGAAACGCATTTAGCCTGCCATCACGTTTTCGCCTGAGTTTCTTTCGATCTGAATTGTGATTGCCCGCGCATTTTTATCGGTACGCCGACTTTTCCCCACGAAAGATAAAGGGATAATGATTCAGTGCGTTATTTGTTGATCAGTGCCGATGAATGATTGACGTCACGTTTATCTGGCTGTCCAATATCGCAGCAAATAAATGACGAAGAAGAGAAAACATGACCAACTCGCAGGAGATGTTGCGTCAGCTCGCTGGCATAGTGGGCGACAAACAGGTATTGACCCATGCTGATGATAAAGCCTGGTACACCAAAGGATTTCGTGTCGGTCGCGGTGAGGCACTGGCAGTTATATTGCCGCAAAACTTGCTACAACTTTGGCAAAGTCTACAGGTCTGCGTGGCACAGGACGCTATTATCCTGATGCAAGCCTCGAATACCGGTGTGACCGGTGGCTCAACGCCGGATGGCAATGATTATGACCGTGAAGTGGTGATCATCAGTACCCGCCAGCTCAAGGGCGTGCAGGTGATCGATCAGGCGCGTCAGGTCATCGCCTTCCCCGGCACCACCCTGACCGAACTAGAGCACACGCTGCAACCGCTGGGACGCGAACCGCACTCGGTGATTGGTTCCAGCTGCATTGGCGCTTCTGTCGTGGGCGGTATCTGCAAAAATTCGGGCGGTTCACTGATTCGCCGCGGCCCCGCCTTCACTGAGAAATCGCTGTTCACCCGTATTCATGACGACGGTCGCCTGGAGATGGTCAATCATCTGGGTATTGATTTGGGTGAAACGCCGGAAGCGATGATGAAGAATCTGGCTGAGCAACATTATCAAACCGGCGACCAGCCAGATTGGGACGGCAAAATCTGGGCCGATGATTACGCCGATCGCCTGCGTGATGTCAACGCTGACTCCCCTGCGCGTTTTAATGGTGACCTGCGTTATCTGCACGACAGTTCTGGCAGCGCGGGTAAAGTGGTGGTGTTTGCCGTGCGATTACCTACATTCGAAGCCAGCGCGGGTAGCGATACCTTCTACATTGGCACAAACGATGAACGCGAGTTGGTGGCACTGCGTCGTTTTCTCCTCACCGAGATGAGCGAACTGCCGCTGCAGGCAGAATACATTCATCGCAACGCCTTCGACTTAACCGTGCGGTACGCCAAGCATATGTATCTGGCGATCCGCAAACTCGGCCCGCAGGCTATTCCTAAAATGATGAGCAATAAAGCGAAGTGGGACGTGCGTGTCAGCCATCTGCCTTTCCTGCCGCGTAATTTTGTTGATCGGGCGCTGCAATGCTTTAACCAGCTCACGCCGAGCTTTATTGCCCCGCGCATCATGGCTTATCGCGATGAATATCAACATCATCTGATGATTAAAGTCGATGCCCAGCAGACCCCTGAATTGCAGACGTTATTGCAGCAGTTCTTTGCCGGGCACAGCGGCGGCTTTTTCCATTGTGATGCCCGGGAAGGCGCAGATGCCTTCCTGGTGCGCTTTGGTGTGGGCGGTTGCACCATCTCTTATTGTGATGCGCTGGGTTATAACCCGAATGAAAGGCTGGTGGCCTTCGACGTGGCGCTACGCCGCAATGATGAGGACTGGCGTTTAACCTTGCCGGATCACTTAGCAGCGCAGGTGCAGGTTGATTCCTGCTGCGGACACTTTTTCTGTTATGTGAATCATCAGGATTATGTGTTGAAGGAAGGGGTTGATGCGAAGGCGTTTAAGGAGGCGGTGAAAGTCTATCTGGCTGAGCGTGGTGCAAAGTATCCGGCTGAGCATAATGTGGGGCATCTCTATCAGGCATCGTGCGAGCATGTGGATCACTGGAAGCAGTTGGATCCGACTAATAGCTGCAACCCTGGCGTGGGTAAAACCAGTAAGAAGAAGTATTGGGGTTAAGGCTATAGGGTAAAAAGACTTTAGCTGTAGCGGCTTGAGTTATCACGCATCCTGATGATGTTTGGTGGACAGGATGCGTGATTTTGCGACGTTAATATGCAGTGCGGATTACTTCGCGTACGCTTCGGTAGACAGGGTCAGCGTCACATCATCGCTTACCGCTGGCACATATTTATCCAGTTTGAAATCCGAACGTTTGATCACGCCTGTAGCATCAAAACCAATCGCCTGCTTCTTCACCATCGGGTGCATGCCCTGTTGATTCAACGTCGCGTGCAGCGTGACCGGCTTAGTGATGCCTTTCAACGTCAGATTGCCTTCCACATCAAACTTATTGTCACCCTTCGCCACCACTTTGGTGCTGTGGAACACAGCTGAAGGATATTTAGCCGTATTGAAATATTCCGTACCGAGGAACTCTTTGGTCAGCGCGGGCACATGCGTATCAATCTGTGAAACCGGCAGCGTAACGTCGACGCGCGACTGCTCTGGATGATCCTTATCAAACACCAGCGTACCTTTGCTGTTGGGGATGTCAGCTGTTGGATGGGAAAAACCGAAGTGCGTCCAGGTCACAATAACCGAGGTATGCGCGGGGTCGAGGTCATAATGCATCGCCGCAGCCTGAGAAACAGGTGCATACAAAGCAGCGGCTGCCAACATTGGCAGGACTAAACGGGTAACGTTTTTCACTCAGAGTTCCTTTTAGATCGGGAGAATTTGTTGAGTGTCTCCAAATCGGGGGCTGAGGAATAGTGAAGAGATTTGCCCGTGACCTTCAAATATATTCAAAAATATCAGTAGGTAATGGTTTAGTGTGGTGAAAGTTTTTTAGACTGATAGTATTCATAGCCTGTTAACTATGACATCTGTCATAGCAGAAAAAACTGTGGGATTGCGCACACAACACCGCATTATTTGATTGGCGATTCATTCAAGTAGTGTTCAATTAAAAATAGCGGCTTGCCCCGTATTTTGCTATGTTCTCGTTTATATACCTACAATCTGTAATGGAATTATTGATAAGGAAATCAACTTGCACAACGACTACATCATTTCTCAAATCGAGTCAGACAGGTCTCTAGCTCTGCGCTTAGAGAACGCCGTCAAAGGTGTAAGTGAAAATCTTGCAAAACAAATGAGCCAGATTGGCTCTGGTGTGACCCGGCTCAGCTGGTATACGTCATGTTTAACTGATAACTATCTCGACGTGTGTTCTAAATTGAAGGACGAAGATGTTAGATTTTTACTCGGCCTACGGGAAATTTACAAAAGGCAGAGCATTGCAGTTGATATAATACAAATATATGTGGAGCATGAAATAAAAAACCTTAACTCTCATGGTAGAGATAAAATAATTAAAGAGTTAAGCGGGTATGGTAGTCGAATAGCATCCAACTTTGGCTTAAGCAATGGAATTTCCCTATCCATGGCATTAGCTGTAACTCGTGGATTAAATATTTCTGGATTTCATGTCGGAAAATGGACGGCTATACCTGTAATGGCGACAGGGCTTTATGGTGTTGTTCAGGATGCTGCAGAATCAGCTGGAAGATTGAAAATGTTAAATCCATTATTTCATCATGTTCTTTACACTAAAAAATTAGAAATGATGTACTTTATAGTGGAGCCGGTTCTTGGCCATGTCATCAAGGATTCATTTTTCGACGAAAATACAGTAATTAAAAATTTAAAACATTTGCTCACCATGTCAGGAAATATGTAATCTTATGAGAAATTTAAAAGGCTTACTAAAAGATTTCCTTTGGATGCAAGTATTTACTGTGATACCCATTATATTTCTGGTGATCATTACATCATTCACATATGACAGATGGCCTGAAAAAACCTGGGCTACGTTAGCAATAAGTACATTTATACTGTATGGAATATTGATTTTCCTCGCTAAGAAATTTTGGAAGTAACTTTGGACTATAAGGCGTTACGTGGCTGCATTGGGCGGAGAGATAAGTATTGATGTGACTTTGCCTAACGGTAAGCACATCGCTTTTCAACTCTGATTAACGAGTATTCGCCAGCGGCGGCGTTCGCGCATTAAGCGGGTATGAAGCTGCTGGATAAGGGGCAGTGTCAGGGATGCAACCGCATCGCGCGTGAGGGTCGCCAATCCCTGCTGTTGTCGTAACCCCTGCAGTGCGGCTTCCGCGTTATCGCTGGCATCACACTGTTCGCGCAGTGTGGCTTGCCAGGCCGCTAAGGTTTGCGGCGTGATGGCATCTAGCTCTGCCACGATTTCGCGTAAAAAACGTTTGCAGTGTCCAAGCAGCGTTTGCCATGGAATCTGTGGCGACTGAAGTGCCAGCATTAGCCCATCGACATCCGCCACGCGCTGGTAGCGTGCCGACACCACATAGCCAATTTGCTGATCGACCCGTAATCGCTGGAAAAAGCGCGGTTCCAGCAACAACGACAGCGCGCGCAATGCGGCTAATTGCCTGTCATCAGCCAGCGGCAGCGGAATAAACAGCAGCAGCGCCTGATCGCCTCCGGTACAAGGGACCGGCTTAATGCCCCGCTGCAAGCGCGGCGGCTGTGCACCACTTACTAAATCAGGCGTGAAGTCGCTGAGCAGATGCGATACTCGCTGATGCAATGACGTGTGCTTACCGCACCATGCTGCCAGCCATCGAGTGTCACTGGCCGGGGCAATCAATTGAGCGGGCAAGGCGGCAAGAAGCTGCCGAATCACAATCGTTTGGACATGCGGCTGCGGTTTTGGCTGGGGTGTCAGGTTCAGTGCCTCAAGTGCATGATGCACCGCCAGCAAAGCGTGTGACTCACAGGCAGGCAGATTCAGCACCAACTGCCAGACCCCCTGCTTCTGCTGCCAACTGCCACTTCCTCCTGCGTGACGCAACACCGCCAGCACTGGACGCAGCCGGGTTTGCCGGGCCTGCGCTTCGGCATCACTCATCGTGTGATAAAAAGCGGGTCGCAACAGCAAGGTTTCAACCTGTTGCCGGGGCGCAAAACGCGGCAGCGGCATCGCTATCGGTGATAACGGTGGCAATACGGCCGGTTGCGCAGTGGGATAGAAAAAGAGTGCAGGCGTTGAGAATGTGCTCGAACTTTGCGGCAGCCCTTTTTTGCGCAAGAGCGTGAAACCTTGCGTCTGGACGAATTCTGGCGAATCCAGTTGCTGCTGAGTAAGCAAGCGTGAGCAAGGCGCCTGCGCCAATGCGGCGATAAAAGCACTGAAACCCTGCGGCACATAATCGGCAGGCGCAAAGCCCAGCGCCCGTCCACGCAACTGCTCCAGTGGCGATAAACAGGCAAAATCGTGCCGCGCCAGCTGCGCATAATGCTGCTGTTGCTCTGGAGAGCAGAGTTTGATGGCGTCTAAATGCTGCCAGAAGCAGTGTTCAATGTGATGAGCCTGCTCCGCACTGATTTTAGGCCCGCTGAAGCGCAGTGCTAGCCAACCGTGCTGCGCATCCTGCCACAGCCATTGTCCCTGCAGCGTATCGCATAATTCAGCCTCTCTGAGCGCGCTCAGCAGGCTGCCCGGCGCCTCATCTTGCCAGAACACGCTGAGCAAGGTGACATTGTCACGTAAAGCACGTTCATCACCGGATAACATCAACGTCAGCCAGAAGCTTTCATCACCTGCCAGCTGCAACATCACGTCGCCTGGAGGCTGTGAGAGTGTGAGATTTGAAGGTAAGATTTTTGCCGAGCTGATCGAAGAAAAATGCAGCGCCAATTCCGACAGCTCATCTAACGATTGCGGTCCCTGCAACCACAACTCCATGGCATTCGCATGATAAAAGCGCTGATGGAAGTCGCGCAACGCAACCTGCAATGAAGTGACATTGTCACCAAAAACCTGCTGATTGCCGACGCGAAAACGTTGAAATGCCCCGCCCAACCTATCCACCAGCGCCGTTTCACAAAGCGTGTCGGCATGCTGTTGCAGAAGTTGACATTCCGCATCAATCACCGCCACTTCCTGCCGAATAGCCTGCTGGCTTAACAGTGGTGCGGCGATCATATCGCTCAACCGCTGCACACCCTCAGACAGGTTCGCCACGGGAAGCTGGAAAAAAAAGGCGCTGTGGCTAAGTTGCGTGGTGGCGTTGACCTGCCCGCCGCGCTGTTGCACCCACGGCATCAGGCGCTCGCTATCTTTAAAACGCTCGCTGCCGCAGAACAACAGGTGCTCCAGCAAGTGCGCCAGCCCCGGCCAGCGGTCGGGTTCATCCAGACTGCCAGCCTGCACGCGAATCAGGGCTGCAGCGTCGCGAGCATCGGCCTGATGATGCAGGTGGCAACGCAGGCCATTGGCTAACACCAGCTGGCGAGAGGTCATCAGGTGACTCGCTGCTTGAAGATCAGTTCGGAGTTGGAACGATTGCGGAACTGAAGCTGGGCGATTTTGATGTCGCTGCAGGTAGCTTCGCGGCGCGCTTCCAGGATCTTGCCGTGATGCGGTGACTTACTGCATACCGGATCGGTGTTATCCGCATTGCCGGTCAGCATGTAGGCCTGACAACGGCAACCACCGAAGTCTTTCTCTTTCTCATCACAGGAGCGGCACGGCTCCGGCATCCAGTCATAGCCGCGATAACGGTTAAAACCAAACGAGTTATACCAGATGTCTTCCAGACTGTGCTCAAGCACTGATGGGAACTCAACCGGTAACTGGCGTGCGCTGTGGCAGGGTAACGCCGTACCTTCCGGTGTCACACTGAGGAAAATTGAACCCCAACCGCCCATACAAGGCTTTGGTCGCTCTTCGTAATAATCCGGCGTGACGAACAGCAGATTCGTGAGGTTGCCGGTTTCGCTCATACGCTCACGGTACTCCGCCACTACCGCTTCGGCATGGGCAATCTGTTCGCGCGTCGGTAATAAGCCCTGGCGGTTAAGATGCGCCCAACCATAGAACTGGCAGGTCGCCAGTTCCACGTCGTCCGCTTCCAGCTCAATGCACAGGTCGATGATTTTATCGATCTGGTCGATATTATGGCGATGCAGCACGAAGTTCAGCACCATTGGATAGCCGTGTGCTTTTACCGCTTTCGCCATTTCCAGCTTCTGCTGGAAGGCTTTTTTCGAACCGGCCAGCGCGGCATTGAGGGTTTCATCACTCGCCTGGAAGCTAATCTGAATATGATCCAGACCCGCATCGGCGAATGCGTCGAGTTTTTTCGCCGTCAGACCGATACCGGAAGTAATCAGGTTGGTGTAGAAACCGAGATCGCGCGCTGCCTTGATCAACTCAGGCAGATCTTTCCGCGTCAGCGGTTCGCCGCCCGAGAAGCCCATCTGCACACTGCCCATGGCGCGCGCCTGACGGAACACCTCGATCCACTGCTCAGTCGTCAGCTCTTTCTCCTGTTGCGAGAAGTCGAGCGGATTCGAGCAGTATGGGCACTGCAGCGGGCAGCGATAAGTCAGCTCAGCCAGCAGCCACAGCGGCGGCGTGGCGGTTTTATTCAGGTTCACGACACTGGATCCATTTCTGTTCTACGGCGGATTGCAGGAATTCCTTCACGTCATCATCCACGCCGCCCGCTTCCGGGAAACGGTTGTTGAGAATGGCGATGATGGCGGCCACATCCTGTTTGCCGGTGACCAGTTCAAGGATCGCCGTCGCGGTTTCATTCAGTTTCGCCATGCCTTCAGGATACAGCACCACATGGCTGTCCTGAGCCGCTTCCCACTGCATGCGATAGCCACGACGGAAGGCCGGGATCAGATTATCTTTCATCATGTTATACCAGTCTTGTGCTGTGCCAGGACACCTGGTCGGTGACCGTATGATAAGGCGGGCGTTGCAGAGAATACGCCATGGTCATGGCATCCAGCAGCGTCCAGAGAATATCGAGTTTGAACTGCAGAATCTCCAGCATGCGGTTCTGCTGCTCAGCGGTGGTGAACACTTCCAGCGCCAGAGCCAGCCCGTGTTCCACATCGCGATTTGCCTGGCTCAGGCGGCTGCGGAAATAGAAGTAACCCTCTTCTTTGATCCACGGATAGTGCTGCGGCCAGCTGTCGAGGCGCGACTGGTGGATTTGCGGTGCAAACAGCTCAGTTAATGAGCTACAGGCCGCTTCCTGCCAGTTGGCGCGACGGGCGAAGTTAACGTAGGCATCCACAGCAAAACGCACGCCCGGCAGCACCAGTTTTTCGGACAACAGGACTTCACGATCCAATCCCACCGCTTCACCGAGTTGCAGCCAGGCTTCAATACCGCCTTCCTGACCGTTGCTGCCGTCATGATCGAGGATGCGCTGCACCCACTTACGGCGGGTTGCGGGATCCGGACAGTTCGCCATAATCGCCGCGTCTTTCAGGGGAATATTGGTCTGGTAATAGAAGCGGTTCGCGACCCAGCCCTGAATCTGTTCACGCGTCGCTTCACCATTATGCATCGCGATATGGTATGGATGATGAATGTGGTAAAACGCGCCTTTGGCACGCAGCGCCTGCTCAAACTCTTGAGGCGATAAGGCTTCGGTGATGATCACGATGCGCTCTCCTGCAGATGAATCGCCATCCCGTCCCAGCTCACTTCAATGCCCTGCTGCGTCAGATACTGACGCTGCGGCGACTGCTCGTTGAGGATCGGATTGGTGTTATTAATATGAATTAAGATTTTGCGTTTTGCCGGCAATGCAGCCAGCAGCGCCATCAGGCCATGCTCTTCCGCGAGGGCCAGATGCCCCATCGCTTTGCCGGTGTTTTTACCGACGCCAGTGGCGAGCAACTCATCGTCTTGCCAGACGGTGCCGTCAATTAACAGGCAATCGGCTTTCTCCAGCCACGGCATGATCACCGCATCGGGCTCGCCCAGACCTGGCGCATACAGCAGTGTCTGGCCATTGGCGGTGTTCTCAATAAATAGAGCGACGTTGTGGCCCGGTAACGGGCGGTCGCGATACGGTGAGTATGGCGGCGCGTTGCTGAGAATCGGAATCGCGGTGAACTGCAGGTTACGACAGACATCGACGCGGAACGGTTCGAGTGGCGTAAGACCATGATGCTGCAGCCCGCCATTCCAGTGCTGCAACATGGTGAAAATCGGGAAACCGCTGGTGAGATCGGCATGCACCTCGGGCGTGCACCACACCTGATGCGGGCAGCCTTCGCGCAGACTGAGTAAACCGGTGGTGTGATCGATCTGACTGTCGGTAAGAATGATGCTGCCAATCGCCGTGCCGCGCAGCACCCCTTTTTTATTCAGCTCGGGTGTGTGGGCGATCTGCTGGCTGATATCTGGCGATGCGTTACACAGCACCCAATCTTCGCCGTTGTCACTGACAATGATCGAGGATTGCGTCCGCGCCTGAGCCTGAATCGTACCGTTGCGCAGGCCGCTGCAATTGGCGCAGTTACAGTTCCACTGCGGAAAGCCGCCGCCTGCCGCTGAACCGAGCACTTTAATAAACATGAGAGATAACCAGAATGAAAAATAAAATGCCCGCACGAATGGCGGGCAGAAAGTCTTAGCGGTTGGAGATGTACAGAGTCACTTCCAGGCCCAGACGCAGGTCAACAAATTCAGGTTTTTTCCACATAACTTTCTTCCTCAAAACAAATAACGCAGAGCAGGCTCTGCTGGAAATGCTTGCACCAGTAAACGAATTTTCTGGCAGCAATGCACGACGCGGGCTGATGTTGCGCCAATGTAGCGGGCAGATCAACCCTGATTCGGTAAGGGAATTGTGCTAATCCTGCCAAATCTGTTGCAGGACGCGCAGCCAGTTCCCCCAGGCAAACTGCTCAATCATGACTTGATCATAGCCGAGCGACGTGAGCAGCGCATAGAGATGCGGTAGCCCTGAAACATCCTTCAACGCATCGGGCACGCTGATGCCGTCGAAATCCGAACCAAATGCTACGTTTTCTGGCCCCATTATTTCAACTAAATGATCCAGATGTTTAACAATTTCGATCAATGGCGTATCAATATCGCGCTTGCCATCCGGCCGTAAGAAAGCGTTACCAAAATTAATCCCTACCACTCCGCCGCTGTCGCGAATGGCACGCAGTTGCTGGTCGGTAAGATTGCGCGGCTGCGCGCAAAGCACGTGAGCGTTAGAGTGGCTGGCCACCAGCGGTGCCGTTGAGAGCCGCGCGGTATCCCAGAACGCCTTCTCATTCATATGCGACACATCAATCATCATGCGATGGTGATTGGCGGCAAGGATCAACTGCTCACCGGCAGTGGTCAGGCCCGGTCCGGTGTCCGGCGAATGCGGGAAAGCACCGTTTACTCCCTCACCAAATCGGTTAGGTAAGTTCCAGAAAGGCCCGATGCTGCGCACGCCTGCCTGATAAAAGGCATGCAAATCTTCGCCATCAGCATCGAATCCATCCGCCCCTTCAATATGCGCGACCATCGCCAGCACGCCATCCTGGCGACAACTGGCAATATCCGCCGCCGTCAGGCATAAACGGGCGCGCCCGCCGGACTGCGCTGCCAGCGTTTTGAGGATATCGAGTTGTTGCCAGAGAATATCGAGCGGCTGCCACTGCTCGTTTGCACGTTGCGGCGCGACCTCATTGATGTAACGCTGCGGCGGGACAAACAGTGCAAAGAGCCCACCGGCAAAACCACCCTGCTGCATACGAGGAAAATCCAGATGTCCTTTCTCAATGCCAGAAAAAAAGGCGCCGGCGGGATCGTCACGATGATGCAGCCACAGATTAAGCAGCAGGTCGTTATGGCCATCGAAGGTTTTCAATAACATAGGGGATCACACAGCGAGATAATATAGGCGCTATGCTACTCGCGCCCGGTTGATTCGCCAAACAAAGGGGCACAAAGCGTTAGTTTTGTGCAACCTTTAAGCCATGATAAAAGGTGGGTTTGACGTCGAGATGCTGCTTGATCAGACCATGTTTTTGATAAAAATCGGCGGTGTCTTGCTGCTGCGCAATAGTGGCATCATCGATGGCTTGCCAATGCGACTGGCGCCGCGCAAAGGACTTCGCCGCGGCTTCTTTTGGGAAGCCGATGATTTTCGCCAGCGTGGTGGAGTACGCATCAACATGGCTGTTCGCCCAGCGATCCGCCGCCGCAAGGCGATTAACGTAATCCTGCAGCGCTGCACGTTTGGCCTCGTCATTGATTGCCGCATCGGTCGCCGCGAGGAAGCTGTTGCCGCTGGAAAGGCCCACGCCGTTGATCAAAACGCGGCCCGTGTGTGTGACTTCCGCCAGTGCGGTGTAAGGATCCCAGGTTGACCAGGCATCCACTGAACCGTTGGCTAATGCGATGCGTGCATCGGCGGGCGTCAGGAAGCGAAAGTTGACGTCTTTATCCGTTAAACCGGCCTTTTCCAGTGCTTTCAGCGCTTCAAAATGGCCGATGGATCCACGCCCGGTGGCAATATTTTTCCCTTTGAGATCGGCCACGGTTTTAATTTTTGAATCCGGGCTAACCAATACCGCTAAGCCTTCAGGCACAGATTTACTTACCGCCACCGCTTTCACCTGCGAACCCGCCGCCAGCGAGAACAGCAGCGGCGCATCACCAATAATACCCGCATCGACGGCGCCCGCATTCAGTGCCTCCGCCAGCGGTGCCGCTGCCGGGAACTCCGCCCATTCGATTTTATAATTGAGATTATTGAGCTGCTGCGCCGCTTCCATCTCGGCATGCATATTGCCCTTCTGGTCGGCAATGCGCAGTGTGACGGTTTCCGCCGCAGCGGTTCCACTGGCAAGCATCACAAACAGGGCTAAAGCTTTTCTTTTCATTCTATTTTCTCTTGTGGCGCAAAACCCCAGACTACCCTGTTGTGCTAAAAGCCCAGATGCCGATTTCGTCTGAGGAAAATCATCCTGCGCATAAGCAGTACAACGCTTTTGGCCGTCGATTCTCATCATCCCACATTTGTTGTGAACGGTTGGGATAGCGAGGATTCACAGAATGTCGGCCCGGCTGCTGCGGCAACTTCGCAATGAAATGTCAGTTACGCAATGTGGCTTGTCAGTTATGCGTGAGCAGCGTGCGGCGATGTGGTCCAGACTGAGTACAGACCCCATAAGGAGAACCTCATGCTGAACCACCCTGCTGAAAAATACCGCCCCTTTCCGGTGATTGAGTTGCCTGACCGTCAGTGGCCCTCGCGCCAGCTCACCCAGGCACCGCGCTGGCTGTCCACCGATCTGCGTGACGGCAACCAGGCGCTGGCGACACCCATGGACAGCGCCCGCAAGCTGGAGTTTTGGCAGCTGTTACTGCGCTGCGGCTTCAAAGAGATTGAAGTGGCGTTTCCTGCCGCCTCGCAAACCGATTTCGACTTTGTACGCCTGCTGATTGAGCAGCATCATATTCCGCAAGGCGTTTCGATTCAGGTGCTGACGCAAGCGCGTAGCGACCTGATCGAGCGTACCTTTGAAGCGTTGCGTGGTGCACCGCAGGCGATTATTCACATGTACAACGCCACTGCGCCGTTGTTCCGCGAGCGCGTGTTCCGTCAAAGTAAGGCAGAAATCATTGAGCTGGCCTGCGCCGGGGCACGGCAAATCCGCGACCAATGTGAAGCACAAAACGACACCGTATGGACCTTCCAGTATTCACCTGAAACGTTCTGCTTTACCGAACCTGAATTCGCGCTGGAGATTTGTGAAGCAGTCGCAGCGATCTGGCAGCCGGGGCCTGAACGCCCGATGATTATTAACCTGCCCGCCACGGTGGAAGTGAATACCCCGAACGTGTATGCAGATCAGATCGAGTATTTCTGCCGCCACTTTAGCCAGCGGTCGCAGGTGGCGATTTGCGTGCATCCGCATAACGATCGCGGCACGGGCGTGGCCTGCGCCGAGCTGGCGATGCTGGCCGGAGCCGATCGCGTTGAAGGCTGCTTGTTCGGTAATGGTGAGCGCACTGGCAATGTCGATATCGTGACGCTGGCGCTGAATTTGTATACTCAGGGCGTAGCGCCGGAACTCGATTTCAGCGATATCCAGCAGGTGCTGGAAGTGGTGACACGCTGCAACCAGTTGCCGGTGCATCCGCGCCACCCGTACGCTGGTGAGCTGGTGTTTACCGCGTTTTCGGGTTCGCATCAGGATGCGATTCGCAAAGGCTTTGCCGAACGCAATGAGCGTCAGGAAGCGATCTGGCAAATGCCGTATCTGCCACTTGATCCGATCGATATCGGTTGCAGCTACGAAGCGGTGATTCGCGTCAACAGTCAGTCGGGTAAAGGCGGTGCCGCCTGGCTGCTGGAGCAAAACCATGGGCTGCAGTTACCGCGTGGGTTGCAGCAAGACTTTAGCCGTATTGTGCAGCAGCAGACGGATGGTCACGGCCAGGAAATGACGCATCACGCACTGTGGCAACTGTTCTGCCAGCATTACGGCTTAACCCAGCCTGCGCGTCGCTTGCTGGACGCAGAAAGCCACAGTGATGAGAAAGGGGAAACGCGGTTTAAAGCGCGGGTGCAGGATGGCGGACAAACGCTGTCGCTGGAAGGCAAAGGCAACGGACTGCTGTCGGCGGCGGTCGCGGCACTGCGTCAGCGCTATGATCTGGCAATCAGCATTGAGGATTATCACGAGCATACGCTGGGTAAACGCAGTGACAGCCGCTCTGTTACCTATATTAGCTGTACCAATGCACGCGGCGAACGTGCCTGGGGTGTGGGCATCGATAATGATGTGACACGCGCCTCATTACAGGCGCTACTCAACGCAGCCCACGCTTTTCTGCCGCAGGAAAGTAGTTCGCCGGTGTAACGCCGAGCACGCGGCGGAACATCGCACTGAAGGCGCTTGGACTGTCATAACCGAGTTCGAGCGCCACCGTTAACACCGTTTCGCCCTGCGCAAGCCGCGCCAACGCCACGCTGAGACGTGCGCGGCGCACCCAGTCGCTGAACTGCAAGCCGGTTTCGCGGTTAAAATGCCGCGCCAGCGTGCGTTCAGCGACACAGAGTTCGCTGGCCGCTCTCGCGAGTGTCCAGCTCTCGCCCGGTTGCTGATGAATTTGCTGGCACAGTGCACGCATCCTCTCACTTTCCGGCCACGGCAGGCCGAAGGGCAGCACATCCATTACGCGAATCTCATCGAGAATCAATTCATAAATGCGTTCTGCACGACTGCCAGAAGCGTATTGATCCGGCAATGCCAGAGCACTGACGATCAGCTCACGCAGCAGCGGGGAAATCTGCACCACCTGACAGCTGGCAGGCAAATCCGCCCGCGCCAGCGGATCGACAAACAGCGTGCGGGCCGCCACCGACCCCACAATATGCAGCGCATGCTCCGTGCCTGCGGGTAACCACACGCCACGACTTGGCGGCACAATCCAGCTGCCCTGCCGGGTTTCGACTTTCACTACGCCGCTCAAGGTATGGATCAGCTGCGCACAATCGTGGTGATGCCATGACTCAGCATCACCGTGCACATAATCGTGCGCATAAGGCACCAGCGGACGAAAGCTGAAATCGAAGTTGAGCCGCTGACTCATTTAGCGTTTCAGGTACTGGTAGACCGCCGCCAGGTCCTGCTCGCCGTAACCGGCATCGACCGCTTGCTGCCAGACGTCAACGATGTTCTCCAGCGCGGGCAGCTTGCTATCACCTGCGGCATCCAGCGCCAGTCTGGCATCTTTCAATGCCCACACCAGATGCATCTGCGGGGTGTAATCACCACTGGCGATCATCCCGAGTTTCATTTTGGCGTACGGTGCCGCCAGCGGGCCGCCATCCAGCACTTTCCACAGATCGTCGGTGCTGAAACCAAACTGCTCCGCCAGGCGAGTACTCTCCGCCAGACTTTGCATCAGGCCAATCAGCCAGCTGTTCACCACCAGTTTCATACGTGAACTGGCACCCGCTTCACCCAGCCACTGTGTGCCTTTGCCAATCGCGGCAAACACCTGCTCTGCGGCCTGCGCTTTACTTTGATCGCCGCTGGCCATCACCAGAATCTGCGCATTTTCGGCAGGCGCTTTGGTACCGGAAACCGGCGCATCGATAAAGAGCACATCCGGACGTGCGTGTTGCAGGTCGGCAATCAGCGCATCAGTCGCTTCCACGCCAATAGTCCCCATCTGGCAGACGGTCGCGCCCTGCTTCAATGCACGGCTTGCTTCGGTCAGCGTCTGACGCGTGGTGTCGCCGTCAGACAGCATGGCGATCACCACATCTGCGCCTTCCACCGCCTGTGCCGCGCTGTCGCTAAGCTGCAAACCAGCATCCAGCAGGTTTTCACCTTTGGCACGCGTGCGATTCCAGCCACGCACCACGAACCCTTTTTTCAGTAAGTTGGCGGCAAAAGCGTGCCCCATTGCGCCTAAACCTAATACCGCCACGACGGGTTGCTGACTCATCTTGATTCCCTTTTATGCATTCAGACAAAACAGTCAGACTGACAGAAATTTCTGCGCGCAGCCAGGCGAGAGGTGCGCCGAAAGGCATTTTTTAATCTCAACCCCGACAAGACACAGTGGTAATCAGCATGCTTTTAAACAGCACTGGGGGCTTCCTAGCGAGGAGGATGGGATAACGATTTACCGGGTTAATTTTATCATTGCGGCAATGACACAAGAATTCGTATTCATCGCTATTCGATTATTGGAAAAAGTTCGCATATGATAAATGGGAAACTAACACTCTATAAATAATTACCGATGTCATCAGAAAACCAAAGCTTAAAAGTCACTCGAGAACGTGGAAGACCCCGAGTCTTCGATATGGACGACGTTTTAGATAAAGCAATGATAGTATTCAGAAAGAAAGGTTATCACGCTTCATCAATAGCCGACCTGGGCGAAGCCATGAGTTTAACGGCTGGAAGTATATATAAGGCGTTTACTGATAAGCGCACCCTTTTTTTGCGGGTATTTGAACGCTACATTGCCCTCCGTAATGCCGATTTACGTCAGCGGTTGCAACATTTCCCGGATGGCAGATCGCGGATTGAGGAATTACTGCAATTTTATTTAGACTCTGCGGTTGAGATTGAAGGGCGTAGAGGTTGTTTGGTTGTTGGGAGCACGGTTGAACTGCAAACGCTGGATGAAGAACTTTCAGAGTTAGTCAGGCACGCCGTGTTGCGTAATCAAAACTTTCTCGTTTCGCTTATTATTGAAGGCCAGAAAGACGGATCTATTTCCTCTCAACTGGATGCTGAAACTGCGGCAGGCTTATTGCTGTGCGTGGCATTCGGCATGCGTGTGGTAGGTAAAGTTCAGGATGTGACTAATGGGAAAAAAACCATTACTATGGTGATGAAGGTTCTGGAATAATTCATTTATCATATTAGGAAATAATCATTTCCTAATTAAATTTAATCATAGCGCTCTCCTGAACGCCTGTGATCCCTAAGAGGAATTGATATGTGCATCAATGATGCAGCGAAGAATCACAGAATGGCTATGGAGCAGGATGTGGCACCTCCGAAAGATATTTCAGAAGAGGAAGCCCTGGGGCGCGTTGTGGGCGAAATTTTAAGCGCGGGAAAAACGCTCAGTCGTAAAACACTGTGTTTTGAATTGCTCAAAAAGCTGGATGAAGCTGAAGAATCATCAGTTAAAAGGCACTATTCAAATATTTTTAAGAAATTATTGTCTTGTTAGCTTATAAATAAAAAGCGCATCCGTTTGATTGCTTTTAATATCTCTATTTTGAGCAATCATCGTTTCGTGTCGCCGACATCCTTTTTGTATTCGATAACATCATGAGCCAGTGCTTGCCGTTACGCTTATTCTTCTCGTTTCTGTATAAGAAACATCCCAATCATGGCTAAAACAAAGTAATAGGGAATAATCTGCTTTCCCCAGCGCAGAAAAAAAACAAAATCACCTCCTCATCCTATAAGAATTAATTATGTGTTTAAGTCATGAGGATAATAAAAATGAAAGACCCTATACAGCGTCGCATCCCGTCAAATTTGTCGCGCATTGAATTATCTGAACAGTGGCAAATCACTTACTGGACGCTCACTCTGCATACGACTCAGGAAAGACTTACCCGGGCGGTGCGAGAAGTAGGATCAGAGACCGAAGCTGTTCGCCGATGGCTCACTGAGCATCCTCCTGCCCGACAACCTCAGTCTTATTAAGGTGATAGGCCATCGTCATGACACTGGCGGGATAGACGCATAAGGACAACGTGAGCGCAGTTTCACTATCGTTATGGCTTATGAATCCATCCGGCAGCCGCTCAGTCGTTTGCGTTGTCCCTGTTCAGCCCATTGCCAACAAAATAGCCATGAGTCAATGGCCTTTACGCAGCAAACGTCACAGCCCTCTCCCTGCCTGAGGTATAAAACGCTAATAACAGCATTTATTTAATATAATGCGTGAAAATGTAATACCATTTATCGGCAAAACTATTAACATATGCGCGATTAATGTTCCATTTGGTTCATTCCACGTCTTTTATACGGTCTTTCATAATGAAAATTGCTTTACTGCGACAGGCACCGTTGCTGATGCTGCCTGCATTATTCCCTTTGCAATTGATGGCGGCGGATAATGCCAGCAATACCATGGTCGTCAGTGCCGCGCCCGCGGGCACCGGTTTGTCAGAGCTGGATACGCCCGCGGCGGTGAGTGTGGTGTCTGGCGAGGATATGCGTCATGCAGCACCACGCGTCAACCTCTCGGAAAACCTCGCCAGTGTGCCGGGCATGCAGATTCAGAACCGTCAAAATTATGCGCAGGATTTACAAATTTCCGTGCGCGGATTTGGCTCGCGATCAACCTTTGGCCTGCGCGGTATCCGCCTGTATGTCGACGGTATTCCCGCCACGATGCCAGATGGTCAGGGACAAACCTCAAATATCGACATTGGTTCGATTGATCACGTTGAAGTACTGCGCGGCCCCTTCTCAGCCCTCTACGGCAACTCGTCGGGCGGTGTCATTAATGTCGAAACCCAAACCGGTCAGCAACCCACCACGCTGGAAGCCAGCACCTGGTACGGTAGCTACGGCAGTTGGCGCAACAGCGTCAAAGCCAGCGGCGCGACCGGTGATGGCACGCACGCCGGTGACGTGAATTACACCGTGTCGGCCTCGCGCTTTACCACCCATGGCTATCGCGATCACAGCTCGGCAGAGAAAAACCTCGGTAACGCCAAACTCGGTGTGCGCATTGATGATGTCAGTACCCTGACGCTACTGTTTAACAGCGTTCACGTGGATGCGCAGGATCCCGGCGGTTTGACCGAGGCGCAATGGAAAGATAATCCGCGTCAGGTTGCCAGTAACGTGACGCTTTACAACGCGCGCAAAACCGTCGACCAAACGCAGGCTGGGCTGCACTATCAGCGCCAGATGAGCGAGAATGACGATCTCAGCGTGATGATGTACGCCGGTGAGCGTGAAACCACACAGTATCAATCGATCCCGATGGCGACCCAGCTGAAAGCAGGCTATCCCGGCGGCGTGATTTCGCTGGCTCGCCACTATCAGGGGATTGATACGCGCTGGACGCATCGCGATACCGTGTTCACCCTTCCCGTGACGCTGACCGCTGGTCTCGACTATGAAACCATGACCGAGAAGCGTAAAGGCTATCAGAACTTCACCACCAGCAATGGCGTGACGGATTACGGCGTGCAGGGTGATATGCGCCGCAATGAACGCAACCTGATGTGGAACCTCGATCCTTATCTGCAAACGGCGTGGCAGTTCACCGATAAGTGGTCACTGGATGCTGGTGTGCGTTTGAGCACGGTGAATTTCGACTCTAACGATTATTACGTCACTTCCAGCGATCCCGATGACAGCGGTAATCGCCGTTATCACCGCTGGCTGCCAGCCGCCTCACTGAAATATGCGATTGATAATAGCTGGAATGCCTATGTGTCTGCGGGCCGTGGCTTTGAAACGCCTACGCTAAATGAGTTGTCTTATCGCTCAGCCGATCAGTCTGGCCTGAACCTCAATCTGAAGCCGGCGACCAGCGATACGGTTGAGTTGGGCACTAAAAAGCGTATCGGTAACGGTTTAATTACCGCCGCCGTGTTCCAGACCGATACCAAAAACGAGATCGTCTCTGACAGCAGCTATGAAGGCCGCACCAGCTATAAAAATGCCGGTGAAACCCGTCGTCGCGGACTGGAGTTGGGTCTGGATCAGGAGTTTGCCTATGACTGGCACCTGAAAGCGGCGTGGACCTTGCTGGATGCGCGCTATCGCTCTAACGCCTGTGGCACTGAAAGCTGTGACGGCAACCGTATTCCAGGCATCGCACGTAATATGGCCTATGCCGGATTAGCCTATGCGCCGGATCAAGGCTGGTATGCCGGTGGTGATGTGCGCTATATGAGCGACATTGCCGCTGACGATGAAAATGATGTCAAAGCACCGTCCTATACCGTGTTTGGCCTGAACTCTGGCTACAAGTGGCTGGTACAGAACTGGACGCTGGACTTGTTTGGTCGCGTGGATAACCTGTTTGACCGCACCTATGTGGGTTCTGTGATCGTTAATGAGAGCAACGGTCGCTATTACGAACCGGCGCCAGGGCGCAACTACAGCGTAGGCCTGACGGTGAGTTATGCTTTTCAGTAACTGACATCGCGCCTGAAAAAAAGCCCTGCCACCTTATTCGGATTGCAGGGCTTTTTTTATGCCGTTTTGACAATGCGCATGCAGTGCATGTGCATACCTGACCAGTCGTTTTACTTCAGCAGAGCCAGCACGTCGGTGGTTGAGCCGGTTTCGCCCAGACGCGGGAAGATACGCTCAACGCTGTTTTGATGAGTATCGGCGTTCAGGCAAGTCATCGCATCTGTTGCCAGCGTGACGTTGTAACCTAACTCGTAAGCCTGACGCGCAGTGGATTCCACGCCAATGCTGGTGGCGATACCGCACACCACCACCTGAGTGATGCCACGCTGCTGCAACTGATCGTGCAGATCCGTGTTGTGGAAACCACCCCAGGTCTTCTTCGTTACGGCAATCTCATCAGCTTTCAGCGCCATTTCCGGCACCAGCACAGCCCAGTCGGCTGGCAGTTCGCCACTATGACGCGCCTGCTCGTTACGGCCTGGTGCGCCACCGGCGACATTCACTTTCACCACCGGCAGGTTTTTGTCATGAAACGCCTCAACCAGTTGTGCACAACGCTCAACCACGACATCGGTTGACAAAGGCGCAACAGGAAGACGGACAATGCCGTGCTGCAGGTCAATCACAATCAGGGCGGTTTTTGCGTCTAAGGTCGTTAAAGCCATGGGAATTCCTCTCAGGATTATTGGTCGGCAATACGTTGCAGTAAGGGAATAGCGGCCATTAAAATTTTCTGCTCCGCACTATTAAGCGTGGTTGCCATGCTTTGGAGTAGCCAGTCATCACGTTGTGCACGATTGGCGGCGATCAGCCTCAGGCAGCTTTCGGTCGGCAGATAGCGGGTTTTACGGCCGTCCAGCGGATCGGCTTCCCCTTTCACGAGTCCCTGCGCCTGCAAGCTGGCAACGGTTGCACCCATCGACTGACTGCGCACGCCTTCTAACCCGGCCAGTTCGGTTACCGTCATCGCGCCATCGCGCACCAGATAACCCAACACAGAAACCTGCGGCCAGGTAAGATCGCCCGGTGGGGCCGATTCGCGCAGACGTCGCGCCAGTTTGCCATTCACGCTGCGTAGAGTCGCAGCCGCGCTATTCAGGTCGCTCATGGCACCTTCTCCTTACTGATGAAGCGCGAGTATATAAATACGAAGGCAAACTGTGTAGTTTACCTTCGTATCAATTTGTAATTGGCACTCAGGGCCGCTTGATGTAATGAATCAAACTGTGAAAACGCAGAGGTGTGCTGAGGGGATTGCGATAACTGTGCGCGACATCCGCCGCAAACTGGTGCGCTTCGCCGCTTTGCAGACGACGCCAGGTCCCCTCCACGCACAGCAGCAGCTCACCTTCCAGCACCACCACCTGCTCAATCACGCCACTTTCGTGTGCGGAAGAGTCGCTTTGTGCACCGCCAGCAAGCGTGACTTCCAGCAGATCAAAACGCAACGCGGCATCATATGGCAGCAGCGGCTTCACCTGCATTTGCGCATTGGGTTGGCTAAACGTCGCGGCGATACCCGGCGGTTGATCGCTACCCTGAACAAAAAACGAGAAAGGCACATTGAAACCGGTGGCGATTTTCCACAATGTCGCCACCGTCGGGCTGGATTCACCGCGTTCGATTTGGCCCAACATCGCTTTGCTGACACCGGTGCGATCCGCTGCCAGTGTCAGGCTCCAGCCGTTCGCCTGGCGCAATTGTTTTAACGCCTGGCTCAAATGTTGATGCAGATTTTCCATGCTATCTCCTGGCAAATTCGCGCGCAGTGTAGCACTTGTGCGTTATAACACACTCGTGCAATAGTGTGCGTTATAACGTACAGCAGGATGCAAATCGATGATCACCGCCACTTCGCGCAACGCTTTCTCTTTCCCTATGCTGGTTTCCGGCTTTATTGCGGTGCTGGTGGGATACAGCAGCACTGCCGCATTGATTTTCCAGGCCGCTCAGGCTGCAGGCGCCTCGCCGGAACAGATCGGCGGATGGCTGTCGATGCTCGGCATTGGCATGGGTCTCGCCTCTTTCGGTCTTTCGGTGTGGACACGCATGCCGATTCTGGCTGCCTGGTCTACGCCGGGCGCAGCACTATTGGCCACCAGCGTGCAGGGCCTGACCTTAAATGAAGTGGTCGGCGTGTTTGTGGCGACCAATGCGCTGATCGTACTGAGTGGCGTGACCGGACTGTTTGCCCGCTTGATGAACCACATTCCGCAATCTTTGGCCGCGGCAATGCTGGCGGGGATTTTGCTGCGCTTCGGTATTGGCACCTTTACCGGTTTACAAGGCAACTTCGCCCTGTGCGGCAGTATGTGTCTGGTGTGGCTGTTAAGCCGACGCTGGCTGCCGCGCTATGCCATCATTCTGGCGCTGATCGCTGGCGTGCTGGTGGCGGTGGGTCAGCAGGCGATTCATTTCCCGCCGCATGCTCTGACGCTGAGCGTGCCGGAATTTATCATGCCGCAGTTCACGCTGGCATCGCTGATTGGGGTTGGATTGCCCTATTTTCTGGTCACCATGGCCTCACAAAATGCACCGGGCATTGCGACCTTACAGGCGCATGGCTACCAACCGCCGGTTTCCGCTCTTACTGGCTGGACCGGTTTTATTGCGCTGATCTTGTCTCCTTTCGGCGGCTTTTCGGTGTGCATAGCGGCCATTACCGCTGCCATTTGCATGGGAGAGGATGTGGATGCCGATCCGAAACGACGCTGGATGGCCTCCGCGATTGCCGGGATTTTCTATCTGCTGACTGGCTTTACCGGCGCGCTGATTGCCATTCTGTTAAGTGCCTTGCCGCAGGTGCTGATCGCCACGCTGGCCGGGCTGGCGCTACTGGCTACCCTCTCCGGCAGTCTGCAACGCGCACTCGTTGAACCGGATCACCGTGACAGCGCCATCATCGCTTTTCTGATCACCGCCAGTGGCATATCCCTGCTCGGCATTAGTTCAGCCTTCTGGGGATTGATCGGCGGCATGATCACCCATCTGGTGCTTAGCCACCGCTCGCGCGCTTAAAATTTCAGCAACCGACGCTTACACGCGGGAAAAACACCCTGTTTTTCCCCCTTTATCAGCCGTTTGATTCCCCTGCATTTGGCTTAAGATCACCAGCATCGCCAATTACACACTGTTTTGCTTCAGGCAACCACCGATAAGGGCCCTACGAGTGGCAAAAACTTTTCTGCGCAGCGGCAATCTGGATTCGGTACTGGCACTGGGTGAAAACGGCCAGCCGGTCTGGGCTTCTGCCCTGCAAATCCGTGAAACACTGCGTTTGCGTCGCCAGACGGCGCTGGCAAACTGCCTCGCCATTCCCCAGGCCAACGAGCGCGGAGACCGCCTCGACTGGTATGCGCCCTTTAACGGCAAAGTAAAATCCTGGCGCGGTGCCAGCGATCATGAGCGGCAAAAAGCGCTGGAACTCCTAACGCTCAATCAGCAGGATTTACTGGCTGCAAGTCTACGCGCGCGTGACGCGGAGAATCCGGCGATGCGCCTGTTTGGTGCCCTACTGAGCAAGACGCTGCAGTTCCCGGATCAGCAATATGTTTATCTGGTTGATGGCAAACCCGTCATCACCTTCTGGGGCTTTGTCGATCCGCAGGCGCGCTCACGCGATGACGCACTGGCCTGCCTGCGCGACAGTCTGGAGGAGGATTTACCGCCGTTGCTGCCAGAACCACCGGCTGCGGTTATCGTGGCACCGGTTATTGCGCCTTTGATTGAAGTGCCTGCCGTTGTGGCTGCACCCGTGGTGGAAGAGCCCGTTGAGATCGCCCAGCCTGAACCCGAAGCGCCACAACCCGCACCTGAGCCTGAGCCTAAAGTTGAACAGCCGCCTGTTCGCCGCCCTTCCGCATTGCGTCCATTGGCATTGCTGCTGCCGGTTGCCGCCGTGGTTGCGGCTGGCGTAGCGTTCTGGCTGCACAGCCCAGCGCCTGAAGCCACACCGCCTGCCCAGGTTGCCGATGCACCGGCTCCCGTTTTCACGCCACCGCCAGTGGTCGCGAAAGCTGAGAAACTGGCCGCCACGCTGCCACAAAAAACCGCCACCGTCACCGCTGCGCCTGTGCCTGCCGCGCCACCTGCGCCGCCTGAGGTGATTGCTGAACATACGGAACCGGCTAAGGCTGATGACCTGGTGATGACTACCGAAGATGCGCGTATTGGCTCCGTGAAGTTTATCAACGGCACCTGGCGCGTCATATTACGACAAACTAACCTGCCAACCGGTAAGCCACCGAGCCTGCGTTACCAGCTGCGTAACGGTAAAGGCATCGCTACCATTACACAGGGCGACAATATCCGCTGTAAAGCCGATGTGACTGCCGCAATGACGGTGGACGGCACCATGGTGGTTCGCAGCCGCTATACTGCGACCTGCAGCGACAAATCGCGCTACCGCATGCCGGAACTGGTGTGTAAAGCCGGTGATGGCATTGCCAGTTGTACTGCGCAGTACGGCGCAGATCAGGTCTTCCCGTTGACGATTAAGCGTGAGAGTAAGTAAACATGTTGGCTCCCCTCATCGATGACAAACAAAAAATCACGCTGATTGAAGATAGCGGTGTGCAGTTTCTCGATTTTGGCTTACGTCTGCCTGCCCTGCAGTCGCGCCGCCAGTTCGTTCGTCAAACCGCTAACGGTCCGCTGCTGCGTCTGAACGTGGACGGTAACAGCGGCAAATTTTTGCTCTATCCCGAAGATGGCGGTGCAGCAGAGGTGGTACGTCCCGAGTCGGACATTGCACTGGCAGATTCGTTAACGCTGCTGGCACACCAGTGGCTGCCGCTGCCGGTGCTGCGCTGCACCAGCGGTCGCCGTTTTATTGGCGGCCCGGATAACTGGGCACGCCTGCACCTGGCACCGCTGGCACAGCCCGATGCCGCAGGTAACACCCATCGCATTACGCTGGCGTTTGATACCCGTATCGTGCCGGAACAGGACGGCGGCGAACAGCACGGTCTGAGCAAAGCCGATGCGCAAAACGGCGTGAGTTTCGCCCTTGCCTGGCACAACTATGAACTGGGTGAGTTTCTGGACCACACCTGGGTGGATGGCTGGCTGCGTGAAACCTTTACTCAGCAGGTCAACGCGCTGGAATCTCGCCGCGAGCAGGAGCTGAATCAGGCGCTGCGTGAGTTTGAGTATCAGGCACACTATCTCAACCTGCTGGAGCTGCTGGGTGAGCAGTTGGATCTGGCCGAGATCTACATTCAGGCCACCTCGCTGCAAACCCCGGCGGTGAATGTCGATATCATCCTCGACGTCGGTAACTCGCACACCTGCGGCATTCTGGTGGAAGACCACGCTGAAGAGAGCAACGGACTGCGCCAGACTTACGAACTGCAACTGCGCGACCTTTCTGAGCCACATCAGGTCTACAACGAGCTGTTTGACAGCCGTCTCGAATTCGCAGAAACCCGCTTTGGTAAAGCAAACTTCTCGCTGGAAAGCGGCCGCGAAAACGCCTTTATGTGGCCATCGCTGACGCGCGTTGGCCGTGAAGCCAGCCGTCTTGCACTGCTGCGCGCGGGCACAGAAGGCAGCACCGGTCTCTCCAGCCCGCGCCGTTATCTGTGGGATGAAGCACGTTATCAGCCAGGCTGGCGCTTTAACGCCCATGGCAGCAGTGATGAGCCACAGGCAACTGCGCTGCCTTTCACCCTGTTGCTGAATGACGAAGGCCAGCCGCTGCACGCGCTGGCGGAAGACGATCGCCTGCCGGTGTTCTCTGCCAGCTACAGCCGCAGTTCGCTGATGACCTTTATGCTGTGTGAGCTGCTGGCTCAGGCGATGATGCAGATGAACAGCGTGGCACAGCGTCAGCGCATGCCGCAGAGCCAGGCTCCGCGCCAGCTGCGTCATGTGATCCTCACGCTGCCTTCCGCGATGCCGAAACCGGAACGCGAGATTTTCCGTCGTCGCATGCAGGAAGCCATCGCGCTGGTGTGGAAAGCCGAAGGCTGGCATCCGGCTGAGGAAGATTTCAGCGTGCAGAGTCAGGCGAAAAGCCTGCGCCCGGTGCCGGATGTGCAGATGGAATGGGATGAAGCCACCTGCGGACAAATGGTGTGGCTGTTCAATGAAACCCAGGTGAACTTTGCCGGGCGTGCGGAAGATTTCTTCAGCAGCATGGCGCGTCCGGATCGTCCACGTGAAGTCGACGAAGTACCGGGCAAAAGCCTGCGCATCGCTTCTATCGATATTGGCGGCGGCACCACCGATCTGGCCATCACCCAATATCGTCTCGATGACGGCCAGGGTAACAACGTTAAAATCACCCCGCGCCTGCTGTTCCGTGAAGGCTTTAAAGTCGCTGGCGACGATATTCTGCTGGATGTGATTCAGCTGTGGATTCTGCCTGCACTGCAACAAAGTCTGCAGAAGGCTGGGCTGACGCTGGCTGAACCGCTGATGAACAAGCTGTTTGGTCACGACAGCCGCATGGATGGGCAAGCCACGCTGCGTCAGCAAGTCACCCTGCAGCTGTTCATCCCGCTGGCGCAGGCCGTGCTGGAACGCTACGAAAATTGGGATCCGCTCGACAGCCACAGCGAAATCAATGCGCTGTTCGGTGAGCTGGTGCCACAAAAACCGGCCAGCAGCGTGCTGGCGTTTGTTAACGGTGAGATTCAGCGCACGCTGGGCGGCGACAACCGCTTCGATCTGCTGGATGTGCCTTTGGTGGTCAGCATGGCGCAGCTGCACGGTGAGTTCCTGCAGCATCGTATGGCGATAATCCCGGCCCTGCGTGCCATGTGCGAAGTGGTGTCGCTGTATCAGTGCGATGTACTGCTGTTAACCGGCCGTCCTTCGCGCTTCCCCGGCATTCAGGCACTGGTACGCCATCTGCAGCCGCTGCCGGGCAGCCGTATTTTGTCGCTGGAAGGCTATCACACCAGCGACTGGTATCCGTTCAACAAACAAGGCCGCATTGATAACCCGAAATCCACTGCTGCCGTCGGCGCGATGCTGTGCCTGCTGGCGCTCGATCTGCGTCTCAGCAGCTTCTGGTTCCGTGCGGGTGATTTCGAGCCTTACTCCACCATTCGCTATCTCGGCGTGCTGGATGAAACGGCCACGCTGAGCGATGACAACCTGTGTTACAGCGAGATCGACCTCGACAAAGGGGATTTCGCACTGGATCGTAAAAGCAGCTTCCGCATTCGCGGCAATGTCTGCCTCGGTTTCCGTCAGCTGGATAATGACCGCTGGCCAGCTTCACCGCTGTACAGTCTGAGCATCACCGATCCGCATCTGGCACGTAAAGTCGCCGGCGAAAGCATCCTGCGTATCAAGCTGGCGGTACAGCCGGGGCCGGACAACTTTGGTCCGGAGCGTCTGGTGCTGAGCGATGCCCGCATGGATGACGGCACTCGCGTGCCGCTTGAACAACTGAGTCTGAAACTGAATACGCTGTCTGCGACCGGCAATGCCAACGCGCAGTATTGGATTGACAGCGGGAGCGTCTGCAAACGATGAGAACTGCCAAGAGAGCCACCTCTGTTACGCCCGCCAAACGTCTGAGCCTGATGCAGGAGACGCTGGACGGCGCACTGAACTGGATTGAAACCCATCAGGCGCAGGCACCGCGTCTGGCACTGGAAGCGGATACGCTGCGGCTGCAACTGCGCCGCGCGCGCGTGGAAAGTCATGCGCTGGCGCGTCAACTGGCACGTCCGGTGACGCTGGCGATGTTTGGCCAGTCACAGGCGGGCAAAGCCTGGCTGTTGAGTGAAATGGTGGGCGATGCGCAGGGCCAACTGATGGCGCGTCTGGGCGATAGAATTGTGAACCATTTCCAGAACATCAATCCCGGCAATCTCGATTTTGCCATTGCCACCCGCTTCAGCCACCAGCGTGAAACCCAGTCCAGCGCCTGGCCACTGGAGATGACGCTGCTCAATGACGTGGAGCTGATTCGTCTGGTGCTGGCCTGTGCCAAAACTGAAGCACAGCCAGACAGTGCGGTGATCGATGCCGCGCTGCAGCGTTTACAGCGCCATCGTCAGGACGAGCCGCAGCCGGGCCTCGACAGCGATGCTTTGATTACATTGTGGGCGTGGAGCCGCCGCCAGCATCGTCACGCCGAGGTACTCGATCGTCACTTCTGGCCACAGGCGGTGGAACTTGCTCCGTGGTTAAACGTCGATGACCGCATTCAGCTGTTTGCGTTGCTGTGGCCTAATCAGGTGGCACTCAACGAACAGCTGCGTAATCTGATGCACCTGCGTCATCAGCTGCGCCAGGCACCGCGCCTGCTGGCACCTCTGAGCCTGTTAACCGATGACGCCTCGCTGCCTGCGGAAAAACTGATCAGCAACGATGCCGACTGGCAGGAAATGATTGAAGTCTGCCCGATTGTCGCCAATCGTGTCGCTAAACCACAGCAGGTGCCGTTGGGCCTGCTGGCGTTGCTGACGCTTGAAATCACCGTTCCGCTGAATTCAACGCCGCGTCAGGCACTGTATGACGAAGCCGATATGCTGGAGCTGCCAGCGCCCGGCCAGCCTGCCGACGTGGGTCAGCAAGAAGATTTAGCCCAGCTGCGCAAACGCGATCCTCTGCGCGCGGCACTGCTGGAGCAGAAACGCGCACTGCTGCCGGGACTGTATGCCGCGCGTCAGGGCATCGACCTTATGCTGATCTGTACCGCCGCCAGCCAGCGTCAGGATACCGACATTGCGGTTAACGCACTGCGTGAATGGCATATCCATCAAACCGTAGCGGCCAGCGGCGAGAAGCCACGCCTGATTTGGGCGATTACCCCGCACGATGCGCGCTATCAGCAGCAGCAGATTAATGTTGATGAAGCCGTACAACGTCAGATCGGGCAACCAGGACAGAGCTGGGGTTCCATGCTGGCACTCGATCGTGCCGGTGTCGATCGCATGGGCAGCTGGTTGCAGGATGAAATGCAGCCAGAAGCACGTCGTGATCGTCTGGCCCAGCAATTAAGCACTTTGCAGCAAAAGCTGGTAGAGCGTTTGCAACCGTGGACCGAATCCACTGCCACGCCAGAACAGGCGGCACGCAAGCAGGCGATTTCCGATAACTTGCTGAAATGCTTGCAACATCGCACTGGCCTGCACGGCGAACTGCTGGAGCGCTTGCAGCCTTCGCGCGAAGCGGTGCGTCAGCTGTGGCTGAGCCAGAGCAGCGGCACTGTCGTGCAGCACAGCGCGAAAACCGCTGCGGCTGAGCAGAGCTATTTTGGTATTGGCTTTGAGTTTGACCTGTTTAAAGATGAACCGGTGGCCCCTGCGGAACCGCGTAACAGCAGCGGCCAGCGCGATCAGCAATTCCCGCAGCAGGTGTTTGCGCTGTGGCTTGAACATCTGCGACAGTTGCCGGAAAGCCGGAGTTTGCTGACGCTGCTGAACGTGGATAAGCCGACCATGGAATTGCTGGTAGAAGAGCTGATTACCGCCAGCTTCCGCCTGAAGGTATTAAGTAAGCTGCAAAGCGCGCTTAACGAACCGGATGCGCAGGCCAGCGCGCATGAAGCGCGTACCGATCGTCAGGTCTCGCGCGCGATGACGGTGTTGGGTGATTTTGTCGCCTGGCTCGGCTTCCTGCAGCGTCCGGAGAGCGAGCGGCCTGAGAGTCGTGTTAATCGCGGACAAACCATCTTCGCCCGACCACCTGCGCCGAGCGTGAGCTTCTCGCCAGGTCAACGTTTAACACGTTTGTCAGCCGCACCCGCCAATCATACCGCGTATTATATCTATGACTGGCTGGTGGGATTAAATTCGGTCATCGTGGAAAACAACGGCTATACCGGCGGCAGCGACCTGCCCGCCAATGCCCGTCAGATGCTGGCTATTTTGCTGCTGCCACTGCACGCGTAATCAGTCCTGAATCAGGCGCAGCTCGCCTCGCAGCTGCTGCGCCGCTTCTTCCATCAGCGCCAGCACCGGTGCAAATTCCGCCTCACTGGCCAGTGCAACATGACGTAAATGCAGTTCAGCCGGCAACGCAATCCCGCCTGTCAGCCAATCCCACAGTGCATCCAGATTGCAGCCAAACTCCCCGCTGCAGCCGCTTTGCGCCACAAACTCACGGTAAAACGCCTGGCGATCGGCCAACTGTTGGAAATCAAAAGAGAGCATCAACATGGTTAGTTCACCTGTTTGAAGCTGCGATAGTGATCGGTGGTCAGAAAGATCAGCCCATCTGAAGAGTAAAGCAGACGATCGGCATCGCGGTGACCGCAATCGTAATTCACATCGGCTTCATACCACTGCCTTCCTTGTTGCATTGGCAGGCGCTGCTCACGATTGCTAAAACGATCGCCACCAATCGCGCGGCCAGGCAATACGTTGCACAAGTCGCCTTTGCTCGGGTTCCAGCCCTGACGGCGGGCTTCGTTTTTGGTGAGGTATAAATCGGGCAGTTTATGGTGCTGCTGTAACCAGCGAGCGACGGTATTGGCATCGGTGAGTTGCGCAATGTCAGCGCTGTGCGCAGCGGTTTTACCGCCTAAATGCGGTTTCAGTCCGGCCCATGTGGCGGCCAGCGCGAGGAGTAATCCAATCCAGAGTTTCTTTGACATAGTGACATCCCGAAGTGCAGGACGCCGATAATAGCAGGATTATCGTGAAGAAGAACGCGGGCCAGCATGGCTGGCCCTGGCGGAGGTGTTACTGCATCGCACTCGCGGCTGGCACGGCATGTCGACGCCATGCGCCTGGCGCCACGCCATACTGACGTTTGAAGCTGCGATTAAACGACTGCTGCGAATCAAACCCCAGTGAAATCGCCACATTAAGGATCGGTTCGTTGGTGGTCGTTAAACGGTCCGCCGATTTTTTCAGTTTCTTATTACGAATGTACTCGCCCAGCGGGTAGCCGGTGTGCTCTTTGAACATACGCTGCAGGTGCCATTTCGAATAACCGGCGCGCCCTGCTACGGTGTCCAGATCCAGACGTGCTTCAATGTTGTTATCAATCCAGTCGATCAGATCGTGAATAAATGCGTCGCTCATCATCCCATTTTCTCCCGTCGCCTTAACGAACAGTATCAGTATCAGTTGCAATTACACTTTAAGGGTGACTGACTATGACATTTAATGCAAGTTTTATTATTGCATTAAATGCCGCACTCGCCGTAGGGGCTTTCCCCCGCTGAAACGAATTGATCAAAACAGCACATAAAGTGTATCAGATATTCTTGCAGATGCAGTTTGCAGCAGCCTACACTCATCGCGTTTTAATGCAATCTTAAAAGTTGCAGATTTTTCGTACATGTCCTTTCTTTTTTCACACCAACGCGGAATAACAACAATGCATCTGCAAACATATGGGGTTCGTCGGGCAGTAAGCCTGTCAGGAGTGATGTTGCTGGGAAGCCTGCTGGCCGCTTGCGATCGGGGTGTGGCGCAAAACGCCCCGCCACCGCCGCCCGAAGTGAGTGTCGCGCAGGTGGTCGAACAAAAAGTCAGCCAATGGGATAGCTTCAATGGTCGCTTTGAAGCGGTGCAAAGTGTGCAACTGCGCCCTCGCGTTTCCGGCTATATCGATCAGGTTAACTATCGCGAAGGCGATGACGTGAAAAAGGGTCAGGTGCTATTTACCATTGATGACCGCACCTATCGCGCGACGTTAGAGCAGGCACAAGCTGAACTCGCGACCGCGCGCAGTCAGGCATCGCTGGCGCGCAGTGAGTCGGCACGCACCGATAAACTGATTGGCACCAATGTGGTATCCCGTGAAGAGTGGGAACAGCGTCGTTCTGCAGCGAGTCAGGCGCAGGCCAATGTGCTCTCCGCGCAGGCCGCCGTTGATATGGCGCAGCTGAATCTCGATTTTACCCGCGTCACTGCCCCGATTGATGGCCGTGCCAGCCGCGCGATGATCACCACCGGTAACCTGGTGACCGCCGGTGACAGTGCCAGCGTGCTGACCACGCTGGTGTCGCAGGATCGTATTTACGTCTATTTCGACGTCGATGAAGCCACCTATCTGCAGTATCAGGCGATGGCACGTCAGGGACAAAATCGCGGTTCGCTGCCGGTGGAAATCGCGCTGACCGGCGAGCAAGGTTATCCGCATCGTGGCACCGTTGACTTCCTCGACAACCAACTCACCGCCAGCACTGGCACCATTCGCATGCGTGCCACGCTGGATAATCATGAACGTCAGTTCACCCCAGGTCTGTTTGCCCGCGTGCGTTTACCCGGCAGCGCCGCGTTTAACGCGCTGTTGATCGACGATAAAGCGGTGCTGACCGATCAGGATCGTAAATACGTTTATGTGGTCGATGCGCAGGGTAAAGCCGAGCGTCGCGATATTCAGGCTGGCGAGCTGGCTGATGGCCTGCGCATTGTGCAATCCGGTTTGAAGCCGGGTGACAAAGTGATCGTCAATGGCCTGCAGAAAGTCTTCATGCCTGGCATGCCGGTGAAAGCTCAGCCGGTGGCAATGCGCTCCGCTCAATAATAATCGAGACTGCCTGTTATGGATTTCTCCCGCTTTTTTATCGACCGACCGATCTTTGCGGCGGTACTGTCGATTTTGATATTTACCACCGGACTGATCGCCATACCACTGCTGCCGATCAGTGAATACCCCAACGTGGTGCCACCCAGTGTGCAGGTGCGCGCAGAATATCCTGGCGCCAACCCCAAAGTGATTGCTGATTCGGTGGCGACACCGCTGGAAGAAGCGATCAACGGGGTCGAAAACATGATGTACATGAAGTCAGTGGCCGGTTCGGATGGCGTGCTGGTCACCACCGTGACCTTCCGTCCAGGTACCGATCCAGACCAGGCACAGGTTCAGGTGCAAAACCGTGTGGCGCAGGCAGAAGCTCGCCTGCCGGAAGAGGTGCGTCAACTCGGTTTGACCACGCAGAAGATGTCACCGACGCTAACGTTGGTGGTGCACATGTTCTCGCCGAAGGGCAAGTATGACTCACTCTATCTGCGTAACTACGCCACCCTGAAGGTGAAAGATGAGCTGGCGCGCCTGCCAGGCGTTGGTCAGATTCAGATCTTCGGGGCGGGCGAGTATGCGATGCGCGTCTGGCTCGATCCGAATAAGGTGGCCGCACGTGGCATGACCGCTTCTGATGTGGTCAGCGCTATGCAGGAGCAGAACGTGCAGGTGTCTGCCGGTCAGTTGGGCGCAGAGCCGACCAAAAAGGCCAGTGACTTCCTGCTGTCGATCAACACCCAGGGCCGTCTGGAGAGCGAAGAGCAGTTCGGCAATATCATCCTGAAAACCGCCGATGACGGCTCGCTGGTGCGCCTGCGTGACGTGGCGCACATTGAGATGGGTTCCGGTAGTTACGCCCTGCGCTCGCAGTTAAATAACAAGGACGCGGTCGGCATCGGTATCTTCCAGGCTCCGGGCGCCAACGCCATCGACCTGTCTAACGCCGTGCGTGACAAGATGGCCGAACTGGCCACTCGCTTCCCGGACGATGTGCAGTGGGCGGCACCGTACGATCCAACCGTGTTCGTGCGTGATTCGATCCGTGCCGTGGTGCAAACGCTGTTTGAAGCGATTGTGCTGGTGGTACTGGTGGTGATCCTGTTCCTGCAAACCTGGCGTGCATCGATCATTCCGTTGCTGGCCGTGCCGGTTTCGGTGGTGGGAACGTTCAGCGTGCTTTACCTACTGGGCTTCTCGCTCAACACCCTCAGTTTGTTCGGGCTGGTGTTGGCGATAGGTATCGTGGTGGATGACGCCATTGTGGTGGTAGAGAACGTCGAACGTAATATCGCGATGGGACTCTCACCGACGGCGGCTGCGCATCAGGCGATGCGCGAAGTGTCGGGACCCATTATCGCGATTGCGTTAGTGCTGTGTGCGGTATTCGTGCCGATGGCGTTCCTGTCCGGTGTGACCGGTCAGTTCTACAAGCAGTTTGCGGTGACGATTGCCATCTCCACGGTGATCTCCGCCATTAACTCATTGACGCTCTCTCCGGCGCTGGCGGCCAAGCTACTGAAGTCGCATGATGCACCTAAAGATATGCCGACGCGTCTGATTGATCGCTTACTCGGCTGGATTTTCCGTCCGTTTAACCGCTTCTTCCAGCGCAGTTCCGATGGCTACGAGTCGATGGTCGGCAAAACCCTGCGTCGTCGCGGTGCGGTATTTGGCGTTTACGTCATACTGCTGGCGGGCGCGGGCTTTATGTTCCACACCGTGCCGGGCGGCTTTATTCCGACGCAGGATAAGCTGTATCTGATTGGCGGCGTGAAAATGCCAGAAGGTTCGTCACTGGCGCGTACCGATGAAGTGATTCGCAAGATGAGCGAAATCGGCATGAACACCGAAGGCGTGGCCTATTCGGTCGCCTTCCCTGGCCTGAATGCCTTGCAGTTCACCAATACGCCGAATACCGGCACCGTATTCTTCGGCCTGAAGCCGTTTAATGAACGTACCCGTACGGCTGCGGAAATTAACGCTGAAATCAACGCGAAAATCGCCAAAATCCAGCAAGGCTTTGGTTTCTCGATTATGCCACCGCCGATTCTGGGGCTGGGTCAGGGTTCGGGTTACTCGCTGTATGTGCAGGATCGTGCGGGCTTAGGTTACGGTGCGTTGCAAACCGCCATTAATACCCTTTCCGGTGCGGTGATGCAGACGCCGGGCATGATGTTCCCGATCTCCTCGTATCAGGCCAACGTACCGCAGCTGGATGTACAGGTGGATCGTGATAAAGCTAAGGCGCAAGGCGTTTCGCTGACCGATCTGTTTAGCACCTTGCAGGTGTATCTGGGTTCTTCTTACGTCAACGACTTCAACAAGTTTGGTCGTACCTGGCGTGTGATGGCGCAGGCAGACGGGGATTTCCGTAACAGCGTGCAGGATATTGCCAATCTGCGTACCCGCAACAATCAGGGCGAGATGGTGCCAATCGGCAGTATGGTCAACATCACCACCACCTATGGCCCCGATCCGGTGATTCGTTATAACGGCTATCCGGCGGCGGACTTGATAGGTGATGCCGATCCACGCGTGCTCTCTTCAGCGCAGGCAATGGAGAAGCTGGAAGCGATGTCGGGCCAGGTGCTGCCGAATGGCATGAACATCGAATGGACCGACCTGAGCTATCAGCAAGCCACTCAGGGCAACACGGCGTTTATCGTCTTCCCGGTTGCGGTACTGCTGGCGTTCCTGGTGCTGGCGGCATTGTATGAGAGCTGGACGCTGCCGCTGGCGGTGATCCTGATTGTGCCGGTCACCATGCTGTCCGCGCTGGTTGGCGTGTGGCTCACCGGCGGCGATAACAACGTGTTTGTGCAGGTCGGGCTGGTGGTACTGATGGGGCTGGCGTGTAAGAACGCCATTCTGATCGTCGAATTCGCCCGTGAGCTGGAGATGCAGGGCAAAGGAATTGTCGAGTCGGCGCTGGAAGCCTGCCGCCTGCGTCTGCGCCCGATCGTGATGACTTCGATTGCCTTTATTGCCGGTACCGTTCCACTCATCCTGGGTGAAGGTGCCGGTGCTGAAGTGCGTGGTGTCACCGGGATTACCGTGTTCTCGGGCATGCTGGGCGTGACGCTGTTTGGTCTGTTCCTGACGCCGGTGTTCTATGTGACGTTACGTAAACTGGTGACGCGAAAGCAGCCGGATGCGGAAGTGCAGACGGTGTAAATCTGTTTTAGGGTAAATTGCGGCGGCCAGAGATGGCCGCCTTTTTTATAAGGGAACGAAGAGCTGGAAGCAGGCCCCCGGCGCGGGTTTCAGGGCAATATCACCGCGATGCAATTGCAACATACGACGAACGATGACCAACCCCAATCCACCATTGTCACGACGGTCAGGATCGATAATGGAGGGGCGTTCAAACAGGGTCTGACTGACTTCCGGTGAGATACCTGGGCCGTTGTCTTCCAGTTCTATCATCACGTTCTCCCCTTCCAGCCACAGACGCAGGGTAATGTTCCCACCCGACGGCGTATGACGGATGGCATTATCCACCAGGTTGGTCAGAACACGCTCTATCATCGACATATCCGCGTCGATCATGGGCAAACCCGACGCGATATCAACCGACAAATTCAGGCGGGATTTCTCCAACGCCAGCTCAAATTTCTGTATCACGTCCTGAACCAAATCCGGCAGCGAAAACCGTTCGTACTGTGGCGTGACAACACCATGTTCCAGCCGCGCTAACTCAAACAGTTGCTGTGCGAGCATGCCGACCTTTTCACTTTGCGTCAGGGCAATCTGTAAATATCGGCTGCGCTCCGCTTCGGTCAAGCTGGCAGCTTTCACTGCCAGCGTCTCCAGATAACCCTGAATCGACATCAGCGGCGTGCGCAAGTCATGCGAAATGTTGGCGACAAATTCACGACGCTGCTGATCTTTCAGCTCCAGCGTCTGTACCTGAGCGTCAATACGCTGCGCCATATCGATAAAGGCGTTTTGCAACTGCGCCACTTCATCCTGTTGCGGGGAATGAGGTAGCGCGGCAAGGCGTTGTAGCGCATCCGCACCCGCTGTCACCTTTTGTGTCAGCTGTCGCACCGGTCTTGTGACCCAATAATAGGCCGCTGCACCCGCCATCAATCCAAGCAGGACGATAACCACCACCGACCAAAGCATGGCGCTGCGCAGCACGGACATTTTAACGCCCTGCTGCAGATGTTGATAATTCTCCCCCTGCAAAATCACATAGAGATAACCCACCGTTCTGTTGCCATCCAGAATAGGCGCAGCGCTGAACACTTTGAGCGCGGAAGGTGAACGAGGATCCTCACCATACACCGGCAGTGGCGCCCCATTCAGCCACTTTTGCAGTGGACGCACGTCGACCCGATCGCGATGGACATGGCCGGCTGGCGCATCATTGGCCAGAATCTGTCCTTGCGCATCCAGCAGGTAAACTTCAACGCTCGGGTTGTAGGACATCATCTGGCCGAACAGCTGCTTGAGTGCCGGAGCATCGGTGTTTCCGGCACTCATCAATGCGCTACTTTTGGCAATAGAAGCGGCCAGATTTCGCGATAAATTCTGCATCATGGCATCGCTGTATTGCTGGCGGTTGTTGTCCTGAATCAACAGGATCAGCGCACTACTGATCAGTAGCATCAGGGCAAAGACCAGCGTCAAACGCTGAGTGAGTGACAGACGTTTCATGTAACCTGATCTCCCTCACCCGGCACCACGAATTTGTAGCCCTGTCCCCACACCGTAAGAATCCAACGTGGCTCAGCTGGCGTCGCTTCAATTTTGAGGCGTAATCGGTTGATATGGGTGTTAACCGTGTGCTCATAACCTTCGTGCTGGTAGCCCCACACCAGATTCAGCAAGCTAAGTCGCGAAAAGACCTTTCCTGGATGACGGGCAAAATGGTAGAGCAGCTCGAATTCACGAGGCGTCAGCTCAATTAGCGTCTGAGCCAGCCGAACCTCTCGGGCAACCGGATCAATACTCAGGCTGCCAAGACGCAGGTTTCCCGCATCCTGACGCAAATTTTGGCTCATCGCTTCCTGGCGGCGGAAAAGTGCTTTAACGCGCGCCACCAGCTCCAGCATCGAGAAGGGTTTGGTCAAATAGTCATCAGCACCCAGTTCCAACCCCAGTACGCGATGCACTTCACTGGCGCGAGCGCTGATCATCACAATCGGCGTGTAGTGCGGCATATTGCGTGCACGACGGCACAGTTCCAGCCCATCAACACCAGGCAACATAATGTCAAAAATCAAGGCATCCCAACGCTGGCTTTCCAGCAGCTGACTGCCACTATCACCATCCGCAGCATGCGTAATATCAAAGCCCTCGTCACGCAGATGAATGTGCAACAGCTCGGCAATATTGCCATCGTCTTCAACGATTAAGATCTTCTTCGCCATGTTGACCGCCTCAATGAACATCCTTTAAATCTTATACAGAATTGCCCCCCGGAGTTATCACATTTTGTTTAACTCTGCGTGAGGACTCTGTGATCAATATCGGCGCAAAGTCTCTTCATTCCAGACGGCATAGCAATATGCAGAGGTGCAGAGTGAAATGTGCTCCCGATAAAAAGGTTCATCCGTTGTGGTTGAGATTGACTCACTGGATCAATGCCGTTGCGATGACATTAATGATTCTCAGTGGCTGGCGGATTTATAACGCGTCTCCTTTATTTCCATTTGATTTTCCCAATAGCTATACCCTGGGAGGATGGCTGGGTGGTGCACTGCAATGGCATTTTGCGGCAATGTGGCTTTTTGCCGGTAATGGCGTGCTCTATCTGACGCTGAATCTCCTGAGCGGACGTTTTCGCCAACGTTTTCTGCCCTTAAGCATGACTCAATTAGTAAAAGATGGCCTATCTGCATTAAAAGGACATCTTAGCCATCACGATTTACGCCAATATAATATGGTGCAAAAATTTGCGTATTTTCTGGTGGTCATTGATGGCATGTTATTAGCCTTTTCAGGGTTAGTCTTGTGGAAGTCGGTGCAATTTCCGTTTTTGCGAGAAGTATTGGGCGGCTATGACACGGCTCGCTTCATTCACTTTTTTGCCATGGCCTTTTTATGTGCCTTTGTTGTTATCCATCTGATCATGGTGGCACTGGTACCTAAAACATTATTATTGATGACACGCGGACGCTAAAAATGACGATGAAAAAGATTGAACGTCCCAGCAGTGAAACTGACGCCCTGTTAAAAGACGCCACCACGATTCTGGCGAAAAAAATGTCTGGCCATTCACGACGTCAATTTCTGCGCATGGGCTTGACTGCGGGCGGTGTGGCGTTACTCACCGGGTGCGACATCGACAATAATCCTGACATCGAAAACATTTTAAGCCGCATGTCACGTTTTAATGACCGTATTCAGGGATGGTTATTCAGCGGTTATCAAATGGCGCCAGAATATACCCTAAAAGATATTACGCGGCCCTTCCCGTTTAATGCCTTTTACGGTGAGGAGGATATTCCGCAGGTCAACGGTGATGATTACCAGTTGCAACTGAGCGGACTGATACGTGATAAACGCAGCTGGCGACTGCCTGAGTTATATAAATTATCTCAGCATGAACAAATCACCCGCCATATTTGTGTAGAAGGATGGAGTGCCATTGGCCGCTGGGGCGGCGTTCGATTCAGCGACTTCCTGCAACTGATTGGGGCTGACACCAAAGCGAAATATGTCAGCTTTCGCTGTGCCGATGATTATTACACCAGCATTGATATGGCGACGGCATTGCACCCGCAAACCTTATTAGCACTGAGTTGGGATGGTCGGATATTACCGCCGGAATACGGTTATCCCATGAAATTACGGATTCCGACCAAACTGGGCTACAAAAACCCCAAGCATATTATTTCAATTGAAATCACCAACCGCTTTACCGGTGGCTACTGGGAAGACCAGGGCTATAACTGGTTTGGCGGCAGTTAATCTCCCCAAAACCCTGTAAGGAAATGAAGATGAAAAAGATTATTGCAACTGTATTCGCTGGCGCACTGTTGATGGCTTTCTCTGGCGCTTATGCTGCTGACAATATGGCCAAAGATGGTATGCAGAATGAAAGCGGTATGTCGCACGACGGCATGAAAAAAGACCACATGAAAAAACCGATGAAGAAACATGACAGCATGAAGAAAGATGGCATGTCTAAAGATGGCATGGCTAAAGACGGTATGGCGAAGGATGAGATGTCTAAGGACGGGATGTCTAAGTAACAGTGTCGGTTACCGGGCGTATGCCCGGTAACTGTTTTACTGATATCAGCGGGATTTTTTACAAAGGTCTTCGATTTCGAGATCGGGCAGTTCATCGCAGCTACTGGTGTCGTGTTTTTTCAGCTCAGCCAGTGCGTCAGCCACCGTACGCGTCTCCAGCACTTTCAACGAGGCTTCTTCCGCCTCTTCAGCAATCGATTTGAAGTACCAGCACAGGTTGGCACTCACCAGACAACGCGGTGCGACATCAGGGCGTGAAGCCCAGAGCTTTTTGTCTTCAATCACAGAGGTATAAATATCGCGCAGCGTGATCTCTGCGGCCGGACGCCCGAGGTGAATCGAACCAGTACGGCCAAGCGTAGAGACAATGATGCCATCGCGAGTTAACGGAACCATCAGTTTCCGAATGAAACTGGGGTTCGCTTCAAGACCATACGCCAAAATAGCACTGGTCGAGCGTTTGCCCAGTTGCTCCGCCATCGCTACGCTCAAAACCATCTGCAAAGCTGTCGGGAAGCGGTAATCAAGCATTTCTGTATCCTGAGTTGCGGTTTATCTTATTGTTTTTTTGCCGCGGCAGTGAGTAATCAATGAGCAATAAATATAACAAACACTGTTGCTTTTTAGAAGCGAGCTGCTGTGATCAAGGCACGTATTCATCATTTGATCAGGCAGAAGCGCACAGGCTGCTTAGTTTACGGCTCCCTTTTGCGGTTGCGGATTGGGCGCGGGCAATTTCTGCTTTAGCACGCCCACCAGCACCACATTCACTAACGCCAACAGGCACAACAGCCACAATGTGGCATTCGCCCCGAGCTGCTGAAAAACATATCCCCCTACCAGCGGCGTTAATGCCTGACCAATCAGTGCAGGACGCGCCATGCGCCCTACCACAATGGCGTAGGCCTCTGGTTTGACCATGACCAGCGGTAAAGTTCCCCGCACTATCGCCCGCAAACCGTTTCCAGCACCGTATAGCACCATACTGACCAGCGCGAACTGCGGAAACAAGGTCAACAACAGCAATCCGATGGCCACCAGTCCTACCGAGAAAAACGTCGTCCAGATCGGATGTCCCCGTTTGAACGCGATATCCACAATACGTGACCCAACCTGACAAGGACCCAGAATCGCGCTGATGGCTAAGGCGGCGGTCAATGAGTGGCCGCTGGCTTGTAATAGACTAATCAACTGCACCGAAATAGCGGTCATGATCACTGAAGCAAGGGTAAAAATGCTGCATAGCAGCCAAAATAGCGCCGGTGCCAACTCACCACTGGCGTTAAGCTGCTTTTTCGCCGTTTTCACGATGGGTTTAATCGGCGCAGGCAGTGCATACCAGTAGGCTGGCAACACGGTGAGGCATAACAGCGCGGCAATGGCGAAACAGGCGCCGCGCCAGTCAAGCCAGTGAATCAGCAGCGCAGTCCCCGGCCACACCAGCGTGGTGCAAAAGCCGGAGATTAAGGTAATGCCGGTAATCGCGCCACGAGCCTGTCCACCATAAAGCGTTCCGAGGGTGGCAAACAGGGCGTCATATAAACCCATCGCCATTCCGATGCCGATAATCAGCCAGGCAAACAGAAACAGCAGCAAATGGTGACTGAATCCCATAATCACCAGGCCCAGCGCCATCACCGCCCCGCTCGACGCCAGCAGCACGCGCCCATAGCTGCCCGCAATCAGGCGGCCACTTAAGGGGGCTAGCAGGCCAGAAACCAAAATACCTAAGGATAATGCGCCATACACCCACTGCTGCGACCAGCCGGTTTCCGCGACGATCGGATTCGCCATCACGGCCATAAGATAAAACGAACCGCCCCACGAAAGGATTTGAACGCCTCCCAGTGTCACAATGGCAGGAACCGCAGGTTTAGGGTGATGCTCCACGACAGGTTTCCGTTAGCAGGCAAAGCATTGTTATAACATGTTAATCCTGCTGGAAAAATGTTTGTGTGCCCTGCTTAGCGAAATCACGTTTCAGAGTGGAAGATTGGCACCAAATACGATAAGGTAAATGGTATGTTGTAACTATGGAGCGTAACATGTCTCGCTATGATTTGGTTGCCGATTTGCATGAGTGCGTTAATGCGCTGGAGCTTGGTCTCAGTGCCCTGCGTCAACAGGTGGAGCAACAACCGCTGCTGATTGCACGCGCCTTTAGTTTGCCCGAGATCGAAAAAGGTCACGAGAATGATGAAATTGAACGCATCGCCGTGACTCAACATCTCGGGCAGAAAGCGCGCGACATGGCGCTGGCTCACTACTGTCGTCTGTTTATGCAGCATCAGTCGGAAAAACTCAGCACCAAGGCTGCGGTGCGTTTGCCTGGCGCCATCTGTATAGAAGCGGATGAAGCCGTCAGCGAGCACATCAGTCAGCAGGTGGCCGATATCAATGCGCTTAAGCTGCGCCTGGAACACCTGATTACCGTGGAGTCGGGGCTGCCGAGTGAGGCGCGCTTTGAATTTGTTCACCAGCATTTGCGCGGTTTAATCACCCTGAACGCCTATCGCAGTGTGACCCTGCTGCACGCGCCGGATAGCCTGCGCTTTGGCTGGGCCAACAAGAACATCATTAAAAACCTGACCCGTGAAGCCGTGGTCGAGCAGCTGGAACGCAGCCTAAAGGCAAACCGTGCGCAAGCGCCCTGGACGCGCGAACAGTGGGCCGAGAAGGTGCAGCAAGAACTGGAGATGATTTTGTCACTGCCCGTCGATGCCAAACTGAAGATCAAGCGCCCGGTTAAGGTCCAACCGATTGCCCGCGTCTGGCGCGCCAGTAATAAGAAGCAGGTGCAACTCGCCTGCCCTTCACCGCTGCTGGTGCTGTGTCGGGATAAAACTCAAGTGCCGATTCTAGGGGAATTGCTGGACTACGATGCCGATAACGTCACGCATCGTCATAAGCCGCTAGCGCAGCCGCTGCATCTAGTGATCCCACGGCTGCACTTGTGGAGTGACAAGCTTTAATGAAGAAGCGGCCCTCAGGCCGCCTCTGTCATCGCCAATCATCGCTGAACTGAGCGGCATTACCCCTCAGTTATCGCAAAAATTATTGCTTCATGCTGCCAACCATCTCTTCAGGACGTACCCACTCGTCAAACTGCTCTTCAGTCAGATAACCGAGCTTCAGCGCCGAGCCTTTCAGCGTCAGCCCTTCTTTATGGGCTTTCTTGGCGATTTCCGCCGCTTTGTCATAACCAATATGGGTATTCAGCGCCGTCACCAGCATCAGCGACTCGTTCAGCAACTGATCGATACGCTCGCGCACCGGTTCGATGCCCACTGCACAGTGATGGTTGAAGCTGTCCATCCCGTCGGCCAGCAAGCGAATGGACTGCAGGAAGTTGTGGATCACCATTGGACGGAACACGTTCAACTCAAAGTTGCCCGAAGCACCACCAATATTCACCGCAACATCGTTACCCATCACCTGGCAGCACAGCATGGTCAATGCTTCGCACTGGGTTGGGTTCACTTTACCTGGCATGATGGAGCTGCCCGGTTCGTTCTCTGGAATGGCAAGTTCGCCAATACCACAACGCGGACCCGATGCCAGCCAGCGCACGTCGTTAGCGATCTTCATCAGTGAAGCCGCCAGACCTTTCAATGCGCCATGTGCATGCACCAGCGCATCACAGGTTGCCAGCGCTTCAAATTTATTCGGCGCAGTCACAAACGGTTGCTGTGTCAGATCGGCCAGCGCTTTCGCCACGCGCACCGCATACTCGGGATGGGTGTTTAAACCGGTGCCCACGGCAGTGCCACCCAGTGCCAGTTCGGCCACGTGCGGAATGCTGTGTTCGATGTGCTTGAGGTTATGCTCCAGCATCGCCACCCAGCCGGAAATTTCCTGGCCCAGCGTCAATGGCGTGGCATCTTGCAGGTGGGTACGACCAATCTTCACGATGTCTTTAAAGGCTTCAGACTTCTCGCTCAGGGTCTTTTTCAGCACATGAATCTGCGGAATCAGCTGCTCCCGCACGGCGATGACCGCGGCCACGTGCATGGCGGTGGGGAACACATCGTTGGAGCTTTGGCTCTTATTGACGTCGTCGTTTGGGTGCACCAAACGCGACATGCCACGCTCGCCGCCGAGAATTTCACTGGCGCGGTTGGCCAGCACTTCGTTCATGTTCATGTTGGTCTGGGTACCGGAACCGGTCTGCCAGATGGCCAGCGGAAACTCTTCACTGTGTTTATCAGCCAGCACTTCGTCAGCCGCTTTCAGAATCGCTTCTGCACGCTCAGCCGGAAGCAGGCCGAGATCGCGGTTCACCTGTGCTGCAGCGCGTTTGGTCAACGCCAAAGCATGCACCAGTGCAACGGGCATCTTCTCGGTTGAGATACGGAAATGCTCCAGCGAACGCTGGGTTTGTGCCCCCCACAACTTATCTGCCGGTACTTCGATCGGTCCCATTGAATCTTTTTCAATGCGATTCGCTGCCATGACTACGTCTCCTTAGCTCAGATTAGAGGTTTCCGCTCAGGTCGTCTTCCCGCGACGCCGTTGAGCGAGCAAGATTGTCACACACAAGAAATTAACATTATGCGAGCCCATCGCGTTTATTGCACTTGTTGATGTATTTTGTATGGCACTTTCTGCTTTAATAAGCCTATTTACTTACGGTTATTAAGGGTAAACGATGCAAAAAATGAACAATTCGCTGCAAAATTACGCTTGGGGCAGCAAAACTGCGCTGACCGAACTTTACGGCATTGAGAACCCACAAGGATTACCGATGGCGGAGCTGTGGATGGGCGCCCATCCGAAGAGTCCGTCAACCGTTGAGATCAAAGGTGAAACGCGTTCCCTGCGCGATGTCATCAATGATGACCAAACCGCAGCCTTAGGCGCGGCCGTCGCACAGCGTTTTGGTGAGTTGCCGTTTTTGTTTAAGGTGCTGTGTGCCGATCAGGCTTTATCGATTCAGGTTCACCCAAGCAAAGCCGCAGCCGAAGAGGGATTTGCGCGCGAGAATGCCGCCGGTATTCCGATTGGCGCTGCTGAGCGCAACTATAAAGACGCGAATCACAAGCCAGAACTGGTGTATGCCCTGACCCCATTCCAGGCGATGAACGGCTTCCGCGAGATGCACGAAATCGTCTCACTGCTTGAGCCGGTGGCCGGTGCCCATCCGCAGATCGCTCACTTCCTCGAAAAACCTGATGAGGCAAGCCTCGCCAAACTGTTCTCCACCCTGCTGTCGTTAAAAGACGAGCCTAAATCACTGGCGTTGGCGGTGCTGAAATCTGCACTTAACTCGCGTAGTGGCGAACCCTGGCAGACCATCAAATGCATTGCGGCTGATTATCCGGACGATACCGGCTTGTTCTCGCCGTTGTTGCTGAACGTCATCACCCTGCAGCCTGGCGAAGCCATGTTCCTGTTTGCCGAGACGCCGCATGCCTATTTAAAAGGGGTGGCACTCGAAGTCATGGCGAATTCCGATAACGTTCTGCGCGCGGGTCTGACACCGAAATTCATCGATATTCCAGAGTTGATGGCGAACCTGAAGTTTGAGGCCAAACCGGCTGCCACGCTGTTGACGCAGCCTCAGCAAGTGGGCGACACGCTGAACTTCCCAATTCCGGTGGACGATTTTGCCTTTGCCATCCACGCTCTTTCCGCCACACCGCAGCCGTTAGCGCAACAGAGTGCGGCGCTGCTGTTCTGTATCGAAGGTCAGGCGGTGATTGAGAAGTCAGGTGAGCAACTGCTGTTGAAGCCCGGTGAATCATGCTTCGTTGCCGCCAGTGAATCCCCGGTTAATGCCGCAGGTACAGGACGCCTGGCGCGGGTTTATAACGCGCTCAGCTGATCCGGCTGACGATACCAGCATTAACTGCTATTCTTTCAAACTATTACTTTAAAACGCCTGCGGGCGTTTTTCTTCACCGCCGCCCCCAAGCAGCGGCGTGCGGACCCAAGGATAAGGACGACTCAGCGATGAAAAAGACCAAGGTTGCCGTAGGTGTAATTGTAGCGATCGGCGTGATCTGGACAGGCGCGGCCTGGTTTACCGGCAAGCAGCTGGAAAGCCATATGGATCAGATGTTGCAGAACGCCAACACCCAGCTTAATGCCTATGCACCGAACGCTCGCCTGACGCTTAGCTACCAGGATTACCAGCGCGGCATCTTCAGCAGCAAAACTAAGCTGGTGATTCAGGCCAGTTCACAGACGGAAGACAACCCGCTGCTGAAGCCGGGTCAAAGCATCGTGCTGAACGAAACCATCGACCATGGTCCCTTCCCCTTTGCACAGTTGAAGCGCGGCAGCCTGATTCCGAGCATGGCTTCGGTGCATACCGAGCTGGAAAACACCGATGCGGTGAAGAAACTGTTTGAACTCACCAACGGTAAATCGCTGGTGACCGCTGATACGCGCGTCGGGTACAGCGGTGCCACTGACACGGCACTGGATCTGCTGGCGGTGGATTATAACAACGCGCAGACCGGCGATCGTCTTGCCACCAACGGCGGCACCCTGGAAATCAGCGCTGACAGCAAGGGCGATAAAGTCAGTCTGAATGGCGATTTCTCTAGCATCGCTGTTACCAGCAAAAACCAGGTTGAGCAGCCGGTGCTGTTTACCCTTAACGGCCTGAAGCTGAAGGGTGATACCCATCTCAGCCCGGAAGGCGTGCGCGTGGGCGATCAGTCCATCAGCCTGGATAAACTCGACGCCAGCATTAACGGTCAGGAAGGTTTGTCATTGCAGAAGCTGGACACCCAATCCTCCTTCGATAATAAAGATGGCAAAATCGGCGGCGATCTGAATATGAACGTCGGCAACATCAGCCTGCAGAAGCAGCCGTTCGGCGAAGCTAAGCTGGCGATGAAGTTTGCACAGTTTGATGCGCAAGCGGTGAAAACCTTCTCGGACAGCTACAACGCGCAGATGCAGGCACTGCTGAACCAGCCAGGTTTAGTCGAGGATCCCGTCCGCTATCAGGCTAGCGTGCAGACCATCCTGAAGAATAACCTGCCGACGCTGCTGAAGGGTTCACCGACCGTCAGCATCGCGCCGCTGAGCTGGAAAAACGATAAAGGGGAAAGTACCTTCAACCTCAGCATCGGCTTTAACGATCCCGCTACCGTCACCGGTGAAGCGCAGACGTTGGGCGCAGCAGTGGATCGCGTGCTGAAAACCCTGGATGGCAAACTGAACATCAATATGCCAATGGCTACCGAAGCGATGCGTCATGTGGGGCTGGCTGAAGGTTATCAGAGCGACGATGCGCAGAAGCTGGCGGACCAGCAGGTGAAAGGTCTGGCGGCAATGGGCCAGATGTTCCGTCTGACGCAGCAGCAGGATGACAACATCACCACCAGCCTGCAGTACGGCAACGGTCAGGTGACAATGAACGGCGACAAGATGTCACTGGAGCAGTTCCTGTCACGCTATATGCTGGGCGCGCAGACCAGCGAAGGGATGCCTGAGTAACAGCGATATACCCGCGGCGCGAGCTATCGCGCCGCTAAACGCCCCGCACCAACTGCGGCGGCACAATCAGCGTTTGCACTTCCGCATCCGGTTTCGCAAGTCGTTGCAGCATCCTTTCCCCCGCTCGCCTTCCCACATCACGCGCTTCACTGCTGACAAACGTTAGCGAGGAGTCATACGACTCGCGTAGCGGATCGTCATTAAAGCCGACCAGCGCCAGCTTTTGCGTGAAGTAGCTGTCCACCGCATCTTCGCCCAGCGAGCGTCCGCTGTGGATCGCACCAAAATAGCAGCCGAGCGTGGTACTGGCGTTATGGGCAATGATAGCGGTGATGCGCGGATGGTGATGCAGCAGGTCCTGCGTCAATGCCGATACGCTCTGCTGCCGATCGTCGCACTCAATGATCCAGTCTGGACGAAACGGTAAACCGTATTGCAACAGGGTCGCACAATAGCCGCCAATACGTTCCGCGCGCGTTAGAGAAGAACCCAATCCGCCGACCCACGCGATACGCTGATGCCCCTGACGGATCAGATATTCGGTGGCGATGCGCGCCGCCTGGCTGTTATCCGGACGCAAGGAATCGACCTTATCGAGGCTACTGGCCCGCGCGGCGCAAATGAGTGCAATCTGTTGCTCATGCGCCTGCGCGACCAGCGTATCCGCCTGCGCAACGGCACCACCCAACACAATGCCATCCGCGCCCTGTGCGGCCAGGGAATCGAAGCAGCGTTGCAGATGCTGCCCGTGTTGTCCGCTTTGCGTCAGAACCAACACTTTTCCCTGCTGCTCCAGCACTTCACTCAGCCCCGCCGTCATCGCCGCATAAAACGGCTGGCTGAGATCGCGCACAATCAAACCTATGACACCACTCTCACCGCCACGCAGGATGGAAGCTGAACGGTTACGTACGTAACCCAACTGTTCAATCGCCTGATTAACCCGCTCGGCCGTGGCGGAAGAGATACGTCCTTTACCGGACAGCACCAGAGAGACTGTCGATACCGATACGCCAGCCGCCTGCGCGACATCGTGAATAGTGGTTTTAGGCTGAGACATCCGGTTCCGTTTTCAACAACTGATGAAGAAACAAAGAGGTAAAACGTTACACTGATTCACGCAAAAATAAAGCCTGGGATTAGTCACGCTTTGTGACTATAGCCACAAAACTGCTTGGTAAAACGTTTTATCATTCTTTACCATTTTGAAAATTTGCCGCTTTTTAACCAGGAGAGACTATGTCCGCCAGCCGACCCAAAATGTCACTTTGGGAATTTTTCCAGAGTCTGGGTAAAACCTTTATGTTGCCCGTTGCCCTGCTGTCGTTCTGCGGCATTTTGCTCGGGATCGGTAGTTCACTGAGCAGCCACGATGTGCTGACGCTGATTCCGATGCTCGATCAGCCGTTCCTGCAATACCTGTTTATCTGGATGGCGAAGCTGGGTTCATTTGCCTTCAGTTATCTGCCGGTGATGTTCGCGATTGCGATTCCACTGGGCATGGCGCGGGAGAACAAAGGCGTCGCTGCCTTTGCCGGTTTTGTCGGCTACGCAGTGCTGAACCTGAGCGTGAACTTCTGGCTCAATATCAATGGCATCTTGCCGACCACCGATGCGGCGGTGCTGAAAGCCAACAACGTACAAAACATCCTTGGCATTCAGTCGATCGACACCGGTATTCTCGGCGCGGTGATTGTTGGTGTGGTGGTGTTCTGGCTGCATGAACGCTTCCACAATATTCGTCTGCCGGATGCGCTGGCCTTTTTCGGTGGTACGCGCTTTGTGCCGATTGTCACCACCGTGGTGATGGGTTTGCTCGGCTTAGTGGTGCCACTGATTTGGCCATTCTTTGCTCGTGCCATCACCGGCCTCGGCTGGATGATCAACAGTGCCGGTGAATTCGGCCCGATGATCTTTGGTACCGGTGAACGTCTGCTGCTGCCGTTTGGTCTGCAACATATTCTGGTGGCAATTATTCGCTTCACCGATGCGGGCGGCACGCTCGACGTCTGTGGAAAGAGCGTCAGCGGTGCCCTCACCATCTTCCAGGCACAACTGGCTTGCCCGGATACCCACGGCTTTGCGGAAAGCGCCACGCGTTTCCTGTCGCAAGGCAAGATGCCGGCCTTCCTCGGTGGTTTACCGGGTGCCGCACTGGCGATTTATCACTGCGCACGTCCTGAAAATCGTCACAAAATTAAAGGGCTGCTGATTTCAGGTGTGGTGGCTTGTGTGGTCGGCGGCACCACCGAACCGATCGAATTCCTGTTCCTGTTCGTCGCACCGGTGTTGTATCTGATTCACGCCCTGTTGACGGGTCTGGGCTTTACCGTGATGGCGATTCTCGGCGTGACCATCGGTAACACCGACGGCAACGTCATCGACTTCTTCGTGTTCGGCGTGCTGCACGGCCTCTCCACCAAATGGTATTGGGTGCCGGTGATTGCGGCAGTGTGGTTTGTGGGTTACTACGCGATCTTCCGTTTTGCTATTACCCGCTTCAATATCAAAACACCGGGTCGCGAAGCAGAAACCAGCAGCGTGGAACAGCAGGTCAGCCGCGCCGGCGTGGGTAAATCAGGCTACAACACCCCGGCGATTCTGGCGGCTCTGGGCGGTGTGGAAAATATCACCTCGCTGGATAACTGCCTGACGCGCCTGCGTCTTACCATTGCGGACATGAGCAAAGTGAATGATGCCGCGCTGAAAGCCAATGGCGCAATTGGTGTGGTGCATCTCAACCAAACCAGCCTGCAAGTGGTTATCGGTCCGCAGGTGCAGTCGGTGAAAGATGAAATGGCACACCTGATGAGCGCGACGGTGTCATGATGCAGAGGTTTGATTTCGACCAGGCCGTGGATCGCCACGGCAGCTGGTGCACGCAGTGGGATTTCGTGGCGGACCGTTTTGGTGTGGAGGGCTTATTGCCCTTCACCATCTCCGATATGGATTTTGCCACGGCGCCCTGCATCATTGAGGCCCTGCAACAGCGATTAAACCATGGCGTCTTGGGCTACAGCCGCTGGCAGCACAAGGACTTTACCTCGGCCATTCAATACTGGATGAAGAATCGTTTTGCCACAGAGGTCGAGGCGCAATCGCTGGTTTACGGCCCGTCGGTGATTTACATGGTGGCGCAATTGCTGCGCCACTGGACCAAACCCGGCGATGAAGTGCTGATTCATACGCCCGCCTACGATGCGTTTTATCACACCATCAACGGTAATCAGCGCCGCGTGCTAGAACTGCCGCTACAGCGCCAGGGTAATGACTGGCAGTGTGATATGGCGCAGTTGGAACCGCTGCTGGCACGACCCGATTGCAAAGTGATGCTGCTGTGCAGCCCGCACAATCCTACTGGTAAAGTGTGGCGGCGTGAGGAGTTGCAGCAAATGGCCGCGCTCTGTGCGCGTCACGATGTGAAAGTGATCAGCGATGAGGTCCATATGGATATGGTGTTGGGCGACGCACACCACATCCCGTGGAGCCAGGTGGCGCAATCTCCCTGGGCGTTGTTTACATCGGCATCAAAGAGTTTCAACATTCCGGCGTTGACCGGCGCGTGGGGCATTATTCCGCATGATGCCGATCGCCAGGCGTGGTTCCACGCGCTGAAGCAACAGGATGGTTTATCGTCACCGGCGGTGATGGCCGTCGCGGCGACCATTGCCGCGTATCGTGAAGGTTCAGCCTGGCTGGATGCACTGCGCGACTATCTGCAGGCGAATATGCAGCACATCGCGCAACGGCTGAATGCCGCGTTTCCTGCGCTGAGCTGGCAGCCCCCTGCCGCCACCTATCTGGCATGGATTGATCTTACTCCGCTGGGTATTGATGAACAGGCACTGCAACAGCAGCTGATTCATCAGTACAAGGTGGCGATCATGCCGGGTTCGACTTACGGTGATGCCAGCCGCGGTTATCTGCGCCTCAACGCGGGTTGCCCACGCAGCAAGCTGGATGACGGGCTGGATCGCCTGATTGCGGCTTTAAAATCGTATTAAATGCGCTCGGATGCTGATTAATTCAGCATCCATTTCACGACTTGCGCAAATCACTGGCGCTGTTGCGCAAGATGTTTTTATAATGCTCTGCACTTTATGAAACTTTAGCGAGTGCGACATGATTGACCTGAAACTCCCCCTGACCGACATCCACCGCCACCTTGATGGCAACATCCGCGCACAAACCATTCTTGATTTAGGTCGCCAGTTTAATCTCGCGCTGCCAGCCAACTCGCTCGACGATCTGCGTCCGCATGTGCAAGTGACGGCCAATGAACCCGACCTGGTGAGCTTCCTGCAGAAGCTGGATTGGGGCGTAAAAGTGTTGGGCGATTTGGATGCCTGCCGCCGCATTGCGCTGGAAAACGTGGAAGATGCCGCTCGCGCAGGGATTCATTATGCAGAACTGCGTTTCTCACCGGGATACATGGCGATGACGCATAACCTGCCGATTGCCGGTGTAGTGGAAGCCGTGATTGATGGCGTGCGCGCTGGCGTAAAACAGTATGGCGTGGATGTGAACCTGATCGGCATTATGAGCCGTACCTTTGGTGATGAAGCCTGCCTGCGCGAACTGGAAGGTTTGCTGGCACACCGCGATGGCATTACCGCCGTCGATCTGGCTGGTGATGAGCTCGGCTTCCCGGGCAGTGAGTTCCTCAGTCACTTCAATCGCGCGCGTGATGCTGGTTTCCGTATTACCGTGCACGCCGGTGAAGCTGCTGGCCCGGAAAGCATCTGGCAGGCGATTCGCGAACTCGGCGCGGAGCGTATTGGCCATGGCGTGAAAGCGATTGAAGACCGCGCGCTGATGGATTTCCTGGCAGAGCAGCGCATTGGTATCGAATCCTGCATGACCTCGAACATTCAGACCAGCACGGTAGCTTCACTGGCCACTCATCCGCTGAAAGCCTTCCTGCAACACGGCATTCTCGCCACCATCAACACCGATGATCCGGCAGTTCAGGGTATTGAGCTGGCGCATGAGTATGAGCACGCTGCGCCGCAGGCAGGACTCACTGCCGAAGAGATGCGCCAGGCGCAGGAAAATGGTGTGACGATTGCCTTCCTCAGCGATGCAGAGAAAGCTGCACTGCGTCAGCGCGTGGCGGGATAACGCGCCTTAAAGTAAAAAAGTGCGCAGCGATGCGCACCTTTTTAATCAAGCCGCACCAGGGTGAACTGAGCTTTTGATGGCATAGGTTCCCGCAGGGTGCGCTTTCATTTTATCACTTCAGCGACATCGTCTGGCGCTTCTCAGCGGACTGTAAACCGAGTTCGATCAACTCCATCACCTGAATCGCCTCTTCAGCCTGTACCGGGTTTTCACCGGTGCCCGCAATCGCATCACGAATCGCCGCGTAGTATGCCGGATAGTTACCCGGCAGCGTCAGCAGCTCTTTCTCCACCATCACATCGCCTTCTGCCAACGTCAGAGTGCCGTTGCGCATGTCATAGCCCCAGTCTTCCTGCGGTGGACGTTCGCCGGCTTTCAAACGGTCTTCCTGCGGATCCAGGCCGTATTTGACATAGCTGCCCCGTGTGCCGTGCACCACGAAGCGCGCCGATTCTGCCGCCACCAGCATGCTGGCGTGCAGCACCACACGACGGGTAGGATAGGTCAGCACTGCGTGGAAATAATCGGTGGTTTGCGCACCCGGACGCAGTTCAGCCATATCCACATTGATCGCCACCGGCGGACCAAATAACTGCAACGCCTGATCCAGCACATGCGGCCCCAAATCGAACCAGATACCGCTGCCCGGGCCTTTCATCTCACGCCAGCGCTGACGAACTTCGGGACGGAAGCGATCGAAATGCGATTCGAGATAACGTACATCACCTAAGGCGCCATCAGCCAGCAAGGTTTTCAGCGTCAGGAAGTCACTGTCCCAACGACGATTGTGGAAAACGGAGAGCAGCAGCCCTTTGGCCTTAGCCAGTGCATCCAGCTCACGCGCTTGTGACAGTGTCACGGTAAACGGTTTATCCACCACCACATGTTTACCGGCATTCAGCGCCGCTTTGGCTAACGGGAAGTGAGTATCATTTGGCGTCGGTATCACAATCAGTTGCAGTGTCGGGTCATCCAGCAGGGCTTGTGGATCAGAGACCACCTGCACCGAGGGCCAATCTGCATGCACCTTGCTGGCATCGCTGCTGGAGACGGCTGCCAGTTCAACGCCTGGCGTACCGACGATCAAAGGAGCATGAAAGGTTTTGCTGGCAAAACCGTAGCCAATCAGGCCGACACGTAATTTATCGCTCATTCTCATTCCTCTTGTTCGTTACCAGACTGATTTAAGACGAATCAGCCAGTAACAACAAGGCGGAATCACCTGAAAACTCAGGAGATAGCACTCCGTGCCGGTTGCCAGCTTTCCTGCGCCACCAGGGCATCGTGCGCATCCTGACTGCGACGGCGGAAATCACTGGGGCTGACGCCGACCCGTTTGCGGAACACGCGAGAGAAATAGAGCTGATCATCATAACCCACTTCGCGCCCGACCGAGGCAATGGGCTCCTGCGTGGTTTGCAGCAACAGTTTAGCGCGGATCACCCGCTGATCTTCGCGCCAGCGCAGCAAATTGATCCCCATCTGTTCGCGAAACAGATGCGCCAGTCGTGACGGGGAAAGACACACATGGCGCGCCACTTCCTCGATTTTCACCTCGCTTGCCAGATGGTTGGTGACGTATTGGCAGGCTTCAATCACGCGCGGATCGCGAATTTGCTGATGACTGCGCGGATCCTCCTCCACCGCACGCAGCAGCAGGCGCTCCAACAGATTCATCGCCAGTTCCTCGGCAAAGCGACGGCCTGAATTGTGGGTTTGCTCAATGCTGGCAAACAGACGATCAAACTCGGCACGTTGCGCTTCCGGCAAGCGTAACCGCCCCACGCCCTGGCTCTCATCCTGCCACTGCAACCAGTCCGTCCAGTAAGCCCGTGGACGGAAATAGACCCAGCGGTGGAACCAGCATGGGCTGTCTGGTGAACGGCCATAGTAGTGCGGGGTTTTAGGCTGGAACAGCAGCAAGTCACCGGGTTCGCAGTCAAATGCCGATTCGCCATCAAAAATGCGGCCCTGACCCTTGATGGTCAGATTAAGGATGTAACCCTTCATGCCGAGCGGTCGGTCGATAAAGAAGTCCAGCTGATCGTTGGCATTGATCGGCGTTAAGCCCGCCACCAGCCAGGCATTAAACGGATAGCCGGGTAGCAGTGGGTTCTGCTGCTCACTGGGGGGTTCACGATGGTACATAGTGCCCTCACGGTAACCTGTAAATGCGCAGTGCCGCGCGCCAGAAGGACGACCATTTGGCCGCCCTGCCTCATCTTTTACGGCTGGAATCAGGCCGCTTTGTTTTTCTGTTTGTAGCGGTCAAAAATCACCGCCGCTAACAGTATCAAACCGCGCACCACATACTGTGAGAACGGCGAGATATTCAATAAATTCATCGCATTCTCAACCGTACCCAGAATCAGCACGCCCGCCACCACATACGAAATCTTACCGATGCCGCCTTTCAACGAAACGCCGCCCAGCACACAGGCTGAAATCACGATCAATTCATAACCGAGTGAAGTCATCGGCTGACCACTGGTCATGCGCGAGGCCAGAATAATGCCCGCCGCCGCCGAAACCAGTCCCGAAAGAATGAAGATGATGATGCGGGTACGCACCACCGGCACCCCGGCCAGACGTGCCGCTTCTTCATTACCGCCAATCGCCAGCGTGTTGCGGCCAAAGGTGGTTTTATTCAGCACGAAACCAAACACAATCATGGTGGCGATGGTCAGCCAGATTGGCGCTGGCAAGCCGAGCCAATTGGCATAACCGAGGGTGAAAAAGCGTTCATCCTCGATGCCGACCGCTTTACCGTCAGAGAAAATATAGGCCAGACCACGCACAATCTGCATCGTCGCCAGCGTGGTGATCAGCGCATTGATCTTCAGCCGGGCAATCACGAAGCCGTTGATGAATCCGGTGACCATGCCGAGTATCAAACCGGCCGCAACGCCCAGCCACAGACTCTCCGTCATGTTGATCACCACGGCGGTTACCACACCGGCACAGGCGATGACCGAGGCGACGGAAAGGTCAAAATCGCCTGACGCGAGGCAGAACAACATGCCGCAGGCCACCATGCCGGACATCGACATGGCAAGCCCCAGCCCTTTCATATTGATGAACGTGCCAAAGTTGGGTACGAAGATGGCGCAAACGATAAACAGCAGCGCGAAGACCACCAGCATGCCGAAGTTATCCCAGATACGCCCCAGCTGCAGGCCGTTACGCTGCACCGGTGGCGTGTTGGAAGTGGTAGATGAAGCCATTGTTGCTCTCCTTTACATCAGGCCACGGCGGCCGCTTGAGGGGTTTTCGGCATCGCCAGGCTCAGCGTCAGCTGCTCCGTGGCCGCGTCGTGTGGCAGTTCTCCGGCAATTTCTCCTTCACGCATCACCACGATGCGGTCAGCCAGGCCCATCACTTCGGGCAAATCGCTGGAGGCAAACAGCACCGCGATCCCTTTATTTGCCAGTTGGTATATCAGGTTATAAATCTCATGCTTGGCACCCACATCAATGCCGCGCGTTGGCTCATCCAGCAGAATCACGTTCATCTCTTCGGACAACCAGCGACCCAGAATGGCCTTCTGCTGATTGCCCCCTGACAGGTTCATGATCAGCTGCTGCGGTCCTGGCGTTTTGATATTCAGTGAGCGGATGTGAAGATCGGCGTTTTTCGCCTCCCAGCCGGGTTTAATCAGACAACCCGCCGTGAGGTTATGGCGGCGCGCGCTGATATTGATGTTGTCGCGCACCGAATGCACCGGAATAATCCCTTCGGATTTACGATCCTCCGGGCACAGCATGATGCCCGCGCGGATCGCATCGATCGGCTGACGGATGTTGAGCTTTTTGCCATCCAGCGACACGCTGCCGCCGCGCAGTTTGGTGGCCCCAAACAGCCCTTTCATCAATTCGCTGCGCCCCGCACCTACCAGACCAAACAGGCCGACGATTTCACCGGCTCGCACCGTGAGCGAAATCGGCATACGCACGCCCTTGGCTTCGACCTGGTCAAGCTGCAAACGCACTTTGCCCAAGGCGCGCGGCGCATAGCCGTAGATATCGCCAAGGTTACGACCGACCATCGCCTGCACCAGGTCGTCATGATGCGTATTCGGCATATCAGTGAAAGTGCGCACATAGCGACCATCTTTGAACACGGTGATGGCATCGCTCAGGGCAAAGATCTCCTCCATACGGTGCGACACATACAGCACCGTACGGCCCTGATCGCGCAGCTGACGAATGACGCGGAACAGATGCTCGATTTCACGCGCTGAAAGTGAGCTGGTCGGCTCGTCAAAGGCGATGATGCGCGCATTACGCGCAAGCGCTTTGGCGATCTCCACCATCTGCCACTGGCCGAGCGACAGATATTTCAGCGGCATATCAGGATCGATATCCATGCCGAGATTTTTCAGCTGCAAATCCGCTTCGTAGCGCAGCAGTTTGCGATTCACCAACCCACGTTTGTGCGGCAACTGGCCGAGATAGATGTTCTCCGCCACGCTCATCTCCGGCACCAGATGCAGTTCCTGATAGATGATCGCCACGCCCGCATCCAGCGCATCTACGGTGTTGTTGAAGCTTTTCACTTCACCTTTGATGCGAATTTCTCCTTCAGTCGGCTGATAACTGCCGCTGAGAATCTTTAGTAGCGTGGACTTTCCCGCGCCGTTTTCGCCCATCAGCGCATGCACTTCCCCGGCGCGGCACTGGAATGAGATATCCTGCAGCGCCTTCACGCCCGGAAAGGTTTTACTGATGCCATGAAAGGACAGAAAGGCTTGATCAGTTTCCATGGAAACTCCTCTTCGCCTCCATCCTTCGCGCCGTTGCCGCGTTGTCTTCGCGCTTTGCCCCAGCCATTAATGAAACTGGAGCAAACGCGATGGCCAACCTGCTGCAACACCCGGGATGGAGGCTGCGTTTATCAATCAGGCGACTTACATCAGCCCTTTCTTCGCCAACTCAGTTTTGAAGTTGTCGCGGGTAATCAGCACCACATCGGTGACTTCGGTGAACTTCGCGGGCTCTTCGCCTTTGGTCACCCAGTTGTAAAGCATCTGGCTGCTCTTATAACCGTGCACATCCGGGCTTGGCAGCAGCGAACCGTAGAAGCCGGTTGGTGCACCTTTAGACAGCTCGCTCACCGCATCCACGCCGTTGATGCCAATGCCAATCACGTCGGGCGCTTTAAAGCCCTGGCCTTCGGTCGCGCGCACGCCACCCAGCACGGTGTTGTCATTCATGCCGACAATCAGCCAGTGTTTTACTTCTGGATGCTGCACCAGCAGCGAGTTACCGGCATCAAATGCCCCCGGAATATCGTTGGATTTGGTCGGCACCTGATAGATTTGCTTCTCCGGGAATCCAGCCGCTTTCAGCGCTTCCATCGAACCGCCGGTGCGACGACGCGCAGTGTCCAGCTCATTGGCGGTAATCGCCATGACGCCGGTCTCTTTCGCATCCCAGCCGCGTTTCTGCATCTCTTTGTAGAGTTCCTGGCCCTGGCGCTCACCGATCTTGGTTGCGGCCATCATCACCAGCGGCACGGTGTCCATTGGCTTGCCTTTGGCGGTAACAAACTGGTCATCAACCGCAATCACTTTCAGGCCATAGCTACGCGCTTTCGCCACGATGGCTGAACCCAGCTTCGGGTCCGGGGTGCAAATCACGAAGCCTTTGGCCCCGCTTGCTGCCAGGCTATCAATGGCATTCAGGGTTTTCTCGCCGTCAGGCACGGCAATTTTGATCACGTCAAAGCCGAGATCTTTGCCAGCCTTATCAGCGAACTTCCATTCGGTCTGGAACCAGGGTTCCTCCGGTTGTTTGACGAGGAAACCGAGTTTCATGGTCTCGGCGATAGCGGATTGTGACATAACCGCGGCGAGACCTACCGCCGCCAGCGCTTTAGTGAATTTATGCATGATGCTCTCCGGCACAATGATGCTTTATCGCTGTTAATAACGAATCGGTGTAAACGCTACCAATTGGATTTCACGTTTGGGTACAGCGCAAAATCAGCGCGTTAGCTCAAAGGTTGTACAAAGGCTGTGCAAACGCTGGGCTAGTTGTAGCGGTAATGGCGAAGAAAAATGTAGAGCGGTATCACATCCCAAAACGATGACCAATTCCTCCATATATTCAGCGAAATTAACCAGTCATTAACTTTTGCTGCCGATCACAGAACGGTTCCGATGACAGAAAAGTGCATATTCTCAGCCAGCGATGACTAACCGCTTATGCACCCGCATTCCAGGATAGAGCCAGATAACTCACACAGGAGAATCCCAATGGGTGCTGGCGCCATAACAATTGGGCTGGATTTTGGCAGTGACTCGGTGCGTGCCCTCGCCGTGGACTGCCACAGTGGTAAAGAACTGGAAAAGGCGGTGGTGAACTATCCGCGCTGGGCGAAGGGTGAATTCTGTGACGCGCACGCCAACCGTTTTCGTCATCATCCACAAGACTACATTGATGCGCTGGAGCAGGCGGTCGTCGCGGTGGTGCAAGCGTTAACTCCCGAACAGCGCGCTGCCGTGGTTGGGATAGGTGTGGATTCAACGGGTTCAACGCCTGCTCCGATTGACCGTGATGGCAACGTTTTAGCGTTGCGCCCGGAATTCGCCGCCAATCCCAACGCCATGTTTGTACTGTGGAAAGATCACACCGCAATTGAAGAAGCGGAAGAGATTAATCAGCTGTGCCGCAACGGTCATTTCATCGATTACACCCGCTATATCGGCGGCGTGTATTCGTCGGAGTGGTTCTGGGCCAAGATTCTGCACGTGTCACGCGAGGATGCAGCGGTGCGTGATGCGGCAGTGTCTTGGGTGGAACTCTGCGATTGGGTACCGGCACTGTTGAGCGGTCGCACTGCCCCGACGCAGCTGCGGCGCGGACGCTGCGCCGCCGGGCATAAATCGCTGTGGCATCCTGAATGGCAGGGTTTACCGCCCGCAGATTTTTTCCGTGCACTCGATCCGATGTTGGTTGAGCAGCTGGATTCTCCATTGTTTACCGACACCTTCACTGCTGATGTACCGGTGGGCACGCTTTCCAGCGAATGGGCGCAGCGTTTGGGATTGTCTGAGCAGGTGATTTTGTCCGGTGGCGCCTTCGACTGTCATATGGGCGCGGTCGGTGCGGGCGCGCAGCCTTATACGCTGGTGAAAGTGATTGGCACCTCAACCTGCGACATTTTAATTGCCGATAGCGAGAAAGTCGGCGATCGCGCCATTAAAGGCATTTGCGGCCAGGTCGATGGCAGCGTGGTACCGGGCGCCATCGGCTGCGAAGCGGGTCAATCGGCGTTTGGTGATATCTACGCCTGGTTTAGCCGCTTGCTGGGCTGGCCGCTGCAGCAGGCCGTGACGCGCCATCCTGAGTTGCAGCCGCAACTCGCCGAGATGCAGCAGGATTTAATCCGTTCCCTTACCGAAGCCTGGGCTGCCGATCCCCAGCTTGATCATCTGCCCGTGGTACTCGATTGGTTCAACGGGCGTCGCACACCGGATGCCAATCAGCGCCTGAAAGGCGTGATCACCGATTTGAATCTTGGCACCGACGCGCCTGCGTTGTTTGGTGGTCTGGTGGCCGCCACGGCATTTGGTGCCCGCGCCATTATGGAGTGTTTCGAGCAACAGCAGATCCCGGTAGAGAGCATTCTGACGCTCGGCGGCATCGCGCGTAAGTCCCCTGCCATTATGCAAGCCTGTTGCGATGTGATGAACCGTCCGCTGGATATCGTGGCTTCTGACGAGTGCTGTGCGCTGGGCGCTGCCATTTTTGCCGCCGTCGCCGCGAACGTGTATGCCGATGTGCCTGCCGCACAGCAGGTGATGGCAAGTCCGATCGCTGTGACCTTGCAACCCAACAGTTTGCGCGTGGCGGGCTATCAACAACTTTATCAACGCTATCAAAACTGGTGCCAGGCCGCTGAACCTCAGTATGCCGCCCGCGCCACATCCGCTAAGTAAAGGAGCGAGAAATGGAACAGAACGTTTGGTTTGTGATTGGGACTCAGCATCTCTACGGAGCGGAAACCTTGCGTCAGGTTGAACATCACGCGCGCCAGGTGATGGATGGATTGAATCAGGCAGGCACACTTCCGGTACCGCTGGTGTTGAAGCCTCTGGTGAAATCACCGGATGAAGCGCTGGCGCTGTGCCGCGAGGCCAATCACGACAATAGTTGTGTCGGCATCATTACCTGGTTACACACCTTCTCACCGGCCAAGATGTGGATTGGCGGACTGAGTATCCTGAATAAGCCGCTGCTGCAATTCCATACTCAGTTCAACGCAGAAATTCCGTGGGACAGTATGGATATGGACTTTATGAATCTGAACCAGACCGCACACGGCGGCCGTGAGTTTGGCTTTATCGGCGCGCGCATGGGCTTACAGCACAGCGTGGTGACCGGCCACTGGCAGGACAAGACCAGCCAGCAACGCATCGGCCGCTGGATCAATGCGGCACTTGCGAAGCAGGCCAGCCAGCAGCTGAAAGTGGCGCGCTTTGGCGACAATATGCGCGAAGTGGCGGTGACCGAAGGCGATAAGGTGGCGGCACAGATTCAGTTTGGTTATTCGGTCAACGGTTGGGGCGTCGGCGATCTCGTTGAGGTGGTGAACAGCGTCAGCGATGGCGATGTGCATGCGCTGATCGATGAATACGAGAGCCAGTATTTGTTCAGCGAGGCTGCCGCCGTGAATGGCGAGAAGCGTCAGAACGTGCTGGATGCGGCGCGCATTGAACTCGGTTTGAAGCGTTTCCTCGATGATGAGGGCTGCAAAGCCTTTACCACTAATTTCCAGACTCTGCACGGCATGACGCAGTTGCCAGGCTTGGCCGTTCAACGTTTGATGGGCCAGGGTTATGGTTTTGCCGGTGAAGGTGACTGGAAGACCGCTGCGCTGCTGCATATTTTGAAGGTGCAAGCCGGGAATCGTGCGGGCGGTACTTCATTTATGGAGGATTACACCTATCACTTTTCCCCGGGCAACGATTTGGTGCTGGGTTCACATATGCTGGAAGTGTGCCCTTCGATTGCTAAAGAGGCGAAGCCGTTAATTGACGTGCAGTTCCTCGGCATAGGTGGCAAAGCGGATCCGGCGCGCATGATTTTCTCCACGCCGGCTGGTCGCGCGGTGAATGCCAGTGTGATTGATATGGGCGATCGTTTCCGTTTGCTGGTGAATGTGGTGGATGCGATTGAGCAGCCGAAACCGCTGCCGAAATTGCCGGTCGCGCGTGCCTTGTGGCGTGCCCAGCCCTCACTGGCTACCGCTTCCGAGGCATGGATTCTTGCCGGCGGCGCACACCATACGGTGTTTAGTCAGGCACTGGATTTGGATGATATGTATCTGTACGGCGAGCTGAACGGCATCGAGGTGCTGGTAATCGATGAGGATACGCGTTTGCCGGCGTTTAAAGATGCATTGCGCTGGAATGAGGCGTATTACCGGTTAGCGCGCTGATCGTGTTATGACCTGTTGAAGCCGCGTTGAGTCGCGGCTTTTTTGTGGCTAAAACCTGCGATCCAGGCAGCATAAGTAGGCGTAGTCGTTAAAAGTGTGCGTTCTAGTCAACGAAGGTGAGTGCTGTGACTAAAAACGTGCGCTCCAGTCAACAAAGGTGGGCGTTGTGACTAAAAACGTGCGGTCCAGTCGACAAAGGTGGGCGTTACGTAAAGTCGGCGTGAATTCATCCCTGTAGCCTCGGACGCCGCATCCCTGCGGCGTACGCTTTACTCCACTGCCCACCTTTGTCTCCTTTATGCGGGTTCGTTGCGGTTTTTTTGGAGCTGAATTTGAATCGAATTTTCAGGTTTGCACTAGCTACAGCAATGACAGTTCTACCCACCTTTGTTTCTTTTATGCAGAATTATTGAGTTTTTTGGGAGCCGCATTTGAATCGAGCATTCAGATTAGCACTGACTACAGCGATGCCCCACTCAATTGCCCCATAAAGGCCAGCCCGAAGAGCAAAGCGTTCGCGCCAGGGATGGCGCGGTCGATCTGCATGGATGCGGGGTTCCTTTGCGATCGGGCTGACCTTTATGGGGCTTCGCACCGAACCATCAGCAACTCCACCTAACTTGCCAAGATGGGCGCTGTGACTAAAAACGTGCGGTCCAGTCGACAAAGGTGGGCGTTACGTAAAGTCGGCGTGAATACATCCCTGTAGCCTCGGACGCCGCATCCCTGCGGCGTACGCTTTACTCCACTGCCCACCTTTGTCTCCTTTATGCAGGTTCGTTGCGGTTTTTTTGGCGCTGAATTTGAATCGAATTTTCAGATTTGCATTGACTACAGCAATGACAGTCTCAATTGCACCATAAAGGCCAGCCCGAAGAGCAAAGCGTTCGCGCCAGGGATGGCGCGGTCGATCTGCATGGATGCGGGGTTCCTTTGCGATCGGGCTGGCCTTTATGGGGCTATGCACAAAACTTTCAGCAACCCTACCTAACATTCAAAATATAAGCACCAACCCCTGCAACCCCACCCAACATCCACAATTCTGAGCACCAAGCCTCCAACATCCTCGAATTGGCGACCCAAAACAAAAAAGGTGCGCCAATTTGCGCACCTCTTAAACATCCCACTCACGACTACGAAGTTAAACGCTTAACCGGCGCATTCTTCTGACGATCCCACATCACGGTCAGCAGGCGCTGCAGGGCAATAAATGCGAATAACAGGATACCGATGGCGATCTTTGTCCACCACGAACTCAACGTACCGTCGAAGTTAATCCATGTTTGAATCAGCCCCTGGATCAATACACCAAACAACGTGCCGAGCACCGTGCCGACACCACCGGACAGCAAGGTGCCGCCGATCACCACAGAGGCAATCGCGTCCAGTTCCACGCCCAAACCTGCCAGGGCGTATCCTGCTGAGGTATAGATCGAGAACACAATCCCCGCCAGTGTCGCCAGGGTGGTGGAAAGCATATAAATCTTGATGGTGGTGGCGCGCGTCGAAACGCCCATCAACTGCGCTGATGTCAGATTGCCGCCAATCGCATACACCTGATTACCAAAACGCGTGCGATGCGCGAGGATGATCCCGCCAATCACCACCACCAGCATAATCACTGCCAGCAAACTAAGGCGCCCGCCGCCGGGGATCTTCCACGCCAGGCTAGACAGTGTGGAATACAGCGGATGATCAATGGGAATCGAATTCTCCGACACCAGATAGCTACAGCCGCGCAGGAAAAACATCCCCGCCAGGGTAATGATAAAGGCCGGGATCTTCAGCGCATCGATAAGCCAGCCCATCATGGCGCCAAACAGTGCTCCCATCGCCAGCACAATCGCGAAGGCAAGAATCGGATCGACGTGATAATCACCGATAATTTTCGCCAAAAATACACCGCTAAAGGCGATAACGGCCCCCACTGACAGATCGATACCGCCTGACAAAATCACAAACGTCATGCCCACGGCGATAATGCCGAGAAACGCGTTATCGGTCAGGATATTGCAGATCACGCGAGTCGAGGCAAAACCGGGAAACTGACTCAGGCAGAACAGATAACCGGCGACAAACACCAGCAGCGTAATCATTAATGGCAGATGGCGTTTAATCATTTTGGACGTCTCCCTTTCAGCATGGCGATAAAGCGCGGTGATTGCAGCAACAGCACACACATCACCACCACCGCTTTCACCACCTGATTCAGCTCCGGCGGGAAGCCAGACAGCAAAATACCGGTGTTCATCGACTGAATAATCAGCGCGCCAACCAGCGACAACACCAGATTAAAACGCCCGCCCATCAACGATGCACCGCCAATCACCACGGCGAGAATGGCATCCAACTCCAGCCATAGACCGGCATTGTTGGCATCGGCACCCCGAATGTCTGCGGCCACGATCAGGCCCGCGACAGCCGCACACACACCGCTGATGGCATAGGTGGACATCACCACTAACCATCCATTAACACCGGCATTGCGGGCAGCACGCAGGTTAATCCCCACCGCTTCGATAAACAGCCCCAACGCAGTTTTGCGTGTCAGCAGCCACACCAAAAGCGCCACCAGCAATGTTATCCACACCGGAACCGGCAGCATCCACAGCGAGCCGCTGCCAAACCAGCCGAGGCTGTCGCTGTTAAAGGTCACAATCTGACCCTGGGTAATCAGCTGAGCGATACCGCGCCCGGCCACCATCAAAATCAACGTGGCCACAAACGGCTGAATCTTCAGGAGGGCGACCAGCACGCCATTCCACAAGCCACAGGCCAGACCGGTGCCGAGTGTGGCGAGAATAATAAAACTCAGGCTGTGCCCCGCAACGGTTAACGTGGCCGCTGTCGCGCCCGCAATCGCCATCACCGCGCCGACCGACAAATCAATCCCGCCGGTGGCAATCACCAGCGTCATACCGACCGCCAGTAAGGCGACGGGTGCAGCGCGGTTGAGGATATCAATCGGGCTGCCGAACAGGCGGCCGTCCTGAATATGCACGGCAAAAAAATTGTTGGCGACCAGGCTATCCACCAACAGCACCAGAATCAGCGCGACGATTTGCGGCATGCCCGGCGGTAACTTCGGCTTACGCCGTTCAGGTTTTGGATGTGTCATAGGGGATTCAAGCATGTTGTGCTCCTCCATCGGCGATGGCATTGACGATCGACGCCACCGACAGCTGCTCCAGCGGGATTTCAGCCACCTGCTTCAAATCACGCATGATCAACACGCGGTCGGCATAGCCTACCAGCTCTTCGAGTTCAGAGGAGATAACCAGTAACGCCAGTCCATCGGCGCACAGGGTTTCAATCAAACGAATGATCTCGGCATGTGCACCGACGTCAATGCCGCGCGTCGGTTCGTCGAGGATTAAGAATTGCGGTTTAGTCACCAGCCAGCGTGACAGCAGCACTTTTTGCTGATTACCGCCGGAAAGTAATTCAACCGGCTGATCGGCATGTGGCGTGCGAATCCCCAGGCTTTTGATAAAGCGATCAGCGATGGCCTGCTGCTCACGGCGTTTGATCGGTCGCAGCCAGCCGCGTTGGGCCTGTAGCGCCAGAATAATATTCTCGCGCACCGATGCAGCGCCGATAATACCGTCGGTTTTACGATCTTCCGGGCAGAACCCCATGCCCAGATGGGAGGCTTTGGCCGGTGTCCGGATGTGCTGCACTTTGCCTTTGATGGTGGCAGTGCCCCGATCCGCACGACGGATACCAAACAGCACTTCGGCGGTTTCCGTGCGCCCCGATCCCAACAAGCCGGCTAAGCCCACCACTTCTCCCGGGCGCACTTCCAGGTCGAAAGGCTCAATGGTGCCCTTCTTGCCGTAGTCTTTGAATGACACCACCGGTTGGTTGCTTTTCAGCGTGCTGCCCTGACGCTGCAGGGCAGTTTCCAGTAACTCGCGCCCCAGCATCAGTTTGATCAATTCGATTTGCGGCAGCGATGCCGTATCACGCGTGGCTATAAACTGGCCATTGCGCAAAACGGTAATACGATCGGTGATGCGATATACCTGGTCGAGAAAATGAGTGACAAAAATCAGGCTCATCCCTTTGGCTTTCAGTTGCGCCATCAGGGTGAATAGCATTTCCACTTCGCTGGCATCGAGGCTGGCGGTGGGTTCATCGAGGATTAACACCTGTGCGGAGAGATCCACGGCGCGGCAAATCGCAATGATTTGCTGCATCGCCACCGAGTAATGGCCCAGGGGACGCGTCACGTCGAGCGCAAAACCGTAGTTGCGCATCAGCGCATCGGCATCGCGCACCATACGCTTGCGGTCAATCATGCCAAAGCGGCGCGGCTCGCGGCCGATGTAGAGATTGTCTGCCACCGACATATTCGGCAGGAGATTCACCTCCTGATAAACCGTGCCGATGCCCATTTGCTGTGCATCGGCGGTATTGTGCGGTGAAATGGCAGTGCCATTCAGGGTGATGGTGCCTGCATCACGGGTGTACACGCCGGTCAGCACTTTAATCAGCGTGGATTTCCCGGCGCCGTTTTCGCCCAGCAGCGCCATGATCTCGCCTTTGCGAATGCTGAACGACACATTATCCAGCGCTTTCACGCCGGGGAAACCTTTGCTGATACCGTTGAGAGTCAGGAGTGCGAATGCATCTGCGGTGCTCATCAGGTTCTACCTCGCCTTACGTCATGAAAAACCGCCCCGAAGGGCGGTTGCGGGGATCAGTAACCCATGCCTTTTTTGGTGTCGAGCTGTGCCTGCGCAGAGTCTGGCAGATACAGTTTCGATTCGGTTTTGATGATTTTTGGTGGCATCGTGCCGTCTTTTTTAAATTTCTCCAGCGCATCGAATGCCGGACCCGCCATGTTTGGCGTCAGCTCGACGTTGGCATTGGCCTCACCCGCCAGCATCGCTTTATAGATATCCGGTACGCCGTCGATAGAACCGGTCAAAATATCTTTGCCTGGCTTCAGACCCGCTTCTTTAATGGCCTGAATGGCGCCGATCGCCATATCATCGTTGTGCGCATACACCATGCAGATGTTCTTGCCGTTGTTTTCCGCTTTGATAAAGCTCTCCATCACCTCTTTACCTTTACTACGGGTAAAGTCGCCGGACTGCGAGCGGATCACTTTGATGTTGTTGTGGCCCGCGATGGCTTCGGCGAAGCCTTTTTTGCGGTCGATGGCTACGCTGGCACCCACGGTGCCTTGTAACTCAACCACATTACACTTCTTATCGCCGACCGTTTTCACCAGCCAGTCACCGATCAACTTGCCTTCCAGCACGTTGTCTGCGGTCACCACCGCCATGTACAGCGACTTATCTTTCACCACGATGGCGCGGTCTAACAGGAACACCGGGATTTTGGCGTCTTTGGCTTCTTCCAGCACCGGTTCCCAACCGGTTTGTACTACCGGGGCGATGAAGATGGCGTCAACGCCCTGCGCGATAAACGAGCGCACCGCTTTGATTTGGTTTTCCTGCTTCTGCTGACCATCGGCGATTTTCAACGTGATACCACGCTTTTGCGCTTCGCTTTTCGCCACGTTGGTTTCTGCTGAACGCCAGCCAGACTCCGAGCCAACCTGTGAGAAGCCCACCGTCATGTCAGCGGCAAGTACCGAAGCACTGAGTGCTGAACTGACCATGGCGGTTAAGAGTAAACGTTTCCACATAATTTCATTCCTCTGAAGGGAGTGTGCTGTAGGGGTACAAAACGCAGATTAAGCCTGGCGCAAAAGCGAGAAAACAAGCGCGACATGCCTCACAAAATAGAATGAATTAAAGGAGTTACGAAATTATCCATGTAAGAAGTCATACCAGCCATATGGACAATTTGCCTGATATTTATTTCAGTGGCGGTTAAATAAATGTAATAAACAGAATCGGTTAGGATGGTGGCTACTGGAAGCGATTACAGACGCTGCGTAAAGAATGGTTATCGACTGCGGGCACAAGCAATGATCAGTTTTGTGATTATTCGCACACTACATGATTTACAGTTTCAAAGCGTGTAGATGCCATTGCTTAACTGTTCGACATAAATCGGCCTAATAAACGTCTTATATGAATGAAAGTCAGTGCACTAAGCCTGATAAAAAATGACAACTTTCATTTGCGTTAAGGGTGTGAGCTTTTTTCACATTATGCCGTCTGTCAGGGTTGAATTTGTCTTAATCCCGTCTGGAAATGCGCGTTTAAAACGGCAAAATGAAGAAAAAATGTCTTTTGATGAGCGAATTAGCTCACGTTGTCTGATTTTTGAATTTTTTTAACGCTGGCGTATGGACTCTGTCAGTGTGCTCCCTATACTTGGGCACTTCCGAGCACTTTATTTTTAAATGGCAATCATGACTGCGCTAGATTACCTGCTGAAATTCCGCAAAGTGAATAATCTCGATAGTCTGGAAAAACTCTACGACCATCTTAATTATTCGCTGACCGATGACAATGACATCATCAATATGTATCGCGCTGCCGATCATCGTCGTGCTGAACTTGTTTCCGGCGGCCGCCTTTATGATATGGGCCGCGTGCCGAAATCAGTCTGGCGCTACGTAATGTAATGGGTTTTCCCCGCCTTTTTCTGCACTATTGCGTTGTCCATGTCGGGCGTGCCCCGTTTGGACATACAACGCCTTCTTAATTTCGCTACAGGATCCGCAAGATGACCGAATCGGTAAACCCGCCGCGTATTGCTGGCTGGCTGTTGTTGCCGCTAGCCTGGTTGATTATGACGATGCTGACCAGTGCGCTGGTGGTGGCCATGTATCTGAGCCCGTTGTTTGATGCAGAATTGCGTACCACGTTGTTCACTCATGCCAGCCAATTGTTCACGCAATGGGCGATTTCCCTGCTCACCGCAGGCGTGGTTTGGGTCTACAGTATCTGGGTTTGCTGGATGTTCTGTAAACGTTCGCGCCGTCTACCGCGTCATTACATCCTGTGGTTGCTGATGACGGTGTTACTGGCGTTGAAAACGTTCGCGTTCACCCCGGTGGCGGATAACAAAGCCATTCAAACGCTGTTGTTGTCACTGCTGGCGGCGGCGGTCTTTGTGCCCTACTTCAAACGTTCTCAACGTGTAAAAGAGACGTTTATCCAGCCATAACGGCGCGAGTTTCGTCAGGAATTTAATTCTGCGTGCTCTCAACATCCACAGATTTTGTGTAGAGGTTGAGATGCACCTCTCAATTCCGGATAATAGACGCCTTTCGGCTTCCCAGGTTAAAAAATGACCGATTACTTACTTCTCTTTATTGGCACCGTGCTGGTGAACAACTTCGTGTTAGTGAAGTTTCTCGGCCTATGTCCCTTTATGGGCGTGTCAAAAAAATTGGAAACGGCCATTGGCATGGGACTCGCCACCACTTTCGTGATCACCCTGGCGTCAATCTGCGCCTGGCTGGTGAACCATCTGATTCTGGTGCCGCTCGATCTGGTGTACCTGCGAACCCTGGCGTATATCCTGGTGATCGCCGTGGTGGTGCAATTCACCGAAATGGTGGTGCGCAAAACCAGTCCGTCACTCTATCGACTGCTGGGCATTTTTCTGCCGCTGATTACCACTAACTGTGCTGTGCTGGGTGTCCCTTTGCTGAGCGTCAATCTCAACCATACCTTTATGCAGGCTGCGGTCTATGGCTTCAGTGCCTCGCTTGGCTTCTCCCTGGTGATGGTGCTGTTCGCTGGTATGCGTGAACGTCTGGTATTGGCCAACGTCCCTGCGCCGTTTAAGGGCAACTCCATTGCATTAGTCACCGCAGGTTTGATGGCGCTGGCCTTTATGGGCTTTACCGGGTTGGTGAAATTCTAATGACCGCGATTTGGATTGCTATTGTGGCTATTGCTGCGCTGGGCCTGGTTTTTGGCGCCCTGCTCGGTTACGCCTCGCGTCGATTCGAGGTAGAAGAAGATCCGATCGTTGAACAGATCGACAGTATTCTGCCGCAAAGTCAATGCGGCCAATGTGGTTATCCCGGCTGCCGCCCGTACGCTGATGCCGTGGGTAATAACGGCGAAGCCATTAATAAATGCGCCCCCGGTGGCGAGCAAACCATGCTCAAGCTGGCCGCGCTGCTCAACGTTGAACCGCAACCGCTGGATGGCGGTGAGGAAGTGCAGGAACCGATCCGCACCGTGGCCTGGATTGATGAAGCCAACTGCATCGGCTGCACTAAATGTATTCAGGCTTGCCCGGTAGATGCGATTGTCGGTGCGACCCGTGCCATGCATACCGTGCTGAGCGATGTCTGTACCGGCTGTGATTTGTGTGTTGCTCCCTGCCCGACCGACTGTATTGAAATGCGTCCGGTTGCTACGACCACGGCCAACTGGAAATGGGATCTCGAAACCATTCCTGTACGGGTGATCCCGGTAGAAACTCATGCTTAATTTGTTAAAACTGTTCCGCAAAGAGAAGCTGTGGGATTTTCAGGGCGGCATTCATCCGCCGGAAATGAAAACACAGTCTAACGGCACGCCGTTAAGCCAGTTACCGCTGCCTGAACAATTCATCATTCCGTTAAAACAGCATATCGGCCATGAAGGCGAGATTTGCGTCTCACCGGGCGATCACGTCTTGCGTGGTCAGCCGCTGACGTTTGGCAGCGGACGCATGCTGCCGGTGCACGCACCGACCTCCGGCACCATCGAAGCGATTGCGCCACATATGACCGCGCACCCTTCGGGTCTTTCCGAACTGTGCATTTTCCTTCGCGCCGATGGTGAAGATCGCTGGACCACGCTCGATCCGCAACCTGACTTCCGTTCGCTTACTCGTGAAGATGTCGTCAAGCGCATCCATGAGGCAGGCGTCGCCGGTTTGGGGGGGGCAGGCTTCCCGACCGCCACCAAGCTACGTGGCGGATTGCGCGGCGTCAAAACCCTGATTATCAATGCCGCAGAGTGCGAACCTTACATCACCGCCGATGATCGTCTGATGCAGGACTGCGCGGCTGAAGTGCTGGAAGGTTGTCGTATCCTCGCCTGGGTATTGCAGGCTGAGCGTGTGCTGATTGGCATCGAAGATAACAAACCCGAAGCGATTGCAGCGCTGAAGCAGGCTTTGGGTGGTGACCGCGAGTTGCAACTGCGTGTCATCCCCACCAAATACCCTTCTGGCGGTGCTAAACAACTGACCCAGATTCTTACTGGCGTTGAAGTGCCGCACGGCGGTCGTTCGACCGATATTGGCGTGCTGATGCAAAACGTCGGTACGGCCTGGGCGGTAAAACGCGCCATTATCGATGGCGAGCCAATTACCGAACGCGTCGTTACCCTGACCGGCGAAGCCATTGCGCAGCCGCGTAACGTTTGGGGACGCCTGGGTACGCCAGTTAGCCATCTGTTACATCATGTGGGTTTCGCACCGGGTTCGCGTCAGATGGTGATCATGGGCGGCCCGCTAATGGGTTTTACGCTGCCGTCACTGAATGTGCCGCTGGTTAAAATCTCCAACTGCATTCTGGCACCTTCTGCCAGTGAAATGGGCAATAACGAAGAAGAACAGTCTTGTATTCGTTGCAGTGCCTGTGCGGATGCCTGCCCGGCGAAACTGCTGCCTCAGCAGCTGTTCTGGTACAGCCAGGGCGGCGATCATGAGAAGGCGCGCGCTCACAATATCGATGACTGCATTGAGTGCGGTGCCTGTGCGTACGTCTGCCCAAGTAATATTCCGCTGGTGCAATATTATCGCCAGGAGAAGGCAGAGCTGCGCGCTATCGATCTCGAAGCGAAGCGCACCGCTGAAGCTAAAGCGCGCTTTGAAGCGCGTCAGGCGCGTTTAGAGCGGGAAAAACTGGCGCGTGAAGCGCGTCATGAAGAAGCTAAACAGCGTGTGGCACGTAGCGATCAGGGTGAACGTGACGCGGCGATTGCTCGCGTGAAGGCGCGTGCCGCCAAAACACCGGAACAGGAAACCGCCGAGCGCGAGGCGCGCCATGCGCAGGCGTTAGCTCAACAGGCGGAAAAACAGTCTGAAACGCAGGCGCTGAGCAAGCAGTCGGGGGATCCGCGTAAAGCGGCGGTTGAAGCGGCCATTGCGCGAGCTAAGGCGAAGAAAGCTGCGGCTGCGGCTGGGGAACAAGTTTCTGAGCCTGCTAAAGCAGCCCCGGACGCTGAAGTTGATCCGCGTAAAGCGGCAGTTGAAGCCGCCATTGCGCGCGCTAAGGCGAAGAAAGCTGCGGCTGCGGCTGGTGAACAAGCGTCTGAACCTGCTGATACAGCACCGACCGCTGAGGTTGATCCTCGCAAAGCCGCAGTTGAAGCCGCCATTGCACGTGCTAAAGCGAAGAAAGCCGCTGCGGCTGGTGAGCAAGCATCTGAACCTGCTGATGCAACTCCTGCTAAAGCAGCCCCGGCCGCTCAAGTTGATCCTCGCAAAGCCGCTGTTGAAGCCGCCATTGCACGTGCTAAAGCGAAGAAAGCCGCTGCGGCTGGTGAGCAAGCATCTGAACCTGCTGATGCAACTCCTGCTAAAGCAGCCCCGGCCGCTCAAGTT